>NZ_JBVPZA010000006.1:0-251895 GCF_055703065.1 Hydrogenophaga sp. L310
AGTCGTCCCTGAAATATTCATTTCAAGCAGAAGCCGACGCGTGAACATCCAGAGGGTGGAAGCGCGGGGAACGACGGGCCGATAGCCAGGTGTTTTCTGTCCCGATGCCCAGCGCCATGACAGACGCCAGCCAAGACCGGCCTTGGGACAGGGCCTGCTGCAGGCACAAAAAAACAGATCGCAAGAAGGTGATGCCCTTCTTGGCGATCATGCGCAGCAACCAGCGGATGTTGAAACCGGCAGCGCACAGCACCGCATGCAGCCGGTCACCCCGCTCACCTTTGAGGTGACAGCGGTCCATGCGGTGATCGGCTTTGAGGTGGCCGATGATGGGTTCGATGGCCTGGCGCCGCTTGAGCTGGCGTCGCTCCTGCTCGCTGATCCGTTTGGCCTTGCCCCGGTGCACGATGTGCACATCCGGGTTGTCCGCATCCACACCCCGATAGCCCAAGTCGACGAACGCCGTCACTGGTTTTGCCCTGCTGTCCTGCATCAGGATCGTGGCCTGCTCCAGTTGCTCGCTCAGCGTATGCCCGTCGTACGGGTTGCCGTGGAACGCCCGGGCGCCCACGATCAGGTTGCCTTTGAAGGTGCTGGCGATGCCCACCTTGACCCCGAACTCGTAGGGCTGTTTGGCCTTGCCTTTGCTGATGCAATCCACCTCGGGCGCGTGCCAGGCGTAGAGCTTGGGTTGTCCTTCGGCGGCTTTGCGCTGGCCGCTCTGGGCCACGATGCGCCGGGCTTTGTTCAAGGTCTCGCCCAGCGCATCCCGCACGGCAGCCCCGATGGCGCTGGCCTTGCGATCAATCTCGCGCTGCAGTCGGCCGACGATGGTGCGCTGGCGTTTGATGGCCCGGCGCATGCGCTTGAACTGGCGGGCGTGGGCATAGCGCCCGGCCTTGTGGCTGAGGTGTTGGCCTTCCTTGGCGAAGGTCTGCTTCAGCTCGATGCCGGCGTCCTTGGCCGCCTCCACCAGCTTGGCGCGCGCCGTCTCCAACAGTCGGCTGTCGGTGGGATGCGCAACGGCCTTGTGCTGCACGGTGCTGTCCACGATCACGCGCGTGAGCTCCTGCGGCTTGATCAGCTTGAGGTCCACGGCCACGTTGATGGTCTGAGCCAGCAGTTCTTCCACACCTTCTTCGCCCAGCAACTGGCGGAACTTGATCAGGGTGGTGGCGTCGCAGGGGCGGTGGTGTTCAAAGTACGCCTGGCCCGAGAAGAATTGCCAGGTCGGCGTCTCGCCCCAGCGCTCGACGACACCCTCGTCGGACTCGTTGAAGGCGTGTTTGAGGTACAGCAGCGCGATCATGATGCGCAGCGGTATGCGGGGGCGTCCTGCGTTGCTGGCCACTGCTGCACGCTGCACCTGCTCACCGAAGAGGTCCAGGTCGGGCATGACCACACCAGCGCGGCCTTTGCGGGAGAAGACCTGAGCCACCCGCGCTTCGATCTCTTGCCAGGGCATGCGCGAGGCCAACACCGCCAGCGGATGGCGCAGATCGATCATGTGATCGATGCGCGAGCGGAAGAAATCGTCGGTGGCGGGGCAGGCAAACAGCACGGCAGAACTCCCAGAAAACTGCCCCTATTGGAAATCAAACTGGGAGTTCCGGCTACCCGCAATCACCCCGAAAGCCCTGTGTTTATGCGGGTTCCGGGGATTCTTCAGGGGCGACTAATCAGGATTACGATCAAGCCACGCGCGCTGGCTGCGTGACTGGTTTTCACGGTAGTCGGGATCGGTCTGCATCTTGACGCTTTGCCACCGAAGTCGTCTCTCGCGTTGACAGGCGGGTGCCGAACAGTAGGATTGATCGGGGACCTGAGGTCGGGGTGTAAACGGCTCGCCGCAGCAGGCGCAATTTTTGGTGGGCATCGAGTTTCTCCATACGAAAATTTGTATGGAACCCGCTGGCCAACTCTGGTGGCCTATTGCCTTGTGCAACGATGTTGGCGACTCGGTATGGCTGCAAACCAATCAAGCACCCATTCACACCCATTTCTTCTCCTTGTCTTTACAAGTGAGACGAATCGTCACAACGATGTCATGACACGACGGTGCGCTCCGCAATGGCTGCGCTTATCGCTGCGATGTCAGCCACGAAGTGTTGTCAGCAACCTCACCAATTCGACAATGGCAGTGAACGGTTCGGGATCTGTGTGCGCCGTGAAACGCGCTGACAACCGTTCTGAACGCAGGGTGGCGACCGATAAATGCGCGCCGGTGATCGCGAACGCGTTGCCAGCACCTTTGTCGTACCCTGGAATGTGCAGCTTGAGGCGGCGCATCACTTCATCACGATGCAGCGGAGCCTGAATATCCTCAAAATGCAGCAACAGCCACAACTCAAAACTGGGCACGGAAGCAATGGCCTGAAAGGCTACCGGCTGCTTGGCATCGTTCCTGAGCTTGCCATCGAGCGAGGCAGCCAGCGTCAGCGCCTCGTGATAACTGTCATGGTCATCGCGGTCAAACACGGCATAGACCTTCTCGAACGCGCGACGCTGAATGTTCTTGTGGCGGTCGCCATCTTCAAACAATGCTTGGGCGTACTGCACCACCTGGATAGGTGCAGTGCCTAATTCGCTGGGTCGAACTTCCACATTGGCAGTGTGCAAGCGGAAGGCCGCACGGATCTCACGAAAGTAATTCGGCTCGGTCTTGCTGCCTTCAGAAACGATCAAGATGCGGTCGTAGCTCGCCCGCCGTCCCTGCTTGCGCTCAAGCTGTTTCTGTTGTCGCTCTTTGGGGGAGTTGTCGCGAGCCATCAGTGTTTCAGCCCCAGGGTGTGGCTGAGGAATGGCACGCCGCCATACCGTCCCATCAGGTAGCCGCGTTCCAGTGCCTCGTTCTTGCGCGGGCTGAATTCGGATAAGCTGACTAACGCCGAGGTCTGATCACGGTCTTTTTCTACGAACCACACTTGATCGCGTCGGAACAAATCTGGTGCGTCCAGCAGCGACGTGTCGTGCGTCGTGAATATCAGTTGTGCGCCGCCGGTGTTGATCTCTGGGCGGTGGAACAGTCGCACGAGTTCGCGCACCAGCAAGGTGTGCAAGCTGGTGTCGAGCTCGTCGATGACCAGCGTTAGCCCTTTGCGGAGGATGTCGAGCACTGGTCCTGCAAGAAACAGCAAATTGCGCGTGCCGTTGGATTCGTCCATCAATTCAAACACGGCTTTGCCCTGTTCGGTGACGTGATGGAAGCGCAGCTTGTGTTCTTCCATTTCTTCCGAGCGCACTTCAGTTTTACCGGCCACCAAGTCAAAGTGAACGGCCTGCCCAGGGACTTTGCGTGTTTCCACATCAATGTCGGCGATGCTGATGTCGGCAGCAGAGAGGAAGTTGCAAATCTCCTTGCGGCCGTCATCCTGCTTGAGCATCTGAATGGACACCTGTGGACTGAGTTGGGCTTGCTCGTTGAAGATCACCAGGCGATTCACAAACCAGTCGAACACCGGTCGCAAGGCTTCGCTGTTGAGTTGTACGGCCATCGACAGGAAGAGGGCGTTCGGTCGGGTGGCACCTTCCCACAGGTTCTTGGGTCCTTTCAGGCCGGGACCGAAGTCGTAGACATCCTTGCCGGTCTCAGTGTCAAAGCGGCGTGTGAACCAACGCTGGGGCTTGAACGCCTTGTAAACCAGCAGGTGCTCACTGACGATCCGCTGAGCTGTCATGGAAAAGCCATACTGGTAGCGCACACCATCGAGCAGGAACGTGACTTCGAACTCGCTGGGTTGACTGGCGGAATCGACATCGAGTCGGAAGGGCTGAACTGCGAAGGTCTGGCCCGGCTGGATCGCCGTCGCGGACTCGGTCACCACGCCGCGCATGTACTGCAGGGCTTTAATGAGATTGGACTTGCCGCTCGCGTTGGCACCATAGACCACAGCACTGCGCACCAGGGTGGGTGCGGCACTGATGCCGGTGGCTTGGGTGTGGGTGTCCTGCAGGGTCTTGTCCTTGGACGCAACAAGACTAAGCACCTGCTCGTCGCGCAGACTGCGGAAGTTCTTGACGCGGAACTCGACCAGCATTGCATTCACCTCATTTTTATAAAATAGAGTCTTATTATGACTCAAAAGTGCAAAAAACAAATATATTTTTGAATTCTGGGGTGGTTTGAGTGATCTGGGTTGGCATCGCAGGCCTGCCGGGTGTCAAGTCCCCGTTTGAACTTCGCTGGAGCCTTGACGTGGCACCCAGCTGCGGTTCGGCCAAATCGTCGAATCCGCGCCCTAAAGACCCGTGCGTTACTATCTGGTTCTGAAAGCGGACGCGGGTTCGGTTCCGTGTTCCACCCTCAAGGGACAAATGGCCGAAACGGTGGACTTTCGGCCAAAAACAGGGACAACCGTTCAGACTACGGCGCGGAATCGAACTGCGCTGCGTCCTGCTCCCTGACGATTTCGTGCCAGCGCTTGGCTGGCTCCGAAGGGGTGGCCGGGCTCTCGATTTCGTCGACGGCTGCTGCAGCGGCATTGCCACGCACACTGTTGTCGATCTCCCATGCCAGGATCGCGGGCAGTGAAAACCGCAGGTTGCCCACCAGCATCAGGTGCGGCACGCGCTTGCGATTGCGTTCTGTCTGATCGCGAAAAAGGTGGGTCGGCAGCGATGCTGCCTCGGCGATTTCCTTTGCTGTGAAGTAGTGGCTTTCGGCTTCGGCACCGAGGCCTTGGCCGAGGGTCGCCTCCGATTCGACGGGCTTGAACTCCCGAGTGATGCCTAGCATCGTCATCAGGTGCTGCGCGCTTCGTTGCTCGAATTCGAGGACGTCGGCGTCGTGGTAGCGCACTTGTCGGAACAGCTTGTGCCACACAGGCCCTTCGCCGTCGAGTCGCCAGCGTCGTAGTGTCTTGAGGCTGACCTGCCAGCGGTCGGCGAGGTGCTTTTCGGTCATCACGGGGTAGTGCATCTTTTTCTCCTGAACAGATGACCCCATGACAACGCTGTTCACCGTAGAAGCCAAGCTCAGTATTCGCTGATCACCCCGCAGCCGTCTCCGCAATCAGCACATCGGCCGGGATGCCCAGGCTCTTGTGCAGTCTGCGGATCATGGCCAACGTCAGCGGGCGCTTGCGACTAAGGACTTCGTAGACGCGATTGCTCTTGCCAATGATCGGCTCAAGATCTTTGACGGACAGACCGCTTTGATCCATCCGGAATTTGATGGCTTCCACCGGATCTGGCGCGGTGATGGGTACGTGCTTGGCCTCGTAGGCTTGCACCAGCGTGGCCAGGATGTCCAGGCGATCCCCCTCTGGCGTGCCCAGATCAGGATCGGACTCCATCAAGGCCGAAATCTCTTTGAGAGTGGCCTTGTAGTCTGCTTCGGTGTGAATAGGGCGGATGTCCATGTTTTCCTCCGTGGCCGGTCAGGCCATTTCAACGGTTTCGGCGTCCACTGCGTCGTACTCTTTGTGGGTGCCGACAAACTTCACGTAGACGATCTGCAACTTGTAAGCAATGGCCACGATCAGCCGGTAGTCATTGCCTTTGATGTTGAAGACCACGCGACGGTTCTTCAGCACGCTGGCGCTGCGGTACTGCTCCTTGATGTCGGCGGGCTGGCTCCAGCTCGCGCTGGTGGCCTCCTCGTACCAAGCCTTCAGCGGCTGCTCGGCGTCGGGGTAGCGCTCCCAGAAGGCCCGAAGGGTAGACACGGCAATCACTCGCATGGGTCGAAGTGTAGTCCCAAAATGGGACTAAGGCAAGTGGCATCTAGGCCCGGCTGGTGGTGAAGGCGTCCAAGAATGGGTGTAAATGGGTGTGTTTATGGTTGTCCGAACTGGTGCAGCGTTGGACGGCCGGATTTCCGAGATGCTCGTTTCGTACAGGTGGGCACCTACAATGGCGCTGCTTTCGTATCTGGTTCAGATGACGGACGCGGGTTCGGTTCCGTGTTCCACCACCACCACAACCAGAAAGCCCCGAAGCGTCATTGCTTCGGGGCTTTTTTCTTGTCTGCCCATTCGTGCGGTTCATGTTCAACCGCGGTGGTATTCCCGATCATGATGCAGTTGCAGGACATTCTTTTTTCCCAGGGCTTCGGCACACGCCGCGTTTGCTGCGGCCTGGTGCAGCAGGGGCTGGTGCAGTTGGGTGAGCAGCGGCAGGTCTGCGAAGACCCGGCCAAAGTGGTGGACGAGCAGGGGCTGGTTTTCTGGGTGCAGGGTGAGCGCTGGGAATACCATGCGCTGGCTTATCTGTTGCTTCACAAGCCGGCGGGAACGGAGTGTTCGCAGAAGCCCAGCACCTACCCCAGCATCTACACCCTGTTGCCTGGCCCCTTGCGCATGCGCGGAGGTGGTGCCGCCGCGGGTGTGCAAGCCGTGGGGCGCCTGGATCAGGACACCACCGGCCTGCTGCTGCTCTCGGACGACGGCAAGTTCATTCACCGTCTGACTTCACCGCGGCACCATGTGCCCAAGGTGTACGAGGCGCAACTCAAGCATCCGATCACCCCGGATCAGGTGGCGCGTTTGCTGGCTGGCGTGGTGCTGGATGACGATCCCCGGCCGGTGAAGGCGGCGGCTTGTCGCGCTGTGGGTGAACACCACCTGCAGCTCACGCTGACCGAGGGCAAATACCACCAGGTCAAGCGCATGGTGGCTGCTGTGGGCAATCGGGTGGAGGGTTTGCACCGGTCGTCCATCGGCGGTTTGCAGCTCTCAGGCGAGCTGGCGCCGGGTCAATGGCGCTGGCTCAGCGGTGAAGAGGTCGCGGCCCTGACGCTGAAGGTGCCCGCTTCGAAGCCCGCCTGAGCGAGCGCGCCACTCAGAGCAACTCGCCCTTGCGACTGTCGAGAGGGATGAGGAAGGAATTTTCCTGCCATTGCGAGCCGAGTTCGCTGGCCCGGGAGTCGCCGGAGGTGCTGCTGGGCCAGGTGGACAGGGGGCTGAAATCGCTCTGGCGGTTGCCGCGCTGGCGGGTGAGTGCCGAACGCAGGTTGTTTTGCGCGGCGATCATGGCGCGCTCTTCCTGCTCGCGTTCGCGCATGGACTGGGCGGTGGGCGTTTCGCCCAGGAATTCGGCCCGGATCTCTGAAACCGTGGGCAGGGCACTGGAGCGAACCACCCAGTAAGGCAGGCCACACTGGGTGAGCAGCGAGTGTTTGAGCAGGCGCGTGCTGCGTGGCAGGGCGTTGCGACCCGGCACATCCAGGCAACCCACCACACGGCCATCGGACTTGCAGATGGTGAACGTGCAGTACACGCCACCGAGCAACTTGTACCAGTCCATGCCATTTTCCTTGTCCCGCGGCAGGGTGAAGCGCGTGACCGGCAACTTGATCATGATGTGGTGGTCGTAGAACGCGCGAGCCAGCCAGTGCCAGACGCGCGCTTCTTCGCTGTTGGTGATGGAGCGGGCGCTCAGGGGCCAGTGTTTGGGAATGCGTCGGCGCGCCTTGGCCTGCCTGGCTTCCCAATAGCGGTGCAGCACCGCACCCAGCGCCAGCAGCGCAGGTGCCAGCACGGCCAGCAGCCATGGGTTGTTCCAGGAGTTCATGGTGAAAAGGGACTCAAGGCGGATACGTAGGAATGATGTGTCAAATGTATATTTTTGATACAAGAATGGTTACTTTTGTGGTGATATCGCACGGCTTGATCGTGACTTCCTTGCGGTTTGGAGGGGCCTTGTGGGGTTGCGGAAGGCTGATGCGTGGCGTGGGTCTGCACGGGGAGGTTCCGACCGGGGCCAGCCGAACAGCCACAGGGCCTGCCGGCGGCTGACGCGGTTGATCTGGGGGCTGTGCGCCAGCGTGTGGATGGGGTGATTGTTCTGGCGATGCGGGTCGGGGGTGTGCGGCCAGAAATTGTGCCCAAGGTGGCTGTCCGCGTACATCCCCCGGACGGAGGATTCAGGGCAAGGAGGCGAGAAAACGTTCGATGGCGCTGGTCAGGGTGGCGGGGTGGTCGCGGTGCGGGCTGTGTCCACAATCGGGTATCTCCAGTGTCCGGGCATGAGGCGCCGCGCGCTCGATCTCGCGCAACTGTTCCAGGCTGCCGTATTCGTCCTGAAGTCCCTGGATGGCGAGCAGCGGGGCCTGGATCTGCCGGCATTCGGGGCGGATGTCAAAAGCGCGAAAGGCGTCGCTCAGCCAGATGTCGTTCCATTGCCAGAACGCATTGTCGACATCGGCGTGGTGGCGCGCGAGCCGGTCGCGCAGGTTCTGGTTGCCTGCTCGCGGGTTTTGGGCGTTGCCGGTGGCGTCGGACAGATAGGCGTTGCGCGCTTGTGCGATGGCGTTCAGGGCGACTTCTTCGACAAAAACATGCGGCGCCAAGACCACGCAGGCGCTCACGGGGTGGCGGCTGGCGTGCAGGAGCGCGATGCTGGCGCCGTCCGAGTGCCCCACCAGCACCGGGCGTTCCACGCCCCAGGCGGCGAGCAGCGTGGGCAGGACGTTGAAGGCCTCCAGGTGCATGTAGTCCGGTTCGTGGCGACCCACATGCCAGCTGCCCTGCCAGCGCGATGGCCCCCTGACATCGGCAACCGGATCCGATTGGCCATAGCCGCGGCGCGAATAGACCCAGCCGGCACGACCGGTGGCGGCGCAGAGTTCGCGCGGCCAGTCTTGCCCGCGCTGCTGCCACATGGACACGCTGCCCAGCCCTTCGTGCAGAAACACCAGCGGTGCGCGATCCGGGGGGCCGGGCAGGTGGACGGTTTCCAGCTGGATGCCGTCGATGGGGGTGCTGTTCATGGGATGGCGGTGTGGATCGATGATGGCCGGTTCGAGGTCGGGATTCACGGTTCATGCCTTGCCACTCGGTCGGGTCCGGCGGGGCCCTGGCGGGTTGAAAGCCTGTATTCTTGCTGCGATGAAACCCATGCTCCATGCTTTCTGGCGTGCTGCGGTGTATTGCATGCATCCGCGGGTGATCGCGCTGTCGTTTCTGCCGCTGGTCCTGATGGTGGCACTGTCGTTTGGCCTGGGCTACTTTTTCTGGGAATCAACGGTCGCCTCCGTGACGGCCTGGCTGGAAACCTATGGATTCGTGCAGGGTGCCTTGGGCTGGCTGGATCGGGTGGGCATGGGCGCCTTGCGGGCGGTCTTCGCACCGCTGCTGGTGCTCGTGCTGGCCACGCCGGTGATCGTGGTGCTGTCGCTGCTGCTGGTGGCATTGTTCATGACGCCCGCCATGGTCGAGCTGGTGGGTCAGCGCCGCTTTCCAGCCATGGAGCGCAAGCAGGGCGGCTCGCTGATCGTGAGCGTGCTCTGGTCGCTCGGCTCCACGCTGCTGGCGCTGGTCGCGTTGCTGGTGTCGATGCCGCTGTGGCTGGTGCCGCCGCTGGTGTTGATCGTGCCGCCACTGATCTGGGGCTGGCTCACGTACCGGGTGTTTGCCTTTGATGCGCTGGCGGTGCATGCCAGCGCTCCGGAGCGCAAGGCGCTGATGCGGGAGCACCGGGGCACCTTGTTGCTGATGGGCATCCTCAGCGGCTATCTCGGTGCAGCCCCCAGCCTGATCTGGGCATCGGGCGCCATGCTGATCGCCCTGGCTCCGCTGCTGATTCCGGTCGCGATCTGGATCTACACACTGGTCTTTGCCTTTGCGTCCCTCTGGTTTGCCCATTTCGCCCTGGCGGCGCTGGAGCGTCTGCGGGCGACCACGGCGGTCGAGATCCTTGAGGCGGTGCCTCAGGCGGACCCGGGCCGGATTGACCCACCGCCGGATGGGCCCGGCACGCCGCCTTTTTTACCGCCATCCACGTCTTCCGGAAGTTGAACCCCCTTCATGTCTTCGAGCGAACCCGCAGCGCCGTCCTTCGGCCTGATCATCATTGGCGACGAAATCCTTTCGGGCAAACGGGCCGACAAACACCTGCCCAAGGTGATCGAACTGCTGCAGGCGCGTGGCCTTTCGCTGGCCTGGGCGCGCTGCCTGGGCGACGAGCGTCCGCGCATCACAGCGGCCCTGCGCGAAGCGTTTGCCTCATCCGATGTGGTTTTTTCCTGCGGCGGCATCGGCGCCACGCCCGATGACCACACGCGCCAGTGTGCGGCTGCGGCGCTGGGATGTGATCTGGCCCTGCATCCGCAGGCGCAGGTGCTCATCGAGCAGCGCATGCGCGATCTGGCTCAAGAGCGCGGAGAGGTGTACGACCCGGAGCGCCCCGATAACGTGCACCGCTTCAACATGGGCGTGTTCCCGGTGGGTGCCAGGATCATCGCCAATCCGTACAACAGGATTCCAGGCTTTTCCTGCGATGGTCCGGGCGGGGGCGCGGTGCATTTTTTGCCCGGGTTTCCGGTGATGGCCTGGCCCATGATCGAAGCGGTGCTCGACCAGACCTACGCCCATCTGCACCGCGCTGGTTGCTGGCTGGAGCGGTCGGTGGTGGTCATGGGCGCCATGGAGGCCGCGCTCACGCCGTTGATGGAGCAGATCGAGCGGCAGCATCCCGTCAAGGTGTTCAGCCTGCCCAGCGTGGACCACCCGGTTTTTGGCCGCCACATCGAACTCGGGGTGAAAGGGGAGCCCGCGGCGGTAACCGCGGCCTTCAACCAGTTGCTGGCCGGTTTGCGCGCCCACGGCGCCCCATTGGGCCCTGAAATGGTGCGTTGAAGGTTTGCACCTGTTTGGTGCTTTGGCCTTTTGCACCTGTTTGGTGCTTGTTGATGGGGTGCGTGGCGCCGCGTTGTCACCACGGTGTTGGCTGGCGTGATTGGGCATTCAAGGCCATGGCGGATCAGGTGGCCTGCGCCATAATGGCCGGCCGCGTGCGAACCAGGTTTGTGGACCCGTCATCCATGGGTCGAGAAATGGCACAAAAACTGCTTCACACCAGCGTCGTATCTATTTCCACCTACCAAGTAACAGGAGTATTTGATGGCCAAGACCGTCGCAGACGTGATGCAAATGGTGAAAGACAACGAAGTCAAATTCGTCGACTTTCGTTTCACCGACACCCGTGGTGCGCAACAGCACACCACCGTGCCCGTCTCGCATTTCGACGAGGACAAATTCATTTCGGGTCATGCGTTTGATGGTTCGTCCATCGCGGGCTGGAAGGGCATCGAAGCCTCGGACATGCAGCTGGTTCCCGATCCGAACACGGCCAACATCGATCCTTTCTACGAAGAAACGACCCTGATCCTGACCTGTGACGTGATCGAGCCTGCCGACGGCAAGGCCTACGACCGCGATCCGCGTTCCATCGCCAAGCGCGCCGAGGCCTACCTCAAGTCCACCGGCCTGGGCGACACGGCTTTCTTCGGACCGGAGCCCGAGTTTTTCCTGTTTGACGGCGTGCGCTGGAGCACCGCCCCGGGCCACACTTTCTACGAAATCGAAGAGTACGAAGCGCCCTGGAACAAGGGCGCCAAGCTCGAAGGCGGCAACCGCGGCCACCGTCCCACCGTCAAGGGCGGCTACTTCCCCGTGCCCCCGGTCGACAGCACGCAGGACATGCGCGCCGAGATGGCCCTGATCCTCGAATCGCTGGGCATTCCGGTCGAAGTGTTCCACCACGAAGTGGCGGGCGCCGGCCAGAACGAAATCGGCACCCGCTTCAGCACCCTGGTGCAGCGCGCCGACTGGACCATCCTGCAGAAGTACGTGGTTCACAACGTCGCCAACGCCTATGGCAAGACCGCGACCTTCATGCCCAAGCCCTACGCCGGTGACAACGGTTCCGGCATGCACGTGCACCAGTCGGTCTGGAAAGACGGCAAGAATCTGTTCGCTGGCGACGGCTATGCCGGCCTGAGCGAGTTTGCGCTGTACTACATCGGCGGCATCATCAAGCACGCCCGTGCCCTGAACGCCATCACCAACCCCGGTACCAACAGCTACCGCCGTCTGGTGCCGCACTTTGAAGCGCCGGTGAAGCTGGCCTACTCGGCCAAGAACCGCTCGGCCTCGATCCGCATCCCGTACGTCGCCAACCCCAAGGGTCGTCGCGTGGAAGCCCGCTTCCCCGATCCCCTGATGAACCCCTATCTGGGCTTCTCGGCCCTGCTGATGGCCGGTCTGGACGGCGTGGAAAACAAGATCCACCCGGGCGAAGCCGCCACCAAGGATCTGTACCACCTGCCGCCGGAAGAAGACAAGCTGGTGCCGACCGTCTGCCACAGCCTGGACATGGCGCTGGAGTACCTGGACAAGGACCGCGCCTTCCTGACCAAGGGTGGTGTGTTCACCGACTCCATGCTCGACGCCTACATCGAGCTGAAGACGGCCGAAGTCAACCGCGGTCGCATCGAAGTGGCGCCGGTCGAATTCGACATGTACTACAGCCTGTGATCCCTGTCCCGGCTTGACCGGGCGGGTTTTCAGTGGCCCGCGTTCAACGTGGACCCCAAACAGAAGGGACGGCTTTGACCGTCCCTTTTTGCATGGGGAGTGCGGCAATTTCACCACCCGGACACCCCATCTGGGCACTTTTGTGGGCAATCTGGGTCATACTGAAAAATCAACTGACCAGAGTTCCTGAGACGGAGAAGCCGATTTGCTGAACTTGAATTCCACCCACACGATTCGTGGGCTCGTTGCCTGTCTGGCCGGGCTGTGCCTGGTCCAGGCGCAGGCACAGGAGCGCATCTACCGCTGCGGCAACGAGTACACCAACAATGCCGAGGTGGCCAAGAGCCGGGGCTGCAAGCTCATGGAGGGTGGCAACATCACCATCATCCAGGGTCCCGTGCCACAACGCACGGTCGCGCCCAGTGCGCCACGATCCAGCAGTGCACCGGCGCGCAACGGCAACACCCGCACGGATTCGGTCGAGCAACGCGCTCGCGACAGCGATGCACGTGCCATCCTGGAGACCGAACTCCGCCGCGCGGAAGCGCGTCTGGTTGATGCCAAGAAGGCCTATGCCAATGGCGAGCCGGAAAAAGAAGGCATCGAATCGCGCAACTACCAGCGCTATCTGGACCGGGTTGCCGAGCTCAAGGCGGCCGTTGCGCGTGCCGAGAGCGATGTGACCAGCATCCGCAATGAGCTCAACAGGCACAGCGGGTCCGGGGCGCCGTCCGGTTCTGCCGCAAAATAGGTGGCTTGAAAAAGCCCACCACACTTCCCCTCTCCGCCCGCCTCGAAGCGGCCCCTCCTGCAGAGCACGACACGTTTCCTGCGCTCTTGCCCACGGGCCGGTTTCAATCGCTCGACATGCTGGCCACCCTGGTGGCCGTGGTCGCGGCTGATGGCGTCGTGCTGTACGCGAACACCGCACTGGAAGATGCGCTAGGCATGTCCCGGCGCAGCATCAACGGTTCGCGCTTGCAGGACTGTTTCACCGAGCCCACGCTGCTGCAGAGCGCCCTGAGTGGCGCCCGGGGCAACGAGTTTGCGGCATTGCGCTACGACACCTGGCTCAAGCGAGCCACCCACGAGCCGTTGCCTGTGCACGTGGTGGTGGCGCAGACCGAGGTGCCGGGCGAAGTCATCGTGGAGCTGTTGCCGCTGGAGCTGCAAACCCGCCAGGAGCGCGAGGAGCGCCTGATCGACCAGGCCCAGGCCAACAAGGAACTGATCCGCAACCTGGCGCACGAGATCAAGAATCCGCTGGGGGGTATCCGGGGCGCTGCGCAGCTGCTGCAGATGGAGCTCGAATCCAAAGAGCTGATCGAATACACCCAGGTCATCATCCACGAGGCCGACCGTCTGCAGTCGCTGGTGGACCGCCTGCTTGCGCCGCACCGCCGGCCACATGTGGTCGGTGACGTGAACATCCACGAAGTCTGCGAGCGCGTGCGTTCACTCATCGTGGCGGAGTTTCCCAGAGGGCTGAAGGTGGTGCGTGACTACGACACCTCCATCCCCGAGTTTCGCGGTGACCGCGAGCAGCTCATCCAGGCGGTGCTCAACATCGCGCACAACGCGGCGCAGGCGCTGGGCGAGCGCATTGCGGCGGGTGATGGACAGATCGTTCTGAGGACGCGCGTCGGCCGGCAAGTGACCTTCGGCAAGCAGCGTTATCGGCTGGCACTGGAATTGCATGTGATCGACAACGGGCCTGGTGTTCCAGACTCGATCAAGGACCGCATCTTTTTCCCGCTGGTGTCGGGGCGCGATGGGGGTTCGGGTCTCGGACTTACGCTGGCTCAAACTTTTGTCCAGCAGCACCATGGCCTGATCGAGTGTGAGAGCGTGCCCGGTCACACGGATTTCAAACTGCTGATTCCGTTGCCGTGAAACCGAAACAACAACGCCTCGACTGACGAAGGGAACACGAACACATGAAGCCGATCTGGATAGTGGATGACGATCAATCGATCCGCTTCGTGTTGGAGAAAGCCCTGCTTCGAGAGAACCTGCCCACGCGCAGTTTCACCAACCCGCAGGAAGTGCTCAAGGCCCTGGCCGAAACGCCCGAGAGCGAAGGTCCGCAGATTCTCGTGAGCGACATCCGCATGCCCGGTGGCTCGGGTCTGGATCTGCTGGAAAAGGTCAAGGAAAAACTGCCTGGCCTGCCGGTCATCATCATGACCGCGTTCTCCGATCTGGACAGCGCGGTCTCGGCCTTCCAGGGCGGTGCCTTCGAGTACCTGCCCAAGCCGTTCGATCTGCCCAAGGCGGTGGAGCTGATCCGTCGCGCGGTGGAAGAGAGCCAGCGCGAGGAAGTGGCCGAAGAACGCATGACGGCCGCGCCCGAGATGCTGGGCCAGGCGCCGGCCATGCAGGACGTGTTCCGTGCCATCGGCCGCCTGAGCCAGAGCCAGGTGACGGTGCTGATCACGGGCGAGTCGGGTTCGGGCAAGGAACTGGTGGCGCGTGCGCTGCACAAACACTCGCCGCGTTCGGGTGGGCCCTTTGTGGCGATCAACACCGCGGCGATCCCGAAAGACCTGCTGGAGTCCGAACTCTTCGGCCATGAGCGAGGTGCCTTCACCGGTGCGCAGACCATGCGCCGCGGCCGCTTCGAGCAGGCCGATGGCGGCACGCTGTTCCTCGACGAAATCGGCGACATGCCGTTTGACCTGCAGACGCGTTTGCTGCGGGTGCTCTCCGACGGCCATTTCTACCGCGTGGGCGGCCACAGCGCGGTGCGCGCCAATGTGCGGGTGATCGCGGCCACGCACCAGAACCTGGAGCAGCGGGTCAAGGAAGGCGTGTTCCGCGAGGACCTGTTCCACCGCCTCAACGTGATCCGCCTGCGCCTGCCCGCGTTGCGCGAGCGGCGTGAAGACGTGCCCATGCTCACGCGCTTCTTCCTGCAGCAGAGCGCCAAGCAGCTCGGCGTGGAACCCAAACGCATCTCCGAGGCGGCACTCAAGCTGCTCGGCACTTTTGACTTCCCGGGCAACGTGCGCCAGCTGGAGAACGTGTGCCACTGGCTGACGGTCATGGCGCCCTCGCAGGTGGTCGACCTCAAGGATCTGCCCCCCGAAGTGCTGGCCATGGCGGACACGACCCCGGTGGACAACGAACCGCCTGCGGTCGCGGCGATGCCGGAATCCGTCGCTTCGGCCTGGACTTCGCCGCTGCCTGCCTCGGTGCCTCCCGTGGCCATGGTGATGCCACCCGCGGAGGGCAGTGTGCCGGCATGGGAGTCGGGATTGCAGGCCGAGGCCCAGGCCTTGCTGGAAGCGGGGCGCACCGATGTGTGGGATGTGCTCACGCACCGTTTTGAAACCTGCCTGATCCAGACGGCGCTGGCGAACACCCGGGGTCGCCGCATCGAAGCGGCCCAGAAGCTGGGCATCGGGCGCAACACCATCACCCGCAAGATTCAGGAACTCAATTTAGAGTGAGCACCACCGGCGCGTGGTCGCTGGGGCGCTCGTTCTTGCGCGGCAGCTTGTCCACCTCACAGGCGGTGGCGCGAATCTTCAGCGCTTCGCTGACCAGGATGTGGTCAATCCGCATGCCGCGGTTGCGGCGGAACGCAAAATCGCGGTAGTCCCACCAGCTGTAGTTCTTCTCGGGTTGCGGAAACAGGCGCACCGAGTCCGTCAGACCGAGACCGATCAGCGCCTGCAGGTGGGTGCGTTCTTCGGTGGTGCAGTGGATGGTTTCGCGCAGGCCCACCGGGTCCCACACGTCGGCGTCGTCGAAGGTGATGTTGTAGTCGCCCATCAACACCAGTTGCGGATGCGCCGCCAGCTCGGCGCGCAGCCACTCGCGCAGGGCGTCGAGCCAGCGCATCTTGTACGCGAACTTGTCGCTGCCGGGCTCCTGGCCATTGGGGAAGTAAGCGCAGATCACCCGCACGCCGTCAAACGTGCCACACAACACGCGCGACTGCTCGTCTTGAAAGCCGGGGATGTTCTTGATGACGTCAACGGCGGGCACCTTGCTCAGCAGCGCCACCCCGTTGTAGGTCTTCTGCCCGAACCACTGGGCCTGGTAGCCGATGTCGGTGAAGGCCTGGACGGGGAACTTGTCATCGGTGAGCTTGAGTTCCTGCAGCGCCAGCACGTCCACCGGATGGGCCGCCAGCCAGTCCAGCACCTGGGGCAGGCGCACGTTGAGGGAGTTGATGTTCCAGGTGGCGAGTTGCATGGGGGCGGGCAGGTGGAAGAGGAGCCGCCATTCTAGGTTTTGCCGCTCATGCCGGCACGGCCCTCACCGGTTAAGGACCATTTAATGTGGCCCGCCCACCATGCGCCTGAAGTCACCCGGTTCATCTGGAAACCGGGGCTGACACAAGGAGCTTGGATGTTGATGGCCCTGTCCTCTTTTCCGGATGATCGCCTGCCGACCCTGGTCGCGCCAGCGCCCGTACCCCGCCTGACCGTGCACACCGTGGACGATCCGCGGCGTGGCGAAGTCGAAGCCTTCATTGGCCGCGTGTACGCACGCCGGTTTGGCGCCCGGGTGACGGGTTTTGCGCCCACGCTGGTGTGCCTGCGCGATCCGCTGAGCCAGCAGATTGTTGCCGCAGCCGGGTACCGGCGGGCGCACCAGGGCACGCTGTTCCTGCAGCGTTACCTCGACGCGCCGATCGGGCAGTTGCTGGCCGCGCACCAGAGTGGCGCAGCGGTGGCGCCGGAAGGCATTTTTGAAGTGGGTCACCTGGCCGCTGAGCGGCCGGGTGAAGGCCGTCGCCTGATCTTTCTGATGGCGCACCACCTCGCGGTGGAAGGGGCTTCGTGGGTGGTCAGCACGCTGACCGAAGAACTGCGCCACCTGTTCGTGCGCCTGGGTGTCACGCCGCTGGCGCTGGGGCGCGCCGACGCGCAGGCCCTGGGTGATGCGGCTTCCGAGTGGGGCAGCTACTACGAGCACCACCCGGTGGTCCTGGCCGGCCAGGTGCAGCAGGCCTTGCGTCTGCTGGAGCGCCGCCAGCGCAGCGCGGGAGCCGCTTCTTGAACACCGACGCAACCACCATCGCGTTGAACGACGGCCAGCGCAGCATCACGTACGCGGCCATGCACGAGGCCGCGCAAACCTTGGCACATGTGTTGCGGGCCCAGGGCACACGCGTGCTGGCCACGCTGATGGACAACTCGCCCGCCTGGGTGGTGGCCGATCTGGCCGCCGGGCTGGCGGGTGTGGTGCACGTGCCGCTGCCCGCGTTTTTCACGCCAGCGCAGATCGCTCATGCGCTGATGGCCGCGGGCGTGGACAGCCTGCTGACCACCGAAGCCGTGGCCAACCAGTGGGCCCACGCACCGCGCCAGGACTGCACCGTGGCCGGTCAGGCCCTGCAATGCCTGCGCCTGCCCGCGCTGCAACAGACCTTTCCGGCCGGTACGGCCAAGATCACCTTCACTTCAGGCACGACCGGCCAGCCCAAAGGGGTCTGCCTGACCGCGCAGGGCATGCGGCAGGTGGCCGATGGCCTGGTGCAGGCGCTGGAGCCGCTGGGCATTCGCCGCCACCTGTGTGCGTTGCCGTTTGCCGTGCTGCTGGAGAACATCGCGGGTGTGATGGCGCCCCTGGCGCGCGGTGCCGAAATCATCGTGTTGCCCCTGGGCGATCTGGGTCTCACCGGTTCGTCCAGCTTCGACCCGGCACGCTTCCACGCGGCCGTGCAACAGCACCAGCCGAACAGCCTGATCCTGCTGCCGCAGATGCTGCGGGCCTGGGTCGGCTGGCTCGCCCGCCAGGGGCAACGCGCGCCGGCCTCGCTGCGCATGGTCGCCGTGGGCGGTGCGGCCGTCGGGGCGCCGCTGATCGAGGCCGCGCACCGGCTGGGCATTCCGGCTTATGAGGGTTATGGGCTGTCGGAAGGGGCTTCGGTGCAGACGCTGAACCTGCCCGGTGCCGACCGCCCCGGCAGCGCCGGCAAGCCGCTGCCGCACGCCAGCGTGCGGGTCACCCGCGATGGCGAACTGGAAGTGAGCGGCAGCCTGTTTGCGGGCTACCTGGGTGACCCGAAGGCACCACCCGACTGGTGGCCCACCGGCGATCTCGGGCACATCGACGCCGACGGTTTTGTCCAGGTGCGCGGTCGCCGCAAGAATGTGCTGATCACCGCCTTCGGCCGCAACGTGTCGCCCGAGTGGGTGGAGACCGCCTTGCGCGGCGAAAGCGCGATCGGCCAGGCCGTGGTGCTTGGGGACGGCCAGGCCGCGCTCAGCGCGGTGCTCTGGCCGACGAACCCGGCCATCGCTGACTCGGAACTGCACGCTGCCGTGCACGTGGCCAACGCCAGCTTGCCCGACTACGCCCGGATCCGCCACTGGGTCCGCGCCGCCGCTGCTTTTTCGGCCGACACCGGCATGGCCACGGCCAACGGACGGCCCCAGCGCGACGCCATTCTGGCCCGCCATGCCGAAGCGCTCGGCCTGCTGGCCGACGCCGTCCTCTGAACCGATCTCCCCCTCTCCGAAAGACCAACATGCCATTTCACGCCGAGCTGCTGAAAGAAACCGAACAGGCCCGCATGGGGCTGCTGTCCGCCCCCATCATCCAGGGCTGCCTGCAGGGCGTGGTGTCCCTGCCGAGCTATGTGGCCTTCCTGACCGAGGCCTACCACCACGTCAAGCACACCGTGCCCCTGCTGCAGGCCTGCAAGGCCGCGCTGCCGGCGCACCACGCCTGGCTCAACGACGCGATGGACGAATACGTCGAAGAAGAACGCGGCCACGAGGAATGGATCCTCGACGACATCCGCGCCTGCGGTGCCGACGCCGAGGCGGTGCGCAACGGTCAGCCAAGCCACGCCACCGAAGTGATGGTGGCCTATGCCTACGACACCATCGCCCGGCGCAATCCGCTGGGCTTCTTCGGCATGGTGCATGTGCTTGAAGGCACCAGCGTGTCGCTGGCCTTGCTGGCGGCCGACAGCATCCAGCAGCCGCTCGGTCTGCCGGATGCGGCCTTCAGCTACCTGCGCTCGCACGGCACGCTGGACCAGGAACACACCGCCCATTTTGCGCTGCTGATGGACCAGATCGAGGACCCGCAGGACCAGCGCGACATCGTGCACGGCGCCCGCGCTTTCTTCCGCCTCTACGGTGACGTCTTCCGCGGCCTGCCGCTGCCCGTGGTCAAGGCCCAGGCAACGGGCAAGCAGGAGGCGCTGGCATGAAGGCATCCAGTGCGCGCGTGGTGCTCACGGGCGCCAGCGGTGGCATCGGTCAGCCCGTGGCGCAGGCGCTGCTGAAGGCGGGTGCTGCCGTGATGCTGGTCGGCCGATCGGCGGCGGGCCTGGCGGTCCAGGCCAGCGAGCTGTCCCAGCTGACCGGTGTGAAGTCGCCCCGCGTTGACTTCCGGGTGGCCGATCTGTCGCGCCCGGAGGACCTGGCGAGCCTGTCGGTGCTGGCATCCGCCTGGGGCTGCAACGTGCTGGTGCACAACGCCGGCCTCGCATCGTTCGGTCGCCTGCAGTCGCTCGATGCCCGCGACATCCAGGCCGTGGTGCAGACCAACCTGATCGCGCCCATGCTGCTGACGCAGGCCATGCTGCCGCACCTGCTCACCCAGCCGAAGGCCCAGGTGATCTGCGTCGGTTCGGTGCTTGGACGCCTGGGTCTGCCCGGCTTCAGTGCCTACAGCGCAAGCAAGTTCGGCCTGCGCGGTTTCGCCGAAGCCTTGCGCCGCGAGCTGCAGGAGACACCGGTGAAGGTGCAGTACCTCGGCCCGCGCAGCACGCGCACCGATTTCAACAACGAGGCGGTGGAGGCCTACAACCAGGCCACCGGCACCGCGATGGACAGCCCGCAGACCGTGGCGGTCGAGTTGCTGGCGCTGCTGGAGAGCGAAGCGGCCGAGCGGTTCGTGGGTTTTCCCGAGTCGCTGGCCGTGCGCCTCAACGGCCTCGCGCCCACCTGGCTCGATGCGGGCTTCAAGCGCAACAGCCGCGCGTTGCCCGCAGCCGCCACCACCACCGATCGCCCTCCGGTGATCACTCCGCTGAGCTCCCCCATTTGATATGAAGGATCTGAACATGTTTGATACCACCCAACCAACCCTCCGGGTCGGCGCGCTGCGCCGCCGTTTCCTGGGTGCCACGCTGTCGGCCCTGGCCTTGCTGGCGGTGCCGCTGGCGGCCAGCGCCGCCACCGTGGAAGAGTCGGTGCGCGAGCTCCAGCAAGCCTGGGAACAGGTCAACTACAAGACGCCGGCCAAGGAGCGCGAGAAGCGTTTTGAAGCCCTGGCGACCCGGGCGCACCAGGTGAGCGAGAGCTTCGCCGGTCGTGCCGAACCCCTGGTCTGGGAAGGCATCATCCTGAGTTCCTGGGCGGGTGAAAAAGGCGGCCTCGGTGCGCTGCCACTGGTGAAGCAGGCCAAAGGCCTGTACGAGTCGGCGATCCAGGTCGATGGTGCCGCGCTCGACGGTTCGGCCTACAACAGCCTGGGCGTGCTCTATTACAAGGTGCCGGGCTGGCCGCTGGGTTTTGGTGACAAGGCCAAGGCGCGCGAGCTGCTGCAGAAGGCGCTGACGATCAACCCCCAGGGCATCGATCCCAACTACTTCTACGCCGACTTCCTGGTGCAGACCGACGAGCCGCAGAAGGCCGTGCCTTACCTTGAAAAGGCGTTGCAGGCGCCCGGTCGCGCCGGCCGCCAGATCGCTGACGAAGGCCGCCGTGCCGAGGTCAGCGCGCTGCTGGCCAAGGTCAAGGGCCAGTGAGGTTCCACGACCTGTGGCCGCAGGTCAGAGGGCTGCGGCGCGCTGGTAGGTCACGAAACTGAAGGGCAGACCGCTGACGCTCACATGATCCTCGCGTGCGCTCTCCACCCAATCAGGGCCCAGCGTGGGAGCGAAGGCATCGCCCTCGAAATCCCGTGCGATCTCCGTGATGACCACGCTGGTGGCCAGGGGCAGCGCCTGCGCATAGACCTGCGCGCCACCGATCACCCAGGCGTCGCTGCCGGGCGGGCAGTGGTCGCGCGCGGCTTCCAGCGAGAGGGCGACGGTCGCGCCGTCGGCCGCCCAGCCCGTGTCGCGCGTGACCACGATGTTGAGGCGCCCGGGCAGCGGCCGGAACTTCGGTGGCAGCGAATCCCAGGTCTTGCGACCCATGATCACCGGGCAGCCCAGTGTGGTGCGCTTGAAGTGCGCCAGGTCTTCGGGCAAGTGCCAGGGCAGGGCGTTGTCCTTGCCGATCACGCCGTTGGCGGCGCGGGCGTAGATCAGGTGCAAACGAGCGGGCGTTGGGGCGGTGGTGTCAGGCATCCGTCGATTGTGCCGCGACGGGCCGCCGCCACAGCGCGCCCGGCGGCAACAGCACGCTGGCGATCGCCAGCATCACGAAGCCCATGGCCAGCCAGTCCTGCCAGTGCGGCACCTCGCCGATGATGAAGGTGGCGCTCAGCGTGCCCACCAGCGGGATCGCCATCACGCTCATGGCGCTGGTGGCGGGCGGCAGGTCGCGCGCCATGCTGAACCAGATCAGCTGCGCGATGCCGTAGTTGATCAGCGCGCCGTAGGCCAGGCTGATCCACATCAGGGGCGTGAACGTGGCCGGTTGCGGCAGCGGCTCCAGCGACAGCGCCAGTACCCAGACGACAAAGCTCCCCAGCAGCAGCATCCAGACCGTGACCACCAGCGGAGAGAGCGTGAGGTGCGCGCGGCGGAACAGCAGCGTGCCCAGCGCCCACGAGGCGGCGGCGCCCAGCATCCAGGCCACGCCCACCGGGCGTCCTGAAAGGCGTTGCAGTTCGTTCCACAGCAGCAGGGCGATGGCGATGCTGACACACAGCACCGCGAGCCGCACGCGCGGCGTGATGCGTTCACCGAAGAAGGCCGCGCCGATCAGCACGGTGAAGATCGGCATGGTGAAGCCCAGGATGGCTGCACGCCCTGAGGCCAGCTCCTGCACGCCGAAGATCGACAGCGTGTGCCAGCCCAGCACGTTGGGCAGGCCGAGCCAGACGATGGCCCACCATTCGCGTCCGGCCGGGCGCATGCGCTCGCCCTGGGCCGCCACGTAGACGAACAGCCAGGCCGCGCCGAGCAGCATGGTGCTGGCGCGGAAATACAGCGGCGAGAGCTGCTGCAGCGAGAGCTTCATCATGGGCCAGTTGACGCCCCACATGAGCGTGAGGGCCAGCAACGCCCAGAGCTGGCGGCGGGAGATCATGAGCCGGCGTAGGGCCGCCCCAAGCCGGTGGGCGACCCTTCGGGGGGCAGCGTCCACACGAGGTGGGCAAGCGTGGGGGCCATCCTCACACCGCGACTGGGGCTTTGATGGCCGGATGGCACTCGTAGCCCTGCACCTCGAAATCTTCGTACTGGTAGTCGAAGATGGAATCGGGTCGGCGCTTGATGTTGAGCGTCGGGTAGGCGAAGGGCTGGCGGCTCAGCTGCAGTTCCACCTGTTCGCGGTGGTTGTCGTAGATGTGGCAGTCGCCGCCGGTCCAGATGAAGTCGCCCACGTCCAGGTCGCACTGCTGTGCCACCATGTGCGTGAGCAGGGCGTAGCTGGCGATGTTGAAGGGCACGCCGAGGAAGATGTCGGCGCTGCGCTGGTAGAGCTGGCAGCTGAGTTTGCCGCGCCCACCGGGTTCGGTGGCGGGGGCCACGTAGAACTGGAAGAACGCGTGACACGGCATGAGCGCCATCTTGTTCAGTTCGGCCACGTTCCAGGCGCTGACGATGATGCGGCGCGAATCGGGGTTGGTTTTCAGGGTCTGGATCATGTCGGCGATCTGGTCGATGTGACCGCCGTCGGGCGTCGGCCAGCTGCGCCACTGCACGCCGTAGACCGGGCCGAGGTCGCCGTCGGCGCGCGCCCATTCGTCCCAGATGGTGCAGCCGCGTTCCTGCAGCCATTTCACGTTGCTGTCACCGCGCAGGAACCACAGCAGCTCGACGATGATGGCCTTGAGGAACACCTTCTTGGTGGTCACCAGCGGGAAGCCTTCGTTGAGGTCGAAGCGCATCTGGTGGCCAAACACGCTTTGGGTGCCCGTGCCGGTGCGGTCGCCTTTGTTCACGCCCTGGGTGAACACGTGGCGCATGAAATCTTCGTATTGCGAGCGCACAGGGCGCTGGGGGCTATGGTCGGTCATGGGACAGTTTCAGAGGCCAACGGGCAGGCGAAACCACGATTGTGCCCGCTCTGGATCACCCCTGCGCCACGGTGGACCGCCACGCGTCTGAGGGCTACGATGCGGCCTCGTCGCATCCGCCAACCGGAGACTCCGCCATGCCTTCACTGACCCTTTACACCAACCCCCAGTCCCGCGGCCGCATCGCGCACTGGATGATGGAAGAACTGGCAGAGCCCTACGAAACCGTCTGGCTCGATTACGGCACCACCATGAAGGCGCCGGACTACCTGGCGGTCAATCCCATGGGCAAGGTGCCGGCGCTGCGCCATGGTGACGCTGTGGTGACCGAGGCTGCGGCCATCTGCGCTTACCTGGGTGACCGGTTCCCGGAAAAAGGCCTGATCCCGCCGCCCGGTTCGCCAGCCCGGGCCGACTACTTTCGCTGGCTGTTCTTCGCTGCCGGGCCGCTGGAGCAGGCCGTGGTGGCGCGCTCGCTCGGCTGGGAAGTGCCCGAGGGTCGCAGCGCCATGGTCGGCTTCGGTTGTTACACCGACACGATGAACGCGCTGGAGCTCGGGCTGTCGAAGGGGCCGTATGTGTGCGGTGAACAGTTCACCGCGGCCGATGTTTACGTCGGGGCCAGCGTGGTGTGGGGCCTGATGTTCGGCACCATCGAGAAGCGGCCGGTGTTCGAGGCCTATGCCGCGCGGATGCAGGCACGGCCGGCTTCGTTGCGCGCGTCACAGCTCAACGAAGCGCGTCTGAAAGCCGTCTGATACCGCAGCGTTTCAGGTCAGCCGGTCGAGCGCGCGGGTCGCCCACAGCAGGGCGATCAGCAGCAGCATCACCACCGGCATCACCGCGCCGAGCCCGACCCAGGTGGCCAGCAGGCCAAACGCGGCCGGGATGACCGAGCCGCCCGCGTAGGCGGCCATCATCTGCCTGCCGATCACGGTGCGCGCCACGTCGGCCGGAAAGCGCCGCGCGGCTTCGTGCATCAGCGAAGGAAATACCGGCGCGCAGCCCAGACCCATGAGCACCAGGCCCGCCAGCGACAGCACCGCCGGCAGGCCGGGCAGGGCAAACAGCGCAGCGCCGGCCAGGCCCAGTGTGACCCCAAGGCGCACCAGCCGCCGGTTGCCCAGGCGGTTCGAGACCAGGCCCACGCCGAAACGCCCCGCAGTGATGGAGCCGAAATACAGCGAGACCCAGAAGCCCGCCTGCGCAAGGCTGATGCCCCGGTCGTTCACCAGGATGCTGGCGGCCCACAGGCCGGTGCCCATTTCCGCCGCCACGTAGAACAGGAAACACAGCGGCGCCAGCCACAGGGCGCGGCGCGCGACCGGTTTGAAGACCGCCGGTGGTTCGCGTGTCGCAGCGGCGTCCGCCGGCTGGGAACGTTCACGCCGCCAGAGCGACAGCGTGGCCCAGAGCAGCGCGGCCAGTGTGAGCTGGGCCAGCCCGAGGGCGAGGATGCCGAACGTCCAGCCGCCCTGACTGGCCAGCGCCAGACCCATCACGGCCGGACCGGTGGTGGCGCCCACGCCCCAGAAGCCGTGCAGCCAGTTCATGTGGCGCGACGCGTAGTGCGCAGCGACGAAGTGGTTCAGGCTGGCATCGACCGCGCCGCCGCCCGCGCCCAGCGGAATGCCGAGAAGCACCAGCCAGGCAAACGAAGGCGCCACCGAAAACCCCACCAGGGCCAGCGCGGTCATCAGGCAACTGGCCGCGACCACCACGCCGGTGCCCACCCGCGCGACGATGCGCCCGGCAAAGCCCGCGCTGAGCGCGGCGCACACCGTCATGGTGAGGGTCAGCACGCCCAGGGCCGCCAGGGGCTGGCCCATGTCCGCCCGCATCGCTGGCCAGATCACGCCCATGACGGCGTCGGGCAGCCCCAGGCTGACGAACGACACGTAGACGATGGCGAGCAGGAGCAGGTGGGCCAAGCGGCAGATCCCGGTGTGCAAAGAGGCCGGCGTGACCCGGTGCCAGGGTCAGCGCGGCAGCACGCGCCCGGGGTTCAGCAGGTTCTGCGGGTCCAGCGCCTGCTTGATGGAGCGCATCAGCGCCAGTGCGACCGGGTCCTTGTAGCGCGGCAGCTTGTCGGCCTTGAGGCTGCCCACGCCGTGTTCGGCGCTGATGGAACCGTCAAAGCGCGCCACCGCGTCGAACACCAGGGTGTTCACGCGCGCTTCCTGCTCGCGCAGGAAGGCCTTGGGATCGCCGTCGGCGGGCGCCTGCACGTTGTAGTGCAGGTTGCCGTCGCCCAGGTGGCCGAAGTTGACCAGGCGCACGCCGGGGATCTCGCGCTCCAGCAGGGCGTCGGTCTCGGCGCAGAAAGCCGGAATGCGCGAAACCGGGATGCTGATGTCGTGTTTGATGTTCAGGCCTTCTTCGGCCTGCGCCAGCGGAATGCTTTCGCGGATGTGCCAGAGCGCGTGGGCCTGCTGCAGGCTCTCGGCCACCACGGCGTCGCTCACCACGCCGTTCTCGAAAGCGGTTTCGAGCAAGCGCTCGAACTGCGCGCGCGCGTGTTCTTCGGACTCGCTGTCGCTGTTTTCCAGCAAGACACAGTAGGGCGTGTCTTCCCACAGCGGCACGCGCTGCTGCGGGAAGTGTTTGGCCACCAGGCTCAGCGCGAACTGGCCCATGACTTCGAAGCCGGTCAGGCCCGCACCCAGGTGCTGATGCGCCAGGCCCAGCAAGGCCACGGCCGATTCCAGGCTGGGCACGGCGGCCCAGGCGGTGAGCTGCGCGGCGGGCAGCGGGTAGAGCTTCATGGTCGCCGCGGTGATGACGCCCAGCGTGCCTTCGCTGCCGACGAAGAGGTCGCGCAGGTCGTAGCCGGTGTTGTCCTTGCGCAGGCCGGTCAGGCCGTGCCACACGGCGCCCTGCGCGGTGACCACTTCCAGGCCCAGGCAGAGATCGCGCGCATTGCCGTAGCGCACCACCTGCGTGCCGCCGGCGTTGGTGGCCAGGTTGCCGCCGATGGTGCAGCTGCCTTCGGCCGCGAGCGAGAGCGGGAACAGGAAGCCGGCCTGTTCGGCGGCTTCCTGCAGCGCCTGCAGCACGCAGCCGGCATCGACCGTCATGGTGAGGTTGGCGCCGTCGATGGCGCGCACGCGGTTCATGCGCGTGAGCGACAGCACGACCTGCGTGCCGCTGTCATCGGGCACCGAGCCCACCACCAGACCGGTGTTGCCGCCCTGCGGGACGATCGATGCGCCGGCCGCCGCACAGGCTTTCACCACCTCAGACACTTCGCCGGTGTTGCCAGGGCGCACCACGGCCAGTGCACAGCCGCGGGCGCGCTGGCGCCAGTCGTTTTCCCAGGCGCTGAGGTCGGTGGCCGGGTCGTCGTGCGTGAGCACGTGGGTCGCACCGACGATGGCCCGCAGTTGGTCGAGCAGTGCGTTCATGGGCGGGTTGTGGAGGTGGTGTTGACAGGGTCGGCCGCGGCGCCGGTGGCCGCGGCGTGGCGGGCCTTGTCGGCGGCCACGGCTTCCTGGCCGGCGGCGCGCTGGCGGATGCGCACGTGCAGCGCACAGGCCACGAACAACAGCACGCACAGCAGCACCTCGATGCCGGCCAGCGCGGCGGACAGCCCGCTGTCGCTGGTGGCGCGCACCGCGCCTTCGGTGAAGTAGATCCACACCAGCAGGCTGAGCCAGCGGTAGGTGTACATGCGGTTCTTCAGCAGCCCGGCCAGCGGCAGGGTCAGCGGCAGCACCTTGAGCACCAGCCAGGAGCCCCCCGGGCGCAGCGGCGCGAGCCAGAGTTCCCAGGCCAGGCACAGCACGATCAGGCCCAGCAGGCTGCCCACGGCGAGCCAGCGGGTGAACGAGACGGCGGGCGAGGTGGGCGACGAAGGGGTGTGCAGGGCGGCGGGCATGGAGGGGGAAAGTTGGCGGGGCGGCGGCACCGGAGGTGCGCCCCAGGGACAATCTGGGATGATACCGGGATGACCCTGAATGAGCGCCTGCGGGCGATGGAAACCTTTCTGCGCGAGCTGTGGGAAGACACGCTGAAATTCCCCTGGCGCAACACCGCCATCACGCTGCGCGAGCGCTTCCGCGAAGACCGCCTGGGCGTCACCGCGTCGAGCCTGACCTTCACCACCACCATCTCGCTGGTGCCGCTGTTCACCGTGGCGCTGGCGATCTTCAGCGCCTTCCCGATGTTTGCCCGCCTGCAGGTCACGCTGCAGGGCTGGCTGGTCAAGAGCCTGATCCCGGACAACATCGCCCGGCAGGTGCTGAGTTCGCTCAACCAGTTCGCCGCCAAGGCCGGCCAGATGGGCTGGGCCGGTGCGCTGGTGCTGCTGGTGACCGCGCTGGCGCTGATCCTCACCATCGACCGCAAGCTCAACGACATCTGGCGCGTGCGCCGGGCGCGCCCGCTGGCGCAGCGCATCCTGGTCTACTGGGCGGTGCTCACGCTGGGACCCCTGCTGCTGGCGGTCAGCCTCACCGCCACCTCCTACGCCCTGACCGCTTCGCGCGGCATGGTCTCGGTGCTGCCGGGTGGCGTGCGCCTGCTGCTGGACACGGTGCAGTTTGCGATCGTGGTGGTCGGCATGGGCGCGCTCTACCGCTATGTGCCGAACACCCACGTGCGCTGGGGCCATGCGCTCATCGGCGGCCTGTTCGTGGCCAGTGGTCTGGAGCTGGCGAAGGAAGCGCTGGGCTGGTACCTGGCCCAGGTGCCGACCTATTCGGTGGTTTACGGCACCTTCGCCACCGTGCCGATCCTGCTGGTGTGGTTCTACGTCGCCTGGGTGATCATCCTGCTGGGCGCGGTGGTGTCCGCCTACCTGCCCAGCCTGCTGGCGGGCATTGCGCGGCGCGGTGACAGCCCGGGCTGGAGCTTCCAGCTGGCGCTGGAGGTGCTGGAGCAGCTGCACCTGGCGCAGGGCGCGGCGCAGAAAGGCCAGAGCCTGGCCGCGCTGGCCCACACGCTGCGCGTGGAAGCCCTGCAGCTCGAAGAACCGGTGGCTGCCCTCGTGGCACTGGACTGGCTGGGGCGGCTCGACGAAGACGAAGAGCGCTACGTGCTGCTGATCGATCCGGCGTTGACCCCTGTGGCACCGCTGGCCGAGCGCCTGCTGCTCGCGCGCCAGGCCGGCACCAGCCGCTTCTGGGCCGAGAGCCGGCTGGGCGAACTCACCGTGGCCCAGGCGCTGGTCGTGCCGTCTGTTCCTTGAGTTGAGAGCCCGGCCGCTGCGCTTCGTCAGCAGGATCTCCTGCGAGCGTGGGTTGTCCGAGCATCAGCCGAGCTTGAAAGGCGCGTTCAGGAAACCGCGGAAACGCGCCCGTCCGCCGCGCGTGGGTGCTGCGCTCAGCCGGTAGTCCGGGAAGCGCTGCAGGAAGCGGCCGATGGCGATGCGCCCCTCCAGCCGCGCCAGGCTCAGGCCCGCGCACTGGTGGATGCCGAAGCCGAACGCGAGATGTTTGTTGGTGGCGCGCCGCAGGTCCAGCGTTTCGGGGTCGGGGAACTGCGCCGGATCGCGGTTGGCCGCGCCGATGCACAGCGTGACCAGCGCGCCCGCCGGCAAGTCCACACCGCCGACCTGCGTGGCTTTCAGCGCGCGCCGGTTGCCGAGCTGGTTGGACGATTCGAAGCGCAGGCACTCGTCCACCGCCAGCGTGAGCACCTGTTCCTGCGCGGCGGCATCGCTGGCCGTGGCCTGCAGATCGGCCAATAGCTGCGCGCGCGCCGCCGGGAACTCCTGCAGCAGGATCAGGCCGTTGCCGATGAGGTTGGTGGTGGTCTCGTGGCCGGCGTTGAGCAGGAAGATGCAGTTCTGCAGCAACTCGACCTCGCTGAGCTTTTCGCCATCCACCTCGCCCTGGATCAGTCGCGTGAGCACGTCGCGCTCCGGGTCGCCGGGGCGTTGGCGGCGCTCGGCCACCAGCGAGCGCAGATAGTCCAGCATCTCGGTCACGCTGCGGTTGCCCAGCGCGTGCTGTTCGGGCGTCACCACCGGTTCCAGCGCGCCCAGGATGGCGAGCGACCAGTTGCGCAGCGGGTCGCGGTCTTGGTGCGGCACGCCCAGCAGGTTGCCGATGATCTCGACGGGAATGGCCGAGGCGAAGTCTTCGATCAGGTCGCCGCCGCCCTGCGCTTCAAGCCGGTCCAGCAGGCTGTCGACCAGCATCACCAGACCGGGCTCCATGTCGGCGATGGCGCGGCGGGTGAGGGCGCCCATGATGAGCTTGCGCACGCGGGTGTGCAGCGGCGGGTCGTTGAACACCAGGCTGGTGGTGTGGTGCTCGAACAGCGGCGAGTCCGCGCCGTACTTGGGCGCGAACTCCACGTGTTTGTCCGAACTGAAGGTGGCCGCGTCGCGGTACACCGCCACCAGGTCGGCATGGCGGGTGAGGAACACCGAGCCGTCGGGCATGTGGCGCACCGGTTCGTGCTCGCGCAGGGCGGCGTACACCGGGTAGGGGTTGGTCAGGAAGTCGGCGGGCAGGGCGCGCAGGTCGAAGGCGTTGGCGATCTCGTGCGCCCGCGCGGCGCTCATGGGTGGGGTGATCGGGTCTTTCAGCATGGTGCGGCCATTGTGGCTGCGGGCGGAGGAACGCGGGTGCTGGTTTTCCCGCCGCGCAGTCGCCTAAGCGCGCCGCAGTAGCGGGGACGTCGGGCTGGCAGCGGGGCGCTCCAGCATCTGGCGCGCGATCTCGCCGATGCGCGCCAGGGCCTGCATGGTGATGGCGTTCCAGGGGCCCGAGAAGTTCAGGCGCAGGCAGTTGCGGTAGCGGTCGGTGGCGGTGAACAGTTCGCCCGGGCCGAAGGTGATGCCCTCGCTGGCACAGCGTTTGAAGAGGTCCATGCTGGCGATCGCCGGATGCAGCTCCAGCCACAGCGTATCGCCCGACGGCGGATTGCTCACCCGTGTGCCGGTGGGGAAGTGGTGCGCGATCAGATGCCGTGCCTCGTGGCGGCGTTGCCGCATGGACGCCGTGAGGCGGCGCAGGTGGGCTTCGTAGCTGCCCTGGGTCAGCAGATCGGCCAGCGCCTCTTCCAGCACCACGTTGGTGGCGGCGCCCTGCAGCCGCTTGTGGGTGGCGACGGCATCGCGCCAGCGACCGGCCTCGACCCAGCCCAGGCGGATCCCCGGCGTCAGCGTTTTGGCAAACGATCCGCAGACCATGACGTTGCCTTCGGTGTCCCAGGACTTGGCGGCCTTGCGCCGCTGATCCCCGGACAACAGGTCGTTGAACACCACGTCTTCGATCAAGGGCACCCGCCGCTGGGCCAGCAGGCGCACCAGCCGCTGCTTGGCCGCCAGCGGCATGACCGATCCCAGCGGGTTGGACAGCGTGGGCGCGGCGAGCACGGCCTTGACGGGTTGCGTGTCCAGCGCCAGTTCCAGCGCGGGCAGCGAGAGCCCGGTGGCCGGGTGCGTGGGGATCTCCAGCACCCGCAGGCCCAGGGATTCGATCAGGTCGAGGTAGCCAAAAAAAGTGGGAGATTCGAGTGCCACCACGTCCCCCGGCTGCGTGACCGCGCGCAGGCACAGGCTCACGGCCTGCGTGCAGCTGGCGGTGATCACGATGCCGCTGGCGTCCAGCGCGCAGCCCAGCTGCAGGGCGCGCTGGGCGACCGCCTGACGCAGCGCAGGCCGTCCGGCGTCGGCCTTGTTGTACTCGGTCAGGCTGTGCCGGTGCACCCGCGAGGCGCGGCCGATGGCCACCCGCAGACGGTCCTCGTCAAACAGTTCGCTGCTTTGCGGGGTGAAACCACCAAACGTCGCCCGGTCGCCGGGCTGGTGCAGCATGGCGAAGGCCTCGGAACGGCTTTGCCGCTCCAGCAGAAAGCTGCGCTGGGGCGGCGCGCTCAGGCCGGGCTGGGCGATGCGCTGGGCGCGGCGCACGAAGTAGCCCGCCTTGGGGCGCGCCTGCACCAGGCCCTGCTCTTCGAGCTGGCGGTAGGCCTGCATCGCTGTGGAGATGGACACACCCTGCGTCAGCGCCGTTTCCCGCACAGACGGCAGGCGCTGACCGGCCTTGAACGCACCGCTGTGGATCAGCTGCGCGAGTGTCTGCGCGATCTGCTGGTACAGCGGCAGGGCGGAGACCGGTTCGACCAACGGGGCCGGACACAGCGCGAGCGTGGGATGGGGCGCAGGCATGGCGTTTCCATGCTAACCGAGTGCCGGCCCCCACAAGGCGCACACGCGCCTGGGTGACCGGTACAGATGGGCCCCAAAGAGACCACACAGATGGCGCGAAAAGCGCTTCTGGTGCTCACAAGCTGGGCGATCTGTGTGTCTGTTGCGCCAGGGCTCAAACACGGACAGTGGAGCCTCATCCACAGGAGGCCCGTCATGCACCCCACCGCCCAACCCACCCGCCTGTTGCCGCGCCAGACCCGCATGATCGATGCCAGCGCCGGCATGCGCCTGAGGGTGGTCAGCGGCCATTTCTGGCTGACCCAGCCGAACGCCGCGCAGGACCTGTTTCTCGGCCCCGGCGCCAGCGTCGATCTGCTGCAGGACTGGATACTGATCGGCGCCGACGCAGGGCCCCGCCCCTCAGAGGACGCGCCGACCTGCTACAGCGAGTACCTGCTGACGCCGCTGGTGGAACCGGCGCCGCGCCGTGGCTGGAGCCTCACCGTCTGGCGCGCACTGCGGCGATGGGTTCGCCAGGCCGCGGCGGCGACCCGCAACGCCTGGCCGAGCGCCTTCGCCAAGTGAGCCTTAACGGCCCTGAAGGAAGTCGCGGATGGCGAACAGCGTGGCGTCGGGTGTTTCCGTCATCTGGTGGTGGCCGACCGGGAGCTTCTCCACCCGCGCGGTCTTGCCCGCCGCCTGAGCCGCCTTGATCAGGCCCTGCGCGGCCTTGGGTTGTGTCATCTGGTCCTGGGCGCCGAGCAGGAACAGCACGGGGCAGGTGATGGCCGTGATGGCCTGCTCGCCATTTGCATACGTGTCGCAGGCCACGAAGCCGCGGTGGAACACGTTGACCTTCGGGTTGCTGGCCAGCACGCGCCGGCCCAGCGCCATGCTGGCGCCGTAGACCCAGGTCCCCGGGCCAAGCGCCGAGGGGGGGGCGGCGAGGGTGGAGCGCGAGAACACGTTGACCATGGTCAGCGCTTTCATGGGCTCGTTCAGCGAGGCCTCGATCAGCGCCGGCGAAACCTTCATGGGGTAGGCCGTCCCCACCAGCACCAGGTGGCTCACGCGGTCTTTCAGCCGGGACGCGGCTTCGAGCGCGATCAGCGAACCCCAGCTGTGGCCGATGAGGGCGGCGCGCTGCACGCCGGCCGCGTCGAGCAGGGCGCCAATGAAGTCCGCCGCTTCTTCGACCGAAGACGGTGCTTCACCACCACTTTTGCAGTGGCCGGGCAGGTCCACCGCCAGCACGTTCCAGCCGTGGTTGGCGAGGTAGCGGGTCTGCAGGATCCAGACGCTGTGGTCGTTGAGCACGCCGTGGATGAAGACGACGGTGGGTTTTGCGGCATCGAAGGCTTTGCCGCCGGTGTAGCAGTAGGTCTGGGCGCCGTTGACTTGCAGGTACATGGTCAGGCTCCCGCTTTCTCTGCGGCCTTGAGCGCGCGTTTCAGATCGTCGATCAGGTCGTCCGGATCCTCCAGCCCGATGGACAGGCGGATCGTTCCGGGGCCGATACCGGCACCGGCCAGCGCTTCGTCGCTCATGCGGAAGTGCGTGGTGCTGGCCGGGTGGATCACCAGCGAACGGCAGTCGCCCACGTTGGCCAGGTGGCTGAAGATCTTGAGCGCTTCGATGAAGGCCTTGCCCTGTTCGCGCGAGCCTTTGATGTCGAAGCTGAACACCGCGCCCGCGCCTTTCGCGCCGTGCTTCAGCAGCTTCTGCGCGAGCGCATGACTGGGGTGCGTTTCCAGCAGTGGGTGGCCCACGCGGCCCACCAGCGGGTGGCTGGCGAGGAACTGAACCACCTTCTCGGTGTTGCTCATGTGGCGCTCCATGCGCAGCGACAGCGTCTCCAGCCCCTGCAGGATCAGCCAGGCGCTGTGCGGGCTGAGGCAGGCGCCGAAGTCGCGCAGACCCTCGCGGCGCGCGCGCAGCAGGAAAGCGCCCACGGTGCTTTCTTCGCTGAAGGTCATGCCGTGGAAGCCGTCGTAAGGCTCGGTCAGCTCAGGAAACAGCCCGCTGGCGTCCCAGTCGAAGCTGCCGCCGTCCACCACCACACCACCGATCACGGTGCCGTGGCCGCTGAGGAACTTGGTGGCCGAGTGGTAGACGAGGTCGGCGCCGTGTTCGAAAGGTTTGATGAGATACGGCGTGGTCAGCGTGCTGTCCACCAGCAGTGGCACCTTGGCCTCGTGCGCGATCTGCGCCACGGTCGGGATGTCCAGCACGTCCAGGCCGGGGTTGCCCACGGTCTCGCCAAAGAACAGCCGGGTGTTCGGCCGCACGGCGGCACGCCAGCCGTCGATGTCGCCGGGCTTCACGAAAGTGGTCTCGATGCCGAAGCGGCGCAGCGTGTAGTGCAGCAGGTTCTGGCTGCCACCGTAGAGCGCGGTGCTGGCGACGATGTGTGAACCCGCGCCCATGAGGGTGGCGATGGACAGGTGCAAGGCGGCCTGGCCACTGGCCACCGAGATGGCGCCGATGCCGCCTTCCAGCGCGGCCATGCGCTGCTCGAACACCGCGTTGGTCGGGTTGCTGATGCGGCTGTAGACGTGGCCGGCCCGCTCCAGGTTGAAGAGGGCGGCCGCGTGGTCGCTGGACTCGAAGACGAAGGAGGTGGTGAGGTGGATCGGCACGGCGCGCGCGCCGGTGGCGTCGGGCGTGGCGCCAGCGTGCAGCGCCAGCGTGTCAAAGCCGGGGTCGGAATAACCGGGCATGGGGTCTGTCTCCTGTGGGGTTCGAATGCGTCCGCATCGGGCTGAATGCGGTGGTTTTCGGGTTTATTGTGGGCTATATTCCCATGCATGCCAGACCGGCTGGCGACACAAAACACTCCGAGGAGAACGGCGATGAAAGTCAGTGACATCCTGCGCGTCAAGGGCGGAACCCTCTACACCTGCCATCCCGACGACACGCTGATCCAGTCGGCGGCCACCATGGCCCAGTTCGACATCGGTTCGCTGGCCGTCATGGAACACGGCGAGCTGGTGGGCATGTTGACCTTCCGGGAAGTGATCCACACCTTGGCGAAGAACAACGGTGTGCTCGGGACCCGCGCGGTGCGCGCCGTGATGGACGACCATCCCATGAGCTGCACCCCCGAGACCGAACTTGATGAGGTGCGCCCCCTGATGCTGGAAAAGCACACCCGTTACATGCCGGTCATGGACGCCAAGATGTTGATGGGCGTGATCAGCTTCTACGACGTGGCCAAGGCTGTGGTCGACAGCCAGAACTTCGAAAACAAGATGCTCAAGGCCTACATCCGTGACTGGCCGGAAGAAGAAGCCGAATCCGGCAAGACCGAGCCGAACATGCCTTGAGAGGCTGAGAGCCTTTCGCTCGTGCCACCACCCCGAACAGAACGCCCCGCCAGTCGGGGTGTTCTGGTTTTCGGGGTTCAACCCATTGAGGCGTGGATCCTGTCCCGCACTCTGGGGTGGTCGCGTTCGCCTTCGACCGTCATCAGCGCGATGCGGCGGATCGCGGTCGTGTTCCAGGTGGTCGTAGATGTTGCGGCACGACTGCTTGTGGCGCTCCGGGTTCGTGCTGATGAAGGCCGAGAGCTGCACGGAGCCGGGGTACACGCGGCGCATGAACCCTGCGTGTGGCAGCGGCTCGTGGCTGATCCGGTTCTTCTCGAACCAGGCCCGCGACGGCGTGCACGTGTGGGACACGTTCGCCATTGGCGAATACCTCAACGAGATCAGACCCGGGGCGGGCTGCTGCCGGCCCTGCAGGAATGGGTGGCTGCGGCGGAGGCCGAACCGGATGACATTGATGAGCTGAAGGCGGCGTTTTAAGGGTGCTTCGTGCGCTGGCACCTCGCGGGATCGGGCACCCGGGCGTTCAGCTCCGTGAATGTCCCCCGTCCCGGATTTCGCCGGGTCTCCTGGCACAGGCGAGCACCAGACTGGTCCACGCCTGCCCCATCGGCCCTCTGGGATAATCCGGTTCACTATGAGCGGCAATACCTTCGGCACCCTGTTTTGCGTCACCAACTTCGGTGAATCCCACGGCCCGGCCATTGGCTGCGTGATCGACGGCTGTCCGCCCGGCATGGGCTTGTCCGAGGCCGACATCCAGACCGATCTGGACCGCCGCCGCCCCGGCACATCGAAGTTTGTGACCCAGCGCAACGAGCCCGACGCGGTGGAAATCCTGAGTGGCGTGTACGAAGGCAAGACCACCGGCACACCGATCGCCCTGCTGATCCGCAACACCGACCAGCGCAGCAAGGACTACGGCAACATCCTGCAGACCTTCCGCCCGGGTCATGCCGACTACACCTACTGGCAGAAATTCGGCATCCGCGACCCGCGCGGTGGCGGCCGCAGTTCGGCCCGCCTGACCGCGCCCACCGTGGCCGCTGGCGCCGTGGCGAAGAAGTGGCTGAAAGAAAAATACGGCACCACGTTCCACGCCTGCATGACGCAGGTGGGCGACGTGGCCATTGGCTTCGAGAGCTGGGACCACGTGCCCAACAACCCCTTCTTCGCGCCAGTGGCCGATGTCTCGGCCATCGAAACCTTCATGAACGCGCTGCGCAAGAGCGGCGACTCGTGTGGCGCGCGGCTGCGGGTGGTGGCGCAGAACATGCCGGTGGGACTGGGCCAGCCGCTGTACGACAAACTCGACGCTGACATCGCTTACGCCATGATGGGCCTGAACGCCGTGAAGGGCGTCGAGATCGGCGCCGGTTTCGCCAGCGTGACCGACCGGGGCAGCACGCACGGCGACTCGCTCACGCCTGGCGGTTTTGTGGGCAACAAGGCCGGTGGCACGCTCGGTGGCATCAGCACCGGGCAGGACCTGGACGTGTCCATCGCCATCAAGCCCACCAGCTCGATCCTGGTCCCACGCGATTCGATCGACGTGGCCGGCGCACCCACCGAAGTGATCACCAAGGGCCGCCACGACCCTTGTGTCGGCATCCGCGCGGCGCCCATCATGGAAGCGCTGCTGGCGTTGGTGGTGATGGACCACGCGCTGCGCCACCGTGCGCAGTGTGGCGATGTGCATGTGGACACGCCGGACATCGCTGCGGCAGGAAGGTGAGCACCCCCTGCGCCGCTTCGCGTCTTCCCCCTGAAGGGGGACCACACCAGCAGCCCGGCAAAGCCGGTTCTGCGGTGTGTGCTGGAGGCGTGCCAGCGAAGTTCTCCTCTTGCTGACCAACGTGCCGCACAAGCCCGAAAGAAAACAGCTGTTCCCGTTTGCAGCGTTGTCCGCGAGCTATTTCGCGCACATCGGCTTCTTCAACCCCTACCTGCCGCTCTGGCTGAAAGAGCTGGGCTTCGGCCTGATCGCCATCAGCGTGCTGACTTCGGTGCAGTCGGCCACGCGCCTGTTTGCGCCCTACGCCTGGGGCACGCTGTCTGACCGCACCGGCGAGCGCGTGAAATTGCTGCGCTATGGGGCCACGGTGGCGCTGCTGCTCTCCATCGGGCTGTGGTTTCCGCTCGGCGGCGTTGCGCTGTTCATCGTGCTGCTGCTCATGTTCACCCACACCAGCGCCATGATGCCCATGAGCGAGGCCGCGCTGGCGCACCTGGTGAGTCAGGGCGGGGCTTTTGATGCGAAGCGCTATGGCCGCGTGCGGCTCTGGGGTTCGCTGGGTTTCCTGCTCACGGTGGTGGTGGCGGGCTGGTGGTTCGAGCGATTCGGCATGGGCCACTTCCCGGCCTGGACCCTGGGCACGCTGGCCGCGGTGACCGCGAGTGTCTGGCTGCTGCCGGACTTCAAGGAAGCCGCGCACTTTGAGGCCGATCACCCCGACATGTGGCCCGTGCTGCGCCAGCCGCCGGTGCGCTGGTTCTTTGCGGCCGTGTTTTTCCATGTGCTCGCGCACATCTTCATCTACGTCTTCTTTTCGCTCTACCTCGATTCACTGGGCTACAGCAAGACCGTGATCGGCCTCTTGTGGGCGGTGTCGGTGGTGATCGAAATCGGCTGGTTCTTCACGCAGGGGCGCTGGCTGCCGCTCATGTCGCTCACCGGCTGGCTGGCGCTGGCCGCGGGCCTGATGGCGCTGCGCATGGGGCTCACCGCCGGTCTGCCGCTGGTGTGGCCGTTGCTGTTGCTGGCGCAGGCGCTGCACGCCATCACCTTCGCCGCGCACCATTCGGTTTGCATTGCGCTGCTCTCGCACCATTTCCCGGGCCGCCTGCGCGGGCGCGGCCAGGCGCTCTACACCGTGATCGGCTACGGCTTGCCGGGCGTCATGGGTGGGCTGGGCGGCGGGCTGCTGAGCTCGGCTTTCGGACTGGCCAGCGTGTTCTGGCTCTCGGCGGCCTGTGCGCTGGTGGCCACGGGTTGCGCGTTGCGGTTGCGCCAGCTGGAGCACCGGCTCGCGACGGTGGCTTGAGCGCAGCCCCTGCCGGACGGCGGTGTCCCGCGCAGCCCGTCCACTAAACTCATGCACCCCGGTCAGCACACAACACAAGGAACTCCCCATGGGCGCGCAGTGGAAAGCAAAACACAAGGATCTGGCCGCCAACGCCAAGGGCCGCCTCTTCGGCAAACTCGCCAAGGACATCATGATCGCCGCGCGCCACGGGGCGGACCCGGCGGCGAACGCGCGGCTGCGCCTGGTGGTGGAGCAGGCGCGCAAGGTCTCCATGCCCAAGGACACGCTGGACCGCGCCATCAAGAAGGGCGCCGGCCTCACGGGGGAGTCGGTGCAGTTCGACCATGTGATCTATGAAGGCTTCGCGCCGCACCGCGTGCCGGTGATGGTCGAGTGCCTGACCGACAACGTGAACCGCGCCGCCTCCGACATGCGCGTGCTGTTCCGCAAGGGCCAGCTCGGCACCAGCGGCTCGGTGTCCTGGGACTTTGACCACGTCGGCATCATCGAAGCCGAGGCTGCTGCGAAGGATGCGGATGCCGAGCTGGCCGCCATCGAAGCCGGTGCGCAGGACTTCGAACCCGCCGACGAAGAAGGCGTGTGTGTCTTTCTCACCGACCCGACGGACCTCGACCTCGTGAGCCGCGCGCTGCCCGCACACGGCTTCACCGTGCTGTCGACCAAGCTGGGCTACAAACCCAAGAACCCCATCGACCCGGCCAGCCTGAGCGCCGAAGCGCTGGAAGAGGTGGAAGCCTTCCTGGCCGCGCTGGACGACAACGAAGACGTGCAGAACGTCTTCGCCGGTCTCGGCGGCTGAGGCTGTTCACCGGGCCGCCAGCGAAGCCCATTGCCACAGCGCAAACCCGGCCAGCAGCAGGGCCGAGCCGCGGTTGATGCGGCTGCGCCAGGCCGGTGTGAAGCGGTGCCGCTGGTGCGCGATCAGCGCCGTGAGCAGCAGCCACCAGGCGGCCGAACCCACCAGCACACCGGCCACCATCCACAACGGTGAAGGCGCCGACTGCAGGCTGCCGCCCAGTGAACCGAACACCGCGATGAAGGACACGATGGTCGCCGGGTTGGCCAGGGTCAACACGAAGGTGCCCGCCGCCAGCCCGAGCAGGTCGCTGGCATCGCGCGCCGGGGCGACCGCGTCGGTCACGGGCGCGCGCCAGGTCTTCCAGGCCAGCACCAGCAGCACCGCGCCGCCGCCCAGCGCCAGCGGCGTTTTGGCCTCGATCAGGGTATGGATCAGCCAGCTCACGCCAAATGCCCCGATCGCACCATACAAAGCGTCCGCCACGGCCGCGCCCATGCCGGTGGCCAGCCCGGCGGCCAAGCCGCGTTCCAGCGTGCGCTGCATGGTCAGCAGACCGATGGGGCCGACCGGCGCGGCGATGAGCAGGCCGATCAGGGCGGCCTTGAAGAAGACGGTGAGCGATGTGGCATCCATGCCCCGATGCTAAAGCGGTGATCTGATGGGGAGAATCACGAAAATTAGGCCGTGTGGCTGTTTTTCGATAAATTCTTAGGCTTCATCGGCAACAGGGAGCAGATCATGGAAGTGGACGACAAAGCCTGGCGGTTGCTGTCCGCCTTGCAGACCGATGGCCGTGCCTCGCTCAAGGAACTGGCCGCGGCGGTCGGGCTGTCGGTGCCGGCCACGCTGGAGCGTCTTCGGCGCCTGCAGGAGGCGGGCGTGGTGCGCGGTGTGCACGCCGACATCGACCCCGCCAAGGTGGGCTACGGCGTGCGCGCCATCGTTGGCATCAACGTGCCGCAACCGGGCAAGAAGGCGCTGATCGACAAGCTGCGCGCCTCGGCGCGGGTGCTGGAGTGCCACCACGTCAGCGGCGAGGACTCGTATGTGTTGCAGGTCGTGGCCTTGGACCTGCCCGATCTGGAGCGCTTTCTCGGCGACATCAACGGCTACGGCGAGACCCGCACCTCCATCGTGTTCTCGACACCGATCCCGCGCCGCGGCGTGGTCCGGCCGACAGACGCCGGCTCCTAGGGTGTCGCGGGCGACAGCGTCAGGTCCATCGGCCCGTACCAGGCGGTGATCGAGTCGCCCGAGTTGTTGGAGTCGCTCATCAGGCCCAGGCCGACCAGCGGACCCGGGGCTTCGCCGAACGCCCGACGGAAATCGGCTTCGATGTCGCGGTCGAAGTCCACCCACTGGTTGAGCCGGTCCGGCCCGGACTCGACCACGATCTGGCGGATGCGGTCGGTGTAGGGGTTGGGGATCACGGTGCCCGCGGGGTAGCGGTTGTCCCAGACGTACATGATCGAAGCGAACGGCAGCGGCTTGCCCGCGATCAGGTTCGACAACTCGGACACCAGGTGGTCGCGCGCGCGCCAGTGGCTGCTGCGGTCGCCCTCGAAGCTCAGGATCAGGCGCACCACGGCATCGTCTTCACCCTTCTCGCGCAGGTCGAACTTCGGGTTCAGCGCCGGCACGAACCACGAAAACCGGATGCGCTGGGGCAGGGCGCCGGGCGGTGGGGTCAGGGGCAGGCTCAGCGTGCTGTTGGCGCCGTCGGCCCGGGCCATCACGGCCGGGCGGCCCTCGTGTTCGGTGGCGCTGTAGCGCGTTGGCCGGCGGCTGGCGTAGACCTGGTGCTCCCAGTGCGTGCCGGGCACCAGGCCCTCGATGTGGTTGGTGGCCTGCCAGGCCGTGCCATCCAGCACCACCGGCGGTACCGGGACGTGGCTGCTTTCTTCGGGCTCGTCGGCCTCGCTGACATCCGTGGACATCGGTGCCGCACAGGCGGCCAGCAGGGCGCACAGCAGCAGCGGCGCGCAACGGGATTTGAGGGACGGGGAGGGGCGGGACATGGAAGAAGACATGGCAACGACGGTCTGAGCCCGGCCGGAGGCCAGGGCAGATAAATCGGCCCTATTGTGCCGTCCCCCGGCTCCAGCCAGGCTTGCGGTCGAAGACCACCGGTTGGTGGTCAGGAGGGCGCTTGCTCGCAAGCGCCCTCGGTTCGGTACGCTACCGCACGGACCGAGTGGCGCGGACTCGCCAACATGCACCGTCTGCCTGCCTCTCTCGCCTCCGAGAGCGCGCAGGCGCAACCGTCGAGGTGCTCCCCATGACCGCGTACCGAAGTCTCCAGGTGTTCAGCCATGTCGTGCTCGGTCTGATGCTGGCCGGTATCGCGTACGCGAGCGCCATCAGCATCATCTACTGGACGGGCATCAGCGTCTGACGCGGGAGCAGACACATGAACAAGCGCCAGGCACGTTACTTCGCGATCGGCTCCACCCTGGTCGCCACGCTGATTTTTCTGGGGCTCACTGTCGACAGCCACCGCCAGTTTCCGAAACTGACGAACGCACAGAACATCACGCCCGCGGTCACCCTGGGCAAGGATGTCTGGCACAAGAACAACTGCATCAACTGCCACACCTTGTTCGGTGAAGGGGCGTACTACGCACCCGACCTCACCAAGATCGCGCAACAGCGCGGCGCGCCCTACCTGCGGGCCTTCCTGAAAGACCCGTCGAAGTTTTACGACGAACAGCGCCACCGCCGGCTGATGCCCCGGCAGGACCTGAGCGATGCCGACATTGATGGCCTGATCGCGTTCCTGGACTGGGTCAGCCGGGTGGACAACCAGGACTGGCCACCGCGGCCGATCACGGTCACCGGCTCTGGCACAGGGGCCGGCAAACCGACCCTCGAAGCCGCCGTGGCGGGGACATCGACGCCTGCAGCAGGATCGACCGCGGATGCTTCCGCCAAGGACCCGGTGGCCCTGGGCGAGCGCGTGTTCAGAACCGCCGCACCCGCCTGCACCGCCTGCCACTCCCTCACGGCAGGAGCCGACATGGCGGGCCCCTCGCTGGCCGGCATCGCCACACGCGCACAGCAGACCCTGGCGTCACCCGGCTACAAGGGCAGCGCCACCGACCTGGAGGCCTTCATTCGCGAGTCCATCACCCAGCCCAGCGCGCACCTGGTTGCAGGCACCATGTATTCGGCCGACGGGGTCTCTTTCATGCCGAACACCTACGACAAGGACCTGACATCCGAACAGGTCAACCACCTCGCTGCGTACCTGGCGACTTTCAAGTAACGGGCTTCGAAGCCGCCAAACCCACTCGGGCAGCGGGCCTCCGCCGCCACTTCTGCAGGAGTTCTGACATGCGCTACAGGTCTCAATCGGTTGCTTACTGGTATTTCGCCGTGGCCATGGTGTTGTTCGGGCTGCAACTGGTGTTCGGGCTGTTGTCGGCCGCCAAATACGTCGGACCCGATCCCCTGCTGAACATCCTGCCGTTCGACGTGACCAAGGTGATCCACACCAACCTGCTGATCGTGTGGGTGCTGACCGGTTTCATGGGCGCCACCTACTGGATGGTGCCCGACGAATCGCGCACCGAGCTTTACAGCACCAGGCTCGCCTATGTGCAGCTGGTCCTCTGGACCCTGATGGGCGTGACCGCCGTGGTGGGCTATCTGTTTCGCTACGGCACCGGCAACAAGCTGCTGGAACAGCCCCTGCCGCACAAGATTGTGATCGTGATCTGCATGCTGATCTTTCTCTACAACATCGGCATGACGATCTGGCGCTCCAGACGCTTCACCACCACCGAGGGCGTGCTGGTGCTCGGCCTCGGCCTGGCCGCGCTGCTGTATTTGCCCGCGCTGCTGGAATACGAAAACTACACCGTCTCCATCTACTACCGCTGGTGGACGATCCACCTCTGGGTCGAGGGCGTGTGGGTGATGATCCAGGGCGGTTTCCTGGCCTACCTGTTGATCCGCCTGTCCGGTGCCGACCGCGAGGTGATGGAGAAGTGGCTGTACGTGATCGTCGGCCTGGTGTTCATCGCCGGCATCCTGGGAACGGCGCACCACTACTACTGGGTGGGCGTTCCGTCGTACTGGCTGCCCATCGGCGGCATCTTCAGCGCGCTGGAGCCCGCCGCGCTGGTGGGCATGGCGATGTTCGCGTATTCGGCCATGCGCCGCGCCGGCCTGTCGCATCCCAACACGCTGGCGCTGCACTGGACCATCGGCAGCGCGCTGTTCACCCTGTTCGGTGCCGGCCTGCTGGGCCTGGCGCACACGTTTCCGGATGTCAACAAATGGACCCACGGCACGCTGATCACCGCCATGCACGGGCACGCCGCTTTCTACGGGGCCTACGCGATGATCGTGCTGGCCATGATCACTTATGCCCTGCCGGCGATGACGCCGGGGCGCAGCGAACAAGGCAGCAGCCTCGGCTACTGGGCGTTCTGGATGCAGCTGGGCGGCATGTTCGGCATGACGCTCTCGTTCGCCACCGCCGGCATCGCGCAGGTCTATCTGGAACGCATCATGGGCATGGGCTACCTCGACGCGCAGCTGAAGATCCAGGTGCACTTCGTCATGCTGATCGCCACCGGCTCGCTGTTCGCGATCGGCGTGGGGCTGTTCATCTACGACTTCTTCCGCCATGCACCGCGCTTCGATGTCGAGGCGGACCCCGGTGCGCCTCGCTCGACCAAAGCCGAAGCCATCTTGTCAACCCTGTGAGGGACCCCTTGGCCGCTCCGTTGCTCCACACAGTCGGCCCACTGGACGGGTCAGAGCGATCGACCGCCGACGAGCCGTATTACCTGCCGTCGGGCGCAGAAGTGGCCATCTTCGAGCACTGCCACGCCCTGCGGCTGGCGGTGATGCTCAAAGGCCCGACCGGTTGTGGCAAGACGCGGTTTGTCGAACACATGGCCTGGAAGCTCAAACGCCCCCTGGTCACGATCTCCTGCCACGACGACCTGAGCGCGAGCGATCTGATTGGCCGCTTCCTGATCCGCCACGACGGCACGGCCTGGCAGGACGGGCCGCTCACCCGTGCCGTGCGCGAGGGCGCCATCTGCTACCTGGACGAGGTGGTCGAAGCCCGGCAGGACACCATGGTGGTCCTGCATTCACTGACCGACCACCGCCGCATCCTGCCCATCGACAAGACCGGTGAAACGCTGGTGGCGGCTCCCGGCTTCCAGCTGGTCATCTCCTACAACCCGGGCTACCAGCGCATGCTCAAGGACCTCAAGCCCAGCACGCGGCAGCGCTTCGTGGCGCTCGACTTCGACTTTCCACCGGCCGAGCGAGAGGCGGCCATCATCCAGAGCGAGGCCGGTGCCGACCATGCCACGGCCGTGGCGCTGGTGTCGTTCGGGCAACGGCTGCGCCAACTGCGCGACCGCGGGTTGGTGGAGGTGCCGAGCACCCGCTTGTTGATCGCGGCGGCCGCGCTGGTGGTCAGTGGCATCCCGCCGCGGCAGGCTTGCCTGAGTGCTGTGGTGTCGCCGCTGTCGGACGACGAAGCGCTGGTGGGTGCGATGCGCGACCTGGTCGACGCCACCTTCATCTGATCGAGGAACACCCCGATGGCCGAAGCCGAGGACGTGATCACCGACGTGGCCCGGCACGCGACCGTTTTCACACAGCGCTTGTGGCGACGGCATCGGGCCAGGGCACCCTCCCGGCCCGTGACCCTGCTGGTCGATGTGGCGCCGCGACTGGGCCTGCTGATCGAGGCGGTGTTCGGCACGGCCTACCGCCTGCGCACGGCGCAGATGCCGGCACGGCCCACCTGGCTCGCCAAGACCTTCCAGCGCAGCGGTTTCCCGCAGGCGCGCATGGCGCTGCCGGCCACCGACGGCCAGTGCATCTGGCTGCCGTCGGAAACCGGCCTCGCGGATACCGCTCTGGCCATGGACCGCTTTCGCACCATGGCCCTGGTGCAGGCCATGCGGGCGAGCCGGGGCAGCGCTGCGTGCGTGGACCTCTGTGACTCGCCGCTGGTTCTCGACATTTACCTGCTGCTGGAAGCCATCGCGGCTGACGCTGCGCTGGCGCGCCTGTTGCGCGGCATGTCCAGCTCCTTGAACGGCTTGCGCCAGGCAGCGCTCGCAGCCCGCCCGCCGCTGGCACAGTTCCCGGCAGCGCGCCGCCCGCTGGAGGCCTGGGTGCGCGACTTGATCGCGCAGCCTTGCGAGGGGCCGAATGTGCACGCACCCATCCATGCATCGCCGGAAGAATCGGCCTGCATCGCGCATCTCCTCGCCGCCGAAATGGTCCGCGACCTGCCCAGCGCGGGGCGCCTGGGCGTCCCGCTCCTGTTCCGCGATGGCTGGACCGGCGAGTTGCGCACGCCGGGCGAGGCCATGGTTTCTCCCCTGGCGGGCAGTGACGAGGTCGGCGACACCGCCGACCGCGCGACTCGCAGCGCGCGCCTGGCACGTCGCCCCGAAGTGCGTGAAGGCGCCGGGCAGGAGGACGAAGCAGCGCCGGGCGCGTGGATGATCCCGCCCGAGGTACCCCACGAACAGGCCGAAGACTCGTTCGGTTTGCAGCGGCCCACCGACCGCGACCAGCATGCGGCGGCCGACGAGTTCGCCGACCTGGTCTCGGAGCTGGCGCAGGCGCGGCTGGTCTGGACCCCGGACCAGGCCCGGGAGGTGCTGCTGTCCGATGACCCGCCCACGGTGCAGCCCCGTCACGCCAAGGCCGCAGCGTCCGACGCACCCCAGGCGTTCAGCTACCCCGAGTGGGATTGCCGGATCGAGGCCTACCGCCACCCAGGCGCCACGGTGCGTCTGCTGGCGGCACCGGCCGGCGCGCAGCAATGGGTGGACGACACGCTGGCCGCGCACCGCGCGCTGCTCGGCGCCATCCGCCAGCGCTTCGCGGCCCTGCGCCCCCAGCGCACGCTGCGGCGCCGCCAGACCGACGGCGACGACATCGACCTCGAAGCCTGCGTGGAAGGTCTGGCGAACCTGCGCGCCGGCTGGCCCATGGCCGACGACCTGTATTGCTCACAACAGCGCACCCGGCGCGACATGGCCATCCTGATCCTCATCGACGTCAGCGGCTCCACCGACGGCTGGATTTCGAACAGCCGCCGGGTGATCGACGTCGAGCGCGAGGCCCTGCTGCTGGTGTGCATCGCCCTCGGTGCGATGGGCGAGCCCTTCGCGGTGCAGGCCTTCTCGGGCAATGGGCCCGCCGCGGTGAGCCTGTGGGACATCAAGCGCTTCGACGAGCCCTACTGCCCCGCCGTGGCGCTGCGCATCGCGGCCCTCGAACCCGATCAGTACACGCGCACCGGCGCCGCCTTGCGCCACGCCAGTGCCACACTCATGCACGAAGGCGCCACCCACCGGCTGCTGCTGCTCCTGTCCGACGGCAAACCCAACGACAACGATGTCTACGAAGGCCGCTACGGCATCGAAGACACCCGCCAGGCCGTGACCGAAGCCCGGCTGCAGGGCATCTCGCCGTTCTGCCTGGCTGTGGACCGGCAGGCCGCCAGTTACCTGCCCGCCGTGTTCGGCGCCCAGCACCACGCCTTGCTGCAGACGCCGGCCTCGTTGCCCACCGTGTTGCTCGACTGGATGCAGCGGCTGGTGAGGTCATAAGCCCCCACTGAAAGAACCTCCATGCACACCTTCAAGATCTACCGCTACGACCCGGACCTTGATGCCAAGCCTTACATGCAGACGCTGGAGCTCGACGTCAAGCCCGGCGATCGCATGCTGCTCGACGTGCTCATGCGCCTCAAGGCCCTGGACCCGGGCCTGTCTTTTCGGCGCTCCTGCCGCGAAGGCATCTGCGGCTCGGACGCCATGAACATCAACGGCAAGAACGGACTGGCCTGCATCACCAACATGAACACGCTGCAGCGCGTGGTGACGCTCAAACCCCTGCCCGGCCTGCCGGTGATCCGCGACCTGATCGTCGACATGACCGACTTTTTCAAGCAGTACCACTCGATCAGGCCCTACCTCCTCAACGAGGTGCCCGCCCCGGAGCGGGAGCGCCTGCAATCCACCGAGCAGCGCGAAGAACTCAACGGGCTGTACGAATGCATCCTGTGCGCGTGCTGCTCATCGGCGTGTCCGAGCTTCTGGTGGAACCCGGACAAATACGTCGGGCCGGCCGGCCTGTTGCAGGCCTACCGCTTTCTGGTGGACAGCCGCGACACGGCCACCGCCGAGCGGCTGGACTACCTCGACGACCCTTTTCGCCTGTTCCGATGCCGCTCGATCCTGAACTGTGTGGACGTGTGCCCCAAGGGCCTGCTGCCTGCGGGGGCCATCAGCAAGATCAAGGAGATGATGGTTCGACGCAGCCTGTGATCGGCCGCATTGAGATCGTCTGTCTCGGGCCGCTCCCCACCCCTCAGCCCTGCCGGACCCGGACCCCCAGCGCACCGCACACCGCGATCAGCGCCACGCCCACCACGGTCCACACATCGGGGGCGTAGCCGAACACGATCCAGCCTGCGAGCGTCGCGAAGCCGATCTGGGCGTACATATAGGGTGTGAGACGCGAGGCCGGGGCGCGGTGGTAGGCCTGGATCATGACGTAGTGCCCCAGCGAGCCGAACACGCCCATGAGTGCCACGAGGGCCCAGAGCTGCCAGGTGGCCATGGGCGCCCACGACCAGGGCAGCGCCAGCGTGCCGAACACCAGGCCGGTGAGCCCGGTGTAGAAGTGCATGGTGCCGGGGTCTTCGGTCTTCACCATCTTGCTGGTGACGATCTGGTAGAGCGCGTTGATGAGCACGAGCGCCAGCGGCAGCAGCATGGCGCCCTGGAAGTCGCTGCCCTTGGGCCGGATCACGATGAGCGCGCCGGCGAAGCCGCCCGCGATGAGCCACCAGGTGAGCGCGGGCACGCGTTCGCGCAGCAGCGGCGCGGCCAGCACGGTGATGGCCAGCGGCACGAGCATGAGGATGGCGGTGAAGTCGCCCACCGGCACGAAGCGCAGGCTCATGTAGGCCACGGTGCCCGATGTCACCATGAGCGCACCGCGCAGCAACTGCCAGCCGGGTGCGGTGGTGTGGAACAGGGCCTTGCCCTGACTGGGCCAGAGCAGCGCCACGGTCATGCCGGTCTGCACCAGGAAGCGCAGCCAGATGGCCATGAGCACGGGCACCACCCCGCCCACGAACTGCGAGGTGGTGTCGAGCAGGGCGAAACAGAGCGTGGCGGCGATGGCCAGCGCGATGCCCAGGGCCGGGCGGGGATAGCGGGGATCGGTCAAGCGGGTGGACTTCGGATCGGCAGCGGTGCGGCCCGACAGGGCGGTGCGGTCAGTCACTCAGGCGGGCTACCGAGCGCAGCACCTCGGGTGTGGTGGTGGGGAAGCCGAAGTATTCCAGATAGGCCGGAATCATTTCGAACAGCATGTCGGAACCCACCTGCACCGGGCAGCCTCTGGCCTGGGCGGCGCTGAGGAAGGCGGTCATTTCGGTGCGCATCACGACCTCCCCGACGAAGGTGCGGGCGTCCAGGCGCGACACGTCCAGCGGCAGCGGGTCGCCTTCGTTCATGCCCATGGGCGTGGCGTTGACCACGAGGTCGAAGCCCGCCGGGTCAAGGCTGCCGGTCTTCACGTCGATAGCCGGGTAGTTGTCGCGGATGCGCTGGGCCAGGGCTTCGGCGGACGCGGTGTTCACGTCGTAGAGGCTGATGGCAGCGATGCCCTCGCCCGCGAGCGAGGCGGCGATGGCGCAGCCCACACCGCCGCTGCCCACCACCAGCACGCGCGCGCCGGCCAACTGCTGGCCCTTGCGCATCACGCCGCGCACGAAGCCGGCGCCGTCGAACTGGTCGCCCACCAGGCGGCCATCGGGCAGGCGCTTGACCGCGTTGCAGGCGCCGGCCACTTTCACGGTGGGGGTGACGTCGTCGAGCAGGCCGACGGTGACCACCTTGTGCGGCATGGTGATGAGCGCGCCGCGGATGTTGGTCAGCGTGAAGACGCTTTGGAGGAAGGCCGGGTAGTCGGCCGGCTGGCAACCCATGGGCACCACGATGGCGTTGACGCCCACGTGTTCAAAGTAGGGGTTGTAGATCATCGGCGACTTGAAGCTGTGCGTCGGGTAGCCGATGTGGGCGATGAGTTCGGTGTTGCCGTTGATCATGGTGGCGCGCTGTGTGGTGAAAGGCAGGGCGTCAATGTTGGCCGGGTTCACTCTTTGTGAACGCATCGAGCGGCTGTGGGAGTTTGATCAACGCGCAAATTCGTTCGTTGATCGAACGCATTCCGGGTAAACCCGGAAGGGCTCTCAGGGCTTCTGGGTGGCGGCCGAGCTCACGAACTTGCGCACCAGACCGTCCATGGCGATCAGGTAGCCGTCGACGCCGAAGCCGATCACGATGCCGGCCGCCGCGGGCGACACCCACGAGTGGTGGCGGAAGGCTTCGCGGGCGTGCACGTTGGAGATGTGGCACTCGATCACGGGCAAGGGGTCCACGCCCTTGATGGCGTCGTGCAGGGCGATGGAGGTGTGGGTGAGCGCGCCGGGGTTGATCACCACACCCAGGGCCTTGCCTTCCTTGAAAAGGCGGCCGTATTCGTGGATCTTGTCGACCAGCGCACCTTCCCAGTTGCTCTGCAGGCACTCCACCTCGTAACCGATCTTCTCGCCATGGGCTTTGCAGAACGCCTCCACATCGGCCAGGGTGGTGTGGCCGTATTGCGCGGGCTCGCGGGTGCCGAGCAGGTTGAGGTTGGGGCCGTTGAGGATGAGGATCTTTTTCATGGTGGGCAGGTGTCCGTTCAGGGGCGCACGAAGCGCAGGATGGTTTCGATGATGTTGGCGCGGCGCTGGGCGGCCACTTCAGGGAGCGCGAAGTCGCGCTTGAAGACCAGGCCAAAGGTGTGGCGGTTGGACACGTTGTAGAACGTGAGCGCCGAGATCGAGGCGTGGAGGTCGATCGGGTCCAGGCCCGGGCGAAAGACACCGCTGGCCACACCGCGTTCATAGAGGCGGCGGATCGAGGCGATCGCCGGTACGTTGAGCTGCTGGATGCTGGTGCTTTGCGCCAGGTACTGGCCGCGCTGGATGTTTTCTGACATCACCAGCCGGATGTAGCGCTCGTGGCTGGCGTGGTGGTCGAAGGTGTACCCGATCAGCCTCTGCAACGCCGCCTCGGGCTCCAGGTCGTCCAGCTGCAGCAGGCCTTCGATCTCGCGCATGCCCCGGTAGGCCTCTTCCAGAACAGCCAGGTACAGGCCTTCCTTGCTCCCGAAGTAGTAATAGATCATGCGTTTGCTGGTCTGCGTGGCGGCGGCGATCTCGTCGATGCGCGCGCCAGCCAGACCTTTTTCAGCGAATTCTGCAATGGCCACATCGAGGATGTTGGCCATGGTTCGCGCCGGGTCGTTGGTGCGACCGGTGGGCGTGGGGGTGGGAACGGCAGAAGGTACTGACTGGTTCATTTGGCCAGTATAGGGTGGGCGTGCCCGGACCCTGCGGTCAAAGCGAACCCGCCCAAGCGCACCTCGCTGAACGTGGACTGCGTCAAGCGCAACGGCGACGACCGCACTTCTTGCGCCGCGGGACTGCTGCACGCGTTCTGATCGATCGGCCACGAAAGTGTCGCTACCATCAGAGGCTTGTTTTCCCTCTTCTGTCCAGCCAGGACCAACGCCAGACGCCATGCAACAAGCCACCGCCCGCGACACCTCGGCCTTCCGGAAAAAACCGGTCGAATTCGCTCCCGTCGCCTGGAGCGGGCGCCTGAACCTTGACGAGATCTCCCGACCCGGCGGCTTGCTGATCGCCGCGCTCTCGCAATGTGCCGACGAACGCAACCTTTCGCTGAGCGAACTGGCCTCGACCCTGGGCGTGAGCTACTGGAGCCTGAGCCAGCTGCGTATCGGTTTCCGGCCCATCGAATCGCTGGACGATGACGTGGTCGAGGCCTGCGCAGCGTTTCTCGATCTGCCGCGCCTGACCATCGAAATGCTCGCTGGGCTGCTGGATCCGGCCGACGCGCTGGCCTGCGACGACCTGACCGGTGAAGACCTGCTGCACGCCTGTCGGCTGCTGGCTACCGAACCCGCCGATCTGGAACTGCTGCCGCCGCCCAACCGCCAGCGCCCGCTGCAGGGATTTGCGGTGGACGAACTGGCCGCGATGCACCGCGAACATGGGGCTCACCCCGCGGTGTGCGAAGCCCTGCGGGCCGAGCTGCGGCAGCGGCCGATGTCGAAAACCGAGTTGTTGCGCGCCGCGCTGGAGGCCAGCGTGGCAGAGGCCGAGGCTGAAACCGAATCGGCCGAGCCGGATGACGCGGCACCGCCACACGGCATCCTGCGCTGCACCTGCTGCCAGAAACGATTGCGCATTCCGCACCTGCCCGAGCCCGGCGAAATCCGCTGCCCCGGTTGCCAGGCGGAATACGCGGTGCACTGGCAGGACAGCATCTGCGTCGTGCAGCGGCTCGAGGTCGAAGCCGCCGACGAAGACGAAACGGATGCCGACGCAGACGCCGAAATACCGGAGGCGCCAGGTTCCGCGCCCATGGATCCGTGGGCGGTGCTGGGTCTGGCCCGCAACAGCTCCTGGGATGCCGTGGAGCGGGCGCGCCGTTCGCTGCTGCAGCAGTACCACCCGGACCGGCTGGGCCATGTGTCGCCGCTGGTGCACAAGCTGGCCGAAGAAGCCTTCAAGCGTGTGAGCGACGCCTACGACCTGTTGAAGTCGCGGCGCTGAAGCGGCGGACCGGGCCCGCCCGCTGGCCATCCTTTCAGGGGATCGGGTCCTCCACCCCGCTGCGGCGCAGCGGGTTGAACCCCGTCACCAGCGCGGTCGCCAGCAACACCAGCGCGCCACCCGCGAAGATGCCGGAAGACACCACTTCGCCCAGCACCAGGTGGCCCCAGGTGACGCCGAAGACCGGGATCAGGAACACCGGGCTCATCGCCGCCACCGGCGACACGTGGCGAATGATGCGCAGGTGGGCCCAGTAGGCCAGGCCCGAGGTGATCACACCCAGCACCAGCAACACGCCCAGTGCGGCGGGCGTGAACCGCGCCTGTGGCCAGGCCAGCGCAGCACCCGGCAGCACGAGCACCAGCGAGATGACGTGGATGCCGGCCGCGATGGCCAGCGGCTGCATGTGCGCCGTGGCGCGTTTCATGAGCGGGGTCGACATGCCGTAGCAGGCAGCGGCCCCGATGCAGGCCAGCGCGGCCAGCAGGGTGGGGGTATCGGGTTGCACCGGCCCGAGCCGCACGATCAGGCCCACCCCCACGAAGCCGCACAGACAACCCAGCAGCTTGCGCGCAGTCAGGGTGTCTTCCTTGAACCAGGCCGATGACAGCGTGCCGAACAGCACCGCGGTGGTGTTGAGCAGCGCGCTGTAGCCCGCGGGCAGGCGCAGCGCGGCCCAGGCGTAGAGCAGGAACGGCACCACCACCGAGAGCAAGCCGAGCACCAGCAGCTCGCGCCAGTGTTGCCAGGGCCAGCGGTGCTTGAGCACGCGCATGATCACCGAGAGCGTCAGCGCCGCGAGCGCCACGCGCCCACCCGCCAGCACCAGCGGGCCGAGCAGGGGGCTGGCGATGCGCAGGAAAAGAAAGGAGGCGCCCCAGAGCGCGGAGAGGCCGACGAGCTGGGCGAAGTGGTGGGCTTTCACCGGGCCATTGTCGTGGCGAACCGGTGGGGGAACTGTCCGACGGCTGACAGGTCCTGTAGAGTGCATCGCCTGCCTGCTGCCATCGGTTTGAATCCAGAGGTTCCACCATGTCGCTCGTGCTTTACGGTCACCCCTTTTCTTCGTACACCCAGAAAGCGCTCATCGCGCTCTACGAGAACGACACCCCGTTCGAATTCCGCTGTATCGGGCCGGACACGCCGGAGCACGCAGCGGAGTGGCTGCGGCGCTGGCCCATCGCCCGGTTCCCGCTGCTGCTGGATGGCGAACGCCAGATCGTCGAGACCAGCCTCGTCATCGAATACCTGCAGCTTGCCCACCCCGGCCCCGTGCGCCTGCTGCCCGCCGACCCGATGGCCGCGCTGGACGTGCGCTTCCTCGACCGTTACTTCGATCTGTACGTGATGAGCGCGATGCAGCTGGCGGTGGACACCGCGCTCCAGCGCTATCCGATGGCGGTCGACAAAGGGCGGGCCATCGCCAGCGAGCGGCTGGAGCGCGCCTACGTCTGGCTCGAAGGGCACCTGGCCGGCAAGACATGGGCCCATGGCGAACACTTCACGCTGGCCGACTGCGCCGCCGCGCCCTCGCTGTTCTACGCGGACTGGGTGCACCCGATTCCCGAGACGTATCCCGCGCTGCGCGCCTACCGGGCGCGCTTGCTGGCCCGCCCGTCGTTTGCGCGCGCGGTGGAAGAGGCGCGGCCGTTTCGCCCGCTCTTCCCATTGGGGGCGCCGGACCGGGATTGACGTGCTGCGGCGCTTGAAGCCACCTCGGGTTCTGGCTGCGGTTTGTGTGCAACGCGCGAGTCCGCGACTGTTGCGGCGACGGCGCTTGCCTCTGCGATCGTCAGCCGGTTAAGCTCGTCGCCTGATGTCATCATTTCGCCACAGTATTGCGCTGGGACTTGCAGGAGCAGACGCGAACGTGCGGTCGTGGTGGCGGGCGCTGTGTGCGCTGGCCGCGCTGAATGTGTGCCTGTGGCTGGCCGTATGGCACTTCGGGCCTGTCAGCGGTGTCCACGGGGGTCTGCAGCTCGCGTTGTCTGGTGTCTACGTGCTGGTGTGCGCCTACCGCTCGGTGCTGCCCCGGGTGGACCTCGAGCGGCTCGTGGTCGTGGACACGCGCCTGTCCAGCATCTTCCTGGGCCGCGCCGCAGCCACGGTCGCCGAGATCTGCTTCGCGATACAGCTGGGGCTGCTGGTCCAGCAGCTGGGCGTGCATGCTGGCATGCCGTGGGTGCAAAAGGCCGCCTGGGCGGTCCCGGTGTTCATGGTGGTGGCACAGTGGTTCTGCTGGCACAGCGTGCTGACGCTGAATCACTTCAGCCAGGCCGTCGAGTCCATGCTCTGGGCGGCTGGCTTTTCGTGGATGGCGGCCCTGCTGGGCGTCATCGCTCTCGACAGCAGTGGCTGGGTGAACTCGCTGGCGATCTTCGGGATTCTCTGCTCGATGGCCTTCGTTGCCTATGTCGTGGGCGTGGACGCGCCGATGTACTGGCGCCGTTACCGGCACGGGTGCGCGGGCGGGCAAGCCTACTTGCGCCTCGACCAGGGCGCGCGCGACGCCTGGCAACGTCGCGTGCGCAGCGGCAACTGGGCCGCGTGGAAGGCCGACGCGCTCTGGCTGACGCCCTACTTCAGCTTCGGTGTCTGGGTCAGCATCGCGATGGTGTTCGTTCCCGGCGCCTGAGCACATCGGAGGCGTGAGCCCGCAGCATCGCGCGCCGCGCAGGAACCGTCGCTGACGACCAGGACGACCAGTGGCTCATGCGAGTGCGGGCTCAGCGAGCCGGATCGCCTGCTCGAAAGCCTGCTGGTCAGGGCCGACGAAGGGCGCACGCTCGCGCGCAGACTCAAGGCCCGAGTAGAGCAACGCCTCGATCTTCTCGGCTGGGGCAAATGGCTGCTGAGCACACGCTGCGGCCGAAGGTCGCGCCACGGCAAACACGCAGCCGCCAGCGTTTCACGGTCGAGTTGCGCGAGCCAGGGCGCGTCGATGGTCGCCCACAGCGCGAGCCCCTCGCGCAGTTCGACCGAATTGACTTCTGCCGCCGACCCGGCCGCCTCCGCCAGTACCGCGCCGAAGCAGTCCGAGCTGAAAAGGTGGCGGGTGTGGGTATCGAACAAGGCCATCGTATCTGGCGCGTCGTAGACCGGCGGACGCAGTGCGAGCAGACGGCGGTTGCCCACGTCCAGCGCCTGCCCCGGATTGAGCAGCCAGGTGCGCTCCAGCGGCAACTGATGCAGTCCCAGCTTGCCCACGCCCAGGTAGTTGGTGACGACACGGGCCTGCGGCGCCACATCCATGACGGCGCGCAGCGCGCCCATGTGGTCCGCATCGGCATGGGTGAGCCAGATCCAGCGCAGATCAGCCGGGTCCATCCTCGCGGCCAGCGAAGCCACGAAGTCATCGCGCAATGCGCCGATGCCGGTGTCCACCAGCACCGGCTCGCGGGCGTGGATCAGATACGCATTGACCGGCAGTACGCCCAGGCCGGGCAAAGGCACGTGAGTGCAGAACAGGTCGGTGTCGGGGCCGATGCGGCGCGCCGGCAGCAAGGTGGGTTGGTCCATGGTCAGGATTCCTTTCAAACGATTGGGAAGTGGGTTTATGGGCATGCGTCAGCCGGGGAACTGCACGACAGGTCCCGCGGGAGCTTGTCCGGGTGGCACGTAGGCCGGTGCCGGTGCGCCAGCCGGACCCAGGTGACGGATGTAGTGGTACAGCGCGCGCAGGTCGCGCTCGTCCATGGCGTGCACGTTGAACCACGGCATCGGCGGCCGCGGCTTGAAGCTGCGTGCGGTGCGCAGCCACGAAGACTCGCTGTGCTCGCGCATGTACAGACGCAGGTTGGTCGCGTAGGTGGTTCCCCAGGGGCCGCTCCAGCCGAGCGGATCGCCGGTGAGCCATAGCGCTTCGGGAACGCGGCCCTCGGCCGATGCGTAGCCAGGCGTGTGACAGTCGTTGCAGCCGGCGGTCTGAGCCAGATAGCGGCCGCGCGCGACGAGCACGCGGTCCCCGTCCAATGCGGAAGCCGGGCCAGGGGCCGCCAGCGCGATGAGCGCGCAGGTTGCGGCAGCGAGGGAAAAAGTCGAGGGCATTGCTGTGGTCCTTTCCGGGATGTGTGGAGGTCCGGAAAGTTTGATCGCCAGCACCTGGCCGCGATGTGAAGAGTTAGCTAACCAAACGCTAAAAATTTGCTAAAACAAACCCCTCTTGCGAAATAAATCCAGTTACGAGAAAATAGTCTCATTAAAAAACAGGCAAAAGGAAGATTTGAATGGGACTTTCCCGCGCACAGATGGATCGCGTGCTCGACGAGCACTTCCGCCACCAGGCCAACGACGACGTCGAGGCCATCCTCGAACAGTTGCAACAGCAGGAGGCGGCATGAAGAAAGAATCCGGGGCGCGCGCGAATCAGTTGCGCCGCACACGCAAAGATTTGTTGCAGGCCGCTGCACGGCTCACGCGCCAGGGCCGGAATCCCAGCCTCGAGGAGGTTGCCGAGGAGGCGATGGTCTCGCGCGCCACTGCGTACCGTCACTTTCCTGATGTCAACGCGTTGATCGTCGAGGCATCCCTGGATCTCGATACGCCCCAGCCCGAGCAGTTGTTCCTCGACGGGCCACCCGAGGACCCGGTGGCCCGCATGGAGCGAGTGGACTCGGCGCTTGAGGCGATGATCCGCGACAACGAGGTTGCCCTGCGCCTGATGATGAAGCACGCGCTCGATCGCAGTGTGCGACGTACCGATGACTCGACCATTCCGATGCGCCAGAACCGCCGCACGCCGCTGATCGAGGCGGCGCTGGAGCCGGCGCGTCGCCAGTTCCGTCCTGTCGCGCTGAAAACGCTCACGCGCGCGCTGGCGATGGTGGTCGGCACCGAGTCCATGCTGGCGCTCAAGGATGTTCTGCAACTCGACGACACCGAAGCGCGGCGCGTGCGGCGCTGGGCGATTCGAGCGCTTGTTGATGCCGCTCGCAAGCCCGCCACTGCCACCTGAAGGAACTGCTGCGGTGATGCCGATTCCGCAAACTGAACCCGTCGAGGTGCGCTACTACCCGTGCGACGGCAGCGTGTTCCTGGACACGCACTACCTGATCAAGGGCGTGGCTGGTTCACTGTTCTGGAAGCTCGCGCGCGAAAATGTGCGCCATCAGCGCTGCGAGTTCAGCACGCGTGAGCTTCGACTCTCTGGCCACGAACTGCGCCTTCCCGCCGTGCAGGACAACCTCAGCGTGCGCCTGCTGTTGCTGCAGCGTCGACTCGCAGAGCGCCATGCCGCCATGCAAATCCAGCGCACCGGTCGCGGCCGATTCCGCATCGAAGTGGCCAGGCCGCTTCTGCTGCACGAGGTATGTGGACCGGCCAGCGATGTCCCGGCCACGCTCCCTGCCACGTTTGCCGCCGCGACTGTGTTCGCGCTGCCGGGCTGATGTCGCAGCCGAGAGTGCGGATGGCAGTCGGCAAGGAACGGGCGGCCTGTGCGGCATTTGCGGGTTTCGCAGCCTGGCCACCAGCCTGTCCTTGACAAGCCAGGCTGGTGGCACTGTGTACATTGCAGGCTCAACCAAGGAGGACACAGCCATGCGGGTTTTTCTGATCGATGCGGACAACCTTTCTTCGCCCGCCTGGGTGGACGAAGCCTTCAAGGCACTTGAAGCCGCCGAGGGCAGTTTCGCGGTGCGGCGGGCCTATGGCAGCGCCGAAAACCTCAAGGGCCTGGCCGACACGCTGCGCACCTGGGCCATCCGGCCGTTCGTGAACCTGTCGCTGAGCAAGAACACGACCGACATCGCGCTCGCCGCCGATGCCATGGCGTTTGCCTGCCAGCAACCGGCGCCGGCCATGATCGTCATCGGTTCGGGCGATGCGGACTTTGTGCCGCTGGTGGTGCGGCTGCGGGAGCGCGGCATCCAGGTGGTCTGCGTCTCCGAGGCGGGCAAGATGGCGCCCGAAGCGGTGCCGGCCTACGACCGCGTGCTGTACGTGGGCCATGCGAGGTCCGCTCGAACGTCCGCGCCATCCCCTGTGTCCGCCCCTGCGCCCGAGAAGCCAAGGAAGCCCGCTCCCGCAGCAGCGCCCGCATCCACCGTCGCCGCCAAGAAGGCACCAGCGAAAAAGGCGGTGGCCAAGAAGGCGGAACCTGTGGCTCCGCCAGCGCAGAAGGTGGCATCGAAGAAAACAGCAGACAAACCGGTTGCACCCGCAGACACGGTGACGGTCCCGCGCATTCTGGCGGCGGTGCCCGCCCTGGAAGCGGGCGCATGGCAGCCGCTGGGTGAAGTCTCGAAGGCCCTGCACGACGGCAAACTGCTGGGCAAGAACGCGCAGACGACCAAGCTCCTCAAGAAGTTTCCACAGCACTTCGAGCTGGCGCCCGGGAAGCAGCCCAACCGGGTCCGCTTCGTGCCGTTCACCCCTGATTGAGTTGGCCTCGCTTCACATCACGATTTCGTCGGCTGCATGGCGCGTCGGCTCGGGCTGCGCCGTCACCGAGCTGCCCGCAGCGGCGGCCATGATGAAGCCGATGGCCAGCCACTGCAGGCCGCTCAGCTGCTCGCCCAGCACCAGCAGGCCGAGCAGCGCGGCCACGGCCGGCTCCATGCTGGCCATGACGCCGAACGCGCTGTGCGACAGACGTTTGAGCGCCACCATTTCCAGCGAGATCGGGATGGCGCTGGACACCGCGGCCACACCCAGTCCGAACAGCAGGATGCCCGGTTCCAGCAGGGCGCTGCCCGCGTGCCAGATGCCGAAGGGCACGACGGTGATCGCCGCCATGGTCAGGCCAAGCGCGACGGAGTGGCCCGCGTGCAGATGGCCCACGCGTTTGCCGAACACGATGTACGACGCCCAGCACACCGCAGCGCCGAGTGCGAACATCACGCCGGTGGGGTCGAGGCTGGCCACGTCGTGCCCCAGCGGCAGCAGCAGGCCCAGGCCGACCACGGCCAGCGTGATCCACACGTAGTCGATCGCGCGGCGCGACGAAAAGAAGGCCACCGCGAGCGGTCCGCTGAACTCGATGGCCACCGCGACGCCGAAGGGGATGGTGCGCAACGACTGGTAGAACATCAGGTTCATGCAGCCCAGCGCCACGCCGTAGCGCACCAGGCTTTTCGCGTCTGCCTTCGACAGCGGCCAGCGCCAGGGGCGCCAGATCAGCAGCAACAGCAGCGCCGAAAAGCCCACCCGCAGCGCGGTGGTGCCGAGCGACCCCACCTGCGGAAACAGCTGTTTGGCGAACGAGGTGCCGATGCCCAGCGCGACCACGGAGCCGAACACGGCCAGCAGGGGCACGGCCTGTGCCCAGCGGTGCGAAGTCAAAACGGGCTCAGACCAGAGGAATCGTGAAGCGTGCGATCACCGGCTGGGTGTCCGGGCGCACGCCGCGCCACCACTCGAAGGCCTCGGCCGCCTGCTCGACCAGCATGCCCACGCCATCGGCGATGTTCTGCACGCCCGCGGCCTGAGCCTGCTTCAGGAAGGGGGTGAGGCCCTTGCCGTAGACCAGCTCATAGGCCAGCGCGCCGGGCGCGAAGGCGCTGGCTGCCAGCGGCAGATCGGCCTGCGAGAGGCCGGTGGAGGTGGCGTTGAGCACCACGTCGAAGCGTTCGCCGGTCAGGTCTTCGTAGCCTCCGGTCTGCAGCGTGGCGTGGGCCGCGAAGTCGACCTTCAGGCCGTGCGCCTTGTCGGCGCTGCGGTTGGCGATGGCGATCAGTGCGGGCTTCTGTGCCGCGATCGGCAGGATGGCGCCGCGCGTGGCGCCGCCCGCGCCGCAGATCAGCACGCGTTTGCCCGCCAGCGACACGCCCAGGTTGCGCTGGATGTCGTTCACCAGGCCCAGGCCGTCGAAGTTCTGCGCAAAGATGCGGCCGCCCTCGAACTTGAGCGCGTTCACCGCGCCGGCCAGGCGGGCGGATTCCATCGGGTCGGTGGCGATTTCGAAGGCCTGCAGCTTGAACGGAATCGTCACGTTCATGCCACGGCCACCGGCGGCGATGAAGGCTTCAACCGTGGCCTTGAAGCCATCCAGCGGGCCCTCGATGGCGGTGTATTCCATGTCCTGGCCGGTGGCCAACGCGAAGGCGCCGTGGATCAACGGCGATTTGCTGTGGCCAATGGGGTTGCCGATGACGGCGTAGCGGTCGGTCATGGTGCGTGGGGGGGAGCGAAGAAAAGGCGAAGCGCCGATTGTCGCGCAAGCCCATGCGCGGGCGCGGGGCTTGCACCGGCCGTAACATGCCGCTCCATGAGCACCACCCTGAAAATCGATTTCGTGTCCGACGTGTCCTGCCCCTGGTGCGCGATCGGTCTCTCCGCACTGGAACAAGCCCTGGCCGCGGTGCAGGGCGACATCAGCGCCGAGATGCATTTCCAGCCCTTCGAGCTGAACCCGCAGATGGGCCCTGAGGGCCAGGACATCAGCGAACACCTGACACAAAAATACGGCAGCACGGCCGAACAACAGGCGCAGATCCGCGAAACCATCCGCCAGCGCGGCGCCGAAGCGGGGTTCACATTCAAGGCCGAAGGCCGCGGGCGCATCTGGAACACCTTCGACGCGCACCGGCTGCTGCAGTGGGCTGGAGAGGCCGGCACTCCGGGTCAGCAGCACGCGTTGAAGAAAGCGCTGCTGGAGGCCTACCACGGCCGTGCGGAAAGTCCGGCCGACCACGCGGTGCTGCTGGCGGCGGTGGTGAGCGTGGGCCTGGACGAGGCGCGTGCCCGCGAAGTGCTGGCGAGCGACGCGTTCGCGCAGGACGTGCGAGAGCGCGAGCAGTTCTACAACAACAACGGCATCCACTCCGTGCCCGCCGTGATCATCAACGACCGGCACCTGATCTCGGGCGGCCAGCCGGCGGCGGTGTTCGAGCAGGCGCTGCGGCAGATCGCGGCCGGGGCGGACTGACATGGGCTTCACCCGGGACGCCATCAAGCCAGAGTCAGCCGCTGTGCCGCGCGGATGCTGACCAGCGACGCCGCGCCCAAGCCCCGCGGCGGGTGGTGGCGCCAGGCCTGGGCGTCGTTGCTGGAGCGCGCGTCCTTCTCCGGCGCCCACGGCCACCTGGTGAGTGTGGTGGTGGCGCTGTGCACGGCGTGGGCCAGCATCGGGCTGGCCAGCCTGATCGAGGGGGATGCGGGGCTGGCGGTGGTGGGGCTGGCCATCGATCCGCAGGGAATCATGGACATCCAGACGGTGTCGGCGCTGCCGCCCACCGCGTTTGAACCCGTGGCCCCGGTGATGGCGCTGGGTCATTCCAGCGCGGCGCGCTGGTTCGAGGTGCGGGCTTCCGCGGCGACGCCGGGGGGCGTCGCCGTGGTGGTGGTGCAGCCCAGCTACCTCGACGACGTGCGCATCTATGTCCCGGACCGCAGCACGGCGTCTGGCTGGCAGGTCCACCAGCAAGGCGATCGCATCGCCTTCGACCAGCGCATGCGCAAAGACCTGGCCTTCAGCGCCGACATGCGGCTGGACCAGGGGCAGCGCGCGTTCGTGCGGGTGGTCACACGCAACGCGCTCAACATCCGCGTGCGCCTGCTCAGCCCGCAGGTGGCGGACCGGGAAAACGGATTCACGCTCGCGGGCGTGGGCCTGTACTGTGGCGCGGTGCTGGTCCTGGCCCTGGCGTCGGCGCTGTCTTCGGTGCTCTACCGCGACCGGTTCTGGGCCGCCAATGCCCTGTTCCAGTTCGCCACGCTGGCCACCGTGGTCTTCTACTTCGGGCTGGGCAACCAGTTCCTGTTCCCCGACCAGCCCCGGGCCGCCGACCTGGCGTCGGTGCTCAGTGGCTTCGTGCTGTTTTTCTGCGGCGCCCTGCTGTACCGGCTGCTGTACCGGCAGTACGGAGCGCCCGCCTGGCTGCTGCGCCTGTGGTGGCTCACGCTGGCGGCGCTGCCGGTGCAACTGATCCTGATTGCGCTCGACCGGGTCGATCTGGCCCTGCAGCTGAACAACGTCGTCATGCCGGCTTCCCTCGTGCTGGGCGTGTGCATGGTGCTGGCGCTGAAGTACCACGACGTTTTCCTGCTCAACCTCCTGCGGATCAATATGGTGATCACCCTGGTGTTCCTGGGGCTGCTGTACGCCACCCACCTGGGCTGGCTGGACTCGGGATTCATGCAGCTCTACCCGGGGGTGTTCATCAACCTGCTGACCGCCGTGATCCTCCATCTGGTGCTGCTGCGCCGTGGCGTCCTGCTGCGCCGCCAGCTACAGCTGGATCAGCGCGAGCTCGCGCTGATCCAGCAGCAAGTGCACATCGAGCGCCAGCGGCGCGAGGAAGACGAGCGCTTCCTGAGCATGTTGCTGCACGAAATCCGTTCACCCCTGTCCGTCGTGGCCCTGTCCCGGGCGGCACTGGAGCGCAAACTGCCCCAGGTCGGCCATGCCTCGCGCGACGCGGCGTTGCGCGACCTGCATCGCATCGAGGCCTCGGTGCAGCAGATGCGCGAGGTGTTGCAGCAGGTGCAGGCCACGAGCGAGCTGGAGCACCGGATGAGCGACGACGAGGGGTTCTCGGTCCAAGCGGCGCTGGGGACCTGCGAGATGTCCGCGCTGCTGGACCGCCTGGTGGCGGAGCACATCCGGCATGTGCGTGTGGATACCTTGCGCCTGTCCACGCTGGCGCATGGCGACCGGTGGCTGGTGGCGGGCGGGCTGGAGCGGGTGCTGATGATGGTTCGCAACCTGGTGAACAACGCGCTCAAATATTCCGCCTCCGGGTCTATGGTGGTGCTGGATGTGGCGGTGCGACCGATGGCCTCGACGGGCAGGCCCCAGTGTGCTTTGTCGGTGGTCAATCAGGTGGGTGCGGTCGGCGCGCCGGACCTGCAGCGGCTGTTCGAAAAATACTACCGGGCACCCAGTGCCCACCAGTACTCGGGTTCGGGGCTCGGGCTGTACTGGGTCCGGGGCATCGCGCAGATGCTCGGTGGCGACGTGAGCTGCAGCGTGCAGGGCCAGGAAGTGACCTTCACGCTGGTGCTGCCCCTCGTGGCGGTCAAGCCGGTGCAACGCTGACGGGGCCGCCCGGCATCGGTGTTTCTTTTTTCTTTCCGCCGCCAGGCGGGGACAAGGTGGGATGGATGTGGGATGTACTGGTCTGTGAAGACTTCACCGATTTGCGCGAAGCCCTGGTGGACTTCCTCCAGGACAGCGGCCGCTGGCGGGTTCGCGCGGTGAGCGATGGCCAGGGCGTGCGCCTGGCCCTGGCCGAGCACGTGCCGGACGTGATGCTGCTCGACGTCGGACTGCCCCAGGAAAGCGGCACCGAGGTGGCGCGCTGGGTCAAAGCGGCCCACCCGGGGCTGGGCATTGTCATGTTGTCCGGGCGCAGTTCGCCGGCCGATCGTCTGGCTGGCTGGCGCTGCGGGGCCGACGTGTACATGCTCAAGCCCGCCGAGATGGAAGAGGTGGAGCTGGCGCTGACGGCCCTGGTGAAACGCGGCCAGCCGCTGGCCGCGGAGTCTGAGCCGGCCGATCCCCTGCCGGTGCTGCAGGTCGCCAAGGGTCAGCTGATCTGGCCCGGTGGCGAGCCCTGCCAGCTGACCGCCCGCGAGGCCATGCTGCTGCACGCGCTGGCCTTGTCACACGGCACCGTGGTGGAAAGCGAGACCCTCAGGCGTCTGCTGTGGTCCGGACTGGAAGAAGACATCGACCACAACAACGCCCTGTTTTCGCTCGTCCGGCGCCTGCGCCGAAAGCTCGATGGCATGGGCTTTCCCGCGGACGCGCTCAACGCCGTGCGGGGCCGGGGCTACCGGCTGGCAAGCCCGCTGCGGTTCGAATAAACACGCCCCGCCCGGCACCGGACCCTGCCCGGGTCGCCGTGCCACACACGCCGCCGTGCACCGCAGCACGGCGTGCGACACATCACGCCTGACACCACTTTGACAGGTCTGCAGGACCTTTATCAAGGTATTGCTGAGTTGTGACAGGTTGTGACAGATTAAGCAGAAACGTACTCCATAGACTCGCGGCGGTTACAAAAAATCACTGGAGAGTCTTCATGAAGCGTGGATTTGAGCGATTCGGTGGCGTTGCTGGAAAGCAACGCCAAGGCGGTTTCACCCTGGTGGAGCTGTCGGTGGTGCTGGCCGTCATCGGCCTGATCATTGGTGCCATGGCCATCGGCAAGGATGTCCAGCGCAATGCGGAGTTCACCAAGGTCAAGAACAAGTTCATTGACCAGTGGGAGCAGTCCTACAACCAGTATTACCAGCGCACCGGCGTGGTCGTGGGCGACGACCAGGTGGCGCCGCGCCTGATGGTCAACGGCGTCGCCTACGTGGCCGGCGGGGTGCTCCCGATCTCGGGCGGCAACATGACCGCGGTCGTGGCACCGCCCCGGGTGTGCGACAAGGCCGACAACGCGGCCATGACCGCGCGCACCGCCGCCGCGGCCACCACTCTGCGCACACAGATGACGCAGGCCGGCATCCGCATGCCGCCCGGCCGTGCCGAAGGTTTTGAAGACCGTTACGTCTACCTCGACAGCAACGGCAACCCGCAGGAGGTGCAGGTCTGCTTCCAGTGGAACAACCCCAGCGCTCCCGAGGGTGCGGGCAACGTGATGATCGTCTCGGGCCTCACACCCGAGCTGGCGCGCATGCTCGACCAGATGGTCGACGGCAAGCCCGATGCCCAGGAAGGCCGTTTCCGCCTGCAGGGCGTGGACAACGGCACAGCGAACGCGCCCGGCGTGCAGTGGAACCGCACCAATGACGACACGGCCGCCAGCCTCGCAGGTGCCGCGGGTGACAACCTCCAGCGCGACGAGAGTCAGGTGGTGACCGTGGTCGCCGTCTACAAGATGAACCAGTGACCTCCGGTCCCCATTCTTCAGGAAACAACGCCATGACCCATTCTTACAAAGCCCGCCGGGGCGCCCAGTCGGGCTTCACGTTGATCGAGCTGACCCTTGTGCTGGCGGTGATCGGCCTGATCATCGGTGCCATCGCCATTGGCAAGGATGTGCAGCGCAACGCCGAATACACCAAGGTCTCCAACAAATTCCTGGAGCAGTGGAAGATGGCGTACGACCAGTACTACCAGCGCACCGGGACCGTGGTCGGTGACTGCCAGCAGGCGCCCACCTACATGATCAACGGTGCCCAGACCACCATCGGCGGGACGGGGGCGTGCCAGCGCAACGGCGGCCAGGCCGTCGCCGGCATTCCCGAGAACTTCACTGGCACCGGCGCCAAGATCTGCGAAGGCCAGGGCTACGCCGTCAACCAGTCTGGCGCGGGCGATACAACGCTGGCCGTGCAGACGCTGCGCACGCTCATGACCCGCCACGGCGTGCGCCTGCCGCCGGGCCGCGGCGAAGGGCACGAAGACCGCTACGTCTACCAGGACACCAACGGCAACTCCGCCGAAGTGCAGGTGTGTTTCCAGTGGAACCCGGCGGGCACCGCCAGCGGTTCCGGCAACGTGATGGTGGTGCGTGGACTGACGCCCGACCTGGCCCGCTACATCGACCAGCTGGTCGACGGCAAGCCCGACTCGCGCGAAGGCCGCTTCCGCATCCAGGCCCGTGCGGCCCACACCCAGGCCGTCGACGCCAATGCCCCGGGCACGTCCTGGGAGGCCAACAACACGATCGCCAGCAACATCGGCGGCAACAACCAGAGCGGTACCGACGCCATCACGGTGGGGGCGAACAACCCTGACGCGGCGACCGCCACGGGCCGGCAGTACGACGAAGACCGCGTCACGCTGCTGACCGCCCACTGGATGATGGATCAGTAAATGGCCATGTCTCGTCATCGACGTCTGATCGTCCTCGGCGCTGTGACTGTCGCCCTGGCGGTGGCGGCCTGGCTCGCCATGAGCCAGGTCTCGCAGCTGAACCAGGCCCGCGCACAGGTGGCCGCCACCCGGGCCGAGCTGGGCCAGCTGCGTGGCCTGATGCCCGTGGTGGAGCAGCGCGAGCGTTACGCGCGCCAGGACGCCGAGATCCGCGCGCTGGCCGAGCGCGAGGGCTTCGACCCCGCCCGCTGGAGCAGCCGTCGTGTCCAGCGTGCGCCGTCGGCGGTGTCGCGCCTGGAGGCCGAACGCCTGCTGGGCCAGCAGCTCGGCGGTGGCGGCCTCCAGTGGTTTGCCGCCGATCGTTTCGACGTGTCGGTGGTCAGCCCCACGGCGGGCCTGTTCACGCCGGCACTGCCCGATGACCGGGGCTTCAGTCTGGAGCTCTCCGGTGTTGTCTACTTTCCGTTGGGTGCCCAATGAAACCTGACCAGATCATTCTTGTCTGCGCGCAGGGTTGGTTCCAGCTCGCGCAGGGCCAGTGCCGGGAGCTGCAGCCCTGGGCCGATGTCAAGGGCCCCGCGCTCGTCGTGGTGGAGTTCGCCCAGTCGCAGATCGGTGTGCAGGCCTGCAAGGGCAAGGCCGAGTACGCCGCGGCCATCATCGAAAAAGCAGTGCGCGCCGAAGGTGCCGTGGACGGCCCGCTGCAGGTGTTCGTGCACCGGCAGATACGCCACACCGACAGCAGCGTGGTGCTGTACACCGCCATTCCGCTGGAGCTGTGGCAACAGTTCCAGACCTGGTCGCAGCAGCAGCCCGACCATTGCCTGATCGTGCCGCTGGCGGGCCTGTTCCAGGGTCCGGCCGCGGACGAGCAGTTGCAGGTGCTGCACCTGGGCTCGCAGTTGCACGCGTTCAGCGCGGCCGGCGGCAAGATGCATTACGCCGGCGCGACGGCGATCGGCAGCGAACCCGCCGACCTGCACGCCCCCTTGCGCACCGTGGTGATGCAGCTCAAGGCCAGTGGCTGGACCGGCGCGCCTAAGGGCGTGTGCTGGGGCGGTGTGCTGTCCGACGATCTGGACGTGGAGCGTGGTCTGCTCGGGCGGCTGGCCGAAGCCGGCCTGAACGACGTGCGCCTGATGCCGCACGAGTCGTTCCTCAACGGCGAGGCCACCTGCGCCAGCGTGCTGCCGAACCTGCTCGACGCGATGGATTCGAACGCTATCCAGGCGCCCTGGCTGGGCCGCATGGCCTGGCTCAGCGAGCGCTATGTGGTGCCGCTGGCCGCGCTGATCGCGGTGATGACGGTGGGGCTGGGTGCCTTTGCCTTTTTCTCGAACCACCTGATCACACAGGAGCAGACCACCCTGCAGGCGCTGCAGGACGAAACGGAGCAGTTGCGCCAGCGCGTGAGCCAGGTCGGCCAGGCGAGTGCCTCGGCCCTCGATCCCGAGGCGGCCAGCTTCGTGCGCCAACTCGGTTTCGCCGCGGTCCACGACCCGATCCAGATGCTCGCCACGGTGCGCCAGGCGGCGCGCCCCGGCGTGCGGGTGCAGCGTGTCCAGCTGGTCAGGACCGACAGCCAGGCCAAACCCCGCTTCCGCGTGGACGGCGTGGTGGATGGTCCGGCCAACCGGGAACTGCGCCGCTTTCTGGCCGAGTTGCAGACCCAGGGCTGGCAGGCCGAATCGGTGTCTCCCAACGACGGCTCACCGGGCGCGTTCGCCTACCTGTTGAAGCCCGTCGAGCCGGGCAAGAGCCTCTGAGTGCCTGGCCCGTGATCGGGTGGCCCGCCGGTTGGCGGGCACCCGGCGCGGTGTCATTTTCCGAGTACAGCATCCAGTGATACAGCCCATGAAATACGCAGCCCTGACACTCACCACCGCCGCCACGGCGCTGCTGGTACTGGCGATGGCGGGCATTGCCCAGCAGATCGGCGGCAATGGCCGGCCGATGCCGCCCCTGCAGGTATCGCTCAGTCCCCTGAGCGAGCAGCAGGTGCGCGAGCAGGACGAGGTGAAAACCGCGCTGGTGGCCCTGCGCGGCGCGGCCGCGGGCCGTCCGTACGGGCTGGCACAGATCGGCCGGGCGCCGGCCACGCCGGTGGACCAGGGCGTGCAGGCGCAGGCGGACTACGGCAGCATCTTTGCCCTGCCGCTGGAGGTGGCCGCGGCCAAGCCGGTGAAAGGGAGCCCGCGGCCACAGCGGGTCGCGCTTTCGGCTGTGGCCCTGCCGCGTGTGAGCGTGGTGCTGCGCGACGGCAGCGAAGGCAAGGCCGTGGTCGATGGGTATCTGGTGGGCGTGGGCGACCAGGTGGCGGGTGGCCTCGTGGTCAAGTCCATCCGCATCGAGACGGTCACGTTCTCCGCCCGTGGCGAAGAGATCGATGTCGCCGTTCCGCTGGAGCGCCTGCGCGTGCTCGGCGCCTTTCCTTCGCGGGGCAAAGGCCACTGATGAACAAGGGTGTGATCGTTGGAGGCGGGCTGGGTCTGCTGCTGCTGGCCTTTCTGGCCGGCGTCTGGTTGTCCAGGCCGGCCTCGGAGCCGGGTCTGGTGGTGGCGCGGCCGGGTGCACCCCAGATCCGTTTGCCGGCTGGCGGCGCGCTGGACGCGCCCGCGGGCCTGCCGGGCTCGCCCGCCAATGTGCCAGCGCCGTCCACCGGCACCGCGCCGCCCGGGCCTGGGCTGGGCGCTGAAGGCAGCGCCGCCCCCTGGACCGTGGCCCCCCAGGCCCAGGCCAGTGGCCCTGCCCTGACGCGCGAGCAGCGCCGCCAGATCCGGGTGCGGATTCGCGTGAAGGTCAACGAGCTGTTGAGCAAAGGGCCCCAGCTGTCGCTGGCCGAGACACAGGGGCTGCTCGACGAGATCGAGACGCTGGGGCAGGGCCAGTTCGACCCGCGGTACTTCCAGGTCATGCGGGAGATGATCCAGCACAGCGTGACGACCCAGCGCCTGAGCGAGGAACTGGGCCGCATCGCCCAGAGCACGGCGCCCCAGGACGTGGCGCGCCGCCAGGCCATCCTGGGCGAGCTGCGCGACATCAGCGACCGCATGGCCAACGGCGCGAAGACCATGCAGTCGTACTCGCGAGACCTGCTGGCCGGGGAGAAACACCCTTGAGCCGGGCGCGCACAAGGCCCGTCCGCACCCGCGCGCAACACGGCTTCACCTTCGTGGAGATGGCCGTGGTGCTGGTGGTGGGCGGCTTGCTGAGCTGGGCCGCTTTTTCCGCCTACGACACGGTGCTCGATGGCAAGGACCGCCGCCAGGCCCAGGACATGGCCCGGCAGGTGCAGTCGCAGCTACGCGCTTTCGCCGTGCGGCACGGGCGCCTGCCATGCCCCGACACCAGCGCTGCGGGCACAGGCCTGGAGAGTCTGGCTGGCGGTGTCTGCGGCAGCGGCAACCGGATCGGCTGGTTCCCTTATGTGAGCGTGGGCGCCGGCTTGCCCGTGGCCGAATACCGCGCCCGTTACGCCGTGTACCGCGCGCCCAACGCCAGTGCCGCGGCCGACGCGGACCTGGCGCTCAACCTGGAGCGCACCGGCGACGCGCCCGGCCATGTGAACCACCGCGACGTGAGCGACCTGATCGTTGCCCTGAACAACGTGGCCGGCCTGGCGCTGGCGAGCGACCAGCCCCACCTGACCGGCGACGGCGGTGTGGCCGGCGCGGTGGATTGCACCGCCAACCGGCAGACGTCGGTCGCTTACTGGATCGTGGTGCCGCTCAAGGACCGCAGCGGTGACGGCGAGCGGCTGGACCCGCCGCATGCCAGCGCCGGCCCGTGTGTGTTCAGCCCCGGAACCCCCGTGAGTGCCGCCAACGACGACGTCGTTCTTTCCGAATCGCCGGCGCAGCTGGCCGGCTGGCTGCGCAAGAGCCTGCCCTGAGCCCCCGCCCTTTCCTTCACCGTTTTCTCCGCTTCAAAGACCGCCATGCACCACTTCAAGATCTCCATGCTCAAGCCCGGAATGGCCACCACCACCGCGATTGTTTCGGCAGCCTTGCTGGGCGCCTGCGTGGCTCCGCCGCCCCAGAGCGCCAAACACCTGAGCGACCCCGACGTCGATTCCTTGAAGCGCATGCAGGAGGTGTCGCGCGCCGAGTCGGCCAAGCTGCTGGCCCAGCAGGAGCAGATCCTGCGGGAGATGCGCCGCACCGCGGCGGTCAAACCCCTGGAGCCCGCGGCCCCCACCTACGACCCGCTGGAAGGCAAGACCATCAGCGTGGCCGTCTCCAACGGCAACATCAGCCAGATCCTCACCGCCTTCGCCGACGCGGCCAAGGTCAACCTGATCGTCGAGCCGGCGGTGGTGCAGCAGGGTGCGCTGACCGACATGTTCCTCAAGGACGTGTCGCTGCGCGAGGCCTTCAACGAGCTGCTGCGCAGCTACGACGTGGCCGGCGAAATCCGCAACCAGACCCTGCGCGTGAAGCTGCACGAAGAGAAGTTCTTCGCGATGGACTTCCTCAACATCAACACGCAGATGTCGCTGAACTCGGGCGGCAACGTGTTCGGCTCGAACGCCACCGGCGCCAACTCCGCGATCTCGGGCAGCCTGTCCATGAGTGCTGCGGCCGGAAACCGGGCCGACCCCTACACCGAGATCGAGAACAACCTCAAGACCATCCTGGGAGAGGCCCGCTCGCCCGTGGTCGACCCGGCTTCCGCGGCCCGCGGCAACCAGGACCCGACCCAGGTGGTGCAGCCCAACCAGCAACACGGTTTCACGCTGAACCGCACCTCCGGCACGCTGTTCGTCAAGGCCCGTCCGTCCCAGATGCGCTCGGTGGAAAAGCTCATCAAGAACACCCAGGACATGCTGACCAAGCAGGTTTACATCGAGGCGCAGCTGATCGACGTGACGCTCAACGATGGCTACCAGTTCGGCATCGACTGGACCCAGCTGCGCAGCCGGGTCGCACTGAACTTCGGCTCCAGCGCGCTGGAACTGGCCGGTGGCGTGGCCAATCTGCCCAACTCTTCGCGCACGCGCAACTACCCCGCGAGCAGCCTGACCATTCCGGCCCGGCTGGTCGGCCAGGGCACGGGCCAGACCGGCGGCGGCCTGGCCTACCAGGACAGCAGCGGATCGACCGTGATCAACGCCCTGCGTTCGTTCGGCAACCTGCGCATCCTGTCCAACCCGAACATCCAGGTGCGCAACGGCACCCCCGCGATGCTGTCGGTGGGCACCAGCCAGCGCTACGTGTCCAAGTCGAGCTCGGCGGAGAACAACATCGGCGGGGGCGCGACCACCACCTCGTCCGAGGTGCAGACCGACGCCGTGTTCTCCGGCGTGATGGTCGGCGTGCTGCCCATGATCCGCGAGGACGGTCGCATCGAACTGCTGATCAACCCGGTGCAAAGCGATGTGGACCCTTCCAGCCTGGCTCTGGTCGAGGTGAACGACTCCAACCGCGTGAGCCTGCCCCAGGTGGCCTACAAGGGCCTCACCACCACCCTGAACGTGAACGATGGCGACGTGGTCGTGGTCGGCGGCCTGATCGACCAGAAGAGCGCCAACAACAACGGCGGACTGCCGTTCCTGTCGGATGTGCCCCTCTTCGGAAAGCTGGTCACCAAGGAAAACACCAGCCAGTCCGCCCGTGAGCTCATCGTCGTGCTGCGTGTGCGCCTCCTATGAGCCTCATCTACCAGGCCCTCAAACAAACCGAACAGCAGGCGGCACCGTTACAACCCTCTGGCCGTCGGAGGACCGGTGTGGCCACGCCCGCGCCGGTCCGGCGCGGCTGGAACCCCGCGCCGGTGTTGTGGGGCGTGGGGAGCGTGACCGTGGCGGTGCTGACCGGCTGGATGGTGAGCCTGGCCCTGGCGGCCCAGCAGGGGCCGTCCGTGGCGCCTGCGCCCGCTGCTCCGGCGCTGCTGGGCGCTGCCCCGGTGGCCTTGCCTGTGGCGGATCTGCCTGAAGTGGACCTGCCCAAGGCGGACCGGCCGCTGCCCACCGCTTCGCCGCAACTGGTGTTTTCGCCGTCGTTGTCGGTACCGGCACCGGCCGCGACCGGCCCGGCCAGGGCGCCGGCCGGGTCCGAGCAGAACGTGTCGAACGTCCCGAATGCTCAGGACGCACGCCAGTCCGCCGAGCCCGCCGCCGCGAGGAAGGGAGACGCCGAGAGCGCGCCTCCCCCAGCGAGCGTGCCTGTGGCACGGCCCGTGCCCGACGAGTTGCCGGCCCTGTTCGATGCGCTGAACCACGCGCTGGCTGGCCACGATGTGGACACGGCCCGCCAGCAGCTGCTGGCGATCCAGGCGAAGCTGCCGGAGTCGTCGGTGGCCCGCCTGCGCGCCGAGGCCTGGTTTGCCCACCAGACCGACGATCTGGACGGCGCGCAGCGCCTGTACCGGCGCCTGCTGGCCAAGCTCTCGGGCGACGAACACGCCAGCCTCAACCTGGCCGCCATCGAGAAGAAACGCCTGCGCCTTGACCAGGCCAGGGACGTGCTGGCCAAGTCCCTGCGTCAGAACCCGAATTCGGCCGTGTTGCGCACGGCGGTGGATCAGCTGGCCCGCAGCGAGGCCCAGCCATGAACACCCCCAACAGCCACCTGACCGCCCTGGGCCTGGTGCGCAGCCCTTTTCCCTACACGCCCGACGCGGGCTGCTACTTCTCGACGCCACACCTGGACGAGCAGCTCGTCGAGCTGGAGCATTGCGTGTTGTCGCGCAAGGGCTTCTCACTGCTCACGGCCGAAGTCGGCATGGGCAAGAGCACGCTGGTGCGGCGCCTGATGACGGACCTGGCGGCGAAGAACGTGGTCTCCGCGCTGGTGTTCAACACCTTCCTGCAGGGGCCGGAGCTGCTGGCCGCCGTGCTGCAGGACTTCGGTCTGGAAGGCACCGGCGCGATGTCGTCCGACATCGCCGCGCTCAACACCTTCCTGCTCGCCAACCACCGCGACGGCAAGACCTGCCTGCTGATCATCGACGACGCGCAGAACCTCTCGGCCAGCTCGCTGGAGCTGATCCGGTTGCTGTGCAACCTGGAGACCGACCAGGAAAAGCTGCTGCAGATCCTGCTGGCCGGCCAGCCCGAGCTCGAAGAGATGCTGTCCCAGCACAGCCTGCGCCAGCTGCGCAGCCGCCTGGTCAAGCATTCGCGGCTGTACGGCCTGACCAGCGCCGAGATCGCCGACTACGTGCGGTTCCGGTTCGAGTCGTCCGGCAGCGATGGCTCGCTCGTGCTGCAGACCGATGCCTGCCAGCTGCTCTGGCGCGAAACGCAGGGCGTGCCCCGGCAGATCCATCTGATCATGGACCGCTGCCTGTACGGACTGGCGGCGCGCAACGGCAACGTCATCGACTCGAACCTGATGAAAGAGGCCATCAACGACAGCCGGGTCGATCTGGTGGACACGCCCACGGCAGCGGCCGTGCGCGTGGTGCCGCCGGTGCGTGACCGCCGGCCGTGGCTGGTCGCCGCCGCCCTTGCCGGCCTGGTCGCCACCGGGGCGGCGCTGGGGTCGCGCTTTGGCGGGTTGGACGCCGGCCGCGCGCAGCCGCAGGCGGATGCTGTGGCCGCCCGGGCGGTCGCGCTGAACCCGCCGTCGCCCGGCACAGCGCCGGCCCCCGCGCCGCAGACGGTGGCGACCCAGGGCCTCTTTGGCGCCGGGTGCGAGCCCGCCACCGAACAGCCCGCCGGGCGCATCGTGGTGAGCCAGCCCCTGGCGCAAAGGACCCATCAGCTGCTGGGTGCGCGCCTGGCCCGGCTGGCCGATGTCTGCATGGACACCCGCCAGGGCCAGCCCTGGCTGACCTGGAGCACGCCCCAGGCCGGCCACGCCCTGAACAAACGGCTGACCGCGGCCCGCTTCCAGATCGCGCTGACCGAATACGGCAGCCTGCTGCCCCGGGAAGTGGACGGCATCTGGGGTGAGCGCAGCCGGCGCGCCCTGCAGCAATTCCAGAACGAACTGGGCCTCAGTCCCTCGGGTGAGGTGGACCCCCTGAGCGGCCTGCTATTGGAGAAGTTCTATGTACAAGAACAGTGATACCGGGATGGAACCCATGAAAGAAACCCGTCTCAGCTTCAGCCAGATGCTGGTGTCCAACGGTCTGGTCAGCCAGGTCGTGATCGACTACGTGCGCCAGAAGCAGGCGGTCGAAGGGCACAAGCTCGGGCGCATGCTGGTGGAGCTCGGCTTCATCAGCGCCAAGGACCTGGCGCGCCAGCTGGCGATCCAGCGCGGCATCGAATTCCGGGAGGTGCCCGCGGTCGACCCGGAAGTGGCCGCGGCCTTCAACCGCAGCCTGTGCCTGACGCACAACTTCCTGCCGGTGGGCCGTGAGGGCGACAAGCTGCGGGTGCTGCTGGGCGACGCGGAGCCCGAGGCCGTGGCGACGCTGATCCAGCGCCGCGTGGGCCAGGAGGTGGTGTTCTGGCAGGGCGAGTTCTTCGCCGTCATCGACGCCATTCACCAGCACTATTACTTCCAGGAAAACCCGGTCGAGCGGCTGATCGAATCCGAGATCCGCAAGCTCGCTGACGACCGCGACCACGCCTACAGCCCCGACCGGCTCATGGAGCTGATCCTGCACACCGCCGTGCGCGAGCGCGCCACGGACGTGCACCTCGCCCCCACCGCCCGCAGCCGCGGGGTGCTCATGCGCATCGACGGCGTGCTGCGCCCGATGTTTGCGATGCCGCCCTCGCTGGACCGCCTGGTGTCGTTCATCAAGCTCAAGGCCGACATGGACGCCAGCGAGCAGCGCCTGCCGCAGGATGGCAGCTTCACCATCAAGCTGATGGACGCCACCTACACGATCCGGGTCTCGACCATGATCTCGGAGTTCGGCGAACGCGTGGCCATGCGCCTGCTGGCCGAGCGCAGCGACCTCGACCGCCTGCAGGACCTGGGCTTCCTGGAAGACGACGTGGCCGAGATGGAAAAGGCCTTCGCCCGCCCGCACGGACTGATCCTGATCACCGGCCCCACCGGCTCGGGCAAGAGCACGACCCTGCACGCCGCCCTGCGCGTGCAGCCGCTGGTGGAGCGCAACGTGCTGACGGTGGAAGACCCGGTGGAGTACCGGGTGCCGGTGGCCTGCCAGACCGAGGTGAACCGGCGCGCCGGCTACGACTTTGCCAGCGCCATGCGGCACTTCCTGCGCCACGACCCGGACATCATCCTGGTGGGCGAGGTGCGCGATGCCGAGACGGCACGGGCCGCGCTTGACGCGTCGTCCACCGGGCACCTGGTGCTCTCCACCCTGCACGTGGGTGGCATCTTTGGCGTGGTGCCCCGCCTGCGGCTGCTCGGGGTGGACGCCGAGACCGTGGCGGAGAACCTGGTGGCGGTCATCAACCAGCGCCTGGTGCGCTGCATCTGCCCCTACTGCAAGACCCAGCGCGCCGCGACCGAAGACGAAAAAGCCTGGCTCGGGCCGGCGGTCTCGATGGTGCACCACGGCGCCGGCTGCACCCACTGCCGCGGCACCGGTTACCGCGGCCGGTTGCCGGTCTATGAAATCCTCACGGTCAAGCGCGAGCTGGCCGACGCCATCGTGGGCGAAGCGCCCCGGGCGCGCATCCGCGAGCTGGCCGAGGCCAGCGGGCTCAAGCCCATGGTGCACCTGGCCCGGTACCGGGTACTCCAGGGCGAGACCACGGTCGACGAGGTGCGCCGCGCCATTGGACTGGAGTAAGCCATGAGCACTGCCGCCGGTCTGCGGACCTACTTCTACCGCGTGCTGCTGCCCCATGGCAAGGTCAAGAGCGGCTTTCTGCGCCTGCTGGTCGAGCGCGACCACTCGGTACGCCTGCGCCTGGAGCAGACCACCGAGGGTGCCGTGCTCAACCTGGTGCGCCTGCCGGCCTGGTTCACCGCCGTCAACGACTTGCGGCTGCGGCTGTTTCGCCGCCACGTGCGCCAGCAGGACCTGGCCGGTTTCCTGCGCGACATGGGCATCATGCTGGACGCGGGCGTCCCGATGATGGAGGCGCTCAGGACGCTGGTGGAAGACGAGTCCGGCGACGACGGCGTGGCCGAGCTCGCGCAGCGCGTGCACACCGACCTGGGCTCGGGCATGCGCATGCCGCAGGCGTTCGCGCGCCACCCCGACGTGTTCCCCGAAACCGTGCGCAACCTGGCCGAGATCGGCGACCAGTCGGGCGAGCTGCCCCGGATGCTGCTGGAGTCGGCCTCGCACATCGAGCGGCTGATCGACATCCGCCGCGACATCCGCACGGCGCTGATCTACCCGGTGCTGGTGTTCACCACGATCCTGGGTGTGGGCTTCTTCTGGCTCTACTACGTGGTGCCCAACATGGCCCAGCTGTTCAAGCAGCTCCAGGCCAAGCTGCCGCCACTCACGCAGTGGCTGATCACGGTGTCGGACGCGCTGGTCCAGTTCCTGGTCCTGTTCGTGGTCGGTGTGGTGCTGCTGATCCTGCTGCTGATGTGGCTGTACCGCTCGATCCCCGGCTTCAAGCTCGCCTGCCACGAGCTGCTGCACCGCCTGCCGATCGCGCGCACCCTGTCCACCTCCTCGGGCATGGCCTTCATCAGCGAACACCTGGCCCTGCTGGTGCGCGCCGGTCTGGACTTCATGGTCAGCCTGGACGTGTTGTCCCGCGCCACCACCGACCAGTTCTACCGCGAGCGCCTGCTGCGGGTGCGCGACGGCGTGGCGCGCGGCGAAGGCATCGGCGCTTCGATGCGCCGCGTGGGCGGGTTTCCGGCCATGGCGGTGCGCATGATCGCCGTGGGCGAAGAGTCGGGTTCGCTGGACAAACAGCTCGACCGCCTGGCCAGCGAATACCGCAAGCGACTGGACGTGGTGGTCAAGTCGCTGGGCGAGATCATCAAGCCCGCGCTCATCCTGCTGGCCGGCGCGCTGTTCATCTTCCTGATCGTGGCGCTGCTGCTGCCGATCTACGACCTGGTGCGCCAGTCGGTCAACCACTCGCTGGGAGGGGGCTGATGCGTGTGGCGCCCGGGGCCGGTGTGCCCACCCTGAAAGCCCGGCGCCGCCAGCGTGGCCTGGGCCTGCTGGAGGTGTTGCTGTTCATCGCCATCGTGGGCGGGCTGGCCTTGGTCGGCTACCTCGAATGGCGCGAGCGCTCCGCGCTGCAGAGCTCGCGCCAGGAGCGCGCGTCCCTGTCCCAGGCAGACACCGCCGTGATCACCTTTGCCACCGTGATGCAGCGCCTGCCGTGTCCCGACACCGACCGTGACGGGCTGGAGGACTGTGCCGCGGGGGCCCAGAAGGGCTGGCTGCCTTCGGTGTCGCTCAAGCTGGCGGGGGCCGATGCGGGCGTGGGCGTGGCGCAACTGCGCTACCTGGTGCAGCGCGGCGCCACCGCCTACGACCTGGCGCTGAGGGGCGACAACTGGCGCCCGCTGGAGTACGACGGGGACGCGACCACCTTCGCGGCCATGCGCGAGACCACCGCCAGCGGCGGCAGCTACCAGGCCGACATCATCACCCTGCCCGACCTGTGCCAGCGGGTGGGGCAGGGCGCAGTCGCCACCTTCAGCACGGGCATGGCCCACGTGACTTCCGCGCCCCTGCGCCCGGTGGCCTATGCGCTGGTGCATCCGGGCCTGGAAGACACCGACGGCGACGGCTCGCTGTTCGACGGCGTCAACGCCTCGGCGGGCCATACCGTGGAAGACCCCGACCGCTCGCCGCTGCTCAGCAGCTACGACGATGTGGTGCGCGAGCGCTCGTTCGCCAGCCTGCAGTCGGCCTTCCACTGCCAGCCGCTGGCGCAGTCGATCGACACCGTGGCGCTGGGGCTGGACGTGGTGGATCAGGTTGACGAGATGCGCGAGGACAACATCGACGCCGCCGAGCGGGCGGTGATCTTCGCCGCCCTGGGCGCGGCGATCACGGCGGTGGAGCTGACCGCTTCGGTGGTGGAAGCCGCCTCGGACACGGGCAACGCGGTGGCCGAGGCCACGCTGTGCGGCGCCACGCTGGGCCTGGCGGTGAACGCCTGCGCCGCCTTCCCGCAGCACATCGCCTCGGCCGTGCTCGCCGGTGCGTCCACCGTGGCCAACACCGCGACCATCGCCCTGAACGTCACGGCCGCGATCATGGCGGGCAACGCACTGGTGCTGGCCGACAACAGCCGGCCGCCGGAATCGGTGTCGTGCCCCGTGCCCGATGTCAGCGCGGCGCTCGCCGCGTCGCTGACCGAGTGGAACAAGGCCAAGGCCGAGGTCACCCGCGTGCAGGGCGAGATCGCGCAGAAGCAGATCGAACTGGCCAGCGCGAACACCGCGAAGACCAACGCGATCAACACCCTGTACTACTGGGTGAGGTACGGCGGCTCGTCGTCCGACCTCGACGGCACCGTCAACCTTCTGGTCAACCGCTCGAACACCTGGAACCAGGAGGCCGTGGACTACGCCGCGGCCCAGGCCTCCCGGGTGAACTACCAGAACGAATACAACAGCTGGAGCGACATCGTCGTGCGCTACAACAACATGCTGGCCAACCGCACCACGCTGATACCCCAGGTGCAGGCGGAGATCGCCGCGCTGGACATCCAGATCGCCGCCGAGACGAACCCGACCGCCAAGGAAGCGCTGCAGCTCCAGCGCAGCAACAAGCAGGGTGAGCTGGCGCTGCTCAACGACGTCACCACGCTCACCTCGGAGCGCGACAACGCCATCGTCAAGCGGAACCAGGCCTGGGCGAACCTGCAGGCCGCCATCACCGCCGAAGCCAGCGCGCTGGCGGTGCTCAACGGCGCGCGCGGCAACTACCAGTCGGCCTACAGCGCTCTCTTCAATGGCAGCCTGGGCCCCTACAACTTCTATTACCCACCATTGACCTACGTGGCCTGCACCCCGCAGCCCCTCCCGGTACCGGCCTGCCCGGCGGGAAGCTATGAGAGCAGCCCGTACGTGCAGTCGGCGATGCGGGACCTGTATGGCTCGGGCGGTAACACGGGATCGACGCAACCCCACGCAGACAGCAAATACATGAGGCCTCTGACGATACAGCGCCAGCTCGACGGCTTGAACACGCAGCTCAGCGCCGCGCAACAGATGGAAGTGGATACCAAGAAGCGCTACGACGACCTGAAGGCCCAGGCCGACAACCCGCCGGCCTGCAACCTCACCGGCACCGGTGTCACGCCCTGGTCGCCCACCACGGCCGCCGATCTGCTGATCAACGTCGATGTGAAGGGGGGCACGCGATGAGCCCCGTTGTCATCCGCCGCCGGCAGCGCGGTTTCTCGCTGATCGAGCTGGGCGTGTCGCTGGTGATCGTCGGCGTGATCGGGCTGATGCTCTGGCGCTGGATTGCCGCCACGCAACAACCCGTCTCGGCGCAGGACATGCGGCGCCAGCTGGGCGAGGCGCAATCGGCGGTCGAGGGCTTCGTGCTCACGCGCCACCGGCTCCCGTGCTCCGCGGCCAACACCGGCGGGGTGGAAGCCTGCGGCACGGCCGATGCCGTTTTCCTGCCCTGGAAAACGCTGGGCCTGAGCAGCGACATGAGCGTGCTGCACTACGGCGTGAACCGCGGTGGTGGTGCCGACCTGGCCGCCACCGGAGCGGCCTGGATATCGCCCGACCTGAACATCGACTTCAACGGCGTGCCGGTGCTGCCGGTGGCCACCGCCGAGGCGCCGGCCGCGGCCACCGCAGCCACGCAGGTGACCAGCTTGATCACCTCGGCGGCGGCCCGGCGCACGGCGGTCAACGGGCTGGACTGGTGCCGCGTGCTGCGCGGCTTCGCGGCCAATCCCACGGCAGCCGGCGTGTTGAGCGCCGGCAACATCACGGCCAGCCTGCCGGTGGCCTACACGCTGGTGCACCCGGGGATGAACGGCCAGTTCGACGGCAACAACCGGGTCGGAGCGGGCGGCTCGTGGCGGTTCGACCTGCCGGGCCGCGCGCAGGACGAGGGCTTCGACGACATCGGCCTGGCCGTGGGGCCGGCCGACCTGTCCACGCGCCTGGGCTGCGTGGCGCGGCTGAGCGCCGCCCAGGGCTCGGCCCAGGCGGCCTTCGCCCAGTACGACACCACCCGCGTGATGCAGGAATACTGGTCGCTGCGCGAATTCGACGTGACCACGGCCGAAGACGGCGTGAGCGGCGCCGAAACCGGCGTGGCCATGGCCGCCATGGGCCTGGCCATTTCCACCACCAGCACCCTGGTGGGGCTGGCCTCGGCGGCCAACACCGAAGGCCTGACCGTCTACGCCGTGGCCATCGCGGCCGTCAACATGGCCGTGGCCGTCACGGAAGTCGGGCTGGCCGCGCAGGACCTGGTGGATGCCCAACAGGCGCTGGTGGACTCCAGGGCCAAGCTCGTCGCCACCAGCACCTACGCGGCCGGGGTATTCAACGCGCTGGCCGATGCGCTGAGCCAGTCCATCGCACTCGACACGAAAGGACTCAACCCATGAGACAGCGGATGAAGGGGTTCACGCTGGTGGAAATTTCGGTGGCGCTGCTGGCGCTGGGCCTCATCGTGTGGGGGGCGGTGGCGTTCTGGCAGCAGTCCGCCGGCCAGCGGGTGTCTGCCGTGCAGCTGGATGCGCAACAACAGGCCCGCGAGTCGGTGCTGGGTTTTCTGTACGCCCGGCACCGCCTGCCTTGCCCGGCGGCCGACGCCAACGGCGTGGAGTCCTGCTCGCTCGCGGGCGGGGGGCTGCGCCAGGTCGGCTATGTGCCCTGGCAGACGCTGGCTCTGCCCCGACCCGAGGCCGGCCGGCTGCGCTACGGCGTGTCCCGCGAGGCCTCGGCCACAGCCCATCTGGACCGCGACCTGGCGGTGGCGCAGGACCGCATGAACCCCTTGCGCGTGCGCACGCCCGACCCCCGCCCGCAGAACGGCAACGCCCCCAATGGCAGCGCGCCGCCCCTGCCCGTGGCCACGGCGGGGTTGCTGGGTGCCACCCAGTCCGGCGACGTTGCGGCGCCGCTCAACAGCGCATGCAATGCGGCCAACGCGCCGCCCTGCGGCGTGGGCGGTGCCGCCGCTGTCAACCAGGTGGATGTCTGCCTGGCGCTGAACACCGCCTCGGACGCCGCCACCGCGCCCGCCGGGTCACTCGGGGTGATCTCCGCGGGCGTTCGCCGCCCGGCCGCGTTCGCCATCGCCGCGCCGGGGCTGCTCGATGCCGACGGCAACGGCCAGGCCTTTGACGGCGCCAACGCCACGGCCAGCGACGCGTCGCCGACCTTCGAATCGTCCAGCACCCGCGCGACCCACGCCTACGACGACACCGTGCTCGCCGCCAGCCACGCCGAGCTGTTTGCCCTGCTGGGCTGCGAGACGGGCCTGTCGGTGGCCGAACACGCCCACTTCAACGCCGCCACCGGAGCGTTCGTGCTGGAGCGGGCCCTGTACGACTACCGGGACCAGCTGTACGTGCTGGTCAAGCTGGCGGAGGCGGACGTCGCGGCCGCCACGGCAGGTGTGACCAGCGCCATTGCCGGCGGGGCCGACGCCGCCCAGGCGATGCTCTCGGCCACCGCCGACACCACCATGAGCGTGGGCGCACGATCGTTCCAGATCGGCCTGGCCGCGGTCGGGATCGCCGCCGCGGTGGCGGGCGGGATTGCTGCGGGTGTCGCCATGGGGCTGGCCGTGGACTCGCTGGTGGACGCCCAGGACACGCACGCCGAATTTGCGGCCCGCACCACGGCGATCACCGACCTGTCCATCTCCATCAACCGCAACGCGCTGCTCGCGGATGCCATCGGCTTCTGAGTCCTACATATGTTTTCGGGGTGTGCACCATGAATCGACCAACCAATGCCAAGCCCACCAAGCCTGGCCATCGCCAGCGCGGCTTCACCCTGGTGGAGCTGAGCATCACCCTGCTGGTGATCGGTCTGCTGCTGGGCGCCGTGGCCGTGGGCCGCGACCTGCAGCGCAGCGCGGCCAACCAGCGCCTGTCCACCGACTTCGTGCAGGGCTGGCAACTGGCGTACGAGGCCTACGTGAACGGCGTGGGGCGCCCGCCCGGCGACAGCGCCACCAACCCGACCGGGCAGATCAACGGCGGCACCGCCCCTGCGCGCAGCCAATTGTGCGGCAACGACATGCTCAACGCGTTCCTGGCCGCCGGCGTGCGCCTGCCCGAAGGGCGCACGGCCGGCAGCGCGGACCGCTACGTCTACCTGGACAGCAACGGCAACCCGCAGGAAGTGCGGGTCTGTTTCCAGAGCGTGGACTGGGCCGAACCCGGCGCCACGGTCAACACCTACGCCACCCGCCCGCGCAACGTGATGGTGCTCAGCAGCGTCACCCCGTCTCTGGCGTCGATGCTCGACCAGCAGATCGATGGCCGCAACGACGCACGCTTCGGCCGCTTCCGCGATGTGTCGTTCGCCAACGCGATCGCGACCACCGTCGGGCAGGTCTGGCCCATTGACGACCGGATGGCGTTCGGCACCACCGTGGCGACCTCGCTGGACGAATCCCAGGTGGCGGTGACCACCGCGTACCTGCAGATGATGCGCTGAGGGCGCGCCGTCCCTGCGCGGCCTCTGGCCGGGGTCAGTGGGCCGCGGCGGCCAGCGCCTTGCCGATCCGGTGCCGGCTCACGGTCGGTTTGGGTACCTTGTGCGGCAGGTGCTCGAACCAGCGCCGCACATCGTCTTCCACGCACAGGCCGTGCATGTAGTTGTAGATCGCCTTGCGCAGGCCGATGCCGAGCGCGTCGTGGTCGGTGCCCGTGGGGTCGATGAAGCCGATGTCGTTCTTGGCGAAGCTCACCGGCGGCAGCGGGATCAGTTCAATGCCATACGCCGCCGGGTCCATGCCCACGGGGGAGTGCACGGTGCAGCTGAAGCGGTGGAAGAAGCCGCTCTGGATGCAGCCGGCCTCGAACAGCTGGCGCACGTATTCGAGCGCGTCCACCGTGTCCTGCAGCGTCTGCGTGGGGAATCCGTACATCAGGTAGGCGTGCACCAGGATGCCGGCGTCGCTGAAGCCTTTGGTGACGCGCGCCACCTGCTCGACCGACACGCCTTTTTTCATCAGGTTGAGCAGGCGGTCGCTCGCCACCTCCAGCCCGCCGCTCATGGCGATGCAGCCGCTCTGCGCCAGCAGCTCCGCGAGCTCGGGGGTGAAGGTTTTTTCAAAGCGGATGTTGCCCCACCACGAGATGTTGAGCTGGCGCCGGATCAGTTCTTCGGCCAGCGCCTTCAGGGCCTTGGGCGGCGCGGCTTCGTCCACAAAGTGGAATCCGGTCTGGCCGGTCTCTTCGACGATCTGCTGGATGCGGTCGGCCAGCTTCTCTGCCGTGGCGGTTTCGTAGCGGCCGATGTAGTCGAGGCTCACGTCGCAGAAGCTGCACTTCTTCCAGTAGCAGCCGTGCGCCACGGTGAGTTTGTTCCAGCGGCCGTCGCTCCACAGGCGGTGCATGGGGTTGAGCATGTCGAGCAGGCTCAGGTAACGGTCCAACGGCAGGCCGTCCCAGGTGGGCGTGCCCACGTCTTCGAACGGGATGTCGGGCTCGGCAAAGTTGACGTAGCGCACGGTGGCCGTGCTGGTTTTTTCTCCCTTTTCTCCTGGGGGTGGGTTGGGGTGAGTGCTGTCTTCGAGCACAAAAGTGCGCTGCAAGCGCTGGCGCCCTCGTTGCCCATGAAGGTGTTCGATCAGCGAGAGCACCGGCCGCTCGCCCGCATCCAGCGTCACGAAGTCCACGAAATCGAAGACCCGCGGGTCGGACAGTTCGCGCAGTTCGGTGTTCACAAAACCGCCGCCCAGCGCGATGCGGATGTGCGGGTGGTGCGCCTTGATGGTCTGCGCGATGCGCAAGGCCGCGTAGACCGAGCCGGGAAAGGGCACCGATAGCAGCACCAGCGCGGGCTTGTGGCGGTGGATGGCGGCCAGCGTCAGGTCGCTCAGCAAGTGATCCACCAGCGTGGGCGGCGCGGCCAGTGCGGCCGCGAGCGGGTCGAAGGTGGGCTGGCTGCTGGCCAGCGACTCGGCGTAGCGCACGAACTCGAAACGTTCGTCCACCGCGTCGCGCAGCACGTCGGCCAGATCGTTGAGGTAGAGCGTGCAGAGGTGACGCGCCTTGTCCTGCACGCCGAGCGCGCCGAAGGCCCAGGCCAGCGGGTCGCCGCTGCCGTCGTCCACGTAGGCGTCGAGCGCCGAGAAGCGCGGGCCTTCGGGCAGCAGGCCGCGCGCGGCGATGCGGTGGGCCAGCGTCGAGTCGCGCCCCTGCAGGTAGGCGATGGCCGGGCCAATGGTGCTGCGGTAGGCGTCGAACTGGTCGAGGAAGGCGTGCACGCTGCCCGAGCGTTGCGCCTCGGGCTGGGCCAGCGCACGGCCGCGCACAGCTTCCAGCCCGGCGGGCGTGAACAGTTGGAGCACCAGCGCCAGCGCCAGGTCTTCCTGCACCGCGTCGATGCCGCGCGAACGCAGGAAGCCGGTGAGGTAGGCGGTGGAGGGATAGGGCGTGTTGAGCTGCGTCATCGGGGGGATGACGCTCAGCACGCGGAAATCGGTGGGCATGGGCGGCTCGGCTGGGAGTAACACAGGGAGCTTAGCCCAAGCCCGCCGCGCCAGCGGGCCAGCAGGCGCCATACCCGCTGATCGCCGCTGGTTGCGCGTGCGGCGTCAGACAGCGGGGGCGGGCATCACCTGGCGCGTGTGGCGCTGTTGCGCCTGCCACTGCGCCACATGCCCGGTCAGCTGGTGCGCGGTGATGGCAGACAGTGTCCAGCCCAGGTGGCCGTGGCCGGTGTTGTAGAACACGTTGGGCGCTCTGCCGGGGCCGACGCGTGGCAGCATGTCCGGCATCATGGGCCGCAGGCCGGCCCAGGGCTCGACGCGGCGGGTGCTCACGCCCGGGAAGCACTGGTTCACCCAGTTGACCAGCGGGCGAATGCGGTCGGCGCGGATGTCGAGGTTCATGCCGTTGAACTCGGCGGTGCCGGCGACGCGGAAGCGGTCGGCGCCCAGCCGGCTGGTCACCAGCTTGGTTTCGTCGTCGAGCAGGCTGACCTGCGGCGCGGCGGCCTGGCTCTGTTCGTCGTTCAGCATCACGGTGATGGAGTAGCCCTTGACCGGGTAGACGTTCAAGCGGTCGCCGAGTTGCGCGCCCAGGGCGCGGCTGTGCACGCCGGCGCAGACCACCACCGCGTCGCCGCTCACCACCTCGCCGCTGGAGAGCGTCACGTGTGCCGTGCTGCCGTCGCTCTGAACGCGCTTCACGGTGTGGCCGGTCAGCAGCTTCACGCCCAGGCGCTCGCAGGCGAGCGACAGACCGTGGGTGAACTTGTGGATGTCGCCGGTGCTGTCGCTCTCGGTGAAATAGCCGCCGTAATAGTCACCCGCCAGCGTGGGCTCGATGGCGCGCATCTCGTCGGGTGTGACGGCGCGGCGCGGCAGGCCGCCTTCGGCCAGCAGCTTGGAGACTTCACCCGCGTGCTGAAAGCCGGCCTTGTCGCGGTAGATGTGCAGGATGCCCTGTTGCTTCAAGTCGAAATCAATGCCTTCGGCCTGTGCCCAGCCGAACAGGTGTTCGCGCGCGGCAATGGCCAGCTTGGTGGTGGCAATCGTGTTGTCGCGGTACTTGGGGATGTTGGCTGCGAACTCGGCGAACCAGCTCAGCTTGTGCCAGCTGGGCTTGGGGTTCACCAGCAGCGGCGCGTCGGCCTTGAGCATCCACTTGATGCCCTTGAGCAGGGTGGACGGGTGGGTCCAGGTTTCGGCGTTGGAGGCCGAGAGTTGCCCGCCGTTGGCGTGGCTGGTTTCCATGCCCGCATAGCGGTGTTTTTCGATCAGGGTGACGCGGTGACCTTGACGGGCCAGGGCGTAGGCGCTGGTGACGCCGGTGATGCCGCCGCCGATGACGATGAGGTGTTGTGCCATGGGAATCTCTTTGAAAGCCGTCAAACAAAGGGGCACGCCCCGCACACCGTGTGCGGGCCATGACCCCCTCTGTTTGTGACCTGAGAGATTCACCCGCCGTGACGGCGGGCTTGCTCCTGCGGTGGGCCGGGAGACGAATCCTGGCCACTCTTCAGAGTGTTGCGCTTTGAAAAGCGCGGTCGTCGATCGGTCCTTTTGCCTGAGAGTTTCCGGGGCGGTTGCTCCTTCGGCGCCGGCCTTCCCTGAGGGCGCCGGTCTCTCCCGATCGACGGAAGAAGGCGTTTATTGTGCCTGCAGCCCGATGGATTTGACAATGGCGCGAAACTGTTGGGTGCCGTCGGTGTAGGCCTTGTCCATGGCCGCCAGCGACTGTGGCTTGGGCAGCAGCAGGCTGTTGGCCTCCAGGGCCTGGTGCACGCCTGCGTCGCCCAGCGTGTCGCTGATGGCTTTGTGCAGCGCGGTGACCACGGGTTCCGGGGTGTCCTTCTTGACGAAGTAGCCGGTCCAGATGTTGAAGGTGAAGTCCTTGAGCTGCTTGCTCTCGCTGATGGCGGGGTATTGCTTCACGCTGTCCAGCCGCCCGTTGTTGAGCATGGCCAGCACCTTGATGCGGCCCTGCTTGGCCATCTCGTCGTACTTCTTGCCGTAGGGCGAGAGGAAGAAGTCGACCTGGCCGGCCATCAGGTCCTGCTCGGCGGGGGCCCCGCCCTTGTAGGGCACATGGATCATCGGGATGCCGGTGACCTTGGACAGGTGCTCGCCCAGCAGGTGGTAGAACGAACCGGGGCCGACGCTGGCGAAGGTCAGCGGCTTGCCATCCTTGGCGGCCTTGCGGGCGTGGTCGAGGAACTCGTCCACGCTGTTGACCGGCAGGTCTTTCTTCGCGAGGAAAGCCATCTGCGCGGTGGCGATCATCTGCACCAGGCGGAAATCCTCGCTCTTGAACTTGATCGATGAAATCGCGAGCGGCGCGAGGATCAGCTCGTTGGGCGAACCCTGGAACACGGTGTAGCCGTCCGAGGGGCCGTTGAGCACCTTCTGCGCCGCAATCGACCCGCTGGCACCGCCCAGGTTTTCGATCACCACCGGCTGGCCCAGCTGCTTGCCCAGGGTGACGTTGACCGAACGCGCGATCACGTCCGACAGGCCGCCCGCCGGATAGGGGACCATCAGCGTGACGGGTTTGGCGGGGAAGGTCTGGGCGATGGCGGTGCCAGCCAGACCGAGGGTGGCCAGCGCGGCGGCGGCCAGAGCTGAGTGGATGCGGATGCGTGCGTTCATGGGGTGGTCTCCGTTGTGGTTGTCGAGGGGAAGGCGTTGATGAGCGGTGGCTCAGGGCTGGGGGGAAAGCAGGTCCTGCACCAGCGCGATCCAGTAGGCCGCGCCGGGGGCGATGTTCAGGTCGTTGAAGTCGTAGGCCGGGTTGTGCACCATGCAGGCGCCGGGTTCGCCGTCGGTGCCGTTGCCGATGAACAGGTAGCTGCCCGGCACGCGTTCGAGCATGAAGGCGAAGTCTTCGCTGCCGGTCAGCATGGGTCCCTGCGGGTCGATCTGCTCGGCCGGGAAGTGCCGTCGCGCCACCGCCAGCGCGCGGGCGGTCTGCTGCGCATCGTTGACCAGCACCGCGTAGCCGGGCCGCCAGGCGATCTCGGCGCGCACGCCGAAGCTCTCGGCCTGCAGGCGCACCAGCTCGCGGATGCGTTGCTCCATGCTGCGCCGCACCTGCGGGTCCAGCGCGCGCACGCTGATCTCCAGCCGCGCCTCGGCGGGGATCACGTTGTTGGCCTTGCCCGCGTGGATCGCGCCCACGGTGACGACAGCCGGCTGCATCGGGTCCACATGGCGCGACACCACGGTTTGCAGCGCCATGATCAGCGAGGCCGCCGCGACCACCACGTCGGTCGCCTTGTGCGGCATGGCGCCGTGCCCGCCGTGGCCGTGGAGCGTGACGGTGGCGAAGTCGGACGAGGCCATGGTCGGGCCGCTGCGGAACACCAGCCGCCCCTGCGGATGGCCCGGCATGTTGTGCATGGCGAAGATGGCGTCGCAGGGGAAGCGCTCAAACAGGCCGTCTTCCATCATCTTCAGCGCGCCACCGCCGCCTTCTTCGGCCGGCTGGAAGATCAGGTTCAGCGTGCCGTCAAAGCGCCCATGCTGCGCCAGGTGGTGGGCGGCGGCCAGCAGCATGGCGGTGTGGCCGTCGTGACCGCAGGCGTGCATCACGCCGTGCGTGCAGCTGGCCCAGGCGGCGCCTGTGGCCTCGGCAATCGGCAGCGCGTCCATGTCGGCGCGCAGGCCGAGGGTGCGGCTGGAGGCGCCGCGTTTCAGCTGCCCGACCACGCCCGTGCCGCCCAGTCCGGTGGTGACGGTGTAACCCCAGGCGCCGAGCTGGGCCGCGACCAAGGCCGCGGTGCGGCGCTCGTTGAAAGCCAGCTCGGGATGGCAGTGGATATCGCGGCGCAGGAGGGTGAATGCCTGTATTGCCGTTTCGCTGAGTCGATCCATCCGGGTGTCTCCTGAACATGAACTTTGTTGCATGTTAAGAAGCGGTTGATTTAAAGTCCAATGCATTGATCGGCAAGAACCCATGAATTCGACAGGAGATCAGGGATGACCCTCGTACAACTCAGGCACTTCGTGGTGCTGGCCGAAGTCGGCAGTTTTGTGCAGGCGTGCAAGACGCTGTTCCTCACGCAGCCCGCGCTCACGCGCAGCATTCAGGCGCTGGAAGACGAACTGGGCGGGCAGCTGTTTGACCGCCTGGGCCGGCGCATCGCGCTCACACCCTTCGGCCACGAGGCGCTGCCGCGCGCACGCCGCCTGGTGGCCGACGCCGAGGCGCTCAAGCAAACCGGCAAAGGACTGCATGCGGGCCTGACCGGCAGCCTGCGCGTGGGGCTGAGTTCGGGTCCCGGTGCGCTGCTGTCCCTGCCGCTCATGCTGCACATGGCCGAGTACCACCCCAAGCTGCAGCTGCAAATCTCGCGCGGCAACACCGCGGTGCTGATCGATGCCCTGCGCGAACAGCTGCTGGATGCGGCCGTGGTCGATGTGCGCTCGGTGCGCCCCTCGGCCGACCTGCAGGTGGCCCAGGCGTTCGAATTGCCCGCAGGCTTTCTGGTGCGCCCCGACCACCCGCTGACCCAGCTGGGCCGGCCCGTGACCCTGGACGAGCTGCTGGCTTACCCGGTGGCGTCCACCCCGCTGAGCGACGAGGTGGCGCGCGTGATGATTGGGCGCTACGGCCCGCAGGCCAACCCCGACGACATGGTGACCCTGCGCTGCGACGAAACCCAGAGCATCGTTGAGGTGGCGCGGCGCAGCCTGGCCATTGTGCTGACGGCCGAGGCCGCAGCGCCCGGGCTGGTGCCGCTGGACATGAGCCCGCCCCTGGACGCCACGGCGCGCTTCGGCCTGGTCACGCTCGCGCAGCGCCAGGAGGCGCCGGCCCTGCGGCTATTGCGCGAGCAGCTGCCCGTGTGGATCAAAGGCTTTGAGCGCATGGCCAGCGCGCCATGAAAAAGGGCGCCATCGGCGCCCTCTGTCGTTCAGTGTGGCTTCAAGCCAGGTCGCTGATGGGCACGCAACTGCAGAACAGGTTGCGGTCGCCGTAGACGTTGTCCACCCGGCCCACCGACGGCCAGAACTTGGTGTTGACGGCACGGCCCGCGGCGGCCACCGCCGTTTCGCGCGGGTAGGGGTGGGCCCACTCGCTCGTGAGCACGCTGGCGGCGGTGTGCGGCGCGTTCTTCAACGGGTTGTCGTCCTGTGGCCAGGTGCCGGCCTCGATCAGGCGGATCTCATTGCGGATCGCGATCATCGCGTCGATGAAGCGGTCCAGCTCTTCCAGCGTTTCGCTCTCGGTCGGTTCCACCATCAGTGTGTTGACCACCGGGAAGCTCAGCGTGGGTGCGTGAAAGCCGTAGTCCATCAGGCGCTTGGCCACGTCTTCGGCCATCACGCCGCTGGTTTCTTTCAGTTGCCGCAGGTCCAGAATGCACTCGTGCGCCACATGGCCGTTGGTCGATGCGTACAGCGTGGGGTAGTGGTCGGCCAGGCGCTTGCTGATGTAGTTGGCGCTCAAAATGGCCGCTTCGGTGGCGTGCTTCAACCCATCGGCGCCCATCATGCGGATGTACATCCAGCTGATCGGCAACACCGCGGCGTTGCCCAAAGGTGCTGCGGACACAGCGCCCACGCTGCCCTTGACGCCACCGGTGGCATGACCCGGCAGGAAAGGCACCAGGTCTTCCACCACGCACACCGGGCCGACGCCAGGGCCGCCGCCGCCGTGCGGAATGCAGAAGGTCTTGTGCAGGTTCAGGTGGCTCACGTCGCCGCCGAACTCGCCGGGGGCTGCCACGCCGACCAGGGCGTTCATGTTGGCGCCATCGACGTAGACGCGGCCGCCATGGCTGTGCACCAGGGCGCACAGCTCTTTCACGGTGGTCTCGAACACGCCGTGGGTGGAGGGGTAGGTGATCATCACGCAGGCCAGGTTGGTGCTGTGTTTTTCGCACTGGGCCTGCAGGTCGGCCAGGTCCACGTTGCCGTTCTCGTCGCACTGGGTCACCACCACCGTCATGCCCACCATCTGGGCACTGGCCGGGTTGGTGCCGTGGGCGCTCGACGGAATCAAGCAGATGTTGCGGTGGCTGTCACCGCGCGAGGCGTGGTAGCCCTGAATGGCCAGCAGGCCCGCGTATTCACCCTGCGAGCCGGCGTTGGGCTGCAGGCTGATGCCGGCGTAGCCCGTGGCTTGGCAGAGCCAGGCGCGCAGTTGCTCGTCCAGCGCTTTGTAGCCCTGCAACTGGTCGGCAGGGGCAAACGGATGCACGTTGGCAAACTCGGGCCAGGTGATGGGGATCATCTCGCTGGTGGCGTTGAGCTTCATGGTGCAGCTGCCCAGCGGGATCATGCTGCGGTCCAGCGCGAGGTCCTTGTCCGACAGCGCGCGGATGTAGCGCAGCATGCCGGTTTCGCTGTGGTGGCTGTTGAACACCGGGTGCGTGAGGTAGGTGCTGGTGCGGCGCAGCTCGACAGGGATCAGCGGCTCGATGCCCTTTTCGAAAGCGTCAAACGTGGGCAGGGTCTGGCCGTCCTGTGCGAACACCGACCACAGCAGCGCAATGTCGTCGCGCGTGGTGGTTTCGTCCAGCGACAGGCTCACGTACTGGCCCCAGGACAGCTTCAGATTGGCGCCTTTGGCCACCGCCTTGGCCACGACCGCCTGGGCCTGCACAGCGTCGGCAGCCTTGACGGTCAACGTGTCGAAGGCCGAGGCACTGGTCAGCGTGCAACCCAGTTGCTGAAGGCCTTGGGCCAGCACGGCGGTGTAGGCGGCCACGCGCTGCGCGATGCGCTTCAGGCCCTGCGGCCCGTGGTACACAGCGTACATGCTGGACACGACGGCGGGCAGCACCTGCGCCGTGCAGATGTTGGAGGTGGCCTTTTCGCGGCGGATGTGCTGTTCGCGCGTCTGCAGCGCGAGGCGGTAGGCGGGGTTGCCGTGGGTGTCCACGCTCACGCCGACCAGGCGGCCGGGCAGGGAGCGCTTGAACGCGTCGCGGCAGGCCATGTAGGCGGCGTGCGGGCCACCGGCGCCCATGGGCATGCCAAAGCGCTGCGTGGTGCCGACCACGATGTCGGCGTCGAACTCGCCCGGGGGCACCAGCAGCGTGAGCGCCAGCAGGTCGGCCGCGACGATGAAGGCGGCCTGCTTGCCGTGCACGGTCTGCACCTCGGCGCGCAGGTCGTCGATGCGGCCGCTGGTGGACGGGTACTGCGCCAGCACGGCGAAGTAGTCGTCGCCCGCGAGCGCGTCGGCCCATTCCTGCGCCGAGTTCGCGAGCTTCACGGTCAGGCCCAGTGGCGCGGCGCGGGTCTGCACCACCTCGATGGTCTGCGGGTGCGCGTCACCGGCCACCACGATGGTGTTGCCCTTGGCCTTGACCGAGCGTCTGGCCAGCGTCATGGCCTCGGCGGCGGCGGTGGCTTCGTCCAGCATGGACGCGTTGGCGATGGCCATGCCGGTCAGGTCGGTGACCATGGTCTGGAAGTTGACCAGCGCCTCCATGCGGCCTTGCGAAATCTCGGCCTGGTAGGGCGTGTAGGCGGTGTACCAGGCGGGGTTCTCCAGCACGTTGCGCAGGATCACGCCCGGCGTGTGCGTGCCGTAATAGCCCTGGCCGATGAAGCTCCTGAACACCTGGTTCTTCGCCGCGATGGCCTTGAGTTCGGCCAGCGCGGCGGCTTCGGTCACGGCGGGCGGCAGGTCCATGCCGGTGCTGCGCGCGATGCTGCGCGGCACGATGCCGTCGATCAGGGCACGGCGCGAGGCCTCGCCGATGACCGACAGCATCAGCGTTTCGTCGGCTTCGCTGATGCCGATGTGGCGGGCAATGAACTCGCTGGCATTTTCGAGTTCATCCAGGGGTTTGACGGACGGCATCAGCATGGGACGACCTGGTTGGGAAAGAGGAAAGTCAAAAACTCAGAAGAGCGAAAGACACCCGCCGCGAGCGAAGTGTCCCGATTCAAGTGCGCCGCGGAACCGGCTTTGTCGGTCCGCCAGCGCCGCCCCCTGGAGGGAGGCGCGCGCAGCGCGGCAGGGGTGGGCCAAATTCAAGCCGCGAAAGCGGCGTAAGCGGTTTCGTCGAGCAGGGCATCCACTTGCGAAGCATCGCTCAGCTTGACCTTGAAGAACCAGCCTGCGCCCAGCGGGTCGCTGTTCGCCAGCGAGGGGTCGGCGCGCAGGGCTTCATTCACTTCGGTGATCTCGCCGCTGACGGGCATGTACACATCGGCCGCGGCCTTGACGGACTCGACCACGCCGGCCACGTCCTTCTGGGCAAAACTCTTGCCCACTTCGGGCAGGTCCACGAACACCACGTCGCCCAGCGCGTCCTGTGCGTGGTGGGTGATGCCGACGGTGGCGACGTCGCCGTCAACGCTGATCCATTCGTGGTCTTCGGTGTACTTGGTGGTCATGAAGGGCTCCAGTAAAGAAAGTGGACAGAAAAGGGGTTGTTCAGCCGCGGAAGTAACGGTTCGGCACGAAGGGCATGGGCGCCACGTCCATGGGCACCACCTTGCCGCGCACGATGGCGTGGACGCGGGTGCCGGTGGCGACGTACTCGAGGTTGACGTAACCCATGGCCACGGGCTTGCCGGCGCTGGGGCCGAACAGGCCGCTGGTGACTTCGCCGATGGTGTCGCCCGCGGTGTTTTGCAGCTCGACGTGTTCGCGCACCGGCACGCGCTCCAGCGCCACCAGGCCCACGCGCTTGCGGGTCAGCTGCTCGGTGCCGTCGAGCTGGGCCAGCACGCGGGCTGCACCCGGGAAACCGCCGGCGCGCTCGCCACCGGTGCGGCGCACCTTCTGCATGGCCCAGTTCAGACCGGCTTGCACCGGCGTGGTGGTGGTGTCGATGTCCTGCCCGTAGAGGCACAGGCCCGCCTCCAGGCGCAGCGAGTTGCGCGCGCCCAGTCCCACCGGTTTCACTTCGGGTTGCGCCAGCAGGGCGCGGGCAAAGTCGACTGCCACCGGGGCGGGCAGCGAAATCTCGAAGCCGTCCTCACCGGTGTAACCGCTGCGGGTAACGTACAGGTCGGCGTCGGCCCAGGTGAAGGCCGCACCGGTCATGAACACCAGTTTTTCCACGTCCGGCAGCAGGCGCTGCAGGGCTGTGACGGCCTGCGGGCCTTGCAGGGCAAGCAAGGCGCGCTCGAACTGCGCGTCCACGTGGCACAGTTGGCCAATGCAGGCCTTGATGTGGGCCAGGTCGCCGTGTTTGCAGGCACCGTTGACGATGACAAAAATGTCGTCGCCCCGGTTGACGAACATGAGGTCGTCGATGATGCCGCCTTCTTCGTTGAGCAGCAGGCCGTAGCGCTGCTTGCCCACGCCCAGGCCGATCACGTCGACCGGCATCAGGGTTTCGAACGCCGCGGCGGCGTCGGGCCCGACCAGGCGCAGCTGGCCCATGTGGGAGACATCAAACAGGCCGGCAGCGCTGCGGGTGTGGAGGTGTTCGGCCATCAGGCCGGCGGGATACTGCACCGGCATGCTGTAACCGGCAAAGGGCACCATGCGGGCGTCGAGTTCCAGGTGCAGGGCGTGCAGCGGGGTCTTGAGCAGTTCGGAGGCGTCGGTCACGGCGGGCTTTCTGCGGCGCTCAAGCGCTCGCTGATGGGGCAGGCCTCCCGGGGGAGGGTGGACACGGTTCATCCGTGCGCTGCCCCGCTGTCCGCTTTACCTGAGAGATTCACGCGGGCGATGCCGCATTTGCTCCTTCGGTGGACCGCCTCGCGGGCGGTCTCTCTCCAGGGGGGTACACCCGCTTTGCAGCCGGTGCTTGCCAGTCCTTTTGCCTGAGCGTTCAGGACCGTGTAGCGGTCGCCTGCGCCTTCGGCGGCTCCCGGTTCGGGGGGCTCTCTCCTGACCCGGCGAGTTTAACGGATAGCTTGCCCTAACGGGCTCAACCCATGGTTTCCAGCAGTTCCACGGGCAACAGTTTCGCCAGCCGCTCACTGATGCCGTCGGCACGCTCGCTGCCTGCCAGCGCTTCCACGTCAACGATCATCTCCCGGCCCACCGCGAGCATGGCCACGGCATCGCGTGCCTCGCGCAGCGCGGACCGGTATCGGGCCGCGAGGGCTTTGTCGCGCGGGGCAAACAGGCGCTCGCTGAGATCGAACAGGAACATGCGGGCGGTGGCCAGCGACCGGGTGCCTGTGAAAGCATCGCCGTGCCCACCAACGGTGCTGGCCGGGTCCGGCTCCAGCACGCTTTTCGGCATGTGCTGGATCTCTTTGGCGTGGCCCTTGCCCGCTTGCCCGGAACCTTGTCGCTCCAGATAGCCCCGCTCCAGCAGCAGATCAATCAGCTTCCGGCCGTCGCCGGTGAACAGGCCCGCCATCTGCGGTTCACTTTGCTGTCCATCGGCCAGCAGCAGTATGGCCCGCTCACGCTGTCCCAGGGTGCGGTTGCCCGGGCGCAGCTCCAGCCGGCCCTTTTCTGTTTTTCTCAACATTTTTTGCTCCAACGACAGGCGCTACTCTGCCGGCGCCGCATGTCATTGGTGTGAAAGCCGCGGCCAGCATGGGGTCAAATGCTCAGGAATGTGTAGCAGTTGGCCGCCGGATCCCAGCCCATGTGGCGCTGAGCCCGGTGGGCCGACGCTTCGATCCGCCGGGCGTTCGGTTCGTCGGTGCTGGCGATCCAGTCCAGTGCCTGTTCCCGGCTGCGGCCGAACTGTTCGTGCCGGCGCTTCAGGCGCTCCAGCCGCAGGGCGGCGTCCACGTGCAGGTACCAGACTTCGTCGAGCAGCCCGGCCACCGGTGCCCAGTCGCCTTCGTCGAGCAGCAGGTAGTTGCCTTCGGTGACGATCAGCGGCGTGCGGGCGAACACCGGCAGCGCGCCGGCCACCGGCTCTTCGATCTCGCGCCGGAAGTCGGGCGCATAGACCACCTCGTCACCGCTTTGCGCACGCAGGCGGCGCAGCAGTGCGGCATAACCCGCGGCATCGAAGGTGTCGGGAGCGCCTTTGCGTCGGGCCCGGCCCAGCCGTTCCAGTTCGGCCTGCGCGAGGTGGAAGCCGTCCATGGGGACTGCCTGGGCCTGCTCACCCAGGTGTTGGGCGATCAGGTGGGCGAGCGTGGACTTGCCCGAACCGGGGGCGCCGACGATGCCGAGCAGGCGACGCGGCCCGCTGGCGAGTGCCTGAAGACGCTGCATCAGCTCGGCATGGAGGTGCATGGGCGGGCTGCGGAGCCTGTTGACTCAGCTCGCGTGCATCACGATCAGGCGCTGACGGGTCTGGTAGAGATGCTGGCGCAGGGTGTACCCGCGTCCGGCGTAGCGGTTGGGCAGCTGCATTTGCGCCACCTGCCGCTCCAGGGTGTCCAGCCGTTCCAGCAGGGGCTGTATCGAGACCGGCTTGTGGGCCGGTTGCCGGGCGAGGTCTTCCTCCATGAAGCGCACTTCGCCGTAGATGTGCTGCAGCGCGGCGTCGACCCGCCAGTCGATGTAGCGCGGCGCGCGCAGCAGCAGGGCCACACCCAGCAGGCTCAGCGGCAGTACCGCATACAGGAACAGCTCGGTTCTTTGCGCCATGCCGAAGGGCAGCAGTGTCTCCATCCAGGGACGCATGCCGCTGGCGTGCTGCAGGGCGACCGGTGAGACCGGGAAGTCGCTGCCGACCGTGGTGGGGTAGCGACCCGGGCTCTCCAAAAAACCGCTCATGACGTGCAGCTCGCCGGCCACATCGAGCAGCGCGCGCTGCAGGGCGGGGTGCAGGCCAGGCCTGGCCAGGAGGTGCGTCTGGGTGACCATGGTGGGCAGGTCACTGGCGGGCAGCTGGCTGCGCAGTTCGATGGCGCCTTGCGGCATGACCACGGTCCGCAGCCGGCGTTCGCGTGCTGCCAGGGCGCCGGCGCGCTCCATGCCCAGGATGTGCACGCCGTCCATCCGGGCGAGCGCGTTGGCGGTCTGGGAATCGCCGGTGGCGACATGGATGACGGCATCCACACGGCCCCCGGTCAGGGAGGCGATCGCCGAGTCACCCACCTCGGGCACGAACTTCACCTCGTCGGGACGGATGTGCAGGTGGGCCAGCAGGAGATCGGCCGCGATCCGGTTGGACGAGCCCGCCACCGATGTGGCGATGCGCCGACCCCGCAGCTGCCCCATGTCTGTGATGTCCTCGCGTGCGAAAACCCAGATGATTTCGTGGCCGATCACGGCCAGCGCCTGCACGCCGTCGGCCGGGGCCAGGGATGCGTTGGCGGGGGCGTACAGGCCCTGGGCAAAGGTGGCGTCGATCGCACCGTCACCCGGCTTCATGTGTTGCAGCGCGTCCTGTGGTCTGGGGTGGGTGACCAGGTCGACGGCGATGCCGTGGTGTTCCAGGCGGCTGGCGTAAAGCTGGGCGAGCCGCAGGTAGCTGCTCTGGTTCGGACCGGTCCCGATCACCAGCCGCGGCGGTGGCAGCGGATGCCAGAGTCGGGTGACCATGGTCAGCGCAACCGCCAGCGCCAGCAGGATGGGCAGGTAGATCAGCAGCCAGCGGTGGCGGTAGAGCAGCATGAGTTTCATCGTCCGCGGTACTCCAGGATGCGCGAACGCACGAACTCGACGTGTTGCCGGAGGGTGAACCAGTGCTGGGCCAGTTCCTCCGGCAGCTGCATGGCCGCGATGGCCGTTTCCATGTGGTTCAGGCGGTTGTGGATGTGGCTGAGCGCCATGCCCCCGACATCCAGATTCTGGCTGGCGAGATCGTCCTCGATGAAGCGCAGCTCACCGTACCAGCGCATGACGTGGCCTTCGAGGCGCCAGCGCAGCCAGGCCGGCACCAGCAGGAGCAGCAGGGTCGTGACCAGCAGCACCGGCAGGCCGATCAGCAGCAGGCGTTTGGCCACCTGGGCCCACCAGAACGGCAGGTGCCTTTCAAACAGGTTGGGACCACGCAACATGACACTGCGGGATTCGGGCGCTGAGGGGAAGTCGCTGGCGTGCAAGGTGGGGTACTCGCCGGCGCGATGAAAGGGTCCACCCTCGCCATGCACCTCCAGGGCCACGGCGGTCACCACCCGTTTGAGCGCGGGATGCAGGTCTTCGCGGGCCAGCAGATGGGTCGGTGTGGTCAGCATGGACGTGTCCACAGAGGGCAGGTTGGCGCCCATGCCGTCCTGGGGCAGCAGGCGGCTTTCGAGGTATTTGTTGCGTTCGGCGATCGCCCCGGTGCCCTGCAGCGTCGCCAGCCGCACGCCGGGGGCCGCCAGCAGGCCCTCCACGCCAGGTGAACGCGGCGCAGAGACCATGAACACCGCGTCCACTTCGTTGCGCAGCAGGGCGTCGCGGGCGGGCAGGCCACTGAGGTCCGACCAGCGGATGTCTTCGGGCGGGACCCGGTCCTGCGCCAGCAGGCGCCGCAACAGGTTGCGGTGTCCGCTGCCCTCGGGCCCGGCGGCCACACGCAGGCCATCGAGATCGGTCAGCGTGGTCAGCGGGACGCCCTGGCTGAACAGCCACAAGGCTTCGATGTCCACGTTGGCGAGCGTCTGCACAGGAGCCTTCGGAATGCCAGGGCCGACGGCGGAAGACCAGCCGAAGCCGCCTTGTACCAGGGCCAGATCGGCCGATGCGGGGACGGCCCGCAGGCGTTCGAGGTTCTGGGGTGAGCCGTCCGACAGCAGGACGTCCAGCTGGATGCCCCGGCGGGCCAGTGCTTCGGCGTAGCGCGAGGCGTGGAACTGGTAGGCGCCATCGGCCTGCCCGGTGCTGATGATCAGCCGGGTCGGCGGAATGGGATACCACCACCACCAGACCGCGCTGGCCAGTGCGATGGCGAACAACGCCAGGGGCATCCGGATCAGTGTCCAGCGGTGCTGGTAGAGGGCTGCGGTGTTCATGGCGGTGGGTTGACAGGTACCGCCAGAATATCTGCCTTGATACTTTTTGCAATACTTGACCTGCCGATCAGCCGCAGGGTGCGGCCCGGGCGTTGCTGCAAAGGGAAATGGCCGCTTCGAGCGACCATTTCAAGGGTTTGAGCGCCTCACATGCCGGCGTAGTTCGGACCACCCCCACCCTCGGGCGTGACCCAGACGATGTTCTGCGTCGGGTCCTTGATGTCGCAGGTCTTGCAGTGCACGCAGTTCTGCGCGTTGATCACCAGCTGATCGGCCCCGTCCTTGTTGACGAACTCGTAGACCCCGGCCGGGCAGTAGCGGCTCTCGGGGCCGGCGTATTTCGCCAGGTTGATGTTTACCGGCACGCTGGCGTCTTTCAGCGTCAGGTGCGCCGGTTGCTGCTCTTCGTGGTTGGTGTTGCTGACGAACACGCTGGAGAGGCGGTCGAAGGTGATCACGCCGTCGGGTTTCGGGTACGTGATCTGCGGCATTTCATTGGCCGGTTTGAGCTTGGTGTGGTCTTTGGTGGTGTTGTGCAGCGTCCAGGGCGGGTTGGACACACCGATCTTGGGCAGGAACCAGTGTTCGACGCCGGTCATGAGCTTGCCCATGAGCGGGCTCTTCTTGAACCAGTTCTTGAAGTTGCGATAGGTCCAGAGTTCCTCGTGCAGCCAGCTGGCCTTGAAGCCGGTCTCGAACGCGGTCAGCTCGTCGCTGCTGCGGCCTGCGGCCACCGCTTCGAACGCGGCCTCGGCGCACAACATGCCGCTCTTGATGGCCGCATGGCTGCCCTTGATGCGCGCGGCGTTCAGGAAGCCTGCGTTGCAGCCGACCATCGCGCCACCCGGGAACACCAGCTTGGGCAGGGCCTGGGGTGTGCCGTTGTTCAGCGCGCGGGCGCCGTAGCCCAGGCGCTTGCCACCTTCGATGTGCGCCTTGATGCTGGGGTGCGTCTTCCAGCGCTGCATCTCTTCAAACGGGCTCATCCACGGGTTCTGGTAGTCCAGGCCGATCACATAGCCCAGCGTGACCTTGTTGCCTTCGAGGTGGTACAAGAAACCGCCGCCAAAGGCGTCGTCGTTCAGCGGCCAGCCGGCCGTGTGCACCACGAGACCGGGCTTGGCCTTGTCGGCCGGCACTTCCCAGAGTTCCTTGATGCCGATGGCGAAGGTCTGGGCGTCTTTGCCTTCATCGAGCTTGAACTTCGCGATCAGCTGTTTGCCCAGGTGGCCACGCGCACCTTCGGCGAACACGGTGTACTTCGCATGCAGCTCCATGCCGATCTGGAAGCTCTCCATCGGCTCGCCGTCCTTGCCCACGCCGAGGTTGCCGGTGGCGACGCCTTTGACCGATCCGTCGTCGTTGTAAAGCACTTCGGCGGCGCTGAAGCCGGGGAAGATCTCCACGCCCAGCGCTTCGGCCTGCTCACCGAGCCACTTGGTGACCGCACCCAGGCTGATGACGTAACAACCGTGGTTGTGAAAGTTGCGCGGCATCAGCCAGTCGGGCGTGCGCTGGGCGCCGGTTTCGCTCAGCACCAGCAGGTCGTCGCCGGTCACGGGCTGGTTCAGCGGGGCGCCGAGTTCCTTCCAGTTCGGGAACAGTTCGGTGATGGCCTTGGGGTCCATGACCGCGCCGCTGAGGATGTGGGCGCCGGGCTCGGAGCCTTTCTCCAGCACGCAGACGTTGATCTCGCTGCCTTTGTCGGCTGCGAGTTGCTTCAGGCGGATGGCGGTGGCCAGGCCGGCGGGGCCGCCGCCGACGATCACCACGTCGTATTCCATCGCTTCGCGTGGGCCGTAGGTGCTGAGGATTTCTTCTGGGCTCATGGGGTGCGGTCTCTGGTGGATGTTTCGTCTGACAGCGCAAGCCCATCGTCAGGAACATGGGGCAGACATTGTCGTGATGGAGACGGATTCTAGTGGGCGATGCGCCACAATCCATGTCACGTCTGGCGCGAGCGTGTTCGCGATGGTCTCATTCGAGGAGCAACTCTAAATGGCTTACACCCTGGATCTCTCGGGCCGCGTGGCCCTCATCACCGGCGCTTCGGGCGGTCTGGGTGAGCAGTTCGCCAAGACACTGGCCAATGCCGGAGCCGCCGTGGTGCTGGCCAGCCGCCGCACCGACCGCCTGATGGCGCTGCGTGCCCACATCGAAGCCGATGGTGGCGATGCGCATGTGGTCGCGCTCGACGTGACCGACCTGGCCTCTATCAAGGCCGCGGTCGCACACGCCGAAACCGAAGTGGGCGCTATCGACATCCTGATCAACAACTCGGGTGTGAGCACCACGCAGCGGCTGCAGGAGGTGAGCGAAGAAGACTACGACTTCGTGTTCGACACCAACACCAAGGGCGCGTTTTTTGTCGCACAGGAAGTGGCCAAACGCATGCTGGCCCGGGCCAACGGGGCGGCACCCGGCACCTATGTGGGCGGACGCATCGTGAACATCGCCTCGATGGCCGGGCTCAAGGTGCTGCCGCAGATCGGCGTGTACTGCATGAGCAAGGCCGCGGTGGTGCACATGACCAAGGCGATGGCGGCGGAGTGGGGCCGCTTCGGCATCAACGTCAACGCCATCTGCCCGGGCTACATCGACACCGAAATCAACCACCACCACTGGCAGACCGAGCAGGGCCAGAAACTCATCAACATGCTGCCGCGCAAACGCGTGGGTCAACCTTCCGATCTGGACGCCGTGCTGATGATGCTGGTGAGCAACGAGAGCCATTTCATCAACGGCGCCGTGATCGCTGCCGACGACGGCTTTGGAGTGTGACGCTTGATGTCGGTTGACGCCGGACGGCCGCTGGCCTGGCCGTCCGGCATGGTGACGGGCATCCTGGCGGGGCTGGGCGCCGGGGCCTTCTGGGGCATGACCTTTGTCGCCCCGCTGATCGTCGAGGGGTTCACCTCGGTGGACTACACCGTGGGCCGGTTTGTGGCCTGCGGCTTGTTCTCGGCCTTGCTGCTGTTGCTGGGCCACGTGCACCGCGCAGCGGGCGGGCCGGTGCCGCGTGTGCCGACGCTGCGGCAGGCCGGTGCCGCGCTGGTCCTGAGCGTGCTGGGGTACACCGGCTATTACCTGCTGCTCGTGCTGGCCATCGCCGACGCCGGCGCGGCCCTGCCGGTGCTCATCATCGGCACGATTCCCCTCTGGGTCATGGTGCTGGGCAAACCGCAGGCGATGCGCTGGGTGGCGCTGGTGCCGGGCCTGCTGCTGACGGCGCTGGGCATGCTGCTCATGATGCAGTCCACGGGTGAGGCCGCGGGTGAGGCGGGTGGCGCACACCTGTGGCGCGGCATCCTGTACGCCGTCGCGGCGATGGCGAGCTGGACCGCCTTCGGCCTGCTCAACGCCGCCTGGCTGGGCCGTCACCCGGAAGTGAATTCGACCGAGTGGGCCAACTGGCTGGGCGTGGCCGCCGGAGTGGGTGCGCTGCTGTTGTGGGCGCTGTGGGGATCGGCCTGGGGCGAGATGTCGGCCCGACCCGGCTTCTGGGTTTTTGTGACCGTGTGCTCGGTCACCGGCATCGGATCGGCCTGGGTGGCCGCGGTGCTGTGGAACATGGCCAGCCGGCGCCTGAGTCCGAGCCTGGCGGGTCAGCTCATCGTGAGCGAAACCGTGTTCGGACTGATCTACACCTTTGCCTGGAGCGGGCAGTGGCCGGCCGCCATTCAATGGGCGGCCTGCATGCTGTTCGTGCTGGGCATCCTCGCATCCATCAAGGCACACCGATGAAACTGGACCTTCCCGAAGACAAGAAGCTGGTGCACAGCGTGGTCGTTCCCATCCGCTGGGGCGACATGGACGCCATGGGCCACGTCAACAACACGCTGTACTTCCGCTACATGGAGATCGCGCGCCTGGACTGGTTCTTCGGCATGGGCCTGCCGGCCGATCCGAAGGGCGAGGGGCCGGTGATCGTCAACGCCTTCTGCAACTTCATCCGGCAGCTCGAGTTTCCGGGCGATGTGCTGGTGCGCACCTACCTGGGCGCCATGGGCCGCACCTCGTTCGACACCTACCACGAGATGCTGCGCACCGATGAACCAGACACGGTTTACGCCAACGGTGGTGCCACGGTGGTGTGGGTCGATTTTCCGCGACAGAAATCGGTGGCGATGTCGGCGCATGCCCGCGCGCTGATCGAAAGCGCGGGTGGCCTGCCGCGGCTGCCGGGCTGATTCTTGGCAGCCGACAGCCGACAGCCGTTCACTTCGCCTTGGGAACGCGCCCCATCAGGTAGAACTCCGGATTGGGCGTCATGCCACTGAAGCTGGCCATGCGGTTGGACAGGCCGAAGAACGCGGTGATGGCGGCGATGTCCCAGGCGTCTTCGTCGCTGAAACCATGGGCATGCAGAGCGGCGAAATCGGCGTCGTCGATCTGATGCGAGGCCAGGCAGACCTTCATCGCGAAGTCGAGCATGGCGCGCTGGCGCGGGCTGATGTCGGCCTTGCGGTGGTTCACCGCCACCTGGTCGGCCACCAGCGGCTTTTTCTCGTAGATGCGCAGGATCGCGCCGTGCGCCACCACGCAGTAGAGACAGTGGTTGGCGGCGCTGGTGGTGGTGACGATCATCTCGCGGTCGCCCTTGGTGAGCCCGCTCTCGCGCCCTGCGGTCTCAGGCGTCATCAGCGCATCGTGGTAGGCGAAGAAGGCGCGCCATTCGGCCGGGCGGCGGGCCAACGCGAGGAAGACGTTGGGGACGAAGCCGGCTTTTTCCTGCACCTCCAGGATCTTGGCCTTGAGGTCCTCGGGCAGGGTGTTGAGGTCGGGCAGGGGGTAGCGTGCATCGCTCATGGTTTGTCTCCGGTCAGGGTTTTGCTTGTCCCGAAAGTTTATCCTTGGGGCCCACGTTGAACAGACACATGGAGCACAGCATGCAGGATCAGCAGTACGACAAGGGCCTGGCCACCCGCCGCGAGGTCATGGGCGATGCGTTCGTGGACCGGGCCCTGGCCGGCACCACGCCCTTTACCCAGCCGATCCAGGACCACATCTCGCGCGCCGCCTGGGGCGATGTCTGGCAACGCGAAGGCCTGGACCGCAAGACCCGCAGCCTGGTCACCGTGGCCATGCTGACCGCACTGGGCAAGCAGCACGAACTCAAAGGCCATGTGCGCGGCGCGCTGAACAACGGCGCCACCGTGCAGGAAATCCAGGAGGTGCTGCTGCACGCGGCCATCTACTGCGGCATCCCCACCTCGGTGGACGCGTTCCGCACCGCGGCCGAGGTGGTGGAGCCGCCCAAGGCCTGACTGCGCCACCCCGAACACCACTGTTTTTTTTCTTCAGGAGTTGAACCCATGACATCGCCCCGCCGTTCCTTCATCACCCGTGCCGGCCGCCTCGCGCTGGCCCTGTCCGCCGTCGCTGGTTTCGGTCTTGCCCAGGCGCAGATCCCCACCAAAATCCTTGTCGGCTTTCCCGCGGGTGGTGGTTCCGATGCCGTTGCCCGCATCCTCGCCGAGCGCCTGCAGACCGAGCTCGGCGGCAACGTGCTGGTGGACAACAAGCCCGGTGCGGGCGGGCAGCTCGCCGCGCATGCGCTCAAGGTCGCGCCGGCCGATGGCCACACCGTGTTCCTGAGTCACGACCACAGTGTGTCCATCCTGCCGCTGACCATGAAAAACCCGGGCTTCGACCCCGCCAGGGACTTCGTGCCCGTGGCCGGGTTTGCCACCTTCGTGAACGCCGTGGCGCTGTCGGGTGGCACACCCGCGCGCGACTTCAAGGCCTGGATCGACAGTGTCAAGGGCAGCGGCGGCAAGGCGACCATGGGCATCCCCGCGCCCGCGTCCACGCCGCAGTTCGCCGTGCAGGTGATCGGCAAGCAGTTTGGCCTGGACCTGGTGGCCGCACCCTACCGCGGCAGCGCGCCCATGATGGGCGACATGCTGGGCAACATCATTCCCGCGGGCGTGGGCTCGGTGCCCGACTTCATCGAGAACCACAAGGCCGGCAAGCTGCGCGTGGTCGCCGTGATGGGCACACAACGCCAGGCCGCGCTGCCCGAGGTGCCGACCTTCACCGAGCTCGGCATCAAGGGCTTCGAAGAGGTGCCGTACTACGGCCTCTTCGCGCCGGCGGGCACACCCAAAGCCGCGCTGGACAAACTCGCTGCGGCCCTGCAGAAAGTGATCGTCATGTCCGATGTGAAGGACAAGCTGACCGCCATGGGCCTGACCGTGGGTTTCATGAGCGGTGCCGAGCTGGGCAAGCGCGAGGTGGCCTACCGCGAGGTCTGGGCAAAGATCATCAAGGACAGCGGCTACCAGCCGCAGTGAACTGACAACCCCCACGCTCCACCGCTTGCGCGGGTCGCTGCCCCCCGAGGGGGCTGATCCGGCTTGGGGCTGCCCGGCGCCGGATCGCGCTTAACCTGCGAGAAGTCGGTGCACCAGGTCCGGTGTGCTGTGCGCCTGGTACTTGCGCATCAGCCGCGCGCGGTAGATCTCCACCGTTCGGTGGCTGATGCCCAGCGTCTTGCCGATTTCCTTGCTGGTCAGACCGCCCATCAGAAAGGCGGCCACCTCGCGTTCGCGCCCGGTGAGTTCGGCTTTGACCGCGCGGCGTGAGCTCAGGTCTTCGAAGCTCCAGATGCCGGCCTCGTGGGGTGCCTCAAGGTGCAGCGCGCGGCCCGTGACGTGGCACCAGAAGGTCTCGCCCTTGAAGCGGCCGTCCACGCGTTTCATGACGCGGTCGTCGGCGTAGGTGCCGCTGCGCCCGAGGATGGGGGCGATGCGCGCCCCGGTGCGCTCGTACTCGTCGGCACTCGGGTAGAGCACCAGAAAACTCTGGCCCACCAGCTGCTCGCGCGCGGCGCCAAACATCTCGCACAAGGCCTGGTTGCAGTCCACAATCGTGCGCTGACGCGAGAGCACCAGCCCGATTGGCGCCAGGTCGAACGCGAGCCGGTAGTCGATGCCGGAGAGATCGGTGTTCGGGTTAGTCATTAGGTCAAACTACGTATGCTGTTACGTAGTATCGTTGCATTCATCCCTGTTCAACCACTGGAGCAACCGACGTGAACAAGATCTACCCTAGCGCAGCCGAGGCCCTCAAGGGTGTGGTGGCTGACGGCCAGCTCATCGCCGTGGGCGGTTTTGGCCTTTGCGGCATTCCCGAAGCGCTGATCGACGCCTTGCGCGATTCCGGCGTGAAGAACCTGACCGCCATCTCCAACAACGCCGGCGTGGACGACTTCGGTCTGGGCAAGCTGCTGCAGACGCGCCAGATCCGGAAGATGATTTCGTCCTACGTGGGCGAAAACAAGGAGTTCGAGCGCCAGTACCTGGCCGGCGAACTCGAACTCGAATTCACGCCGCAGGGCACGCTGGCCGAGAAGTTGCGCGCCGGCGGCGCCGGCATTCCGGCTTTCTTCACCAAGACCGGTGTCGGCACCCTGGTGGCCGAAGGCAAGGAACTGCGCGAATTCGACGGCGAGACCTACGTGATGGAGCGTTCGCTGGTGCCCGAGGTGTCGCTGGTGAAGGCCGATGTGGCCGACATGTCCGGCAACCTGCGCTTCAACATGACGGCGCGCAATTTCAACCCCGCGGCCGCCACCGCCGGCAAGATCTGCATCGTCGAGGTGGAGCGCATCGTGGCCACCGGCGAGATCGCCCCCGACGACGTGCACCTGCCGGGCATCTACGTGCACCGCATCGTGCTGAACCCGACCCCGGAAAAGCGCATCGAGAAGCGCACCACCCGCGACCGCAAATAAGGAGAACACCATGCCTTGGACCCAAGACCAGATGGCCGCGCGTGCGGCGCAGGAACTGCAGGACGGTTTTTATGTGAACCTCGGCATCGGCATCCCGACGCTGGTGGCCAACCACGTGCCCGACCACGTCGAAGTGTGGCTGCAGAGCGAAAACGGCATGCTGGGCATCGGCCCGTTCCCCTACGAAGACGAGGTGGACCCGGACCTGATCAACGCCGGCAAGCAGACCGTGACCACCATGAAGGGCTCGGCCATCTTCGGCAGCGACCAGTCTTTCGCCATGATCCGCGGCGGCAAGATCAACCTGTCCATCCTGGGCGCCATGCAGGTGACCGACAAGGGCGACCTGGCCAACTGGATGATCCCCGGCAAGATGGTCAAGGGCATGGGCGGCGCCATGGACCTCGTGGCGGGCGTCAAGCGCGTGATCGTGCTGATGGAACACGTGGCCAAGAAGAAGGACGGCAGTGAAGACCTGAAGATCCTGCCCCAGTGCACCCTGCCGCTGACCGGCATCGGCGTGGTCGACCGCATCATCACCGACCTGGCCGTGATGGACGTCACGCCCGAAGGCCTGAAAGTGGTGGAACTGGCGCCGGACGTGACGCGCGAGTTCCTGCAGTCCAAGACCGGCGTGCCGCTGATCTGAACCTGCCGCTGGGTGTCGCCGTGCTCTGGCTTGGTGCCTGAGCCGCCGGTTCAGGCGGTCTGCCTCATCCGGCCAGCGAGGCCGGCGCCGCGGCAGCTTCGGACGCCATCAATGACGCGGCCGCTTTGTCGAGCGAGATCTTCGAGCGGTCGCGCAGCACGCATGGGTGTGCCTGGGCGTATTGTTTGAAGTTGCGGGAAATGGACTGGGCGTAGGTCGGGTCGTAGTGCAGCTTCAGCAGATCCAGCACCACCGCCGGTGTCTGCCCCGTCTGCACTTGCGTGATCCAGTCCTCTACCACGGCCTTGCCACGCAACTCGGTCAGCGCTTGCAGCCGCTGGCAAAAATGCGCGCTGTCCTGGACGAAGAAATCGTAGTCCTCCAGCAGCAGCGCCACACGCTCCTCGTCCGACAGCCGCAGGTCGATGCAGGGGCTCTCGCGCATGGCGTCGATCAGAGCATCGGGCACGCGCACATTGCCCACCTTCTTGCTTTCGCTCTCGACGTACACCGGCCGCGCCGGGTCGAAGTGGCGCAGGGCATCCCAGATCAGGCTGTCAAAGCGTTTCTGGCTCGGTTGTGGTACGCCCGGGATGTGTCCCAGCACCGAGCTGCGGTGGTTCGCGAGTGCCTCGAGGTCCAGCACCTGAGCACCCTGGGCGGCGAGTGACTGCAGCAGCCGCGTCTTGCCGCTGCCGGTGGGGCCACAGACCACGCGGTAGTGCAGTCGGGTGGCCAGGCCGGGCAGGGACTCGACCAGTGCCGCGCGCCAGGCCTTGTAGCCACCTTCAATGAGCGTGACATGAAAGCCGATCGCGCCCAGGATGGTGGCCAGGGCACCGCTGCGGTTGCCGCCGCGCCAGCAATACACCAGCGGTTTCCAGTCCCGGGGCTTGTCGATCACGTCGCGTTCGATGTGGGCCGCGATGTTGCGCGCGGAGAGGGCCGCACCACGCTTCTTGGCCTCGAATGCGTTGACCTGCTTGTACATCGTGCCGATGGTGATGCGCTCGGCGTTGTTCAGCGTGGGCCAGTTGAGGGCGCCGGGCACGTGGTCGAGCGCGTGTTCGTCTTCGGTGCGGGCGTCGATGATGGTGTCGAAGCGGTCGAGCTGGGTCAGTGCTTCGCTGGCGGGCAGGGTGTGAACGGGCATGCCGGATTATCGTTTCGTCAGCAGCCCGCGCAGCGCGGGCCACACGTTGCCGGCGAGCGTGGGTTGTGCCAGTTCGTTCGGGTGGATGCGGTCGCTCTGGAACAGCGTGGCTGTCCCATCGGGCACATCGGCCACGCCCGCCAGCAGGAAGGGCACCAGACCGATCTTCTCGGCCTGCGCCACGGTCTTGAACACCTGGCGGAATTCCTGCGTGTACCTGGTGCCGTAGTTGGGCGGTACTTCCATGCCCACCAGCAGCACGCGGGCACCGGCCCCGCGGGAAAGCCGGGCCATGGCGGCCAGGTTGTCGCGCGTCATGCTGAGCGGCATGCCGCGCAGGGCATCGTTGCCACCGAGCTCGATGATCACTACGGCGGGCTTGTGCTGGCGCAGCAGGGCCGGCAGGCGCGAGCGGCCGCCCGATGTGGTGTCGGCGCTGATGCCGGCGTTGACCATGCGGGCGGGGATCTTTTCCTGGTCCAGGCGTTGCTGCAGCAGCGCCACCCAGCCGCTGCCGCGCCGGAGGCCGTATTCGGCGGTCAGGGAGTCGCCCACCACCAGCACCGTGGGCACTGTGGCCGCCGAGGCGGTCTGTGCCATCGCCGCACCGATAGACCCCAGGCAGGCTGCCCCGACGAGCAGGGCGTTAAAGTGACGTCGTTTCAACCGGAAGGCCTTTCCATGTCGGATGTGATGATTGCTGTGCAGCATGTGTTCAAGTCGGTGACCGACTCCACGGGCACCCTGACCATTTTGCGCGATATCGATTTCTCCCTGAACAAAGGGGAGACTGCGGCCATCGTGGGGGCCTCGGGCTCGGGCAAAAGCACCCTGCTGTCGATCGTGGCCGGACTGGACACCCCCACCAGCGGCACCGTGCTGGTTGACGGTGTGGACCTGTTTGTGATCAACGAGGACCAGCGTGCCGCCTTGCGTGCGGAAAAGGTCGGCTTCGTGTTCCAGAGTTTTCAGCTGCTGGGCAACCTGAACGCGCTGGAAAACGTGATGCTGCCGCTGGAGCTGGCGGGCCGGCGCGATGCGCGCGCCACCGCCACGCGCATGCTGCAGCGTGTGGGCCTGGGCGAACGGCTGGGCCACTACCCCAAGGTGCTTTCGGGCGGTGAGCAGCAGCGCGTGGCGCTGGCGCGGGCGTTCGTGGTGCAGCCCGCCGTGTTGCTGGCCGACGAACCCACCGGCAGCCTGGACTTCGCCACGGGCGAGAAGGTGATGGAGCTGATGTTCGAGCTCAACCGCGAGCAGGGCACGACCCTGGTGCTCGTGACCCACGACCGCGCCATCGCCCAGCGCTGCGAGCGCCGCATCACGATCGAGGCCGGCCAGGTGGTGGAGACCGCGGAAGCACCGGCTTGACCTGAACACCCCCGCCGCGCTGCGCGCGACCCCCTCAAGGGGGCTATGCGATGCGGCCTGGCGGAGCCAGTTCCGCCGCATCCTGGGTGAGGCATTGCGCGCTGGCGGTGATCATCCGAGCCGAAGGCGACGCGGGGCGCCCGGAGGGCGTTGATAATCTGAGGATGTCTTCCCCCAAAGTGCTTTTCGGCTTTCACGCCGTGGGCGTGCGCCTGAAAACCGCGCCCCAATCCGTCGTCGAGGTTTACTTCGAGTCCACGCGTCGCGATGCGCGCATGCGCCAGTTTCTGGAGCGCGCCAAAGAATCGGGCGTGCGTCTGATCGAGGCCGACAGCCTGCGCATCGCCAAGCTCGCCGGCAGCCACGGCCACCAGGGCGTGGCCGCTCGCGTGCAGGAACTGCCGCAGGTGCACTCGCTGGATGAACTGCTTGAAGGCCTGGAGGCCGCCGGCACCGTGCCGCTGCTGCTGGTGCTCGATGGCATCACCGATCCGCACAACCTGGGCGCATGCCTGCGCGTGGCCGATGGTGCGGGAGCCCACGCGGTGATCGCGCCCAAGGACCACGCGGCGGGCATCAACGCCACTGTGGCCAAGGTGGCCAGCGGCGCGGCTGAGACCATGCCGTACTTCATGGTGACCAACCTCGCGCGCACCCTGAACGAACTGAAGGAGCGCAACATCTGGATCATCGGCACCAGCGACGACGCACCGAAGACGCTGTACCAGGTGGACCTCAAGGTTCCTGTGGCGCTGGTGCTGGGCGCCGAGGGCGACGGCATGCGCCAGCTCACGCGCAAGACCTGCGACGAGCTGGTCAGCATCCCCATGGCTGGCGCAGTGGAAAGCCTCAACGTCTCGGTGGCCAGCGGCGTCTGCCTGTACGAGGCACTGCGCCAGCGCAGCTGAAGGTCGCGTCCATGCGGGACACGGTGCGCCAGTGGATCCGTGAAGCACGCCGCATCGCGGTGCTCACCGGCGCGGGCATCAGCGCCGAATCGGGTGTGCCCACGTTCCGAGATGCGCAGACCGGTCTGTGGGCGCAGTTCAACCCGCAAGAGCTGGCCACCGAAGCCGCCTTTCGCGCCCATCCGCAGCGCGTCTGGGACTGGTACGCCTTCCGCCGCGAGATGATCGCGAAGCTCACTCCCAACGCCGGCCATCTCGCGCTGGCGGCCTTTTCGCAGCGCCACCCGGGCCGGCTCACGCTCATCACGCAGAACGTGGACGGCCTGCACCAGCGCGCGGGCAGCCACGAAACCATCGCCATCCACGGCAGCATCCTGCAGGACCAGTGGCTGGATGCAGCGCGCCCGTGTTGCGACGCCGGAGCACTGCAGGCGGGGCGACCGCCCCGTTGCCCGGTCTGCGGCAACCTGCGCCGACCGGCGGTGGTCTGGTTCGGGGAGAGCCTGCCAGCCGGCGCGCTGGAAGCGGCTGAAGAGGCCGCGAACGCCTGCAACCTGATGCTCGTCATCGGCACCTCGGGCGTGGTCTACCCCGCGGCCGGGCTGGCGCTGGCCGCCCACCAGCGCGGCGCCCGCGTGGTGGTGATCAACCCGGAGCCGACCGAGCTCGACCGCGTGGCCGACCACTGCCTGCGCGAGCCTGCGGCACAATGCCTGCCAGAACTCCTGGAGCATTGAATGCACAACAAGCCTACCAGCCGCCTGCTGACCGCCGCCCTGGTTGTTGCCACGCTGATCGCCGTCGGCTGCACGCAGGAGCAGCAGAACAAGCTCAGCCGCGATATCCAGAACTGGACCGGCACCAACGGCGTGCTGGAGGTGTACGCCGGCGACAAGGTGGTGCGCCGCTTCCTCAAGATCGACAAGGTCAGCACCGCGCTGGGTACCGACGACGGCAAACCGCGCGCCTACCGCTATGGTTATGGAACCCTGGACGAAAACCTCAACATGCAGGTGGACCCGGGCGAGAAGAAGGTGTATTTCGAGATCAGCGACTACACCAACGCGGTGTTCTTCGAGAATCCGCGCTGATCCATTTCAGAGTCTGGCCCTGCCGGAGGTGGCGGGACCAGGCACACAGGCGGCGCCAGGCCGCGCAAGGTTTTTCAACAGGAGGGAACCATGTCGATCGTTGACCGCATACAAGCCATTCTTCTCAAACCCAGGGAAACCTGGCCTGTCATCGAGCAAGAGAGCACCGATGTCAAGGCCATCTACACCAACTACCTCGTCATACTGGCCGCCATACCGGCCATCGCCACCTTCATCGGGCTCAGCCTGATCGGTGCCGGTGCCTTTGGCATCTCGTTCCGGGTGCCCATCCTCAGCGGCCTGGCCAACATGGTGGTGGGCTTCGTTCTTTCGCTGGTGATGGTCTATGTGCTGGCGCTGATCGCCAACGCGCTGGCGCCCACCTTCAAGGGTGAGAAAAACCTGCTCAACGCCTTCAAGCTGGTGGCCTATGGTTCCACGGCCGGACTGGTGGGCGGCATTTTCAACCTGCTGCCGGCCTTGTCCATGCTGGGGGTGGTGGCTGCGCTGTATTCGATCTACCTGATCTACACCGGCATCCCCGTGCTGATGAAGGCGCCCGAGGAGAAGGCGGTGGGCTACACCGCGGTGCTGATCGTGTGCGGCATCGTGGCGAGCCTGGTGGTGGGCGCGGTCAACGCCTTGTTCACGGGGGGTGGCCCGGGCATGATGATGGGTGGCGCCGCATCCTCCTCCGACCAGGTGAACATCAAGCTGCCGGGGACCGATATCACCCTCGACACCGCCAAGATCGAAGCGGCAAGCAAGAAGGTCGAGGAGGCGAGCAAGCGCATGGAAGAAGCCCAGGCCAAGGGCGACTCCGCGGCCGCAGGCAAGGCGCTGAGCGAGATGATGGGCGCGGCCATGGGCGGGCAGGGTGGCAAACCCTTTGCGCCCGATCTGCTGCAGACCCATGTGCCGGACAAGCTGGCGGGTCTGGAACGCACCGCGATCGAAGCCCGCACAGACAGTGCCATGGGCATGAGCTTCTCCAGCGTCACCGCCGAGTACACCCGGGAGAACGGCAGGATTGAAGTCAAGGTGCAGGACCTCGGCGCCGTGCCAGCGCTCACCATGGCCATGGGCGCCTGGGCGCAGAGCACCGTCAACCGCGAAACCCAGGACGAGGTGGAGCGCATCTACCAGAAGGACGGCGCCTCCTTCAAAGAGGAGTACAGCAAGGACGGCAGCCGCGCGGAAATGTCGGTGATGTTGCCCAACGGCGTGATGGTCGAGCTCACGGGCGACAACGTGGATATGGACGGCCTTCGTGGTGCGCTGGCTGCGCTGGACGTCAAGGGTCTGTCCGCCCTGAAGCGCGAAGAATGACCGGTGGGGCGCCGGCCGTTCAGACCCAGCCGAACGCGCCGAGCACCGCCCCGGTACCGATCAGCCACAGCAGGTGGATCTTGGTGCGCCACACCAGCACGGTGGCGCCCGCCGTCAGCAGCCACAGCGGCCAGTCGCGCGCGGGCACATTGTGGGCCGCGCTCAGCAGCCAGCCGGTGGCGATCAGCAGCGCGATCACGATCGGTGCCATGCCGGCCTTGAAGGCGCGCACCGCGCGCAGCTCGCGGTTGCGGTGACCCCATTGCGTTGCGGTGTAGGTGAGGATGGACGAGGGCAGCATGATCGCCACCAGTGCCACCACGACGCCCAGCAGGGCCAGCGCCCAGGCCACCCAGCCGGCCGACGGCCCACCGCCCGCGTTCAGGCCCAGGTTCCAGCCCAGCAGGGCGACGAACAGCACGTTCGGGCCGGGTGCGGCCTGCGACAGCGCGATCGACGAGGTGAACTGCGCCTCGCTCAGCCAGCCCTGTTGGCCCACCAGGTAGCGGTGCATGTCGGGCGCGGTGGTGATGGCGCCGCCCACCGCCAGCAGCGAGAGCGAGGCGAAATGCAGGAACACGTCGACCCAGTTCGCCAGCGTGGGGGCCATGGTCATTGCGCCGCTCCGGTTTCGCGCCGACCCAACACGCGATAAGCCCACAGGCAGGCCGCTCCACCCAGACCCGGCAGCACCCAGGCCAGCGGCCATCGCAGCAGGGCGATCGCCACGAAGGTGAGCGCCGCCAGGCCGATGCACACCCCGATGCCCATGGCGTTCTTGCCGAGTGCGGCGATCAGCTTGATGCCGGTGGCGGTGATGAGGCCGGCGGCCACCGCCCCCATGCCGCGCAGCGCAGCTTGTGCGGTGGCACTGTCGGCCACGCTGCCGTAGAGCGCCGCCAGCAGCAGCACGATCACCAGCGGCGCGGCCAGCATGCCGGTGAGCGCGGCCAGTGCGCCGGGCAGGCCGAAGTAGCGCCCGCCGATCATCATCGAGAGGTTAACCACGTTGGGCCCCGGCATGATCTGCGCCACGGCCCAGTCCTCCACGAACTGATCGCGCGTCATCCAGCGTTTTTTCTCCACCAGCTCGCGCTGCACCACCGCCAGCACGCCGCCAAAGCCCTGCAGGGCCAGCCAGGTGAACGACATGAAGAGGTCGGTTTTGGATCGGGGCTGGTTGGGGGCGGCGTCAATGGCCGGGTCGAGGGTGCTTGCTGGGGCGGGCATGGCTCGATTATCGGGTGCCGGGCCTGGCCTCATGAGGCGCCTGCCACGGTGGCGGCGCCAGGGTCACAGGGTGAGTTCCCAGTGTTCACCCACCAGGTCACGGCCGTAGCTGTGGTGCGCCTCACTGCCCATGAGGGTGAAGCCGCGCCGGGCGTAGATGGCGCGCGCGGCGTCGAGGTTGCGGTTGGTCCAGAGCACCATCTTGCGGTAGCCCCTGTCGCGCGCGAAAGCGATGCAATCGTCGGTCAGCCGCCCGCCCAGGCCGAGGCCGCGCGCCGCGGGCGTGAGGATCAGCAGGCGCAGCTGGGCCACCGTCTTGCTCTTGCGAACCACGAAGGCCGAACCCACGCGTTCGCCGTCGAGTTCGGCGATCCAGCCGCGCTCCCAGGCCGGGTCGTGGCGCTTCATCATGCCAGCCACGATGCTGGCTACCAGGGCTTCGAACTCGGCGTTCCAGCCGTATTCGCGCCAGTAGAGCTCGCCGTGCTGCTGGATCACCCAGCCCATGTCGCCCGGTCGCGGTTCGCGCAGGGTCACACCGGGAGGCAAAGGGTTGGTCATTTCAGTTTCCAAAGGTGGAGCCCGACCCGCCTCGAACGCCACAGCCCAACCCAGAGGCACCGCCGGGCCGGCTTCGCCGGACGGCCAGTGCCGCCCCCCTGGAGGGGGGTGACGCGAAGCGGCGCGGGGGGTGCTCCATCTATACCGACATACCGCCCGAAACCTCGATCACCGCGCCGTTGATGTAGCTCGCTTCGTCGCTCGCTAGGAAGGCGTAGACGTTGGCGATCTCCTCCGGCTGGCCCAGGCGGCGCAGCGGAACACGGTGCTCCATCTCGCTGATCACTTTCTCGGGGATGGTGCTGAGGATGGGGGTGGCGATGAAGCCCGGCGCCACGGCGTTGACGCGCACGCCCTTGGGGCCGAGTTCGCGGCTCCAGGTCTTGGTGAAGCCGATCACGCCGAACTTGGTGGCGGCGTAGTTGGTCTGGCCGAAGTTGCCGTAGATGCCCACCACCGAGCTGGCGTTGAGGATCACGCCGGCGCCCTGTTCAACCATGATGTCGGCCACGGCCTGCGCACAGTGGAAGACGCCGCGCAGGTTGACGTCGATCACACGATCGAACTGCTCCAGCGTCATCTTCTGCAGCCGCGCATCCTGCGTGATGCCGGCGTTGTTCACCAGCACGTCGATGCGGCCAAAACGCGTCAGCACCTGGCCCACCACAGCGTCGACCATCTCGCGCTGCGTCACGTCCATGACGAAGCCGGCCGCCTGGGCGCCGAGCGCCTGGCACTGCTGCACCGCTTCGTCCACCGCGGCGGGCTTCACGTCGCAGACGATGACGGTCGCGCCTTCGCGCGCGAACTTGAGCGCGGTAGCCAGGCCAATGCCTTGTGCGGCGCCGGTGATGAGGCTGATTTTTCCTTCGAGTCGTTTCATGGTTCAGGATCGTGGGTTTCGAAAAAAAAAGCCGACGGGCTTTGGCATCCGCCGGCTGCTGGGGAAAAAGTGTAGCGGCGCCGTTCAGTACACCGGCTGGTGCTGGCGGATTGCTTTCTTCACGGCATCGGTCAGTGCAAAACCCGGGCCGAACTTCGCTGCCAGTTCGGCGCAGCGTTTCTCGAACGCCTCGATGCCCATGCCGTAGATGAACTGCAGCGCGCCGCCGGTCCAGGCCGGGAAGCCGATGCCGAAGATCGAGCCGATGTTGCCGTCGTGCACGCTGGTGAGCACGCCTTCGGCCAGGCAGCGCGCCGTCTCCACCGACTGGCGGTAGAGCAGGCGGTCTTTCACGTCCTGCAGGTCCCAGGCGACCTCCGGTTTTTCGAACAGGGTCTTGAGCTGCGGCCAGAGGGTTTTCTTCTGCCCGGCGGGGTAGTCGTAGAAACCGGCGCCGGCCGCACGGCCGCTGCGGTGGAGCTGCTTCACCATGTGCTCCACCAGCGCCTCGCCCGGCGTGGTGTCGTAGTGGCGGCCTTCTTCGGCGAAGTCGGCGCGGGTCTGTTCCAGCACGTGCACCGACAGCGAGAGCGCGGTCTCGTCCAGCACGGCCAGCGGCCCCACCGGCATGCCAGCCTGCATGGCGGCGTTTTCGATCACCGGCGCCGGAATGCCTTCGCCCAGCATCGCTGCGCCTTCCATCACGAAGGTGCCGAAGGTGCGGCTGGTGTAGAAGCCGCGCGCGTCGTTCACCACGATCGGCAGCTTGCCCAGCGCCTGCACGTAGTCGTAGGCGCGGGCAATGGTCTCGTCGTCGGTCTCCTTGCCGCGGATGATCTCCACCAGCTTCATCTTGTCCACCGGGCTGAAGAAATGGATGCCGACGAACTTCTGTGGCCGCGCGCTCGCCTTGGCGAGGCCGGTGATGGGCAGGGTGGACGTGTTGCTGGCGAAGAAACCACCCTCGGCCAGCATGGGTTCGGATTCGTGCGTTACCGCGGCCTTGAGTTCGCGGTGCTCGAACACCGCCTCGATGATCAGGTCGCAACCCCGCAGGTCGGCGGTGCTCGCGGTCGGCGTGATGCGCGCGAGCAGGGCCTGCTGGTCGGCCGCGCTCATGCGGCCCTTGTCCACGCGCGGCTGCGTCACCTTCAGGCTGTTGGCCTTGCCCTTGTTGGCCGCTTCCAGGCTCACGTCTTTCAGCACGGTAGCGATGCCGCGGCTGGCCTGGGCGTAGGCGATGCCCGAGCCCATCATGCCGGCGCCCAGCAGCCCCACCTTCTGCGGCTTGTAGCGCGGCACGTCCTTGGGTCTCGACTGGCCGCCCTTGATGGCGTTCATGTTGAAGAAGAAGGTGTTGATCATGTTCCGGGCCACCGGGCCGGTCATGAGGCCGGCGAGGTAGCGGCTCTCGATGCGCATGGCGGTGTCGAAGTCCACCATGGCGCCTTCCACCATGGCGGCCAGCGCGGCCTCGGGCGCAGGGTAAAGGCCGCGGGTCTTCAGCTTGAGCACCGCTGGCGCCACGCTCAGCATGGCCGCGATCTTGGGGTTGTTCGGCGTGCCACCGTGCATCTTGTAGTCCTTGCGGTCCCACGGGTGCTGGCTGGCCTCGGGCTTGCCCTGCGCGGATTCGATGTGGGCCAGCGCGCGCGGCATCAGCTCTTCGGCCGTGGCCACCAGTTCATGGATCACGCCGATCTTCAGGCCCTCTTCGGGCCCGAAGAGCTTGCTCTCCAGGATGTAGGGCTGCGCGGCCACCAGGCCCAGCAGCCTCGTCATCTTGGTGATGCCACCGCCGCCTGGGATCAGCCCCAGCGTGATCTCGGGCAGGCCGAACTGGATCTTGGGGTTGTTCACTGCGATGCGGTGGTGGCCGACCAGCGCCACCTCCCAGCCACCGCCGAGCGCGGCGCCATTGAGGCAGCTCACCACCGGCACGCCCAGCGTTTCCAGGCTGCGGAAGCAACGTTTGATGCGCTCGATCTCGGTGAACACGCGGTGGCCGTCGGCCGCGGTCGATCGCATCACGCCCTTGAGGTCGGCGCCGGCGAAGAAGGTGCTCTTGGCCGAGGCCAGAACGATGCCCCGGATCTGCTCGCGGTCCTTGAGCACCTGGGCGGTCACGGCATCCAGATCGTCCTGCCACTGCAGGCACATGGTGTTGACGGGGGAATCTTGCTCGTCGAAGGTGATGGTGGCGACGCCGTTGGCGAGTTCGTAGCGGATGGTCTTGGTGATCATGTTGGTGTCCCCGCTCGGTTCAGATGCGCTCTACGATCGTGGCGATACCCATGCCGCCGCCTACGCAGAGCGTCGCCAGGCCGTAGCGCTTTTTCGTCCTGTGCAGCTCGTCGATCAGGGTGTTCAGGATCATCGCGCCCGTGGCGCCCAAGGGGTGACCCAGCGCAATCGCGCCCCCGTTCACGTTCACCTTCTCGTGCGGCACGCCCATCTCGCGCATGAAGCGCATGGGCACGGCGGCAAAGGCTTCGTTCACCTCGAACAGGTCGATCTGGTGAATGGTGAGGCCGGCCTTGGCCAGCGCCTTGCGTGCGGCAGGCATGGGGCCGGTGAGCATGATGGTCGGGTCCGCGCCCGAGAGCGCGACGGCCACGATGCGCGCGCGCGGTGTGAAGCCGTGGGTCTTGCCCGCGGCCTCGCTGCCGATCAGCATCGCGGCAGCGCCGTCCACGATGCCCGACGAATTGCCCGCGTGGTGCACGTGGTGGATGCGCTCCACCTGCGGGTAGCGCTGCAACGCCACGGCGTCGAAGCCCATGGCGCCGAGCTGCTCGAAGGCGGGCTTCAGACCGGCCAGGCCCGCCATGGTGGTGTGCGGTTTGATGAACTCGTCCATCGCCAGGATGGTCTGGCCCAGCGGATCTTTCACTGGCACCACCGAGTGCTGGAAATGCCCGGCGGCGCGGGCGGCCGCGGCGCGCTTCTGCGATTCGAGCGCGAAGGCGTCCACGTCTTCGCGCGTGAAGCCGTCGAGCGTGGCGATCAGGTCGGCGCCGATGCCTTGTGGCACGAACAGCGTGGCGCTGTTGGTCTCCGGGTCCTGCGCCCAGGCGCCACCGTCCGAGCCGATCGGCACGCGGCTCATGCTCTCCACGCCGCCGGCCACCACCAGGTCTTCCCAGCCGCTTTTCACCTTCATGGCGGCCATGTTCACCGCCTCCAGGCCCGAGGCGCAGAAGCGGTTGAGCTGCACGCCCGAGCAGCGCCAGTCCCAGCCGGCCTTGAGTGCGGCCACCTTGGGCAGCACCGAACCCTGTTCACCGATGGGCGAGACCACGCCCATGACCACGTCGTCCACCGCCGAGGTGTCCAGGTGGTTGCGGTGCTGCAGTTCGCGCAGCAGGCCGGCCAGCAGGTTGACCGGCTTGACCTCGTGCAGGCTGCCGTCTTTTTTGCCCTTGCCGCGCGGGGTGCGGATGGCGTCGTAAACGAAGGCTTCGCTCATGGGCTTGTCTCCTGGGGGATTTGCCCGGATGGTCGGGCCTATAAGATCAGTATAGACTTTCGCCAAGCAAATGCTTTGTATAAATCACTCCACCCGTCCGGAAGGTGACACCATGATCGACCGCAACCTGTTCAACGCCGACCACGAAGCCTTCCGCGACAGCTTTCGCCGCTTTGTGGAAAAGGAGATTACGCCCTTCCATGAGGGCTGGGAAGAGCAGGGATACGTGGACCGCGATGTCTGGCGCAAGGCCGGCGAAAACGGCTTTCTCTGCATGACCATGCCGGAGCAATACGGCGGCGCCGGTGCCGACAAGCTGTATTCGGTGGCGCAGATGGAGGAGATCGCACACGCGGGCGTGAGCGGCATCGGCTTCGGCCTGCACAGCGAGATCGTGGCGCCGTACATCCTGCACTACGGCACCGAGGCGCAGAAGCTGAAATACCTGCCGCTGCTGGCCACGGGCGAGATGGTGGGCGCCATCGCCATGAGCGAGCCCGCCGCGGGCAGCGATCTGCAGGGCGTGAAGAGCACCGCGATCAAACAACCTGACGGCAGCTACCTGCTCAACGGCAGCAAGACCTTCATCACCAACGGCTGGCACGCCGACCTGGTGATCGTGGTTGCCAAGACCGACCCGGCTGCAGGCGCCAAGGGCACGAGCCTGCTGCTGGTGGAGCAGGGCATGGCGGGCTTCAGCAAGGGCAAACGCCTGAAGAAGCTGGGCATGAAGGCGCAGGACACGTCGGAACTCTTCTTCGACAACGTCAAGGTGCCGGCGGCGAACCTGCTGGGTGGAGAAGGTAAGGGCTTCATCTGCCTCATGGAACAGTTGCCCTGGGAGCGTTTGCAGATCGCCATCGGTGCCGTGGCTGCGGCGCAAGCCGCCATCGACTGGACGGTGCAGTACGTGAAGGACCGCAAGGTTTTCGGCCAGCCCATCGCGAGCTACCAGAACACGCGCTACACACTGGCCGAACTGCAGACCGAGGTGCAGGTGGCGCGCGTGTTCGTGGACAAGTGCTGCGAGCTGATCGTGCAGGAGAAGCTCGACACCGCCACCGCCAGCATGGCCAAGTACTGGTGCAGCGATCTGCAGTGCAAGGTGATGGACGAGTGCGTGCAGCTGCACGGCGGCTACGGCTACATGTGGGAATACCCGATCACCCGGGCCTACGCCGACGCGCGCGTGCAGCGCATCTACGGCGGCACCAACGAGATCATGAAAGAGGTGATCTCGCGCAGCATGGGCCTGGGCGCACGCTGAGCCAATGACGCCCGGTGCACACCGGCCGCAGAAAAGCCAAAAGGCCCCGAGGGGCCTTTTGTGTATCTGGAGCGGGTGAAGGGAATCGAACCCTCGTATGAAGCTTGGGAAGCTGCCGTTCTACCATTGAACTACACCCGCGAAAACGCTTCGAATGATAACGCACGGGCGTGGCGCCACTCGCTGCGGCTGTTCCGGGTTCCGGAAACGCCCAGACGGACCACCGCCATGACCGATCCAGCGTCTTTCTGACACATTTTTCAAGGAGTTTCATATGCGTTTCCCCGCACGTTTTCCTGCACGACTGGTCCTCGTTGGCGCGCTCGCTGCGGCGCTGGCGGGTTGTGCTGCACCGGGTGGTCCGAACGAAACCGGCGGCATGGTCGTCGGCGGTGTGCTCGGCGGTGCCCTGGGCTCGCAGGTGGGCGGTGGCACAGGCCGCACGGCGGCCACCATCGTGGGCGCGCTGATCGGCGCCAACATCGGCGCCAACGTCGGCCGCTCCATGGACAGCACCGACCGCATGCGCACCGCGCAGGTGCTGGAAACCTCGCAGACCGGCCAGCCGACCCAGTGGGTCAACCCCGACACGCGCAACCAGTACACCGTGACGCCCACGCGCACCTATGAATCGGCTGGCGCGCCCTGCCGCGAATACACCATGCGGGCGATCGTGGGCGGCCGGCCCGACGACGTCTACGGCCGGGCCTGCCGGCAGCCCGATGGCAGCTGGCAGGTGGTGAACTGATCAGCGCCGAATCGAGCACCGATCTTCCCTGTGTGACCGGTCGACTCCGGAGCGCGCATCGCCGCAAACGGAAGTTCCTCCGCCCAGGGGCGACAAGGGTCCGGCTCCGCCGGCCCGAGGCGCTGTCCCCCTCCAAGCCGAAGGCGCAAGAGAGGGGGAAGCCGCGTCAGCGGCGCAGGGGGTGTTTTATTTGAGGATGTCGCCGAGGCAGAGGTACTTGATCTCGACGTAGTCGTCCATGCCATGGTGCGAGCCTTCGCGGCCCAGGCCGGATTGCTTCACGCCGCCGAAGGGCACGTGCTCGGTGGCCAGGATGCCGACGTTGATGCCGACCATGCCGTACTCCAGCGCTTCGGCCACGCGGTAGATGCGGCCGATGTCGCGGCTGTAGAAGTAGCTGGCCAGACCGAACTCGGTGTTGTTGGCCGCGTCGATGGCTTCCTGTTCGGTGCTGAACTTGAACACCGGGGCGAAGGGGCCGAAGGTTTCTTCTTTCGCGCACAGCATGTCGGCGGTCGCGTCGGCCACCACGGTGGGCTCGAAGAACTGGCCCGCCAGGCGCTTGCCACCGGCCACCACACGCCCGCCCTTGGCCACGGCGTCGTCCACGTGGCGCTGCACCTTGACCAGCGCGGCTTCTTCGATCAGCGGCCCTTGATTCACGCCCTCTTCAAAGCCGTTGCCGACCTTGGCGGTTTTCACCTTGGCTGCGAACTTTTCGACGAACTCGTCGTACACACCCTCCTGCACGTACAGCCGGTTCGAGCAGACGCAGGTCTGGCCCGCATTGCGGTACTTGCTGGCGAAAGCGCCTTCCACCGCGCTGTCGATGTCGGCGTCGTTGAACACGATGAAGGGCGCGTTGCCGCCGAGTTCGAGCGACATCTTCTTCACCGTCGGCGCGCTTTGCGCCATCAGGATGCGGCCCACTTCGGTGGAGCCGGTGAAGCTGATGTGGCGCACCACGTCGCTGGCGCAGATCACTTTGCCGACGGCGATGGAGTTCTGGTCGTCGGCCGTGATCATGTTCAGCACACCGGCCGGGATGCCGGCGCGGATGGCCAGCTCGGCGGCGGCCAGCGCGGTCAGCGGCGTGAGTTCGGCGGGCTTGATGATCACCGTGCAACCAGCGGCCAGCGCGGGCGCGACCTTGCGCGTGATCATGGCGAGCGGAAAGTTCCAGGGCGTGATGGCCGCGCAGACGCCGATGGGCTGCTTGAGCACCATCAGGCGGCGGTTGTTGTCGAACTGCGGCAGGGTCTCGCCGTTGACGCGCTTGGCCTCTTCGGCGAACCACTCGACGAAGCTCGCGCCGTAGGCCACTTCGCCCTTGGCTTCGGCCAGCGGCTTGCCCTGCTCGGCGGTCATGATGCGGCCCAGGTCGTCCTGGTTGGCCATGAGCAGGTCGTACCACTTGCGCAGGATGATGCTGCGCTCCTTGGCGGTCTTGCCCTTCCAGCCGGCCCAGGCGGCGTTGGCGGCGGCGATGGCTTTCTCGGCATCGGCCGGGCCGAGGTTGGCCACGTCGGCGAGCTTCTGGCCGGTGGCGGGGTCGAGCACGTCAAAGCGGCTGCTGCCTTTCACCCACTCGCCGTTGATCAGCGCGTCGGTCTTCAGCAGGGTAGGGTCTTTGAGCAGGGCCAGGGGGGAGGTCTTCATGTCCATGGGATGTCTCTTCGTCAGGTTGTGATGCAAAAGGGCGGGTTCAGCGCATTTCAATTTCCACGAACACGACTTCGTGTCCGGTGGGGTTGATGACGTTGTGCTCCACGCCCACGTTCCGGGTGTAGGACTGGCCCGGTGTCAGCGGCGCCGTGCGGTTGCCATCGGGCGTTTCCAGCAGGAGTTCGCCGCCGGTCATGGGCACGACCACATAGTCGTGCGCGTGGCGGTGCCAGCCCGTTTCCGCGCCCGGCGCAAAACGCCACTCGGTGACGATAACGCGTTCATTGGAGATCTGCACGGTGGGGACGGCTTGTGGGCGACTCATGGGGTCTTCCTGGTGACAACGGGGTTCAGCGGTAGGCCACGCCGGGCAACACGCACAGCATTTCAAACAGCAGGTTGGCGCCGAGCAGGGCGGTGTTGCCGCTGGTGTCGTAGGCGGGAGAGACTTCGACCAGGTCGCAGCCCACCAGGTTCAGCCCGCGGCAGCCGCGCACGATCTCCAGCGCCTGTGGCACGGTGAGGCCACCGATCTCGGGCGTGCCGGTGCCGCCGGCGTAGGCCGGATCGATGCCGTCGATGTCGAAGCTGAGGTAGGTGGGCGTGTCCGGGCCGATCTTTTCGCGGATCTGCACCATCAAGGGCGCCAGGCTGGTCCACCAGACTTCGTGTGCCGGCACCACGGTGAAGCCCTGCTGGCGCGGCCAGTCAAAGTCTTCGGCCGAATAACCGCTGCCGCGCAGGCCGATCTGCCAGACCTTGTCGCCGATCAGCAGTCCTTCTTCCACCGCGCGGCGGAACGGTGTGCCGTGCGCGATGGCTTCGCCAAACATGTCGGGGTTCACATCGGCGTGCGCGTCCACGTGGATCAGCGCCACCGGGCCGTGTGTCACCTTCATGGCGCGCAGGATCGGCAGCGCGATGGTGTGGTCACCGCCGAGCGTGAGCGGGATACAGCCGGCCGCGATGATGGGGCGGTAGTGCTGCTCGATGAGGTCCACCGACTTCAGCAGGTTGTAGGTGTTGATCGCCACGTCGCCGAGGTCGGCCACCTGCAGCGCGTCGAAGGGCGCGGCACCGGTCGCCATGTTGTAGGGGCGGATCAGGCAGGACTCGGCGCGGATCTGGCGCGGGCCGAAACGGGCGCCCGGGCGGTGGCTGGTGCCGGTGTCGAGCGGCACGCCGATGAAGCCGGCGTTGAGACCTGTCGCCGATGTGGCGACGGGCAGCCGCATCATGCTGGCCAGGCCGCCGAAGCGCGGCATGGCATTGCCGCCCAGCGGCTGGTTGAAAGCGGTTTCGCTCATGGCGTTCTCAGGTTCGGGGGCGCGTCAGCTGGTGGGTCAGGTGCGCTTTCACCGTCGGCCATTCGCTGGCCACGATGCTGTAGACGCAGGTGTCGCGCAGCGCGCCGTTCGCATCGGGGTGGCGGTTGATCTGGTGCGAGCGCAGCACGCCGTCCAGTTTGGCGCCCAGTCGTTCGATGCCGCGCCGGCTCGGGTGGTTGAAGAAGTGCGTGCGGAATTCGACCGCGATGCAGTCCAGCACCTCGAAGGCGTGCGCCAGCAGCAGTCGCTTGCATTCGGTGTTGAGCGGGCTGCGCTGCACGGCCGTCCGGTACCAGGTGGAGCCGATCTCGACGCGGCGGTTGGCGGCGTCGATGTTCATGTAAGTCGTCATGCCCACGGCCTTGCCGCTGGCGTTCAGCACCGCGAACGGCAGCATGCTGCCGGTCTTCTGCAGGCCCAGGCGGCGGTCGATTTCGGCAGCCATGCCTTCGGGCGTGGGGATGGCGGTGTACCAGAGCTTCCAGAGTTCGCCGTCGCGCACGGCCTCGACCAGGTCGTCGTGGTGCTCAGGGCGCAAGAGCACCAGCTTCGCGTGCAGGCCGGTCAGGGTGGTGTCGGTGGTGAAGGGCATGGACTATTTTCTTCTGCCGCGCAGCCACTCCAGCGTCAGCATCAGCGCGGTCGTGAACAGGATCAGCAGCGTGGCCACGGCGGCGATGGTGGGCGAGATGTTTTCGCGGATGCCAGTGAACATCTGGCGCGGCAGCGTGACCTGCTCCGGGCCGGCGAGGAACAGCGTGACCACGACCTCGTCGAACGAGGTGGCGAAGGCGAACAGCGCGCCCGAGATCACGCCAGGGGCGATGACCGGCAGCGTGACGCGGAAGAAGGTCTCCAGCGGGCTCGCGCCCAGGCTCAGGCTGGCCTTCACCAGGTTGTGGTTGAAGCTCTGCAGCGTGGCCAGCACGGTCGTCACGACAAAGGGTGCACCGAGCGCGGCGTGCACGATGACGAGGCCCAGGTAGGTGTCGTTCAGCCCCCACTTGGCAAAGTACAGGTAGCTGCTCACCCCCACCACCACGATCGGCACCACCATGGGCGCGATCAGCAGGCTGGTGATGAAGCCCTTGCCGAAGAATTTGGTGTTGGCCAGGCCCATGGCCGCCAGCGTGCCGAGCACGGTGGCCAGCAGGGTGGCGAGGGGCGCGACGATGAAGCTGTTCTTCGCGGCGCGGATCCAGTCGTCGGAATGGAACATCTCGCGGTACCACTGCAACGACCAGCCTTCGATGGGGTAGGCGAGGAACGAACTGTCGCTGAACGACAGCGGGATGATCACCACCACCGGCAGCAGCAGGTAGACGATCACACCGATGCCGGCGCCGCGCAGGGCGAACCAGCCGAGCTTGTCGAGCAGGTTGTAGTAGGCGGGGAAGACGGGCAACAACTTCATGACGGATTCCTGTTACCCGAGGCTCAGCTCGGCTTTGGAGACCTTGCGGTACAGCGCGTAGAGCACCATGGTGGCGGTCAGCAGCACACCACCGAGCGCGCAGGCCATGCCCCAGTTGACTTCGACATTGGTGTACTGCGCCACGTAGTAGCTCAGCATCTGGTCGGCCGGTCCACCGAGCAGGGCGGGCGTCACGTAGTAGCCGATGCAGGTGATGAAGACCAGCAGGCCGCCCGCGGCCACACCGGGGTAGGTCTGCGGCAGGTAGACGCGGAAGAAGCCGGCCAGTGGCGGGCTGCCCAGCGAGATGGCCGCACGCAGGTAGTTGGGTGGCACCGATTTCATGACGCTGTACAGCGGCAGGATCATGAAGGGCAGCAGGATGTGCACCATGGCGATGATTACGCCCAGGCGGTTGAACAGCAGGGGAATGGGGGTGTCGGTCGCACCGACCCAGATCAGGAAGCGGTTGACCAGGCCGTTGTTCTGCAGCAGCACGATCCAGGCGGCGATGCGCACCAGCACCGAGGTCCAGAAGGGCAGCAGCACGAGGATCAGCAGCACGTTGGCCTTGCGCGCCGAGAGCGTGCTGAGCCAGTAGGCGAGCGGATAGCCCAGCAGCAGGCAGAAGAACGTCACCACGGCGCTCATCTGGAAGGTGCGGCCCAGGATGTCGCTGAAGGCGGCTTCTTCGGCGCCCACGCGCTCGATGTCGCCTTGGGCGTTGCGTTTGAAATCGAGCGCGGCAAGCAGGTAGTCGGGCGTCCAGCGCGAGCTGTTCTTGGCGATGGTCTGCCAGTAGGGCAGTTCTTCCCAGCGCGCGTCGTGTTCGATGAGCTTGGCGCGAGCCTCTTCGGGTGTGAGGTTGTCGCCCAGCGGCAGGGCGCGGTAGGTGCCCATGACCAGCGAACGGGCGCCGGCCACCTCGCTGTTGAGGCGGCGGGCCAGTATGCCGGCCTGGGCGGTTTCTTCGATGCTGCCCATGTCGGCCAGGATGGCGGCGTAGGCGGCGGCCGGTGGCGGGCTCTCGCGGTCCCAGTCGTCCAGCGCCTGCCCCGTGCGGGGCAGGACGTCGGCCACTTCGGGATTTTCAACCGCCCGCACCAGCAGGGAACCCAGCGGAACCAGAAAAAACACCAGCAGAAAGACCAGCAGGGGCATGGTCAGTGCCAGGGCGCGCAGCTTCCTGCGCCGTTCGGCGCGGTGCAGCTGCGCGGCGAGGCTTCCCCCCGCCAGGGCCTGACCCATGCTCCCTGCCGGAGCGGATCGTTCCAGGGCGGCCCCTGCGAACGGCTGGAGATCGGTTCCGCTGGTGCTCATCACTGCGCTGCCCAGGCGGAGAAGCGCTTCTCCAGGGCTTCACCCTGGTCGGCCCAGAAGCCGATGCCGAACTGCAGCGCGTCCTTGCTGTTGGCAGGCGAGGTGGGCAGCAGGCCCAGGACCTTGGCGTCGAGCTTGGTCAGGGCCTTGTTGTTGGTCGGGCCGTAGCTGATGTTCTTGGCGTATTCGGCCTGCGCGTCGGGCGAGCTGGCCATGGCGATGAACTTCAGGGCCGCTTCCTTGTTGGGCGTGCCCTTGGGCATGACCCAGTAGTCCAGGTCGTAGATGCCGCCGGTCCAGGTGATCTTGAGGTTCTTGCCTTCGCGCTGGGCGGCGTCGATGCGGCCGTTGTAGGCGGTGGTCATGGCCACGTCACCGGCGACCAGGAACTGCGGCGGCTGCGCGCCGGCTTCCCACCACTGGATGTTGGGCTTGAGTTCGGTCAGCTTCTTGAACGCGCGATCGGCACCGTCCTTGGTGGCCAGCACCTTGTAGACGTCGGCGGTCTTGACGCCGTCGGCCATCAGGGCGAATTCGAGGTTGTAGCGGGCGCCCTTGCGCATGCCGCGTTTGCCGGGGAATTTCTTCACGTCCCAGAAATCGGCCCAGGTGGTGGGCGCGGTCTTGAGCTTGTCGCCGTCGTAGGCCATCACGGTGGACCACACGAAGGTGCCGACGCCGCACTCGTGCACGGCGGCTTTCTGGAAGTCGGCCTTGTTGCCGACCTTGGCCCAGTCCATCTTCTCGAACAGGCCTTCGTCACAGCCGCGGCTCAGGTCCGGGCTCTCGACTTCGACCACGTCCCAGGTGACCTTCTTGGCTTCGACCATGGCCTTGATCTTGGCCTGTTCGCCGTTGTATTCCACGGCGGTGATCTTGCCGCCACCGGCTTTCTCGAAGGCCTCGAAGTAGGCCTTCTTCTGGGCGGCACCGTTGGCGCCACCGAAGTTGACGACGGTGAGCTGGCTCTGGGCCATCACCGGCAGGGCGACCATCAGGGCCGCGGCCAACAGAACAGGTTTGAGTTTCATGGGGCTTATCTCCAGGGGTTGAGGAACGGGGAAACAGGTTCAGCGGTATATGCGCAGGTGTTCGGGCGGGATGTGCAGGTGGACGGCCTGGCCGGCGTCCATGTGGCCCAGGTGCTGCAGCGGCACCTTGACGCTGATCTCCGGCTGGCCGCTGACCTGGCAGCGCAGGCGCAGGTGGTCGCCGAAATAGATCACGTCGCCGATGGCCGCGCCCAGGCGGTTGACGGTCGGGCCGCTGCCGTTGACCACGGTGATGCGTTCGGGCCGCACGCTGCACTGCACGGTCTCACCGGCCTGCGCCTGGTTGACGTTGACGCCGGTCAGTCGCGTGCCGTCGGCGAGCGCCACCTCGCAGTGTTCGCCCGTGGTCTGCACCACCTGGGCGTCGAGCACCGAGTTGTCGCCCACGAAGCTGGCGACGAAACGGTTGGACGGTGTTTCGTACAAGCGGTCGACCTGGTCGATCTGCTGGATCACGCCTTCGCTGAACACCGCCACGCGGTCGGACATGGTGAGCGCTTCCGACTGGTCGTGCGTCACGTAGACGAAGGTCACGCCCAGGCGGCGGTGCAGCGCCTTGAGTTCCAGCTGCATGTGTTCGCGCAACTGTTTGTCGAGCGCGCCCAGTGGTTCGTCCATCAGCACCAGCTGCGGGTCGAACACCAGCGCGCGGGCCAGCGCCACGCGCTGCTGCTGGCCGCCCGAGAGCTGACCCGGAAAGCGGCTGCCCATGTGGCCCATCTGCACCATGTCGAGCGCGCGCTTGACCTTGGCTTCGACGTCGGCCTTGCCGAGCTTGCGCACGGTGAGCGGGTAGGCGATGTTGTCGGCCACCGTCATGTGCGGGAACAGGGCGTAGTTCTGGAACACCATGCCGAAGTTGCGCTTGTGCGGCGGCGTGCGCGTGATGGGCACGCCGTTCAGGCTGATCTCACCCGAAGTCGGCGACTCGAAGCCCGCGAGCATCATCAGCGTGGTGGTCTTGCCCGAGCCCGAGGGACCGAGCAGCGAGAGGAATTCACCCTTCTGGATCTCCAGGTTCAGGTCCCGGACCACCAGGGTGTGGCCATCGTAGGTTTTCTGCACACCGGTGAAGGTGACGAGTGCGTTGGGGGTGGTCATGGGCGCGATCGGGTCGGAAAAGTGGACTGAAAGAGATTCAGGACTGGTCATGCAACCATCGTGCCTGGTGGGCGCCGAGGGCGGGTGGCGGCAGGTCAGCGACGGGGCGTTGCCCGTCCAGCACCATCGGATTGGCGATCATGGGTGGCACTGTGGCACTTTCGGGCCTTGTGCGCAAACCGCGCGCCGCCACATGCGGATGCGCCATCACCTGGGCGATGTCGAGGATCGGTGAGCAAGGCACGCCCGCGGCATCCAGCCGTTGCACCCAGTCGGCGGTGTCGCGCTGCAGCGTCCAGCCGGTGAGCAGTGGCACCAGCGTGGCCCGGTGCTCCACCCGCGCGGGGTTGGTCGAGAAGCGTGCGTCGCGCGAGACTTCCGGGTGGTCGCAGGCTTCACAGAAGCGGGCGAACTGGCCGTCGTTGCCCACAGCGAGCACCATGTGGCCGTCCCGGGTGGGGAACACCTGGTAGGGCACGATGTTCGGGTGCGCGTTGCCCATGCGGGTGGGTGTCTTGTCGCCAATCAGCTGGTTGCTCGCCTGGTTGGCCAGCATGGCGACCTGCACATCGAACAGCGCCGCGTCGATGTGGCGCCCCTTGCCGGTGCGTGCGCGTTCGTGCAGCGCCGCGAGGATGGCGGTGGTGGCGTACACACCCGTCATCAGGTCCGTCACGGCCACGCCCACCTTCTGCGGCTCTTCGCCTTTGTTGCCGGTGATGCTCATCAGCCCCGCTTCGGCCTGGATCGCGAAGTCGTAACCGGCCTTGTGCGCCAGCGGGCCGTTCTGGCCGTAGCCGGTGATCGAGCAGTAGATCAGGCGCGGGTTGATGGCCTGCAGGCTGGTGGCGTCGAGCCCGTACTTGGCGAGCTGGCCGACCTTGTAGTTCTCGATCAGCACGTCCGCTTCGCGCGCCAGTTCGCGCACCTGCTGGATGCCTTCGGCGCTGGCGATGTCGATCGCCACCGAACGTTTTCCACGGTTGGCGCAGACGAAATACGCGGCCACGCGCCCGGCGCCTTCGCCCCACCAGGGCGGGCCCCAGCTGCGCGTGTCGTCACCGGCACCGGGGCGCTCCACCTTCAGGACTTCGGCGCCGTAGTCGGCCAGCAGCTGACCGGCCCAGGGACCGGCGAGCACACGCGAGAGGTCGAGCACGCGCACGCCCGCGAGCGGGCGTGGCGCCACGCTGCTTGCGCCGTCGGGGGGCTGATCGTTTCTCATTGGGATACCTTCGCCCTGCGGGCTGCGGTGCGAGCTTGCTTGGGGCGGCCCGGCGCGGCGCTCATGCGCCTTGCAGCGCGTCGAGCGAGGCAGCAATGATCGCCAGGCCTTCGTCCAGCACCGCATCGCTGGCGGTCAGCGGCACCAGGATGCGCACCACGTTGCCGTAGGTGCCGCAGGTCAGGATGATCAGGCCGCGTTTCGTGGCTTCGGCGGCGAGGGCCTTGGTGAGGTCGGCGTCGGGCTGGTGCACGTCGCCGTTCTTGCACAGCTCCATGGCGACCATGGCGCCCAGGCCGCGCACGTCGGCGATGCAGTTGTGTTTCTTCGCCAGCGTCTGCAGGCTCGCGGTGATGCGCGCGCCGACGTCGCGGCTGCGCTGCAGCAGGTCGTGTTTTTCGAACTCGTCCAGCACGGCCAGGGCCGCGGCACAGGCCATCGGGCTGCCGGCGTAGGTGCCGCCCAGGCCGCCCGCGGCGGGCGCGTCCATCACTTCGGCGCGACCGACCACGGCAGAGATCGGGAAACCGCCGGCCATGGACTTGGCCAGGGTGATCAGGTCGGGCGCGATGCCGCTCTGCTCGCAGGCGAACCAGGTGCCGGTGCGGCCGGCGCCGGTCTGCACTTCGTCGCAGATCATCAGGATGCCGTGCTGGTCGCACAGCGCGCGCAGGCGCTGCATCAGCTCGGGCGGCGCGACGTTGAAGCCGCCTTCGCCCTGCACCGGCTCGATGATGATGGCCGCCACGCGGCTGGCTTCGATGTCGTTCTTGAGGATGGATTCGACCGAGGCGATCGCATCGTCCACGCTCACGCCGTGCAGCGCGTTCGGGAAGCGGGCGTGGAAGATCTCGCCCGGGAACGGACCGAAGCCGGTCTTGTAGGGCGCGACCTTGCCGGTCATGCCCAGGGTCAGCAGGGTGCGGCCGTGGTAGCCACCGGTGAAGGCGATCACGCCCGAGCGGCCGGTGTGGGCGCGCGCGATCTTGATCGCGTTTTCCACCGCTTCGGCGCCGGTGGTGAGGAACAGCGTCTTTTTGGCGAAGTCGCCCGGGGCCTTGGCGTTCAGGCGTTCGGCCAGTTCCACGTAGGGCTCGTAGGCCAGCACCTGGAAGCAGGTGTGGGTGTATTGGTCGAGCTGGGCCTTCACGGCCTCGATCACGGCCGGGTTGCGGTGGCCGGTGTTGAGCACGGCGATGCCGCCGGCGAAGTCGATGTAGCGGCGGCCTTCCACGTCCCAGATCTCGGCGTTTTCGCCCCTGGCGATGAAGATCTGGTGGCTGTGGCCGACGCCGCGGGGGATGGCGGCCTGGCGGCGGGCCATGAGCATGGCGTTGGTGGCTTGGGATTCGCGTTGCATACAGTGGGCTCCGATCGTGAAGAAATTTCAGACTGGGGCGGACTGTAGGGCTCGCGGGCCACCGCTAACATATACAGACAGTGCCTGCACAGCGATGCACTGTGCAGCCCTGCGGACCTGTACACATTTACCCTGATAGCGCCCGATGTTCACCCTGAACCCCAAAAGCACCAGCCCGCTCGTGGTGCAGATCGTCGAGGGGTTTCGCGACCTGATCCAGAGCGGCAACCTGCGCCCGGGCTCCAAGGCGCCCTCCATCCGCCAGTTCGCCCATGCCCACGGCGTGAGCGTGTACACCGTGGTCGATGCCTACGACCGGCTGGTGGCGCTGGGCTATTTCGTCTCGCGCCCGCACTCGGGCTTTTTTGTGCGCAAGCGCGATGGCGTGGCACCGCAGGCGCCGGGCACCGTGCCCGCCGAGACGGCGAACTACAACTTCGACTCCATGTGGTACCTGCGCCGGGTGTTCGAGGCGCGCGCGCTGCGCATGAAACCGGGCTGCGGCTGGTTGCCGGGCAACTGGCTGTTTGAAGAAGGCCTGCGCCGCAGCCTGCGCACGCTGGCGTCTGAAAACGTGGACCTGGGTGGCTACGGTGAACCCAAGGGTTTTGCGCCACTGCGCCAGCTGGTGCGCGACCTGCTGGCCGAGCAGGAGATCGCCGTCAGCGCCGACCAGGTGCTGCTCACCCAGGGCTCCAGCCAGGCCATGGACCTGGTGGCGCGCCGCCTGATTCGCCCGGGCGATCCAGTGCTGGTGGACGACCCCGGTTACCCCAATCTGCTGTTTTCACTGCGTTTCCTGGGTGCCCGGCTGATTGGCGTGCCGCGCACGCCAGCCGGCTACGACCTGGCCGCGCTCGAAGCCCTGGTGCTGGAGCACCAGCCCAAGGTGTTTTTCACCCAGCCGCGCCTGCAAAGTCCCACCGGTTCGGTGGCCAACCTGGCGCACCTGCACCGTGTGGTGCAGCTGGCCGAGCAGCACCAGTTCACGGTGGTGGAAAACGACATCTACGCCGACCTCGACCCCGAGCCGCGGCCCTCGCTGGCCAGCCTGGACCAGTTGCAACGGGTCGTCTACATCAGCAGCTTCTCCAAAACCATCTCACCCAACATCCGCGTCGGTTTCCTGGCCGCGCCGCCCGACCTGCTGGAAGACTTTGCCCAGCTCAAGATGATCTCGGGCCTGACCTCGTCCGAGTTCAACGAGCGCCTGGCCTACGGCGCGCTGGTGGACGGGCGCTGGCGCAAACACCTTCGCAGCCTGCGCGAGCGCCTGGCACAGGCACACCAGCGCGTGGCCCAGCAACTGGAGAACCTGGGCTTCGATCTGTTCTGCGAGCCCAAGGCGGGCATGTTCCTCTGGGCACGCCATCCCGACATTGCCAACGCGACCGAGCTGGCCTACAAGGCCGCGGAGCAGGACATCCTGCTCGGGCCCGGCCACCTGTTCGCGCCCGACCTGCAGCCCAGCCCCTGGTTCCGCTTCAACGTGGCCTTCACCGAAGAGCCGCAGGTGCTGGCCTTCCTGAAAAGCGGCCGCACGAGCGCCTGACACCCGGTTTTCCGGGCCCGATGCGGCCCACCAGGCACAAGCCTCGCCAGTTTGCGAAAATACCGGGTTTGGTGCACATGTGCACCGGCTGCACCCGATCGACAGAACCCCTCCAAAGGCCACCATGACCCGCCCCGCCTCCGTTGCCGACATCCGCAAGACCTTCCTGGATTTCTTCGCCTCCAAGGGCCACACCGTGGTGGCGTCCAGCCCGCTGGTGCCGGGCAACGACCCCACGCTCATGTTCACCAACTCGGGCATGGTCCAGTTCAAGGATGTCTTCCTCGGCACCGACAAGCGCCCCTACGTGCGTGCGGCCTCGGTGCAGGCCTGCCTGCGCGCCGGCGGCAAACACAACGACCTGGAAAACGTGGGCTACACCGCGCGCCACCACACCTTCTTCGAGATGCTGGGCAACTGGTCGTTTGGCGACTACTTCAAGCGCGAGAGCCTGAAGTGGGCCTGGGAGCTGCTGACCGAGGTCTACAAGCTGCCGGCCGAGCGCCTGCTGGCCACGGTGTACGAAGAGGACGACGAGGCCTACGACATCTGGACCAAAGAAATCGGCCTGCCGCCCGAGCGCGTGATCCGCATCGGCGACAACAAGGGCGGGCGCTACAAGAGCGACAACTTCTGGATGATGGCCGACACCGGCCCCTGCGGCCCCTGCTCGGAAATCTTCTACGATCACGGCGACCACATCGCCGGCGGCCCCCCGGGCAGCCCCGATGAAGACGGCGACCGTTTCATCGAGATCTGGAACAACGTGTTCATGCAGTTCAACATGGACGAGACCGGCGCCGTCACGCCGCTGCCCGCGCCCTGCGTGGACACCGGCATGGGCCTGGAGCGCCTGGCCGCGATCCTGCAGCACGTGCACAGCAACTATGAAATCGACATCTTCGACGCGCTGATCAAGGCCGCCGGCCGCGAGACCGGCACTGCCGACCTCACGAACCCCTCGCTCAAGGTGATCGCCGACCACATCCGCGCCACGGCCTTCCTGATCAGCGACGGCGTGATTCCATCGAACGAAGGCTGCGGCTACGTGCAGCGCCGCATCGTGCGCCGCGCCATCCGCCACGGCTACAAGCTCGGGCAGAAAACCCCGTTCTTCCACAAGCTGGTGCCCGATCTGGTGGCCGTGATGGGCGATGCCTATCCGAACCTGGCGAGCCAGGCGCAGCGCATCGGCGAGGTGCTCAAGACCGAAGAAGAGCGTTTCTACGAAACCCTGGCCAACGGCATGGAAATTCTGGACGCAGCCCTGGCAGAAGGTGCGAAAGTGCTGCCGGGCGACGTGGCCTTCAAGCTGCACGACACCTACGGCTTCCCGCTCGACCTGTCGGGCGATGTCTGTCGCGAGCGCGGTCTGACGGTGGACGAGGCCGGTTTTCACGCCGCCATGGAAGCGCAGAAGGCCAAGGGCCGCGCAGCCGGCAAGTTCAAGATGGACAAGGCGCTGGAGTACACCGGGGCCGGCAACACTTTCGTCGGTTACGAACAGCTCGAAGCCCCGGCCAAGGTCGTGGCGCTCTACCTGGACGGCACGCCCGTGGCCGAACTCAAGGCAGGGCAACAAGGCGTCGTGGTGCTGGACACCACGCCCTTCTACGCCGAGAGCGGTGGCCAGGTCGGTGACGAAGGCGTGATCACCAGCGGCTCGGCGAAGTTCTCTGTGGGCGACACGCAGAAGATCAAGTCCGACGTGTTCGGCCACCACGGCGTGATGGAGCAGGGCACGCTGGCCGTGGGCGACACCGTCACCGCGGCGGTGGACACCGCGCAGCGCGCCGCCACCGTGCGCAACCACTCGGTCACGCACCTGATGCACAAGGCCTTGCGCGAGGTGCTGGGCACGCATGTGCAGCAGAAGGGCAGCCTGGTCGACGCCGACAAGACGCGTTTCGACTTCACGCACAACGCGCCGGTGACGGATGCGCAGATCCGCGACATCGAGCAGCGTGTGAACGCTGAGATCGTGGCCAACGCGGCGACGCAGGCGCGCGTGATGGACATCGAATCGGCGCAGAAGACCGGCGCCATGATGCTGTTCGGCGAGAAATACGGCGAGTCGGTGCGTGTGCTCGACATCGGCTCCAGCCGCGAACTCTGCGGCGGTACACACGTCAAGGCCACGGGCGACATCGGCTTCTTCACCATCACCGCGGAAGGCGGCGTGGCCGCTGGCGTGCGTCGCGTGGAAGCGGTGACGGGCCTGAACGCGCTGAGCTATGTGCAGGGCATGGAAGCCACGCTCGGCGGTGTGGCCGGCACGCTCAAGGTCACGCCCGGCGAGGTGCCCGCGCGCGTGGGTGCGCTGCTGGACCAGATGCGCGATCTGGAAAAGGACATGAACGCGCTCAAGAGTCGGCTGGCCTCGGCGCAGGGCGACGAGCTGGTGAACCAGGCGGTGGAGGTCAAGGGCATCCAGGTGCTGTCGGCGGTGCTGGCCGGCGCAGACGCCAAGGGCCTGCGCGAGACCATGGACAAGCTGAAGGACAAGCTGAAATCCGCCGCCATCGTGCTGGCTGCAGTGGACGGCGGCAAGGTGCAGATCGCTGCGGGCGTGACGGCCGACGTGATGGCCAAGGTCAAGGCCGGCGAGTTGGTGAACTTTGTGGCCCAGCAGGTGGGCGGCAAGGGCGGTGGCAAGCCCGACATGGCCATGGCCGGTGGCACCGACGCGTCGGGTTTGCCGAAGGCGCTGGCTTCGGTGCAGGCCTGGGTGGCCGAGCGCCTGTAACCCAGGGTTTCGCCGCCGGGGCCGCCCCAAGGCGAAACAGCCCCCAAGGGGGCAGCGACCCGCGCAGCGGTGGAGCCCCGGGGTCCCGCCGACGGCGGGAGCACGCTTGGGGGCTATGTGTCTGGCCAGTCCAGGCTCAGCCCGCTCTCAAACTGCCGCGGCTCGCCCGTCACCGGGTCCGTGAAGGCGATGCCCCGCGCCAGCAGGCGCAGCGGGTTCGAAAAATCTTCCGCTTCGTCCGGCCCGTGCAGCACGGTCGGGTAGAGCTGGTCGCCCACGATGGGCAGGCCGAGTGCGTTCATGTGCACGCGAAGTTGATGGCGTTTGCCGGTGACAGGTTCCAGCGCATAGCGCGCCCAGTCGCCGCGCCGCTCCAGCACATCGATGCGTGTCTCGCTGTTCGGCTCACCAGCAACCTCGTTCATGCGGAAAAAATCGGCCGGGTGTTCCACGATGCGGCTGCTGCTCGTGCGCGGCCAGGTCCATGCGTCGGTGGCCGGCGCGATGGCCTCGTAGGTCTTTTGCATGGTTCGCCCACTGAAGAGCGCGTGGTAGGTCCCGCGCTCGGCGGGATTCACGGCCAACAGCACCAGCCCGGCGGTTTCGCGATCAATGCGGTGCAGCGGTGCCAGCTGTGGCAGGCCGAGCTTGCGTTGAAGGCGCACCAGCAAAGTCTGCTGCACATAACGCCCGCCCGGCGTCACGGGCAGAAAGTGCGGTTTGTCGGCCACCACCAGGTGCGCGTCCTGGTAGAGCACCGTTTCTTCAAATGGCACCACCTCCTCGTCCGGCAGCTCGCGGTAGTAATACAGCCGCGTATTGCCCCGGTACGGCGCCTCGGGCGGTACGACCTGGCCCGCTTCGTCCAGCACCGCGCCCGTGGCCAGCCGCTCGGCCCACGCCGCGCGACCCACCGTGGGCAGGCGCTCGTCCAGAAAGTCGATCACGCCGGGCCAGCGGGCGTCACCGGCTTTGACCCCAGGCAGTGCGACGCAGCTGGGCGACACGCCGTCGCGGGCGGGAATGAGCGGGTTCTTGGAGGATCGGGCCACGGCGGAGGAGGGTGAGCGAAGGAAATGCGGGTATTCTCTGCGCCTTCACAACAGGACCCCGCCGTGATCAAAGCCGCCAACCTCTCCGACACCGTCATCCGTGCCCGCCTGGCGCTGGCGCTTGGTGTGAGCAGCCTGCTGTTGAGCGGCTGCGCTGTGGTGGCCGTGGTCGATGTGGCTGCATCGGCAGTAGTGGGCGTGGCCGGCCTCGCGGTGGACGCGGCGGTCGGCACGGCCCGCATCGGCGGCCAGCTCATCGGTGCCGGTGCCGACGCGGCACTGGACTCGGACGAGGACGATTGACCCGATGTTCGGTATCAGTTTTCCGCGGCGCGGGAGCACCACCCTCACCGCATGAAACAACGCCACCCGCAGGCACCGCCGGGCGGGCTTTGCCAGACGGCCAGTGCCGCCCCTGGTGGGGGGTGACGCGAAGCGGTGCGGGGGGGTGTTGCAATTCAGGCGCGCACGAACACCAAGTCCCACACGCCGTGGCCGAGCTGGATGCCGCGGTTCTCGAATTTGGTCAAGGGCCGGTAGCCGGGCTTGGGCACGTAGCCGTCGCTGCCGGCCGCGGCCGTGTTCTTCAGCAGGGGTTCGGCGCTCAGCACTTCCAGCATCTGTTGCGCATACGGTTCCCAGTCGGTCGCCAGGTGCAGGTAGCCACCCGGTTTCAGATGCCGCGCCAGGCGGTTCACGAAAGGGGTCTGGATCAGGCGGCGCTTGTGGTGCCGTGTCTTGTGCCAGGGATCGGGGAAGAAGATGTGCACGCCGTCCAGGCTTTGTTCGGGCAGCATGTGGTCGAGCACCTCGACCGCGTCGTGGCGGAAGATGCGGATGTTCTGGAGCCCTTGTTCTCCGACGAGCTTGAGCAGCGCGCCCACGCCGGGTTCGTGTACTTCGCAGCAGAGGAAGTTGTCGTCCGGGCGCACGGTGGCGATGTGCGCCGTGGCGCCGCCCATGCCGAAGCCGATCTCCATGATCAGCGGCGCCTTGCGGCCGAAGGCCGCCGTGGCGTCCAGGGTCTGGCTGGCGTCGTAGTCCAGCAGGAAGCGCGGCCCGAACTGTTCGTAGGCGCGGGCCTGACCCGGGCCGGTGCGCCCGGCGCGCAGCACATAGCTCTTGATCACACGCATGAAGGGCACGCCATCGGGCTGTGGTGCGCCGGACGGGTGGGGTGCTGGGTCGGCTGTGGGGGTGTCGGGGATGTCGGAGTTCATGGTGCGGCGCGAGAGGGGTGTCAGATTGTAGAAGCCCGGGTCTGTCACGCCGCGTGTGCTGCGTTCGCCCTTCGGGGGCAGAATGGGGGTGACTGTTTCCACAACCTTTTCAGAGAATCCCCATGAACGCCACCAAACTCATCGCACTCGTCCTGATCGCCGGCGGCGCGCTGGCCCTGATCTACGGCGGCTTCAGCTACACGCAGGACAGCACTGCGGTGAAGCTGGGGCCGCTGGAGTTGACCGTGAAAGAGAAGAAGACGGTCAACGTGCCGCTGTGGGCAGGCCTGGGCGCCATCGTGGTGGGTGGCCTGGTGCTGGTCATGGGTGGGCGCAAAGGCTGAGAGGCTGAGCGTCCTTCCACTGCGCAACCCAGGAAGCGAGGGCTTCGGGCACCGATCCCGGAGCGGCCGGCAGACCCAGCGTCGCGGCAGCGCGGTGCAGCGCCACCAACGGTTCGCTCAGGTCCAGCGCCTGGGCCCCGTTCTGTTTGCTGAGCTTTTCACCGTTGGTGCCCAGCACCAGCGGGGTGTGCAGGTAAGCCGGCAGGGGCAGGCCCAGGGCCTGCTGCAGCGCGATCTGGCGCGGGGTGTTGTCGGCGAGGTCTTCGCCGCGCACCACATGGGTGATGCCCTGCGCGGCGTCGTCCACCACCACGGCGAGCTGGTAGGCCCAGAGGCCGTCGGCGCGTTTCAGGATGAAGTCGCCGACCTCGGCACGGAGGTTCTGGGATTGCGGGCCGAGGCGTCGGTCGATCCAGCGCAGCTCGACGTGCCCGTCGTTCAGGCGGAACCTCCAGGCCCGGGCGGGTTTGCCTTGCAGGCCCCCGCGCTCGGGGCGACAGGTGCCGGGGTAGACGGCGGCGTGGTGGCGCTCGCGGCCCAGCCCTGACGCGTACAACGCCGCTTCAACGTCCTTGCGCGAGCAACCGCAGGGGTAGGCGCGACCGCTGGCGACCAGCTGGTTCAGCGCCTGCTGGTAAAGATCGCCCCGTTCCGACTGCCAGACCTCGGGTTCGTCGCTGACCAGGCCGCAGGTGGCGAGCTGCCGCAGGATGAGCCGGTCGGTGCCCGGCACGCAGCGCGGCGTGTCCACGTCTTCGATGCGCACGATCCAGGTGCCGCCGTGGGCACGGGCGTCAAGCCAGCTGGCCAGCGCCGCGACGAGCGATCCCGCGTGCAGCGGGCCGGTGGGAGAGGGCGCGAAGCGCCCGCGGTAGGACGAAGCAACCGACAAAGCCATGTACTCGGAGCGCGTGTCTGTGCCAGCACACACCGCGGGACTGGCTTCGCCAGACCGCTGGTGTGGTCCCCCCGGGGGGAAGCCGCGCAGCGGCGCAGGGGGGGTCAAATCATTTCGAGAGCGAGTTCGAGCCCGGAGACAAAGGCGTCTTCCACGCGGTGGCCCAGGCACCAGTCGCCGCACAGGCCGATGCCGAGCGACTTGTCGTACACGTAGGGCCGGCCCAGCGGCTGCTGCGTCTGCGCGAAGCGCCAGCGGTGCACCACGGCGTGGGTGGGGGTGGCGCGGATGCCGGTGATTTCGGCAAAACCCTTGAGCAGCTTGGCCTTGACGCGCTCGGTATCGTCTTCAAGGTGTTTGGCCGACCACTCGGGGCTGGCCTGGATGGTCCAGCGCTCGATGGGCTCGCGCCTCGGCTTGCTGTTTTCGCGCGCGAGCCAGCTGATGCGGTGGTGGATGCTGCGCGCGGCGTTCCATTGCGGGCCGATGTGCGGCAGGCCGGGCTGCATGGCCTGGGGGTAGGCGACCATGAGTGTCCAGCAGGGGGCCACCTGCACCGGGGCGAGGGACTGGCGCAGCTCGGGCGAGTGGCCGGAGACCAGCAGCAGGTCGTGGGCCTGCAGGTGCGGAATGGCGAGCACCACGCGGTCGAAGCCACCGAGCACGTGCTGGCCGCCTTCGACGTCTTCGGTGCGCAGCTGCCACTGCTCGGGATTCAGCACATCGCGTTCGATGTGGGTGACGCGGGTTTCGGTGAGCGTGCGCGCGGGCAGGTCACCGAAGAGTTCGGGGTGGGCCAGCGGCTGGACCCAGTGCTCGACCAGACCGCTCATGCCGGGTGTGGCCACGAAATGCGGTTCGGACGGCGGCGGGGAACTGGCCAGCACATGACCGAATTCGTCGAGCACGCGCACCGTGTTCGCACTCCAGGGGCGCACCACGGACTGTGCGGTCTGCAGTGCCTGGGCGAAGCGCTTGTCGCGCACCGTGAAGTACTGCGCACCGTGGTCGAAGCCGCCGAATTCGCTGCGGCGGGTGGACATGCGGCCACCGAAGCCGCGGCTCTTTTCAAACAGGGTGACGCGGTGACCCGCCTGCAGCAGCGTGCGCGCGCAGGCCACGCCGGCCATGCCGGCGCCCACCACCGCGATGTGCATCGGGGTCGGTTTCCTGGGTTGGGGGGTGCGGGCCGGCTTGCGCGGGACGGCTGCGGACGGGGTGCGGGTTTTTTTGCTGGTGGTCATGTCTCGGGGCGCCTGTGTTGCGGGACGGTTGAGGTTGACTGTAGCAGCCTGCCTGTTGGCGTGAACCCCGGCTGCATCAAATCTGGTGATGGTTGTGGAGCAGGGCGGCACGGGTGGTGGGGTGCTGCAGGCGCTCCAGCCACCAGCGCAGCGCCCGCCCGGTGTCGCCCGCGCTGCGTGGCTGGCGCCATGCGTAGGCCACGCGGATGCTGCGGTTGGGGCGCTGCACGGTCTTCACGATCAGGCGCCCGGCATTGATGAAGGGTTGTGCCAGCGTTTGCGGCAGGAAGCCCGCACCCAGACCGCGCAGCTGCGCTTCCAGCTTGTGCTGCATGGTCGGCACAGTGAGCACGTCCTGCCCCGGCAGCAGGTTGTAGGTGACGCCGCTGCCGCGCTGGGTGCTGTCGGCCACGGCCACGGCGCGGTGCAGGCGCAGCTCTTCGTCACTCAGGCTGTGGGTGGCTGCCGCCAGCGGATGGTGAGGCGCCACCGCGTAGACGAACGGCACGCTGCCCAGCGGCGCGGTCTGGATTTCGGGTTGTGCCATCTCGCTGGGCACGCCGAGCGCCAGATCGGCCTGGCCGCTTTGCAGGGCTTCGAGCGTGCCCGAGAGCGTTTCGGCGCGCAGCTTCAGGCGCGTGGGAGCGCCTTCGGCGTAAAAAGCCTCGCACAGCTCGAACAGGGTCGCGCGGGCAATGATGGCGTCGGCCGCGATGGTGATCTGCGGCTCCCAGCCGGTGGCCACGCGCTTGACACGCTGGGCCACCGCGTCGAGCTCGTTCAGCAGGTACTGCCCGCAGCGCAGCAGCTCGGCGCCGGCGGGCGTGAGCTGGGCGCGTCGCGCGCTGCGGTCGAACAGCAGCACGTCGAGCGCGTCCTCGATCTGGCGGATGCGGTAGGTCAGGGCGCTGGGCACCATGCCCAGTTCGCGCGCGGCGGCGGCCATGCTGCCGAGCCGGGCCACGGCTTCGAGAAGACCGAGGTTTTCGGGGGACAGGGCGGCGCGGGGGCTGGGACTGGCCATGGTGCTTGCGAAACTGGTGTGTTCAATTGAATTGAATGATGCCATCAAAACCGTGCAAACACACCGGGGGGGTGGCGGTTCCACAATTCAACCCATGCCAGCCGCTGCGGTCCCGCAACCGGTCAGCACCACCCCCTTGAAAGGACGAGACACCATGATGCAGATCCGACGTTCCGACGCCCGCGGCTACGCCGACCACGGCTGGCTCAAGAGCTTCCACTCCTTTTCGTTCGCCGAGTATTTCGACCCCGCCTGGATGGGCTGGGGCAACCTGCGCGTGATCAACGAAGACCGCATCGCACCGGGTACTGGCTTCGGCACGCACGGCCACCGCGACATGGAAATCATCAGCTATGTGCTGTCGGGCAACCTGGCGCACAAGGACAGCATGGGCAACGTCAAGGGCATCCCGCCCGGCGACGTGCAGCGCATGAGCGCCGGCAGCGGCGTGCGCCACAGCGAGTTCAACCACGCACCCGACCAGACCACGCACTTCCTGCAGATCTGGATCGAGCCGAATGTGAAGGGCATCGATCCCGGCTACGAGCAGAAGAGCTTTGCCGAGTCTGAAAAGCGCGGCCAGCTGCGCCTGGTGGCTTCGCCCGACGGCGCCGGGGGCTCGGTCAGCATCCACGCCGACGCGGCCCTGTACGCCGGCCTCTTCAACGGCAGCGAAAGCGCCGAGCTGGCGCTGGACCCGAAGCGCAAGGCCTACGTGCACCTGGTGCGCGGCGCGCTCGACGTGAACGGCCAGCGCCTGCAGGCCGGCGACGCGGCGGTGATCGCCGATGCCGAGCGCCTCAACCTGACCCACGGCGAAGACGCCGAGGTGCTGGTGTTTGACCTGGTGGCCTGACGCACAGACAGGCTTTTTGATCCACCCCAAACTTCATTCCAAGGACATTCCCATGAACACCCTGCAAAACCCTCTCGCCCTGTTGTCCCGCCTGCTGCTGGCGGCCCTGTTCCTGCCCGCCGGCATCGGCAAGATCACCGGTTTTGCCGGTACGGCCGGCTACATCGCATCGGTGGGCCTGCCCATGCCCACCGTGGCCGCTGCGGTGGCCATTGCGGTGGAGGTGCTGGGTGGCCTGGCGCTGATCGTCGGCTTCGGCACGCGCTGGGCTGCCCTGGCTCTGGCGCTGTTCACGCTGGGCGCCTCGTTCTTTTTCCACAACTACTGGGCCATGCCGGCCGAGCAGCAAATGATGCAGCAGCTGATGTTCATGAAGAACATCGGTGTGACGGGCGGCCTGCTGGCGCTCGCAGCTTTCGGTGCCGGCGCCTTCAGCCTGGACGCCCGCCGCCCGGCCTGAGTGATCTTCGAGTCCCTTTTCCCCACCCGCGCTGCGGCGCTTTTCTGAAAGGTCTCCAATGGCAAACGTTGTTGTGGTTTACCACTCGGGTTACGGTCACACCCAGCGCATGGCGCAATCGGTGGCCAGTGGCGCAGGCGCCGAACTGATCGCCATCGACGCCGACGGCAATCTGCCCGAGGGCGGCTGGGAAGCGCTGGCCGCGGCCGACGCCATCATCATGGGCTCACCCACCTACATGGGCAGCGTGAGCTGGCAGTTCAAGAAATTCGCCGATGCCTCCAGCAAACCCTGGTTTTCCCAGCAGTGGAAAGACAAGCTCGCGGCCGGTTTCACCAACAGCGCCGGCATGAACGGCGACAAGCTGTCCACGCTGCACTACCTGTTCACGCTGTCCATGCAGCACGGCATGATCTGGGTGAGCCAGGGCCTCATGCCCAGCAACACCAAGGCTGCACAGCGCGATGATGTGAACTACCTGGTGTCGTACAGCGGCGCGATCGCACAAAGCCCGTCGGACGCGAGTGCCAACGAGATGCTGCCCGGTGATCTGGAAACGGCGCGCCTGTTCGGGGAACGCGTCGCCGAGGTGGCAGCAAAATTCAAGGGCTGAGCGGCCGGTTGGCGGCTTCGTGCGGCTAACATCCGCCGGATGAAGATCATCGACATCCTCCCCTGGGCAGACTGGCTGGCGCTGGTCTGCTTTTTTGCCTTGTGGGTGGGCTACGCCTGGTTCGCCAGTGTCTGGGGTCGACGCCGCTCCTCGCTGCTGGTGACCACCAACCGCTACCGGGCCTACTGGATGCGCCAGGCCGCCATGCGAGACCCGCGCATGCTCGACGGCCTGATCACCCAGACCTTGTCGAACACACCGGCCTTTTTCTCGTCCACGTCGATCCTGGTGATCGGTGGTCTATTTGCCCTGCTGGGCACGACCGACAAGGCGTCCGAGCTGATGAACGAGATTCCTTTTGCGCAGGCCACCTCGCTGATCGTCTTCGAGTTCAAGATCCTGGTGCTGGTGGCGATCTTCGTCTATGCGTTTTTCCGCTTTTCCTGGTGCATGCGCCAGTACACCTTTGTCGCCCTGGTGATCGGCGCGATGCCACCACCCGAAGATTTTGAATCGGGCAAGTTCGACCGCAACCAGTACGCCGATCGCGCGGCCGCCATGGTGGGCGCCGCCGCTGAAACCTTCAACGACGGTCTGCGTGCGTATTACTTTTCCTTTGCCGCGCTGGCTTGGTTCGTGTCGCCGCTGGCGATGGTGCTGGGCACGCTGACGGTGGTGGCCATTCTCTACAGCCGCGAGTTCCACTCGGACGTCTTGCGCGTCCTCCGTGACTGACTGTTGCGCAGGTTCAGGCGGTGTTCTTCACGTGGGCCAGCGAGGCGGCCGCGAAGGCCAGTCCCACCACGACACCCGCAAACACGTCGAGGGCCACATGCTGCAGGGTGGCCATGGTCGACCAGACGATGGCCACACATTGCACGGCGGAGAGCCACTGCAGCACTCTGGGGGCGCGCAGCTGGGCCACGATGCGGTGCAGCCAGCAGAGACTGAACACCGCCGAAGCCACATGCAGCGAAGGGCAGGCGTTGCCGGCCGCGTCCACCCCCTTGACCACGGCCAGGCCGGGGTAGAGGCTCCAGTCCATGTCGACCAAGGGTGTCTGGGTCGGAAACCACCAGAAGAGCGCCAGGCAGAACAGGCACATGGCCCCCACCCAGACGCCAAACCACACCAGGGCACGCAGATTGCCCATCACCGCGGGTGGCAGGAAGACGTAGAGCCAGAGCGACACGTAGATCGGAAACGCGGACGGCACGAAACCGATCCAGCGGTCCAGCCAGATTTCGGGCATGACCACGGCCACGCTGCGCGGGTGTTCCAGGATCCAGAAATAGCTCCAGAAAAACAGCGCCATGAAGGTCGTGGTGCCAAATCCCTTGAGTGGCCAGTAGATGACAAAGCGCCGCCCGAGCCTGCCCAGCCATCCCGATGTTCCGGCAGGACCGGGCGTGATTTCGGAGGTGGGCATGGCAACAAGCGTTGCTTGTGGGCGTGCGGTGTCTCGCTGAGGAAGGGTCATGGTGGGGTCGGGTGAAGGGCAGCCCGCATTGTGCCGGCTGTACAATCAAATCATTGAAAATTCCGCGCTGATCGGCGGTCTGTGCCCGGGTTGAGGCTCCTCGCCGACCCTCCGGACCTGCTGGGCATTCGTTACCGGGTGTCGGGGTCGAGCAAGACAGCCAGCCATTGAATGTATGCCATGCAATCGACCGAACTGATTCGCCAATTTCTCCACGATCGCCTGGGTGCAGCGCCCGAGGCGGTGGTTCCTGGTGCGTTGCTCGCTGATCTGGGTGTTGACTCGCTGATGCTCGCCGAGCTGATGTTCGAGGCGGAAGACCGCCTGGGGATTTCCATCGACTCCAGTGTGGCGATCCCAAAGTCTGTCGGCGAGATGGTGAAACTGATCGATTCCCTGCGCGCAGCCAAAGCTTCCGCATCATGATCCGGCGCCGGGTGGCCATCACGGGGCTGGGTCTGGTCAGCCCCTACGGGGATGGAGCGGCCCCTTTTTTTGAACACCTGCTCGCGGGTCGTTCGGCGGTGCGCTACCTCCAGACCGATGACAAGCCCAGGCCCCTGGCCATGCCGTTCGTGAGCTGCACCGGGTTTGATCCTGTTGCGGCGCTGGGCAAACCGCTGGCGTCGATGATGGAACGCTTCGCACAGCTGGGTGTGGCCGCGGCTTTCGAAGCCTGGCAAGACGCCGGACTGGAGCGATTGCCCGCCGATCTGGACGAGCGCAATGACTGGGCCTGCATCTGGGGCACGGCGCTGGGCGGCATCATGGCCTTCGAGAAGGGCTACCGAGACATGTGGCAGAACGGGCGCGAGCGCCTGTCGCCGCTGAGCGTGGTGATGGGCATGAACAATGCCGTCAATGCACACCTGTCCATTCAGCTCGGTCTGGGCGGAGTGAGCATGAGCCACACCGTGGCCTGCTCTTCTTCTTCGGTTGCGATTGGTGAGGCCTTCCGGCGCGTGCGCTCGGGTGAGGCGACGGTGGCGATCACGGGAGGCTCCGACGGCACGCAGACCTACGGTGTGGCGCGTGCGTGGGAAGCCATGCGCCTGATTTCTCCCGGCGACGAGCAGACCGCACCTTCGGCCTGCCGGCCGTTTTCGGCCGATCGCCGAGGTCTGGTGCTGGGTGAAGGCGGCGCTGCGCTGGTGCTGGAAGACTGGGATCACGCCGTGGCTCGGGGTGCCCGCATCCAGGGGGAGATCGTCGGCTACGGTGCGAGCTGCGACCGCAACCACCTGGTGCGCCCCGACCCACAGGGCCAGGCCCGTGCCTTGCAGGCCGCGTTGTCGGATGCCGGGCTCTCACCCGCCGATATCGATTACGTCAACGCCCATGGCACCGCGACCCAGGAGGGTGACCCGGTGGAAATCGCGGCCCTGCGCCAGGTCTTTGGCGATCTGGCGCCCGCGCTGCCCGTGAGCGCCACCAAATCCATGCATGGCCACCTGATGGGCGCCGCGGGCGCCATCGAGGCGCTGGCCACCGTGCTGGCGCTGCGCGAGCAGGCGATCCCTCCGACCGCGCACCTGGAGGGTCGGCTTGATCCCGCCTGCGAAGGGGTGGATCATGTCTATCAAGGCCGCCGCCAGATTCCCTTGCGTGCTGCCCTGTCCAACTCCTTTGCGTTTGGTGGCAGCAATGCCGTGCTGGTCTTTGCCGCCGCCCCGACGCCTACCCACTGAATACCAGGGAATCCCCATGTCAGAAAACTTTGCCAGCGTCCCGTTCGAAGACCTCATGAGCGAGGTGGCTGCGCTGATCGTGGAGGCCCTCAACCTGGACGTGCAGCCCCAGGATGTGAAACCCGATGATCCGCTGTACGGCGAGGGGCTGGGTCTCGACTCGATCGACATGCTCGAGATTTCGCTCGTCATTTCCAAGCATTACGGTTTCCAGCTGCGCTCGGACAACGAGAACAACGACAAGATCTACGCGTCCCTGCGTGCGCTGACGACCCATATCGCCAGCCAGCGCACCAAATGACCTGGGGCGTTTCGCGAGCCAGGGGTTGTTGGCGGTTTCAGGCTGGCGGCGCATGAGCCGGCTGCCCCTGATCAGCGCTCATGGGCTGGACGACGTGCTCGCCTGGCGTCCTTCGGGTCCGGTGACGGTGCGCGACTTCCTGGCCGATGCCCAGGCGGTGGCCGGCGTGTTGCCCGCTGGCCAGGGGGTGCTCAACCTGTGCGAAGACCGGTACCACTTCGCGGTGCTGTTTGCCGCCTGCGTGCTCGCGGGCAAGACCAGCCTGCAACCGGCCTCGCACTCGGGGGAGACCCTGCAGCGGCTGGCGCAGGACCATCCCGGTGCTTATGGCGTGGTGGATGGTCCCTTCGATGTGGCCGACCTGCCTTGCATCGACTTTCCCGATCTGGCCACTTTGCCCCGCTCACCGGCGCAGGAGATGCCGGTGGTGGATGCCGATCGTGTGGTCGCGATCCTGTTCACCTCGGGTTCGACCGGTCTGCCGCAGCCGCACGCCAAGACCTGGGGCCGGCTGGTGCAGAACGGGCAGGCCGAGGCCGCGGGGCTGGGGCTGGGTGGAAAGCGAACGGTGCTCGTGGGCACCGTGCCAGCGCAGCACAGTTACGGGTTTGAGTCCACCTTTCTGCTCGCGCTGCACGGCGGTTGCAGTTTCTGGAGCGGCAAGCCGTTCTACCCGCAGGATGTGGTGGAGGCGCTGCAGGCCGTGCCGCGGCCGCGCATGCTGGTCACCACACCCTTCCACCTGTCGGCCATGCTGGCGTCCGATCTGGCCTGGCCGGCGCTGGACATGTGCCTGTCCGCCACCGCGCCGCTGGGCACCGAACTCGCTGCGCGCGCCGAGCAGCGCAGCGGGGCACCGGTGCACGAGATTTACGGCTCGACGGAGTCGGGCCAGCTGGCCTGCCGGCGCACCACCGACGGTCCCATGTGGCACCTGTTGCCGGGCGTCGTGCTGGAGCAGGAGAACGACACCACCTATGCCCGCGACGGCCATGTGGAAGGCCGGGTGCCGCTGTCGGACATCATCGAACTCCAGGGCGAGGGTCGTTTTCTCCTGCACGGCCGGCATGCCGACCTGATCAACATCGCGGGCAAACGCAGCTCGCTGGCCTACCTGAACCACCAGCTGTGTGCCATCGAAGGCGTGCTCGACGGCGCCTTTTTCCTGCCCGACTCCGCGGGCGATGAGGTCGAAGGCATCACACGGCTGACGGCGTTTGTGGTGGCGCCCGGTGTGTCGGCGGACTCGCTGCAACGCGCCTTGCGCCAGCGCATCGACCGGGTCTTCCTGCCCCGTCCGCTGGTGCTGGTGGACGCGCTGCCGCGCAACAGCACCGGCAAGCTGCCGCGCACGGCGCTGCTGGCGCTTTACCAGGAACGCTTGGGTCATGGCCGTGTTTGAGCAAACCTGGCGGGTGCCGTCCGATCATCCGGCCTTTGCCGGGCATTTTCCGGGGCATCCCATCGTGCCCGGCGTGGTCCTGCTGGATCAGGCCGTGCTGCTGGCGCAAGCGCACCTGGGGCTCGCGGGCGGTGCCTGGCAGGTCGCGCAGGCCAAGTTCCTCAGCCCCTGCGGGCCGGATGACGAACTGGTGTTCACGCTGCAGGACGGGGCGCGGGGCGGGCTGTCGTTCGTGGTGCGCTGTGGCGACCGCGATGTCGCCTCGGGCAGCCTGCAGCCCTTGAACCCATGAACACCGGAACCCGACAGACCGACGCACAACCCGAGTGGATGCGGCGCCAGGAGCGCAGCAACCTGGCCATCCTGCGCCTGATGGTCTGGATCTCGCTGGCGTTCGGCCGGCGGGTGGGGCGTCTGGTGCTGCACGGCATCGCCGTCTATTTCGTGCTGTTTGCGCCCGCGGCGCGCCGTGCGAGCCGCGCCTACCTGCACCGTGTCCTGGGCCGCTACGCGGGCTGGCGCGATGGCTACCGCCACGTGTTCAGTTTCGCCAGCACCATCCACGACCGCATCTACCTGCTGAATGACCGCTTCAACGTGTTTGACATCGAGGTCAAGGGCGACCAGGCGTTGCTGGCGGCGATTGAAAAAAAGCCCGGCGCGCTGCTCATGGGGGCCCACCTGGGCAGCTTTGAGGTGCTGCGTGCCATGGGGCGGGGGAAGAAGGGACTGCGCGTGGCCATGCTGATGTACGAGCAGAACGCGCGCAAGCTCAACGCCACGCTCGCGGCCATCAACCCCAAGGCGATGCAAGATATCATCTCCCTGGGACACCTGGAGTCGATGCTGGAGGTTCGCGACAAGCTCGACGAAGGGTATCTGGTGGGCATGCTGGCGGACCGATCGCTGAACGATGACGCCACCCTGTCGGTCGAGTTTCTGGGTGAACAGGCGGCTTTTCCGCTGGGTCCCTGGCGCATGGCGGCGATGCTCAAGCGGCCGGTGTTCCTCATGGCGGGTCTGTACCTCGGGGGCAACCGCTACCAGCTGCATTTCGAACAGCTGGCCGATTTTTCAAATGTCGAGCGCGGTGGGCGTGACGCGGCGATCAAGGCGGCCGTGCAGGCCTATGCCGACAGCCTGGCGCGACTTTGCAGGCTGGCGCCCTACAACTGGTTCAACTTCTTCGACTTCTGGAAAAAATGATGCGACGCTTTGGGATGGCCCTGCTGTGGCTGGGACTGGCGACCGCCGCTCATGCGGCGTACGACATCGATCAGTTGATGACCGATCTGGCCGGGCAAAAGGGCGGGCGCGCGCGCTTTGTCGAAAAACGCCATGTGGCCCTGCTCGACAAACCGGTGCAGGCCAGCGGCGAGATGGTGTACAGCCCGCCCGACCGGCTGGAGAAGCGAACGCTGCTGCCCAAGGTGGAAACCATGGTGCTGGACAAGGACATGCTCAGCATGGAACGCGACAAGCGCAAGCTCACCATCAACCTGCAGAGCCGCCCGGAGGCCCTGGCCTTCGTCGACAGCATCCGCAGCACACTCGCCGGCAACCGCAAGTCGCTGGAACAGAGCTACGCGCTCAAGCTTCAGGGTGAGAGCGCCCAGTGGGTGCTGACCCTGGTGCCGAGCGAACCCGCCATCGCTGCGCTGCTCCAGCGCATCACGGTGACAGGCAGCAAGAGCCAGGTGCGACACATCGAGTATCTGCAGGTGGACGGCGATCGTTCGGAGATCACCATCGAACCGATTGAAGCTCAATGAGCCCCGCCCGGCCGCCCGAAGGGGCTCGCACCGCAGTCCGCCGGACGGAGGTTTTCCAATGAGGTCGTCGGCGGTCAAGGTGTTTCTGGTCTGGCTGGCGCTGATGCTGGCCGGGGTGGCCGTGGTGTGGAACAGCCGCTTTTCGGCGGACATGTCCTTTTTTCTGCCGTCCAAGCCCACGCTGGAGCAGCAGGCGCTGGTGGGGCAACTGAAGGACGGCACGGTCTCACGCCTGCTGATGCTGTCGATCGAAGGCGGTGACGCGCCCCAGCGCGCCGCAGTCTCGCGCGAATTGCGCAAGCGCCTGGCCAGCGACCCGGCTTATGTGTCGGTGCAGAACGGCGAGGCGGGCGGGCTGGAGAGCGAGCGTGATGTGCTGCTGCGCTACCGCTACCAGCTCAGCCCGGCGGTTTCGCCCGAGCGCTTCACCGAAGAGGGTCTGAAGTCGGCAGTCACCGACACCATTGACCTGTTGACATCGCCCGCTGGCGTGTTGCTCAAGCCCTACCTGGCCAACGACCCCACGGGTGAGGTGCTGGCCGTGCTGGGCCAGCTGAACCCGGCGACACAGCCGCAGACCCGCGCGGGCGTGTGGGCCTCCCGCAATGGCGATCGCGCCATGCTGCTGCTGCAGACGCGTGCGCTCGGGTCCGACACGGACGGGCAGGCCGCCGCGATCGACAGCGTGCGCCAGGCCTTTGCCCAGTCCCTGCAGACCACCGGTCATTCGGCGCTGACACTCAATCTGTCTGGGCCCGGCCAGTTCGCGGTGCAGTCACGTGAAACCATCAAGAAAGAGGTGGCCCGGCTGTCGCTCATCAGTTCCGTGGCCATCTGGCTCGTGCTGTTCTGGGTCTACCGGTCGTTTCGCCTGCTCGCCCTGGGCCTGATTCCGGTGCTCAGTGGCACCCTCGCCGGCATCGTGATGGTCAGCCTGGTGCACGGCACGGTGTTTGGCATCACGGTCGGCTTCGGGTCGGCCCTGATCGGCGAGGCGGTGGACTACGCCATCTATTACTTCGTGCAGGCCGGTCATCAGGGCGTCGACCAATGGCGCCGGGTGTTCTGGCCGACCATCCGGCTGGGGGTCATGACCACGGCCATCGGTTTCGGTGCCTTGTTGTTCTCGGGTTTTCCGGGCCTGTCGCAGCTGGGCCTCTACGCCTTGTCGGGCGTGGTCACCGCGGCCCTGGTGACCCGTTTCGTGTTGCCCGCGCTGACCGGTGCGGGCGTCAGCGTGCCGCAGTCGGGGCCCTGGGTGAGGAAAGGGCTCTCGCTGCTGAACCAGGCCCACCGCCTGCGCTGGCTGGCGGTGGTGCTGACCGTGTTGGTCGGCGCCTACCTGTGGCAGGTACGCGATGGTTTGTGGGACGGCAACCTCTCGGCGCTGTCCACGGTGAGCGAGGCCGAGGCGACGGCCGATTCGCGCATGCGCACCGACCTGGCCGCGCCCGACGCACGTTACCTCGTGACCGTGACGGCGCCCGACCAGGAGGGCGCTTTGCAGGCCGCCGAGCGCGCGGGTGAGCGGCTGGACCGACTGGTGGAGACGGGCGTGATCGGTGGTTACGACAGCCCCGCGCGGTTCCTGCCCAGCGAACAGCTGCAGCGCCAGCGCCTGTCCAGCCTGCCCGAGCCGGCCGAGTTGCAGGCCCGGCTGGACCGGGCGCTGGTCGATTCGCCCTTGCCGGCCAGCAAGCTCGGTCCGTTCCTGAGCGACGTGACGGCAGCCCGCAGCCAGGGCGTGATGCAGCGCGCCGATCTGGAGGGCAGTGCCCTGGCGCTGGGGGTGGACTCGATGCTGACCCGCACCGAGAACGGCGGGTGGACCGCGATGCTGCCGCTGCGTCCCACGGCGGACGCCCTCGATGCCAGCCTGCCGGCCGATCAGCTTCGCGCCGCGCTGGCCGGCAGCGGCGCCGTGTTCGTTGATCTCAAGACCGAATTCGAATCGCTCTACAGCGGTTACGTGAGCGAGGCGGTGCAGCTGTCGCTGGCGGGTGTGGCGGCGATCGCGCTGCTGCTGGCGTTCACGATGCGCTCGGCCGCGCGCTTGTCCCGGGTGCTGTTCACCCTGGCCCTGACCGTGGCCTGCGTGATCGCGCTGCTGCATCTCTCGGGCGCGCGGCTGCACCTGTTGCACCTGGTGGGCATGTTGCTGATCGTGGCCGTGGGCTCCAACTACGCGCTGTTCTTTGACCGCGTGGCGGCGGGGGAGCCGCTGGACGAGGCCACACTGATGTCCATGGCCGTGGCCGTGCTCACCACGGTGATCGGGTTCGGCACGCTGGCCAGCTCCAGCGTGCCGGTGCTGCAGGCCGTGGGCATCACGGTCGGGCCGGGCGCGTTGCTGGCGCTGCTGTTGTCGGCCGTGCTGGTGTACCCCAAGGGCGGGAAGTGAACCCCGCCGAGCGTCACGAATGCGGGGCCGACAGCGTGCTGTTCATGCTGCCCGGGGCCCTCATGACGCCGCAGCACATGGTGCAGGCGGGCCTGTTTGCCGAGGTGCAGCGGCGGGGTCTGGCGCTGGACCTGATCGCGCCCGACCTGCACGCCGAGGGCGCCGACAACCAGCTGGCGCTGCGATGCCTGGAAGAAGACTGGCTGGCGCCGGCGCGTGCGCGTTACCAGCGGGTGTGGCTGGGGGGCATTTCGCGCGGCGGTCAGCTGGCGCTGTCCTGCCTCGCCGGGCGAACGGGCGAGGTGCACGGCCTGTGCCTGCTCGCCCCCTACGCGGGCGGTCGGCTGACCACCAACGCGATCGATCGTGCGGGCGGGCTTGACGTCTGGCAGGCGGGCCCCGATCAGCAGACCGACCCCGACGTGCGCCTCTGGCAGTGGCTCAGGCAGCCCTTGCCCCAGGTGCCGATGTTCATGGGTTATGGGGCGCAGGACCGTTTTGCCGATGGCATGCGCCTGCTGGCCCGGCACATGCCCGAAGCGACCCACATCACCTTGCCGGGTGAACACGACTGGGCGGTCTGGTTGCCGCTGTGGCAGCGCTTTCTGGACCAGGGGCATTTTTCGGCGTTGCCATGAGTCGGCCCTGGACCGTCCCCCCCGCGATCAAGGCGTCCGCGCTGCTGCATGCGGGGGCAGCGCTGGGCACGGTGGCCATGCCAGCCGCCTGGCCCTGGGCACTGGGGGCCGTGGTGCTCAACCACGCGGTGATCACAGTGGCCGGCCTGTTGCCCCGCTCCAGCCTGCTGGGCCCCAACCTCACCCGCCTGCCGGCGCACTCACAGGCGCGGCGCGAACTGGCGCTGACCATCGACGACGGGCCCGACCCCGAGGTCACGCCGCGCGTGCTCGACCTGCTGGACGTCGCTGGCGCCCAGGCCAGTTTTTTCTGCATCGGCTGGCGCGCGCGGGCACACCCGGCACTCTGCCGCGAGATCGTGGCGCGCGGTCACCGGGTCGAGAACCATGGCGACTCGCACTCCAACGCGTTTTCCCTCTTCGGTCCCCGGCGCATGCGTGCCGACGTCGCGGCCGCCCAGGCCACGCTTTCTGACATCACCGGCCAGGCCCCGCTGTTTTTCCGGCCCACCGCCGGTCTGCGCAACCCCTTCCTGGAGCCGGTGCTCGCCGGGCTCGATCTGCAGCTGGCCGCCTGGACCCGCCGGCCCTACGACACGCGCGACGGACGACCACAGCAGGTGCTGCAACGCCTGACACGAGGGCTGGGGCCGGGCGACATCCTGCTCATGCACGACGGCCACGCTGCGCTCACGCCCGATGGGCAGCCGGTGATCCTGGCCACCTTGCCGCTGCTGCTCGACCGGCTGAAAGCCGAGTCCTTGCGGGCTGTGACACTTCAGCAGGCCATGGCATGAGCGAAGCGCCGGGCCGTACCCAAGCGAGCTCGCACCGCAGTCCGCAGGGCGGCGCTGCACCCGCGCCCCGGGTGTTTCTGAAAATCCTGCGCGCCGACGCGAGCCGCCTCTTCTGGGCGGCAGGCCGTTTCGCTTTTTTCCACGCCTGGGGCAAGCTGGGCGGCGACCCGATCTTCCGGGAGCTGTTGCGGCGCGGCCTGTTGTCCAGGGGCGGGCGGCTGCTCGACCTCGGTTGCGGGCAGGGTTGCCTGTTCGCCTGGCTGCTGGCGGCGCAGCGCCTGTCGGAGCGCGGGCAGTGGCCGGCCGGTTGGGCGCCCGCGCCCCGTTTCCAGAGCCTGCGCGGTGTGGAACTGATGTCGCGCGATGTCGAACGCGCTGCGGCGGCGTTCGGCGGCCACCACCCGCTGGTGCAGGTGGAGCAGGGCGACATGACCCAGGTGGATGTCGGTCAGGTGGACACCGTCACCATCCTCGATGCGCTGCACTACGTGGACCCCGCCTCGCAAGAGCGCCTGCTGCGACGCATTCGCGCGGCCCTGCCGCCCGGCGGCCTGTTCCTCACCCGCGTCGGTGACGCCGAAGCGGGCTGGCCCTTTCTGGTGTCGAACTGGGTGGACCGCGCGGTGACCCTGGCGCGCAGCCGCCGTCCGCCGCGCCTGTACTGCCGCAGCCTGGCCGAGTGGCAGGCGCTGCTGACCGCGCTGGGCTTTGAGGTTGAAACCGAACCCATGAGCGAAGGCAAGCCCTTTGCCAACGTGATGCTGGTGTGCCGGGTGCCGGTCTGATCGGTGCCTTCCTCTACACTGCGGGTTTAGACGATCCACCGCCTCACGTGACCCCACTGCAACTCTCAGCTTACACATTGACCACCGCCCTGGGCCGCGGGCTGGAGGCCACGCGCGAGGCCCTGCGCGCCGAGCGCTCGGGACTCGCACCCTGTGCCTTTGAATCGGTGGCGCTCGACACCTGGGTGGGCGAGGTCGCGGGTGTCGATGCGCAGCGCCTGCCCGATGCGCTGGCCCGCTACGACTGCCGCAACAACCGGCTGACCCTGATGGGCCTGGAGACCGACGGGTTCGCGCAGCGCGTGCGTGAGGCCGTCGCTCGCTACGGCGCCGATCGCATCGGCGTTTTCCTGGGCACCAGCACCGCCGGCATCCTGCAGACCGAGCTGGCCTACCGGCGGCGCGATCCGGTCAGCGGCGCGTTGCCCGACGATTTCCATTACCGGACCACGCACAACGCGTTCTCGCTCGCCGAGTTCACGCGCGACCACTTCGGTCTGGAGGGCATGGCGATGGCGATCTCCACCGCCTGCTCGTCCAGCGCCAAGGTGTTTGCCGCGGCGGCGCGCCAGCTCGCGCTGGGCCAGATCGACGCGGCCATCGTGGGCGGTGTCGATACCCTCTGCCTGACCACGCTGTATGGCTTTGCCTCTTTGCAACTGACCTCGTCACAACCCTGCCGGCCCTACGACGCGGCACGCGACGGCATCTCCATCGGCGAGGGTGCCGCCTTCGCGCTGCTGGAGCGCCCGGACCAGCCTGCGCCGGGCACCGTGCTGCTGCTGGGTGCTGGCGAGTCCAGCGACGCGTACCACATGTCGGCGCCGCACCCGCAGGGTCTGGGTGCGCGTCTGGCGATGGAAGCCGCGCTGCGCTCGGCGGGCCTGGGCGCCAGCGACATGGATTACATCAACCTGCACGGCACGGCCACGCCCGCCAACGACTCGGCCGAAGGCCAGGCGGTGAGCGCGCTGTTTGGCGACACCGTGCCCGGCAACTCGACCAAGGGCTACATGGGCCACACCCTGGGCGCCGCGGGCGCGATCGAAGCGATCATCTGCGCGATGGCGCTGACCGATGGCCGCCTGCCCGGCAGCCCCGGCACCGGCTCGCTGGACCCGGCCATACCGATCCGTTACCAGCTCCACGGCGCCGACGTGCCGCTGCGCCATGCGCTGAGCAATTCGTTCGGATTTGGTGGCAGCAACTGCAGCCTGGTTCTTGGAGTGACGCAATGAGCCCACACACTCCACCGCTGCGCGGGTCGTTGCCCCCCGAGGGGGCTGATCCGGCTTGGGGCGGCCCGGCGCCAGATCGCATGAACGCAGCACCTCTGCAAGCGTGGATCAACGGCATCGGCCTCATCGCACCCGGTCTGCCCGACTGGGCCACCGCTGCGGCGGTGTTGCGCGGTAAAGCGGCCTATGTGGCGGCACCCAGCGTGTTGCCCGTGCCCTTGTTGCTGCCCCCGGCCGAGCGTCGCCGCGCCAGCCGCGTCATCCGGCTCAGCCTGGGCGTGGGGCAGGAGGCCGTGACCCACGCGGGCGCCGACGCGTCCACGCTGGCCACCGTGTTCGCCGCCTCGGGCGCCGACGGCCACAACTGCCATTCGCTGTGCGAGCAGCTCGCGGGCGAGGATCGCCAGATTTCACCCACGCGCTTTCACAACTCGGTGCACAACGCCGCCGCCGGCTACTGGGGCATCGCCACGCGCAGCATGGCGCCTTGCCAGGTGCTGGGCGCGTTCGACGCCAGCTTCGGCGCCGGCCTGCTGGATGCCCTGGCCCAGGTGGCCCTGGACGGCCAGCCGGTGCTGCTGGTGGCCTACGACAGCGAATACCCCGAACCCTTGCACGCCAAGCGTGACACGCCCGACTGCGGTGGCGTGGCGCTGTTGCTCAGCGCCCAGCGCAGCGAGGCTTCGCTGGCGTCGATCACGGTCACACCCAGCCGGGCGCCCGCCGATGTGCTGGAGGACGCGGCTCTCGAAGGGCTGCGCCAGAACATCCCGGCCCTGCGCGCCTTGCCCCTGCTGCGGCGCCTGGCGCGCGGCGCGGCCGGCCCGGTGGTGCTCGACTACCTCGCACCCATGCAGCTTCAGGTGGATCTGCAACCGTGCTGAACCGCGACTGGATCGCCGCGCACATTCCCCACCAGGGCAGCATGTGCCTGCTGGAGAACGTGCTCGAATGGAGCGAGCAGCGCATCGTCTGTGACACGCTGAGTCACACCGACCCCCTGAATCCCCTGCGTGCGGCCGACCGCCTGGGCGCGGCGACCGGCGTGGAGTACGCCGCGCAGGCCATGGCCGTGCACGGCGCCTTGCTCGCGCAGTCGGCCGCTGCGCCCACGCAGGGCTACCTCACCAGCGTGCGCGGCCTCAGCCTGCACGTGGACCGGCTGGATCACCAGTCCGGGCCATTGCGGATCACCGCCGAGCGCCTCTCGGGCGATGCGCGGCTCATCCTCTACCAGTTCCACCTCCACCACGGAGAACGCTGCCTGATCGAAGGCCGGGCTTCGGTGGTGCTCGACGCACAGACCCTATGACCTCTTCACCGAAAAGCAGGCGCGCCCTCGTGACCGGCGGCAGCGGCGGCATCGGCGCCGCCATCTGTCAGCGCCTGGCCGCCGACGGCCACCATGTCATCGTGCACGCCAACCGGGGTCTGGAGAAGGCGCAGGCCATCGCGGCGCAGATCGTGGCCGATGGCGGCAGCGCCGAAGCCGTGGCTTTCGACATCACCGACCGTGCGGCGACAGCCGCCGCGCTGGAAGCGCTGACCGAGGCCGGTGCGATCCAGATCCTGGTGAACAACGCGGGCATCCACGACGACGCGGTGTTCCCCGGCATGAGCGGCGAGCAGTGGGACCGCGTGCTCGACGTGTCACTCAACGGCTTCTTCAACGTGACCCAGCCGCTGACCATGCCCATGATGCGCACGCGCTGGGGCCGCATCGTCAGCATCTCGTCGGTCGCCGCCGTGGCGGGCAACCGCGGGCAGGTGAACTACTCGGCCGCCAAGGGCGCGCTGCACGCCGCGAGCAAGTCGCTGGCGCTGGAACTGGCGAGCCGGGGCGTGACGGTGAATGCGGTCGCGCCGGGGCTCATCGCCACCAGCATGATCGAAGGCACGTTCGACGCCGACATGGTCAAACGTCTGGTGCCGATGCAGCGCGTGGGCTGCCCGGAAGAAGTGGCCGACCTGGTGGCCTTCCTGGCCTCGGACCGCGCGTCCTACATTTCCGGGCAGGTGATTTCCATCAACGGCGCGATGATCTGATCGCATCGGCCGAGACCGCATTCCAAGGAGCCTCAATCCCATGACACACCTCCGCAACCGATTCACCCGCAACGTCCTGATCGCCGGTCTGATCCTGGGTGGCGCCACCGGACTGGCGCAGGCCCAGGACAGCGAAAGCGGTGCGCTGCAGGCCTGCCTGAAGGCCTGGGGCGAACACCCTTTCGGCCCCAACCCCGCCTACAGGACGCTGGCCACGTCGGTCAAGGTGTTCGGCATCGGCCAGGGAACGGCGGACCGCGAGGTCACGCCGGGCCCGAGCCTGATCATGGTGAACCCGGGCGTGAACGTCATGGGCGGCTCCGAGATCGAGCTGCTCAACCCCAACGGCTGGTACTGCCTGCGCGCGGCCGTCAACGTCATGGGCGGCATGGACATCAAGCTGCATTGCGGCGCCCGCCTGGCCTCGGCCAGCAGCGGCACCACCGTCATGAGCGGCGAAAACGCCGCCAAAGGCGTCTCCGTCATGGGCTCGATCAAGGTCGAGCGCGTCGGCTGCAGCGGCGCCTGATCCGCGCGGCTTCAGCTGTTTCGAGCGGCTGAACCCGCCAGCGCACGCGAGCGGCGCATCTGTGGCTCCACCATCGGCACCGTCAGCATGGTGCTGGCCACCGCCATCAGCAGCAGGGCGGTGAAGGCCTCGCTGGTGATCACCTGTTTGTCCAGCAGGATGTTGGCGAAGATGATCATGATCAGGGCCTTGGTCTGCAGCAGCCAGCCGATGATCGATGCTTCACCCGGTGCCCAGTGCAGCACCCGTGCAGCGATGCGCACGCCGATCAGCTTGCCGGTCACCGAGGCCACGAGCAGCAGCGCGGCGGCGGCGAACACCTCGGTGCCGCCCACGGCCCAGTTGGTGCGCAGGCCGGTGGAGAGGAAAAACACCGGCATCATCACCAGCAGCACGTGGTGGCGCAGCAGGTCGAGCTTTTCCTGGTTGAACCAGTGGCCGTCCATGATGGCACCGGCCAGGAACGCGCCGACCATGAAATGCAGGCCCGCCCAGTCCGCACCGAGGCCGCACAGGGCCAGCCAGATCGGTGCCACGTACCAGCGGTCCCGCTCGTCCAGCCAGGCCATGAGGCGGCGAAACGCCAGGCCCAGCACCACGAAGGCGATCAGGAAGGCGAGCTGTTTGCCGATGCGGCTCCAGTCCATCAGGATCAGCGCCAGCACGCCCCAGATCGCGATGTCGTCCAGGCTGGCGTAGCGCAGGATGCGCTGGCCCAGCGGCTGGCGCAGGATGTCGAGCTTCTCCATCAGCAGGATCAGGATCGGCAGGGCGGTGACGGCGCAGGCCATGCCGATACCGACCACGAACTGCCAGGTTTGTGCCTTCGGGCCCATCCAGCCGTCAAAACCCAGCAGCACGGCGGCCGCGCCACAGCCCAGCAGCAGCGGGGCCCCCAGCGCCAGGCCGGCGGTGATGCCACTTTCGCGCCGGTGTTGCCAGGCCTTGCCGAGGTCGAGCTCGACGCCCGCGATCATCACGAACAGCATCACCGACCACCAGGCGATGCCGTTGAGCGAATGCACCACGGTGGGCGTGAAGACGAATTCGTAGTAGGCCGGAAACCAGTGGCCCAGCACGCCCGGGCCGAGCACGATGCCCATGACGATCTGCACCACCACCAGCGGCGCGAAATAGTCGGTCTTGAAGACCCGCCAGACCAGCCAGGGGATGCTGAAGATGATCAGCATCGCGATCAGGAAGACCTCGGTGGTGTTCACGGTCGGCGCCCGGTGTATTCGCGGAAAATGCCCAGGGAGACCGAGCAGTCCACATCGGTAAAACCGGCGCGTTTGAGCGCATCGAGGATGAGCTCGGGTTCGAGCGCCGATTCGATGGTGTCGCCGTAGTAGGCCCACAGGCGCTGGACGTCTGCGTGGCGGCGCGTGAGGCGTGCGAGCACCGGCACGACCACGCCGATATGGAAGTGCAGCAGGCCACGCAGCAGCCGGTTGCGGGGACGGCTGATTTCCATGATGCAGACGCGGCCGCCCGGGCGCAGCACGCGCAGGTATTCGGCGAACGCCAGGTTCAGGTCGCCGACGTGGCGCAGCGCGTAGCCCATGGACACAAAATCGACCTGCGCATCGGGCAGCGGAATGGCCTCGGCGTAGGCGACGATGGTTTCCACATCCACCTTCTTGCGCAGCTCGGCCAGCATGCCCGGCGAGGGGTCGAGTGCCCACACACGGCCTTGCGGCCCGACCAGTTCGGCGCCGGCCACGGTCACCAGGCCGGTGCCCGCGGCCACGTCCAGCAGGGCCATGCCGGGCTTCAGGCCGTTGCGCTGCAACACCTCGCGCCGGTACCAGGCGCCGCTGCCCAGGCCGGTCAGGGCTTCGGCCTTGTCGTAGCCCGGCGCGGCTTCGTCAAACAGGGTCTGCGTCATGCGGCGGCGTTCGTCTTCGCTGCCGAAATAGTGTTTCATGCGCGGGTCGGACTTCAGCGCGGCGGTGCGTTCCTGGGGTTCGGTCATGTTCAATCTCCGGAGGCACGCAGACGGCGCCAGATCAACAACGGCAGGCGCAGCACGAAACCGAGGAAGAGCCGGGTGTGCATCCAGGTGAGCAGGGCGTTGTCGCGCAGGTATTTGAAATGCGAGACGCCGCCTTCTTCGGCGCTGAGGTAGCGCACCGGCGCGTCGATGTTGATCGGCCGCACGCCGGCCCAGCACAGCCGCACCACCGCTTCGGGGTCGAAGTCGAAACGCCGCATGAAGGGATTGGCGCGCATGATCCGGGCCAAAGGAGCAATGGGGTAGACGCGGAAACCGTAGAGCGAGTCGCCGATGCCCATCCACAGCGTTTCCAGGTTCGCCCAGCCGTTGGACACTTTGCGGCCGTTGACGCGCAGGGCGGGGGCTTCGGGGCCGAACACCGGCTTGCCCAGCACCATGGCCTGGGGCGCGTTCAACGAAGCGGCCATGAAGGTGGGGATCAGGTCCGCCGGGTGCTGGCCGTCGGAGTCCATGGTGAGCGCGTGTGAGAAGCCGGCGCGGGCCGCGTGGTCGATGCCTTCGAGCACGGCCGAACCTTTGCCGCGGTTTTCCGGCAGCACGATCACCCGCAGTCCGGGGTCGCCCTGGGCCATGGCCTGGAGGCTGCTGCCGGTGCCATCGGTGCTGCCGTCAACGACGACCCAGACGGGCGTCCATTGCGCGCGCGCCTGGCGCACCGTTTCCAGCACCCCGGGGCCGGGGTTGTAGCTCGGGATCAACACCAGGTGGGTGGTTGAAGGAGGGGGTGTGGTCTCAGGCATCTTGGTCGGCTTGGGCGGGCGGGGTCATTTCCTGCCGGAAATAGGCTTCCAGTTCCAGGGTGAACGCATGGTGGTCGTTGGGGGCGTCGAACCGGCGACCGAGGCGGGCGCGGCAGTGCAGCGGGAGCGTTGGCTTGCGGAACAGGGGCCAGGCCTTGCCGAGGTAGGGAGTCGAAAACTCCAGGATCACGGTCTGCACCGGGGCGCCCGAGCGCCGGGTGATCAGCCCCAGCGTCGGCGTCAGCGGGTCCAGCGGAAAAGCCTTGGTGCGGGTACCTTCGGGAAACATCAGCACCTGCGCGCCGGTCTGCAGCGTTTCCCGGCTTTGCTGCACGATCTGCAGCATGCCGTCGTTGCGGATGTAGCGCGCCAGCCGCGCCGCCGACCCGAACAAAGGGTGCAGCATCAGGGCCGCTTTCATGACGCAGACCACGTTGGGCAGCCGCGAGACGATCAGCACCGCGTCGAGCAGGGACGGGTGGTTGGCCGCGATGATCAGCGGCCCCTGGTCGCGCAGGGTGTCCAGCGCGGTCAGGTCAAAACGGCAGGCGCACAAGGCGCCGAGCAGCCGCAGGTAGACGCGGAACCCCCCCATGATGACCTGGCGACCCAGGCGTTCACCGAGCGCTCGCGGCAGCACCGGGTGCAACAGCATGGCAAACGGCAGCCAGGCCAGACACAGCGCGGCCAGGCTGCCCAGCCCGATGAGCATCGCGACATGCTCGTACAGCGTCCACAGAGGACGGCCCGGCGGCTGGTGCTCACTCATCAACCAGGACACGCGTCGTCGATTCACCCAGGATCCAGGACACCGCCACACCGGCGGCGACGTAGTTCCGGGTGCGCACCAGGGGACTGTCCACGAAACGGGCGCCGCTCAGGTTGTCGTAGCGAAGGAAGGCACCGACCCAGTGTTTCGGGTAGCGCTTGGACACGCCCACGATGGCCTGCATGCCCGCAAAGCCGCCACCCGCGGCGTAGGCCGGCCGGTCGCTGGTGGCGTAGGCGGTATCGACGCCGTAGAAGTAGTCGTGCTGCTTGCGGTCGCCGAACAGGGGGCCGAGCTGCAGTCCCAGGTTCCAGCCGGGGAAGCCGGACAGGTCGCTGATGTCCAGGTTGAGCTTGGGATGCACCACCCAGCCCAGGCTCCGGGACTGTTTCTCCAGCGTGAAGGCCGCGCGCAGGGGCAGCAGCAGTTTGAGCTGGCGGGCGCGATCGTCGGTGCGCCAGAGGGTCAGGTTCAGTTGCGGCCCGAGTTCGAAGTTCGCCTTCAGGTCCGGCATGCCGGCGCGTGCGCGGATGTCATCGCTGGAGGCCGGCGGCGAGAGCGCGGCCGAGAAGGTCAGTTCCACACGATCCGAGTCGAACAATTGCGCACGCACGCCATCCCGATCGGCCTTCAGGAACTCGCCACGGTAGACGAAGTAGGGCGAGGGCAGGAGAAAGTTGTGGTGCTGGTCCGATCCCCGGTAGGCCGGGAAGCTGACGGTGGCCACGCCGATGCCGGCCTCCCACAGGGGCTTTTCTTCGGCCGCGTGTGCGGTCTGGCCAGCGCTGCACAGCAGCAAGGCACAGGCGGCGAGCCGCTGCAAGGGATGCCGTGCCGGACGACGGCTGTGCTTGGGTGTCATGCGTTGTACATGGCGGGGTCGTCCACCTTGCGGATGTTGAAGCGGCGCTGCTGCCAGGCCATGAACGCGCGCTTGGGCTGAAGGATGTTGGCGGTGTAGTACATCGCCTTGAAAACGAGGATTGAGCGCCAGATCGGCGTCTTGCCGAACACGTCGCCCGCGAGCACCGACAGGATCGCTTCCTTGACCCGCAACACGTTCCTGGGGCCCATGAGGAAGTCGCGCATGATGGGGTTGGTGACGCGGTAGATGAACCAGGAAAACTCGCGCGGTCCATGGCGCATGACGCGGTCGAAGCGCTTGAGCGCTGCAGCGGCCCGCCGCGGTTCGCGCAGGCAGGTGTCGACGGTGTCGGCGCCCACCACGGCGCTGTGCATGGCCAGCCAGACACCGGAAGAAAACACCGGGTCGATGAAGGCGTAGGCATCGCCCAGCATCAGGTAGCTGGCGCCGTGGTTGCTCTGCGAGACGTAGGAAAAATTGCCGGTGGCCTCCGCCGGGCTGACCTGGCGGGCGTCCTTGAGGCGCTCGACGAGCGGCGCACAGGTGGCGATGTTGTCCATCATGAACTGCTGCAGGCTGCGCTGCCCGCGCGTCTTCATGTGGTACGGCCAGGTCACCATGCCGATGCTGGTGGTGCCGTTGGTGAGGGGAATGAACCAGAACCAGCCGTGGGCAAACCAGAAGATGGTGATGTTGCCCTCGTCGGCGCCTTCGCGCCGTTGTGCGCCGTCAAAGTGCGCGTACACGGCCGAGCTGTTGTGGCGCGGGTTGCGCTGCTTGATCTTGAAACGGTTGGCGAGAAAGGTGTCGCGCCCCGAGGCGTCGATCACGAAGCGCGCGCGCCATTGCATCTCGTGACCGTCGTCGCAGCGGGCGCTGACGTCGGCACCGCCCTGGGCCAGAAAATCCACCTTCGTGACCTTGACGCCTTCGTGCGTCACGGCACCCTTGCCGGAGGCGTGGCGGAACAGGATGTGATCGAAGTCGGCGCGCCGGACCTGGTAGGCGCTGGGCATGGACTTGTCCCAGGCATCGGCAAAATGAAACGTCTGTGTGCAATCGTGATCGGGCGACACGAACTCGGCGCCGGGCTTGTGCATGCCGATCGCCTTGATCTGATCGGCGATGCCCATCTTTTCGAACAGCGGCAGGTTGGCCGGCAGCAGGGATTCGCCGATGTGGAAGCGGGGGTGGTGGGCTTTTTCGAGCACCACCACGTGGTGCCCCTTCTCGGCCAGCAGGCTGGCCACGGTCGAGCCGGCCGGGCCGCCGCCGATCACGAGCACGTCGCAGGTTGGGCCTGGTTCCCCCTGGGCCTTTGGATTCATGGGATGGGACTCTGGAATGCCGATGGGCGGCTGGAAGCCCCGAATGATAGTCTCTCCGACCGGATGGAAAGCTGGCGGCGGATGCAGCGCCATGAGGCCGTGCCACCGGTAGGGCGGTGGGCGGTCCGGGTCTTCAGAGAACCGTTTCGGGCAGCATGCGGGCGCCGTTCGAGCGCGACGGCGCATCAGCGGTCGCCGGCAGCAACGCGGCCAGTTCGTCGGCGTTGAGGTCCGGATGATCGGCCAGGGCCCGCAGCAGGATCTCGCCAGCCAGCTGTTTCAGGCGCGCATGGGATTCGCGGATGCGCACCAGGAATGCTTCGGTGTCCAGATCGTCGTTCAGGCTGCGGTTGAGTTCCGCGAACCAGGGTATCCCGGCCTGGTCCAGCATCACCGCCGGGTTGCGCTTCTGGCTCACCAGCGACCACCGGCGCAGGAAGGCCTGCACCAGCACGTTGATTTGCTGGCACTCGGCCAGTTCGCTGCGCAAAGCCGCGAGCGACGAGAGATCGGTCAGGCGCTGGTGGAAGAAGAACTGGGCCAGCACGCCCCAGTAGTAGGTGTAGTCCCAGATCACCTTGACCGGCAGCACTTCCGGATCGCCAAACAGCGGGTACTGGTCCTGGTACAGCACCATGGTGCTGTCATAGAAGGAATGGAACAGCTGGTCGAAGATCTGCGTGCGTGCGCCCAGCCGCTCGCCGCGCCGGTCCATGGCGATCAGCTCGGTGATGTAGGTGTTGCTGATGGCGATGAAGTCGCTGCCCGGTGAATAGAAGGGGTCCAGGAACAGGCCGGCCTCGCCGGTGAGCGCCCAGCGGTCGGCCGAAAACACCTGTTTGCACCCATAGGAGAAGCGCTTGAAGAAGGCGAAGTCCTGCAGCAGGTGCCGCTTGGGGTCCAGTTCGTCGAACAGCAGCGGCTGGTACTGCTCCAGCCAGGTCATGGCCTTGTCGAAGCTGTCCATGCGGTCCAGCGGGTGGATCGCCGGATCGGCCACGATGCCAACCGAGTGGGAGCCGGACGACAGCGGGATGAGCCAGACCCAGTAGCCGGCGCCCACCAGGTGGTTGGTGGAGAGCCAGCGTGCCTGCGGGTCGCAGCGCTCGCGCCAGGCGGTGTTGTCGCTCCAGCCGTCGATGTGGATGCGGTCCTTGATGCGGAACCAGACCGCATGGGCCGGGTGGTCGTTGAGCTCGGCCAGGTTCAGTTTGCGCTTGAGCAGGCCGGCGCGGCCACAGGCGTCCACCACCCAGCGCGCGTTGACGGTGTGGGATGCGCCCTGGTGTTCGTAAACCACCTGGTGCGTCGCATGGGAACCCGGTTCCCCGTCGGTCAGTTCGACCTGCCGCACCATGGCGGTCTCGACAAAGCGGATGCCCCGGTTCTGGGCTTCGATCGCGAGGAAGTTCTCGAAAATGCCGCGGTCAATCTGGTAGCTGGGCACCGACAGGTGGCGGCTGGCGCCGATTTCGGTGACCTGGTCAATGTCGCGCCGACCTTCGGAGAAGAAGAAGCGGAAGCCAAACTTGCGCAGTTGCTTGTCCCTGAGGTGTTCGCCGAGGCCGAGCACCTTGTCGAAGTAGTGCGCGCCGATTTCGACGGACGACTCACCGATCTTGTGGATGGCCTCGGGGACCGGGTGAGCGCGCCGCTCCAGCACCAGGATGTCGATGTCCGGATCGCGCCGTTTCAGTTGCATGGCCAGCGTGAGCCCGGCCAGGCCGCCACCGAGGATGACGACGTCGTGAAGGGGAGGGGTGTTGACCATGGTGGAGTATCGCCTCAAACGCGGTTCGGAACGGCTTGTTTCATCGGCCGCCCAGGGCATCGGCGGTGGCCGGATGTCGCTGCGCCGGGGCATCGTCATCTGGCGCGGCGACATCGATGCACAGGGTTTGATGGAGCGAGAGCGGCAGCGCCAGCGATGCCCGTTCTTCCCGCGCCAGCGACTCGAACACCGGCAGCGCGCTGGACATGCCGTTGCCGCCCAGCGCGCGCGCCGCGTCGCTGCGCAGGTCCGGCTCGGCGATGCGACCCGTTGCCAGCCGCCAGCGCCAGGTGGCCTGTGTGTGGCGGGTGCTTTCCGGATTCAGGACCAGCGCCACCGCCAGAGCGCCCTCGCTGCGGGTGGTGTGTTTCAGTGCGCCCACCGCGGCGGTGTCGTAGCCCGTGAGCAGCACCGGGCAGCGTTCGGCCTCGCACAGCACCAGGGCCTCCAGCAGGCCACTGGCAAAACTGTGACCGGCGCCATTGACGGCGGTGTTGGCGTGGACGTTGTTGTTGAGCATGCTCCACAGGCCCACGGGCGCATTGTGGATGGAATGCAGGAACCGGGTCGGCGATATCAGCAGAGGCGTGTGCACCAGCGTGCTGCAGAGGTGGTCGATGATGGGCAGGTCGCCGTGGGCCGAGCAGAACACGGCGCGCAAACCGCCGGGTTCCTGACCCGATGCGCGGATGGCTTCTTCACTGGCCGCCAGCGCCAGCGCTACCGTCACCGGGGCCCGGCGGCGTTCGGCCGGGGGCAGCATCAGCGGGGGCGGCACCGTCGCCGGTGGCTGCTGCAGGGGAGCTTCGCCGCGAAAGGCGGCGCGTGCGGTGGCCCAGCCCGGCAGGCCCGGGGCCCAGAGCGCTATGCCTTCGACGTGGGTGGTGAACGTGTTCATGGGTGGCTGTCTCCCGCGCCGTGTCCGAACACCAGCACGCAGTTGCTGCCGCCGAACGCGAAGCTGTTGCTCACCACATGGCGCACCCTGGCCCGTGTCGGCTCGACGCGCAGGTAGGCCCGCATGCCCGGCTCCACCGACGTGGTATTCGCTGTGCCCGGCAGGACGCCGTGTTCGAGCGCCAGCAGGCCGAACACCGCCCCCAGTGCCCCGGCGGCGCCCAGGGTGTGGCCTGTCATGCCTTTGGTGGCGCTGGCCGGTGTGCCGGGCGCGAAGCGGCGCGCGATGAGTCGGGCTTCCACGTCATCGTTCTGGGGGGTGGCGGTCCCGTGCAGGTGGATGTAGCCGATGGCGCTGGCCGGCAGTCCGGCCCTGGACAGCGCCATGTCGAGCGCGGCCTGTGTGCCCTGACCCCCCGGATCGGGCGCCGACAGGTGGTGCGCATCGCTGGACTCGCCGCAGCCCAGCAGCTGCAGACCGCCCGGCGCGCGTTCGAGCAGGGCGAAGGCGGCGGTCTCGCCGATGTTGATGCCGCGGCGCCGCGTGTCGAAGGGGCGGCAGGGCTCGGTCGACACCAGCTGCATCGCGTGAAAGCCGAAAACGACGCTGCCGCACAGGCTGTCCACCCCGCCCACGACCACCGCATCGGCGAGCCCGAGGCGCATGAGCCGCTCGGCCGAGGCAAAGGCCTTGGCACTGGACGAGCAGGCGGTGGAAATGGTCTGGGCCGGGCCGCGCAGGCCCAGCGCTTCCTGGACAAAGCCGGTGAGCGAATGCAAGGTGTGCAACGCGGGGTTGTCGGGCTGAGGGGGAAATTCGCCGCACTGGGCGAGCTGCTGGTAGGCGTCTTCGGTAGCGCCGATGCTGGCGGTGGACGACCCCAGCACCAGCCCCACGCGGTGCGCACCGTGCCGCTCGGTGGCGCGCCGCACGGTGTTCATGAAGCCATCGCTTTGCAGTCCCCGCCAGGCCAGGCGGTTGTTGCGGCAGTCCCAGTGTCGCCAGGGGTCGGGCAGGGGGACTTCGAGACCCTGCACCTGGCCAACCCAGGTGTCCAGCGTCTGGGCCAGCGGGGCAACGCCAAAGTCGTGGCGCCCCAGTGGGCTCAGACCGCTGCGGCCGTGGATCACGGCGTCAAGGTGGGCCGGTTTGCCCGCCCCCAGGGCGGATACGGCGGTGTAGGCGCTGACACGAACGGGGCACAGGCGGGACGTCACGGCGGGGCTCGTCAGGGCGAAGATCGGCAATATGGCGCACCGGGATTGTAGGGAGGGCCTGAAAGACCGTGCCCGACAGGGGACTCGTTAAAATGGTGCCAACTGCTTCACCGGCGCGCCTCGACCCAGCGGGCGTGCCCGGCACCCTCCCCAGGCGTCCTCGCCCTCGCGTCGGGCCGCACCTTCTCCCAGACGAAACACCCCCCTTGATGCCGCCCCAGTTGCCCGAAACCGCCGACGCCCTGCTGCCCGAACCGATCGGCGCGGGGCTGGCGCCGGAGCGCCCGGTGGTGGCTGCCCCGAAAGCGATGCTCTGGCCTGTCTTGCGCGGCTTGGGTATTGCCGTGCTGGCGGTGGCCTGGGCCCTGATCGCCCACGTCACGAGCGCGGGCAACGAGTCCTCGGGCTGGGGGGCCGCACTGGCATTGACCCCGATGAGCACTGCCCTGGCGCTGCTGCTCTGGCGTTTGCCCGCCCGCTGGCTGGGCGCACTGATCGGCATGGCGGTGGCGGCCGGTCTGGTGTGGCTCTGGCCCTTTCTCAGGGGCCAGGTGGCGCTCCTTTATTACCTGGAGCACCTGGGGGTTTACATCCTGTTGTCGGCATTTTTTGGCCGCAGCCTGTTCGGGCCCGAAGAGTCGCTGGTGACGCGCATGGCCCGCAGCGTGCACGGCGGCGTGCTCTCGCCCGCACAGGCCGCCTACACCCGCCAGGTCACCCTGGCCTGGTGCGTTTTCTTTGCCGGCATGGCGCTGATTTCCACGCTGCTGTTCCTGTTCGCACCGGTGGCGGCCTGGTCCCTCTTTGCCAACCTGCTGGGAGGACCGTTGATCGCGCTGATGTTCGTGGGCGAATACCTCTGGCGCCGCCACGCCTTGCCCGAGGAGACGCGAGCGACCATGGCAGACGCCGTGCGCGCCTGGAAGGCCCAGCGTTCGGACAAAGCGCCTTGAAGGGCTTTGAGCTTCGCCCGCAGACCCACCCCGAGACAAGTTAGACCGATGTTCATCCACCTTCGCCTGCACACCGAGTTCTCCGTCGTTGACGGTACCAACCGCATCGACGACGTGGTCGCTGCCGCGGCCGCCGATGGCCAGCCCGCGCTGGCGATCACCGACCTGAGCAACCTGTTTGGCGCGGTCAAGTTCTACAAGGCTGCCCGCGGTCAGGGCGTGAAGCCACTGCTGGGTGCCGAAGTGATGCTGCAGGGCTTCACCGAAGAAACCCCGAACGCCATGCCCGGCAGCCACCAGCCGGCCGCGCCGCGCGTGATTTTGCTGGTGCAGGACAAGCAGGGCTACCTGAACCTGAGCGAGCTGCTGGCGCGCGCCTGGACGCGCAGCGACGGCCGGGGCGGTGCGCTGGTGCAGCGCGAATGGCTGGAAGAACTCAACGGCGGTCTGCTGATGCTCTCGGGTGCGCAGGCCGGACCGGTCGGGCAGGCGCTGATCCAGGGCGATGCGAACCGCGCCGCCGACGTGGCGCTGAAGCTCGCCGGCCTGTTCACCCACCGCTTCTACATCGAGCTGCAGCGCGCCGGCCGCGTGGACGACGAACGCCATGTGACGGCCGCCGTGCAGCTGGCGGCCCGGCTGCACCTGCCGGTGGTGGCCACGCACCCGGTGCAGTTCCTGGAGCCCGACGACTACGAGGCGCACGAAGCGCGCGTCTGCATTTCCGACGGCGAGATCCTGGGCAACAACCGGCGCGTGCGCCGCTTCACGCGCGAGCAGTATTTCAAGAGCGCGGCGCAGATGGAGGCGCTGTTCGCCGACATCCCCAGCGCCGTGGCCAACACGCTGGAGATCGCCAAACGCTGCAGCCTCACGCTGGTGCTGGGCAAACCGCAGCTGCCCAACTTCCCGATCCCGCCGGTGAACGGCGTGATCATGTCCGTGGAAGACTACTTCCGCCACGTCTCGTACGAGGGGCTGGAGGGGCGGCTGAAGCACCTCTTTCCCGACGAGGCCAAACGTGAAGCCGTGCGCGCGCGCTACGTGGAGCGCCTGGAGTTCGAGCTCAACACCATCCTGAAGATGGGTTTCCCGGGCTACTTCCTGATCGTGTCGGACTTCATCAAGTGGGCGAAGGAAAACGGCTGCCCGGTGGGCCCGGGCCGCGGCTCCGGTGCCGGTTCGCTGGTGGCCTACGCGCTGCTGATCACCGACCTGGACCCGCTGCAGTACAACCTGCTGTTCGAACGCTTCCTGAACCCGGAACGCGTCTCGATGCCCGACTTCGACATCGACTTCTGCCAGTCCAACCGCGACCGCGTGATCGACTACGTGAAGGAGCGCTACGGCAAGGACGCCGTGAGCCAGATCGCGACCTTCGGCACCATGGCCGCGCGCGCGGCCATCCGCGACGTGGGCCGGGTGCTCGACTTTTCCTACGGCTTCTGCGACGGCATTTCCAAGCTGATCCCGAACAAGCCGGGCATGTCGGTCACGCTGCAGTACCCGCCGAATCCGAAGCCGGAGGGCGACAAGAACAACTACGCGATCGAGATGGAGCCGGCGCTCGCCGAGCGCATCCAGAAAGAGGACGACGTCAAGACCCTGATCGAGCTGGCGCAGAAGCTCGAAGGCATGACGCGCAACATCGGCATGCACGCCGGCGGCGTGCTGATCGCGCCGGGCAAGCTGACCGACTTCTGCCCGCTCTACATGCAGCCCGGCAGCGACTCGGCGGTGAGCCAGTACGACAAGGACGACGTGGAGGCCATCGGCCTGGTGAAGTTCGACTTCTTGGGTCTGGCCACGCTGACCATCCTGGAGATCGCGCGCGAGTTCATCATGAAGCGCCACAAGGGCCAGGAAAACTTCCGCTTCGAAGACATTCCGCTGGACGACCAGCGCGTCTATGCGCTGTTCTCGCGCGGTCAGACCGAGGCCGTGTTCCAGTTTGAAAGCCGCGGCATGCAGGGCATGCTGAAAGACGCCAAACCCAGCCGCCTCGAAGACCTGATCGCGCTCAACGCGCTGTACCGCCCGGGACCCATGGACCTGATCCCCAGCTTCGTGGCGCGCAAGCACGGGCGCGAGGTGATCGAGTACCCGCACCCGCTGGTGGCCGAGATGCTGAGCGAGACCTACGGCATCATGGTCTACCAGGAGCAGGTGATGCAGACCGCGCAGATCCTGGGCGGTTATTCGCTCGGCGGCGCCGACATGCTGCGCCGCGCGATGGGCAAGAAAAAGGCCGAAGAGATGGCCGAACACCGCGCGATCTTCCGCGCCGGTGCGGCCAAAAACGACATTTCCCAGGAAAAGGCCGACGAGGTTTTTGACCTGATGGAGAAATTCGCGGGCTACGGCTTCAACAAGTCGCACGCCGCTGCGTACTCGCTGCTGGCGTACCACACCGGCTGGCTCAAGGTGCACTACACCGCCGAGTTTTTCTGCGCCAACATGACGGTGGAAATGGACGACACCGACAAGCTCCGGGTGTTGTGGGAAGACGCGAAGAAGATGGGCATCGCCTTTGAGGCGCCCGACGTGAACCGCGGCTTCCACCGTTTTGAGCCCATCACCGACAAGTCCATCCGCTACGGCCTGGGTGCCATCAAGGGCACGGGCCAGCAGGCCATCGACGCCATCGTGGCCGCGCGTGAAGGCCGCGGCGAAGGCCCCAACGGCGCAGAGGCCGGCCCGTTCAAGAGCCTGTTTGATTTCTGCCGCCGGGTGGACCGCCAGCGCTTGAACAAGCGCACGGTGGAGGCCCTGATCAAGGCCGGTGCCTTCGACTCGCTGCACCTGAACCGCGCCGAGGTGCTGGCCTCGGTGGAGCGGGCATTCGACTTCGCTGCCGCCAGCGTGGCCAACGCCAACCAGGGCGGCCTGTTCGACATGATGGGCGAGGACGACCACGGCTCCAGCACGCAGGAGCCCGACCTGGTGCCCACCACGCCCTGGGGCGTGAAAGAACAGCTCACGCTGGAGAAGACCGCCCTCGGTTTCTACTTCTCCGGTCATCTGTTCGACGAGGTGCAACGCGAGGTGCGCCGCTTTGCCCGCACCGAGCTGGGCGATGTGAAAGAGAGCCGCGACCCGGTGATCCTGGCCGGCATCGTGACCGACTTCCGCATCATCAACGGCCAGCGCGGCAAGCTCGCGCTGTTCAAGATCGACGACAAGACCGCGGTGCTCGAAGTCAGCGCCGACGAAAACCTGATCAACCTGCACCGCAACCTGCTGAAAGACGACGAACTCATCGTCGTGCAGGCCATAGCCCAGCCCGACCGTTTTTCGGGTGGCCTGCGGCTGAAGATCCAGCAGATCTGGGACCTGGCCGCGGCGCGCTGCCGTTTTGGCAAATACCTGCGCGTGGCGGTCAACGGCCATGCACCGGCGGTGGCCGAGCTGGTGAAGGCGTTCCCGCCCAAGCGCGAGGCCACCGATCAGGGTGAGCTGGTGCGTGGCCTGCCGGTGCGGCTGGCATTGCAACGCGCCGGAGCACAATGTGAGCTGCAGCTCGACGACCGGGCGCTGTTTTTCCCCACCGACGCGGCGCTCGCGAGCTGGATGGCGCAGGCGCACGATCGGCGCGCCGAAATCGTGTTCGACTGACGGTTGCGCGCCCTGCCGTCCGTCCGACCGGGCGCCAGAAGTGGGCTCAGTGCCAATGGCATCATGTCGTCGTGGCTTTCGCTCCTCAACCCCGGCCCGATGGAGCCGATAGTGCATGCAACCATGAAATTGCAACACAAGGCCTGGGCGCTGGTGCTCGTGATCGTCGGCCTCAGTGCGACCAGCGTCGTGCTGGGCTCGCGCTACATCATTGGCGACTCGTTCGCCGACCTGCAGGCCGATCGCGCTGCGCAGGAAGGTGAGCGCGCCCGCCGCGTGCTCAACCAGCAGGTCCAGGCGCTGGGCGCCACCGCACGCGATTACGCCTACTGGGGCGATGCCGTGGACTACGTGGCAGGCAGAAAAGCCGGGTTCATGTCGGACAACTTCGGTGCCGAGAACCTGGGCTACCTGCGCATTTCGGAGGTCGTGGTGTTCGATACGCAGGGCCGGGCGATCGCCACCGTGGCCCGCAGCGGCGAAGACGGACTGGCCGAGGTGCCGGCCGAACGCGTCGCACCGCTGCGCGAGCTGATCGCACCCATCCTGGCTTCCGGCAACGTCAAGACCGTGCTGCAGACCCTGCGCGTGATCAACGGCCAGCTGGAAATCGTGGTGGGGGCCGCCGTGCACCACCCCGACCACCCTGACCAGCCAGCGCAGGGCACCATCATCATGGTGCGCCATTTCGATCAGACCGAAGTCGCGCGGTTGGCCGACGTGCTGATGACGCCGACGCGCCTGAGCTTCGGTGCGCCCGATCACGGAGGATCGGACATCCACCTGGTCCCGGTGGACGACGACCACGACGATCTTCACGCCGTGCTGCAAGACCATCAGGGCCGGCCCGTCGCCGAACTGGTGCTGACGCTGGACCGCCGCCTGCAGCAGCAGGGACAGGCGCTGGCCTGGCAGGGCATGGGACTGGCCGCCCTGGCGGGGCTGCTGGCCAGCGTGTTGCTGGTGTTGCTGCTCGACCGCCTGCTCCTGCGACGCCTGCAGCGGCTGCACACCGATCTCCATCTCGTCACACAGCAGGGCATCGCATCGCCGGGCCTGGTGCATGTGCAGGGCAACGACGAACTGACCCGGTTGGCGGAGGGCATCAACAGCCTGCTGGCACGCGCGCGGCAGGACGCCGATGCACAGCGCGCCGCACACGAACACCAGGAAGCGCTGCAGATGCAGCTGATGCAGAGCCAGAAGACCGAAGCGCTGGGCCGTCTCACCGGTGGCATTGCCCACGATTTCAACAACTCGCTGGCCGCCATCACCGGCTGGGTCCGGTTGGCCGTCGAAGACCTGCCGGATCCCGGACACCCCAGTCACGAAGCCTTGCAGCAGGCCCTGAAGGCGACGGGTTATGCCGATGGCCTGATGCGCCAGCTGCTGGCCTTTGGTCGCCAGACCCCGCCGAAACTGCGGCGCCTGCACTGGACCAGCCTGATCGAGGAAACCCGGCAACTGGTGGGTGCGGGCCTGACGCGCGATTGCGAGCTGGTGGTGGACTACCGGGTCGTCGACGACGAGGTCGACGCCGACCCCACCCAGCTGCAGCAGGTGCTGGTGAACCTGTTGATCAACGCAGCCGACGCCATGCAGGGCAAGGGTCGCATCGAACTCACGCTCAATGCCCTGGACCTGCCGCTGCCCCCGGCGCACGCCGTGCCACCTGGCGCGGCCGGGCTGGAGCCCGGTCGCTACCTGGTGCTGACCGTGCGCGACCATGGCCCTGGCGTTGCGCCCGAGCACCTGGACCGGGTGTTCGAACCGTTTTTCACCACCAAGGCCAAGGGACGCGGCACCGGCCTGGGCCTGTCGGTGGCACAGGGCATCGTGGTGCGCCATCACGGAGCCCTCGGGCTGCGCAACGAGCCCGATGGGGGCGCCTGCTTCCATCTCTATCTGCCGGCCAGCCGGCGCGAAGTGGCGGTTGACCCGATCGCCGCGCCCGGCGGTGGACACGACCCGGGACACCAGCTCCTGTTTGTGGACGACGACCAGCTGGTGCGTCACGCCTGGAGCGCGCTGCTGGAGCGCAAGGGCTGGAACGTGACCCGCTCGCGCGACGGGGAAGAAGCCTGGGCGCAATTCACCCAGACCGGCAAACGCTGGGATGTGGTGCTGACCGACCAGTCCATGCCCGGGCTCGACGGCGTGGGGCTGGCGCATCGCATCCGCGCCACCACCTCACCCCCGCCCATCGTGCTGATGAGCGGGCATGCGAACGAGGTCGCGCCCGAGCTGCTGCAGTCGCTGTTTGCCGCCGTGCTGCACAAGCCGGTGGATGCGGCTGAGCTGCAGCGCGTGCTGCAAGACGTGCTCGCTGGCGCCGAAACCTCGCCGACAGAGGGCTGAGCGGCACCCCCCTGATCGCCAGCCGTCACCGACAGGGCGCTGCCCGAAGCGCCCCGTTAGAATGGTTGGCTTTCATGACCACCGGGTTGCGCTGCATGGCGTCTCCAGCCCGGCTCGGTCCAGATCCCGGAGTCACCCTTGTAAGTTCCAGTGATCCCCTCGTCCAGGGCTGCCCGGCCCCCCGCGCATGCCGGTGCACAGGCCGGGTGAGACACAGGCCGGGGACTGGATCGGAACTGGCCGGGATTCATGGCCGTTGTGCCTCCCGTTGTGCTGGTGCCCAACGGGCCGGTGATCTTTGATTTTCCCCTGTGTCGTTTTGTGCGGCGGCGGCTTGTCCGCTTTGTCACTGGAGTGTCTGTTGTGTTCAAGAATTTCCAGCAGGACTGGTTGTCCAATGTCCGCAACGATGTGCTGGCCGGTCTGGTCGTCGCGCTGGCTCTGATCCCCGAGGCGATTGCCTTTTCCATCATCGCGGGTGTCGACCCGAAGGTGGGCCTGTACGCCTCGTTCTCCATCGCCACCATCATCGCCTTCACGGGTGGGCGGCCCGGCATGATCTCGGCCGCCACCGGCGCCATGGCGCTGGTGATGGTGACCCTGGTCAAGAGCCACGGACTGGACTACCTGCTGGCCGCCACGGTGTTGACGGGTGTGCTGCAGGTGCTCGCCGGGTGGTTCAAGCTGGGCGTGCTCATGCGCTTCGTGTCGCGCTCGGTGGTCACCGGCTTCGTCAACGCGCTGGCCATCCTGATCTTCATGGCGCAGCTGCCCGAGCTGACCAACGTGACCTGGCATGTCTATGCCATGACCGCCGCCGGCCTGGCCATCATCTACGGCTTCCCCTACATCACCAAGTCCATCCCTTCGCCGCTGGTCACCATCGTCGTGCTCACGGGTGTCTACATGTTCCTCGACCTGGACATCCGCACCGTGGGTGACATGGGCGAACTGCCCGACAGCCTGCCGGTGTTCCTGATCCCCGACATCCCGCTCAACCTCGAGACGCTGAAGATCATCTTTCCCTATTCGCTCACGCTGATGGTGGTGGGCCTGCTCGAATCGCTGATGACGGCGACCATCGTCGACGACCTGACCGACACCAAAAGCGACAAGAACCGCGAGTGCGTGGGCCAGGGCGTGGCCAACATCGCCACCGGCTTCATCGGTGGCATGGCGGGCTGCGCCATGATCGGCCAGAGCGTGATCAACGTGAAGTCGGGCGGGCGAGGGCGCCTGTCCACCCTGGTGGCGGGCGTGGTGCTGCTGATCCAGGTGGTGTTCCTGGGCGAGTGGGTGAAGCAGATCCCCATGGCCGCGCTGGTGGCCGTGATGATCATGGTCTCCATCGGCACCTTCAGCTGGGGTTCGATCAAAAGCCTGCGCGAACACCCGGCCAGCTCCAGTGTGGTGATGGTGGCGACCGTGGTGGTCACCGTGGCCACGCACGATCTGGCCAAGGGCGTGCTCACGGGCGTGCTGCTCTCCGGCTTCTTCTTTGCCCACAAGGTGGGGCAGATCCTGCGCATCCGGTCGCTGGCCGAGGATGAAGGCCGCCTGCGCACCTACACCGTCACCGGCCAGGTGTTTTTCGCCACGGCCGACCGCTTCAACAACGCCTTCGACTTCAAGGAAGTGATCGAGCGCGTGCGCATCGACGTGAGCCGCGCGCACTTCTGGGACATCACCGCCGTGAGCGCGCTCGACAAGGTGGTGCTCAAGTTCCGGCGCGAGGGGACCGAGGTCGAGGTCATCGGCTTGAACGAAGCCAGCGCCACGATGGTGGACAAGTTCGGCGTGCACGACAAGGAAGGCGCCGAAGACCTGCTCACCGGTCACTGAAAGCGAGCACCACATGACCACCGACAACAAAGTTCTCGCCTGTGTGGACCAGTCCACCTATGCCGACCACGTGACCGACTACGCCGCCTGGGCCGCCCGGCGCATGGCTGCGCCCCTGGAGTTGCTGCACGTGATCGACCGCCACCCGGAAACCAGCCAGATCCAGGACCACAGCGGCTCGCTCACGCCGAACGCCCAGGAACACCTGCTGGGCGAACTCGCCGAAGCCGACGAAGCGCGCACGAAGGCCGCGCGCGAACAGGGGCGCCTGTTTCTCAACCGCCTGCGCGAGCGCGCGCTGGCAGCCGGCGTGATCACCGTGGACGTGCGCCAGCGCATGGGCCATCTTGACGAGACCCTGCACGAACAGCAGGCCGGTGTGCGCCTCTTCGTGCTGGGCCGGCGCGGTGAGTCGGCCAGGAGCACACAGCGCGACCTGGGGCGCAACGTGGAGCGGGTGGTGCGCGCGCTGGACCGCCCCATCCTGACCGTCACCGACGGCTTCAAGGCCCCCGAGCGCGTGCTGATCGCCTTCGACGGCAGCAGCATCACGCGCCGGGGTGTCGAGATGGTGGCGGCCAGCCCCTTGTTCAAAGGCCTGCCCGTTTACCTGCTGATGTCGGGCAAGGCCAGCCAGGAGGGTCCGAAGCAGATGGCCTGGGCGACAGAGAAGCTGGAAAGTGCCGGCTTTGGCGTGGTGGGGGAGATCGTGCCGGGCGACCCGGAGACCGTTATCGCGCAGGCCATCCAGTCCCGGGGCATCGACCTGCTGGTGATGGGCGCCTACACCCACTCGCCCCTGCGCAGCCTCTTCTTCGGCAGCAAGACGGCCGACCTGCTGCGTTCGGCGCGCATCCCGACGCTGCTGCTGCGCTGAGAGGCCGAGCCTGGCCCCGGTGTGGGGGCTGGGCTGTGCGGGTCTCAGTCGAGCGGGCGCATCTCCACGATCATCGGCGATGGCACGCGCCCGTCGACGTCGCGCGGCAGGCTGCCGGTGCGGTCGATGGCGCGCAGGGCGGCATCGTCCCAGGCGGCATTGCCGCTGCTTTTCAGCAGACGGCGCGAGGTGATGGTGCCGTCCGCCAAGGCCCGCACTTCGATCTCGGCCAGCAGCTTGCGGGGAAACTCTTCCGAGTAGCGGATGTTGGGGCGGATGCGCTCACGCACCCGGTTGCCATAGCCGGACGACGGGCCACTCGACCGGGCAGCGGAACCGCGTGCATCGGGGCTGCCGCTGGCGCCGACCTGCCCCATCATCCGGGCCATCTGATCGGCGCGGAGCTTGGCGGAGAGCTCATCGCGGCGGCGTTCGGCCGCTTGGCGTTCCTGTTCCTGCTTCTTCTGCTCCGCCAGTTTTTTCTTCTGCTCCGCCAGTTTTTTCTTCTGCTCCTCGGCTTTCCTGTCCTGCGCGAGTTTTTCAGCGGCTTTCTGCTTCGCCTCTTTTTCTTTTTCCAGCGCCTCGGCCTTGCGTCTGGCGTCGGCCTTTTTGGCCTGCTCCTGCTCCTGCTCCCGCTTCTCGGCCTCGACCTTCTTCTTGGCCTGCGCGGTGGCGATGTCGGCCTGTTTCACCGCAGGCGGTGGCGGTGGTGCCGGGCGCGGTTCGGGTTTGGGTTCGGGCTTGGGCTCGGGCCGCGCCTCGGGTTCGGGCGGTGGCGGAGGCGGTGGGGGAGGCTGTACCGCGCGGGGCGCGGCTTCGCGCGGCACGCTGGACCAGAGTTCCGCTTCGAACGACACCAGCGGTTCGTCCTTCTGCCAGTGCACGCCCCAGGTCAGCGCGCCCATGAGCAGGGCATGGGCCACCAGCGCAAGACCCACGGGCCCCAGCCAGCGGCCCGGGCGTGGCGGTTTGAGGTCGTGGGTGTCGGCGGTGATCTGCATCGGCGTGGCGGGTCAGCGCGAAGTTTGAACAGACAGGCCGACGCGTTCGACCCCCGCCCGCTGCAGGGTGTCCATCGCCTTGACCACGGTCTCGTACTTGATGCCCTTGTCGGCGCTGATGACGACGGGTACCTTGGCGGCTTCACCGCCTTCGGCCGCCGCCTGCAGCTTGCGCACTTCGTCGGCCAGTTGCGTCATATTGACGTCGCGACCGTCCTTGTTGGACAGGCCTTGACGCACTTCGATCATCTCGTCCTTGTCGATGATGATCTGCACGAAATCCTTGGGTTGCGCGTTGGCCTGTCCGACGCTGGGCAGATCGATCTGGCTCGGCGAGATCAGCGGCGCCGTGACCATGAAGATGATCAGCAGCACCAGCATGACGTCGATGAACGGCACCATGTTGATCTCGTTCTTGGTGCGCCGCGCGCGGCGTAAGGAGCTGGCTGCCATGTCAGTGACCCGAAGCCGACTGGTGGCCCAGGTTGCGCTGCAGGATGTTGGAGAACTCTTCCATGAAGGTTTCCATGCGGTTGGCCACGCGGTCGATGTCGTGGGCGAAGCGGTTGTAGGCGACCACGGCGGGGATGGCGGCGAAGAGGCCGATGGCGGTGGCCACCAGGGCTTCGGCGATGCCGGGCGCCACGCTGGCCAGCGTCACCTGGGCGAGCGCGGCCAGGCCGGTGAAGGCGTGCATGATGCCCCAGACGGTGCCGAACAGGCCGACATAGGGCGCCACCGAGCCGACTGTGCCGAGGAAGGAGAGGTTGGCTTCCATGACGTCGAGTTCGCGCTGGAAGCTCGCGCGCATGGCGCGGCGTGCGCCGTCGAGCAGGGTGCCGTTGTCGCTGATGTGGCGCTCGCGCAGTTTCTGGTATTCGCGCATGCCGCTGGCAAAGATGCGTTCCAGCGGGCCGCCGTGGCGCGCGCTCTGGGCGGCAGCGGCGTAGAGGTCGTTGAGGTTGGCGCCCGACCAGAACTCGCGTTCAAAAACCTCGTTGTGCGCGTTCACCCGCTTGAGCGCGAAGACCTTGCGGAAGATGGCGGCCCAGCTGACGATGGACACCACCACCAGCAGCAGCACCACGGCCTGGACCACCCAACTGGCGTTGAGCAGCAACTGGACAATGGAAAGATCTTGGGTCATGTCGTTCGGAGTGGTTGGAGGGGGAAAGGTTCAGGTGTTGGGTGCGGGCGCCTGGATCACATCCAGCACCTCGGCAGGGATCCGCTGTGGCCGCATCGTAGCGGTGTTCACCCAGCCGATGCGGATGCTGCCTTCACACAGCAGCGAACCGGCTTCGCCATCCTGCTGCGCTTTCAGGAGCGCAGTCTGCCTGATTGTGAGGGACGCCTTGCCGACTTCCAGCACACGGGCGGTAACCAAAAGCAAATCGTCGAGGCGCGCCGGGCGCAGGTAGCGCACCTGGGTGTCGGTCACCACGAACATGCCGCCCAGCTTGTCGCGCAGGCCTTGCTGCTGGATGCCGAGGCCGCGCAGCCACTCGGTGCGGGCGCGCTCGAAGAATTTGAGGTAGTTGGCGTAGAACACGATGCCGCCGGCGTCGGTGTCTTCCCAGTACACGCGCACCGGCCAGTTGAACGGAGGGCTGTCCGTGGCTTCGTGCCCGATGTTCACAGGGCCGCCTCCAGCCGGGCCACCGCTTCACGCAGCTGGGCCATCGAATTGGCGGTGGAAAAACGCAGGTAGCGCCCGGGGTCCGCGTTGCCGAAATCGCGGCCGGGCGTGGTGGCGAGCTGGCAGCGTTTCATCAGCTCGAAGGCCAGGGCCCAGCTGCCGCCTTCGTCGGGCCGCGCGCCCTGCGGCGGGATGCCCCAGCGCTCGCACAGCCCGCTCACATCGGCCCAGGCGTAGAACGCACCGTCGGGCATGACCGGCACGGTCAGGCCGAGGCGGTTGAGTTCGGGAATGAAATAGTCGCGCCGGGCCTTGAACTCGGCGCGGCGGCGCTCGTATTCCGCCAGGCTCTCGGGCTCGAAGCAGGCCAGCGCCGCGTGTTGCGCGATGGTGCTGGCGCAGATGAACAGGTTTTGCGCCAGCCGCTCCACCACGGGCACCAGCGCGGGCGGCAGCACCAGCCAGCCCAGGCGCCAGCCGGTCATGTTGAAGTATTTGGAGAAGCTGTTGACGCTGATGATTTCATCGCCCAGGCCGTCGGGCAGGCCGAGCGCGCTGTGACCGTAGTCATCCTCGTAGCTCAGACCGAGGTAGATCTCGTCGACCAGGGTCACGCCGCCGCGCTCGCGCACGAAGCGGGCGATGCGTTCCAGCTCGTCGCGCGCGATGCTGGTGCCGGTGGGGTTCGACGGCGACGCGAGCAGCACGCCGCGTGTGGCCGGTGTCCAGGCCGCTTCCACATGGGCTGCGCTGAGCTGGAAGCGCTCGGTCGGGCCGGAGGGGATGAGCACCGCCTTGCCTTCGGCCGCCTGCACGAACTGGCGGTTGCAGGGGTAGCTCGGGTCCGGCATCAGCACCTCGTCGCCGGCCTCGATGAGCGCCAGGCAGGCGAGTTGCAGCGCCGCCGAGGCGCCCGCGGTGATCACGATGCGGCCCGGGTCGATGTCCAGCCCGAAGCGCGCCGCGTACCAGCCGCTGATGGCGCGGCGCAAGGCGGGCAGGCCGGTGGCCGCGGTGTACTGGCTGCGTCCGTCGTGGATGGCCCGCTCGGCGGCGAGCTGTACCAGCGGTGGCGCGGTGAAGTCGGGCTCGCCGATGTTGAGCGTGATCATCGGGCGGTCGCCGGGTCGGGCTGCGGCCGCCATGTCGGCCGCGGCCTTGGCCAGCTCCATCACGTAAAAAGGCTCGACCCGCTGGGCGCGTTGGGAAATCCGCATGCTGTGGCTGTTGTTCCGGTCTCAGGCTTCGTCGGCACCATCGCTGCGCGGGCCCGAGGGCTTGCGCGCAGGCGCCTTGCTCGGTGCGGCGGCGATCTCGGCCGGTCGCAGCTGGGCGGCGAGCTGGTGCAGCACGCCGTTGACGTATTTGTGGCCGTCGGTGCCGCCGAAAGACTTGGCCAGCTCGATGCACTCGTTGATGACCACGCGCCAGGGCACGTCGAGGCAGTGCTGGAGCTCGTAGGCGCCGATCCAGAGCACGCCGCGCTCGATGGGCGAGAGTTCGACCAGCGGGCGATCGAGCAGGGGCGTGATCAGCGTGTCGAGTGCGTCGGCCTGGGCCACGCAGCCGTGGAGCAGGGCGTCGTAATGCACGCTGTCGGCCTTGTGGAAGCCGGAGAGGTCGCGCGTGAAGGCATCGATGTCGCTGGCTTCGTTGCGGCCCACCATGTGCTGGTAGAGCGCCTGCAGGGCGAACTCGCGGGCGCGGGTGCGGGCCGATTTGTCGGCGGCCTTGCGCGCCTTGGGAGCGCTGGTGGTGGTCGAGGTGGTGTCGTTCATGTTCAGCCGATGTCTTCCAGCAGGTGGGCCATTTCGATGGCCACGCGTGCCGCGTCACGGCCTTTGTCTTCCTGGCGGGCGACCGCCTGCTCCAGGTTTTCGGTGGTGAGGATGGCGTTGGCGATCGGGACCTGGTAGTCCAGTGCCAGGCGCGTCACGGCCGAGCCGGATTCGTTGGCCACGAGTTCGAAGTGGTAGGTCTCGCCGCGGATGATGCAACCCAGGGCGATCAGTGCGTCGAAGTCGTCGCGCTCGGCCAGGGCCTGCAGGGCCACGGGCACTTCGAGCGCGCCGGGCACCTTCACATGGGTGATGTTTTTCTCTTGCACGCCCAGCGCCAGCAGCTCGGCGTGGCAGGCGTTGAATAGCGCATCGGTGACGCCTTCGTTGAAGCGGGCCTGCACGATACCGATGGCGAGCTTTTTGCCATCGAGCGGATTGGGAGTGCCTTTGTCTGCGCCGAACATGGGGGATTTTCTTTCTGGTTGTGTCTGAAAAGGTTCAGGCGTTGCGACTGAGGTATCCGGTGATTTCGAGGCCGTAGCCTGTCATGCTGGGCATGCGGCGCGGGTTGCCCATGAGCTGCATCTTGTGCACGCCGCATTCGCGCAGGATCTGTGCGCCCACGCCGTAGGTGCGCAGGTCCATGCGGCCGCGTTCGGGTGCCTGGGCCGAGCGGGCCGTACCTTCGAACTGGGCCAGCAATTGCGCGGCCGTCTCCCCGCAGTTGAGCAGCACGGCGACGCCCGCGCCGGATTCGGCGATGTGGCGCAGGCTGGCTTCGAGGCTCCAGCTGTGCATGGAGCGGCCCACTTCCAGCGCGTCCAGCACGGACAGCGGTTCGTGCACGCGCACGGCCACACTCTGGTCGGGCGCCCACTGGCCCTTGACCAATGCGAGGTGCAAGGCACCGCTGGGGCCGTCGCGAAAGGCGTGGGCGGTGAATTCGCCGAAGGCGGTGTTGAGGCTGCGGGTGCCGAGCTTCTGCACCAGGCTCTCAACGCGGCTGCGGTGTTCGATCAGGTCGGCGATGGTGCCGATCTTCAGGCCGTGTTCGGCGGCGAACAGCTGCAGGTCCGGCAGGCGGGCCATGGTGCCGTCGTCCTTCATGATTTCGCAGATCACGGAAGCGGGCGAGCAGCCGGCCATGGCGGCGAGGTCACAACCGGCTTCGGTGTGGCCCGCGCGCATGAGCACGCCGCCTTCAACAGCCTGCAGCGGAAAGATGTGGCCGGGCTGCACCAGATCGTCGGCCTGGGCTTGGGGTGCCACGGCGGCCTGCACGGTGCGCGCGCGGTCGGCCGCCGAAATGCCGGTGGTCACGCCCTCGGCCGCTTCGATCGACACCGTGAACGCCGTGCCTTTCTTGTCGCCGTTGCGCACGACCATGGGCGGCAGCTTGAGCTGTTCGCAGCGCTCGCGCGTGAGCGTGAGGCAGATCAGGCCGCGGCCGAAGCGGGCCATGAAGTTGATGGCTTCGGGCGTCACATGATCGGCGGCGAGCACCAGGTCGCCTTCGTTTTCACGGTCTTCCTCGTCGACGAGGATCACGATGCGACCGGCGCGCATGTCGGCGACGATGTCCTCCACCGGGGAGATGGCCACGGGCGCCAGGGTTTCGGGAGCGTTCATGCTGAAGAGTCCTTGGGTTGGGTGCCGGAAGCGCTGAGCATGCGCTCCACGTAACGCGCCACGGTGTCGATTTCGAGGTTGACCTGGCTGCCATCGGCCAACTGGCCGAGCGAGGTGTTTTCCACCGTGTGGGGAATGAGGTTGATGCTGAACTCGCAGCCGGCGGCGCTGTCCTGGATCTGGTTCACCGTCAGGCTCACGCCGTTGACGGTGATGGAGCCCTTGTAGGCGAGGTATTTGCCCAGATCGGGCGGCGCCATCACCCGCAGCTCCCAGCTTTCGCCGACGCGGGCGAAACGGGTCACGGTGCCGATGCCGTCCACATGGCCGGAAACGATGTGTCCGCCCAGCCGGTCATTGCCGCGCAAGGCCTTTTCCAGGTTGACGCGGTTGCCCACCGTGTCCAGGCCCGCGGTGCAGGCCAGCGATTCGGCCGACACGTCGATGGTGTAGCGGTGGTTGGGCACGTCCAGTGAGGTGACGGTCATGCAGGCGCCGTTGTGCGCGATGCTGTCGCCCAGACCCACGTCGTCAAGGTAGCCCGGAGGCGCCTCGATCGTGAGTCGCTTGCCGTGGTCCAAAGAGCTGCCCAGAGCGTGGAGGTCGGCGATACGCCCCACGCCGGTGATGATGCCGGTAAACATAGGCGCGTATTTTCGCAGGGTTTGCGCGCGCTTTCCGGCCGAGGGTCACCTGAAAGGCAGAAATGCCGGGCGGCCGGGCACCAGAAGGGGGCCTGCCCAGGGCAAACGGGGTGTTCAGGGGTGCAAAAAGGCGTCGTGGCCGCGCACCCGGGCCACGATCCGCAGGTCTTCACCCACCGGGTCGATGGCATGAAAAGCCAGCTTCGTGCCGTCCTCCAGCGTCTGCAGCGGACCAAAACCGGCCATGCCGTGGCCCCCTGTGCCGAGCAGCAGCGGGGCCAGGTAGAGCAGCAGTTCGTCCACCAGGCCTTCGCGGATGAACGAGCCATTGAGTTTGTGGCCCGCTTCCAGATGCAGCTCGTTGACCTCGCGCTGGCCCAGATCGCGCAGCATCGCCGCCAGGTCCACCTTGCCCTGGGGGCCGGGCAGGCAGACCACCGTGGCACCCCGGGCTTCCAGCGCCGCCTGCTTCTGCGGTTCGGTGGCGGCGCAATAGATGAAGATCTTGCGCGCCAGCCCCTGGGCGGGCGGGCCGAAGAGGCGGGCGGTCAGCGGGGTTTCCAGCCGGCTGTCAACGATCACCAGATGCGGCTGGCGCGGCGTGTCCACCAGCCGCACATCCAGCATCGGATCGTCTTCGAGCACGGTGCCGATGCCCGTCAACACCGCGCAGGCGCGGGCGCGCCAGGCATGGCCGTCGCTGCGCGCGGCTTCGCCGGTGATCCACTGGCTCACCCCGTTGCCCAGTGCCGTGCTGCCGTCCAGCGAGGCAGCGACCTTCAAACGCACCCAGGGTGTCTTCCGGATCATGCGGCTGAAGAAGCCGATGTTGAGTTCGCGCGAGGCGCGGGCGGCTTCGCTGTCGGGTGGCAGCAGCTCCACCGCAATGCCCGCGGCGCGCAAGCGCTCCAGGCCACGACCCGCCACCAGCGGATTGGGATCGCTCGTGGCCACCACCACCTTGCCCACCTGCGCGGCGATCAGGGCGTCGCAGCAGGGCGGGGTGCGGCCGTGGTGGGAGCAGGGTTCGAGCGTGACATAAACCGTGGCGCCGCGCACTGAGACGCCAGCGGCCTGTGCCGTTCGCAAGGCCATGACCTCGGCGTGGGGACCGCCCGCCTGTTGGGTGTGGCCGCTGAAAACCTGACCGTCGGGGGTCTCGATGCGGCAGGCGACCCGGGGATTCGGTTCCGACAGGCTGATGGCGTGGGTCGCGAGCTGGCTCAGGGATTCCATGGGTTCAGGTTGGTTCGCCGGTGCCATCTTCGCCGTCATCTCTCAGCCGGCCCGCCCTGCGCGGACGCGGGACGGGCGGGTCGAACCGGTGGCAATCTCAACGGTTGTTGTTGTTGATGCGCCAGTAGAGCGGGCGGCGCTTGGGCGACAACAGTGGCGTGGGATCGGTCACCGTCAAGGGTGAGGGGCCCGCACCACCGATCAGGAAATGCTGCTTGGTGGTGGTGGGTTCGCCATCGTCGCCCGCAGGACCTTCCAGCAAGACCACGCCGGCCACCGGCGAGGGAATCATGCCGCCGCCCAGGATCTCGGTGGGCTTGAGCGGCACGCCGCAGAACAGCGGGAACTGGTAGGCAAAGCCCTGACCGAGGTTGCCCACGCAACTGTCGGTTTTGTCCGGCGCCGGCCGGTTGGTGCCGAAATAGGTGATGCCCGACACCGTCAAGGGCGCGTTGATGACCTTCTCGCCGTTGGTGGCCAACTGGATGTAGCAGCCGTTCGCGTTGACCGTGTCACCTGTAGGCACTGGCACCATGGTGGTGTTGTTGACGGTGGCGATCTTGGTGATGTCGGTCAGGCTCAGCGCCGTGGTGATCGGGGCCGCCAGCGGATCCTTGATCAGGAAGAAGCGGTCGCTGGTGACCTTGAGTGCGGGCTTTTCCCGGTCGCCGGTGCCGACCAGAATCGCCGCGTAGGTTTTGGTCATCACCACGTCGGGCCGGTAAAAGACCTTGCCTTCCAGATTCGCGATCTTGGTGGTCTCGACCGTGTTCCAGGTGGCGGACGACAGCAGGTCACCGCTGGCGGGCACCGAGACGCGGTAGAGGTTGCCGCGCACATCGGCGAAATACAGCCGGTCGGGCCGGCCATCCCGGTTGGTGTCGACCAGCGTGATGTCGCTGGGCACCGAATAAGTGGTGTCGAGGCGCTTGACCAGGGCACCCGTGCGCCCGTTGATGATGAACACCGCGTTGCCGATGTTGTCGGACCCGTTGTCGTCTTCTTTGGGATCGTAGCCTCCCCCCATCACGGTGAGCAGCTCGGGCGTCGCGGTTTTGTCCAGCGGGATGGTGCGCGGCATGGACCAGGTCTGCGCCAGCTTGGCAAAGTCGCCGCTGCCACCGCTGATCTTCCACTTGAAGCGGGGCGCCGTTTTGGACGTGACGTCCAGCGCGTACACGGTGCGACCGCCGCGGCGCATGGTCGGGTAAATGAGGGCTTCCTGCAGCGCGCCACTGGTGTCGTAGCGGGTGTAGCTGCCGATCGGGCCGTCCATGCCGTAGCTTCTCGGCTCCTGACCGCCGGTCGGCGCGATGAGATTGCCCTTGTCGTCGTTCTCGGGAAGCTGCAGCAGGGGTTCCCCATTGCGCAGACGCGTTTGCAGGGCGTAGTGTTCCCGCGGAACGAAGGACCACAGTTCCGAGCCCGCGCCGGTGCCGCTCTTGCGGCCGTCAATGGCGTGGAAGAAGCCGTCGTTGGTGCCGTAATAGACCACCACATCCTTGCCGCCGTAGTTGATGGCCGTGGGCGTGGCATGCAGCACGTCGCCGTGCATGCTGTGGCGCGCGCCGGTGTTGCCCAGTTCGGTCACGGTGGAGCCGACTTTGTAGGAGCCGTTGAAAGCCTCTGCGCCGAGGTGCAAGGGCTGACCCAGCAAGTTGTTTTCGCCGCGGGCCCAGGCGACCAGGGCCGCATCCAGGCCCGTGTTGGTGGTATTGAAGGGTGTGTTGGACAGGAGCGCATTGCCGGCGGGGCTGTCCGGCAGGGTGTAGACCTTGCGGTCGCTGGCGTCTTGCAAGTTGGCCTGGCGCAACATCTGCGCCGCGCCGCCCTTTTCGGTGACCGCGCCGTCGGGGCTGTCGCTGGCGCTGGCGGGCGTTCCCATGGGGTTCTTGTCAAAGAACACGCTGTCGAAGGTCCAGAAGCTCTGGGCCGTGGCGGCGAAGAAGCCGCCGGACGTAGCGGCTTTGTCGTTGGCGTCCACCAGGGTGAGCGCGCTGTTGACGGTGCCGATCTGGTACTGGCGCATGTTGCCGATCCAGCGCGGACGGAATTCGCCGTCGGGGCGGAACATGCCGACGTAGACCTGGTTAAGGAAGGTGCCCTGGGCGTTCGTCGCCACCGGCAGCGCCGTGGACGCAAACACGCTGTCCACGGTCGCGACCTTGAGGAACACATCCTCGAACTCGGAGATGAGTTTCAGCAGGTCGCCGCCGACTTCGACGTAGACGTTGTCCGGGCTGCCCACCGAGGCCATGGATTTCAACAGCTTGGTCTGCTTCAGGTCGCTCTGCGCGTTGAACACGTTCACGGTGTAGGTGTACAAGGGTTGCACCCCCGAGGCGGCGTTGACGTCTGTGTTGGCCGCGAAGTAGGCCCATTCGTCGGCCAGGCGGCTGGTGTCGGAACTGGTCGCCGACAGGGTGGGCGGCGTATAGCCGATGCCGCTGAACGCCAGCGGCCCCGCATTGGGTTCGGCATTGGGGTAGCCATTGCCGACCAGCAGCAGGTAGTTGCGGTTGCACTGGGATTCGGGCGGTTGGTAGTTGGTCAGTCCCGCATCGGTGAACGCCGAAGGATCGGCCAGTTCAGTTTTGCCAACGCCGTTGCCAAAGCGACCCGTGCCATACCCGACACGGCTGACAGGGCTGCCCGGCTCGTCGGTCGCAACGAGGTTGGGGTTGGTGTAGCCGCCAAAGTACTTGAAGGCTTCGTACACCGCCGATCCGTAGTTGGCGTCCCCCGGTGCCTTGTAGTCGGGGTCGTTGATGTTCTTGGCGAGGGTATCGATCTTGTCGATCAGGGCCGCACACGTGTCTTTTTTCAGGGGCTGGACCGCGTGGTGGATCACCGCCGTTGGGTCATTCGAACTGAGATAGGAACCCTTGGTGCTGTTGAACAGCGAGAGTCCCACGTTGATCGCGATTTTGGGTGAAGCCGCCGCGCACACCATGTCGTTGAGCACGTATTTCAGGGCCTGCAGCTGCACCTGCCCCTGGGTGGGCGCTTTGCTGCTGTTCCACTCGTTAAAGCCCGTTTGCCACGGCCAAAGAAGTGAGGCGGTCTTGTAGGCGCCGAAAACCGCCGTGACGGCATCCTGGCAGGGGGTCTTCCCGCCGGTGTCCGACGCCTTGCATTTGTCGTAGACGCTGCCGGGATACCAGGCATTGCTCTGGGCCGACCAGTTCGCCGTGTTGTCGAAGTGGATCAGCACATTGGGCGCCAGGGAGGCGTTCGCCGACGGGCCGTAAATGTCGGTGTCTGCCGCCCAGACCGCGGCCACGGCGGTGAGCGAGAACAGCACGGTGCTGCCTTGGAGCAGGCGCAGCTGACGCCGGGTGCGGGGGGGGAGGGTCGGGCTGGTGGTCATGGTTGGGTCCTTTCCCGCGGGCGGGTCAACGGAGGGCGTGTTGGGGGGCCGAAGCGGCTTGGGGATCAGAAATCGCAAACATCGGTAACGCTGTTCACGCGCACGCCCACACCCTGCTCGACCTGGACGTTGGCTGCGCTCACCGTATCGGTGGCGGTCAGCGCCACGGAGAACTGGACTTCAGAGCAGATCGCTGGCGGTTCGCCCATCTGGTTGGCGCTGCTGCCGAAACATTGCTGGTCTTCCTTCTTCTCCTCGTCGAGATCTTCCCACTTGACCGGGGCCACATAGTGGCATTCGACTTTGTCCACCTTCACCGCGATATCGGCTTTGCCATCGCCGTTGACATCGGACGAAAAGGCCGCATTCGGGGCTCCCGGGCCCGCCATGCCGTGGGTCAGTGCGGGCTGGATGAAGCCGTCGTAGTCGCTGAGGATGTTGGCCACCACCTCGTTGCTGGCGTTGATGGCCTCGGTGCGCCACTGCATGTTGCCCACCGCCTGCACGCTGGTCTGGGAGCCACGGAACACCGCGGTCGCGACGACGGCGAACAGCAGCAGGAAGACCATGGTGACCAGCAGCACCGAGCCTTGCTGTTTGCCGGACCGTTGTTGAAGGCGTGGTTTCATCATTCTCTCCGGCCCGTCACGTTGGTCAGCGGCACGGTGGTGGTGAGCAGGGTGCGCTTGAAGCCGGACGGCAGATCGGCCGGCGTGAGGATGAGTGCACCCATCTGGAAGCTGCGTTCTTCCTTGTGGCCTGGATCGGGCAGGCTGGAGCGGGTCAGCATGTGCACCCGCACGGCCATGACATTGCGCCACTCGTAGGGATCCACCGCTGTGATGCCGGCAAAAGGCAGCACTTCATCCACCTGCCCGTCACCATCGGTGTCCACGCCGTATTCAAACTGGAGTTGTTCAACCCCTTCGGCCACCGTGTTGACGACAAAACTGCCGCCGATACGCTCAACCCGCTTGAGGGACGGGATGCCGTCGTTGTTGGTGCAGTCGTTGCACTTCGATAAAAAATAGGTGCGCTGCGACAGGCGGTGAACGTTATTGAACGCGTTGCAGGCCGCGTTCTTCAGCACAAAGTTGCTTGCAGGGCCTGTGGCGACGATGACCTGGGGGTCGGGGGCGCAACTCGTGGCCTGGGTGTTCGCGTCAGACCCCTTCGTCTGGATGTACAGGTCGGTTGTCTTCGTCTCGTCCCGCAGATCGGGGTCGGGGTCCCCGGTCTCGGCGTGGGTCACGGTGATGAGCTCGGTTTTGTCGACTTTGTCGCGCAGGCCCGTCAGGCAGTCCTGCGTGCCATCGTCTTCGTCGGCCATAAACCCTTGCACGGCCGGCGGCATTCTGGTCGCGGCCGCGTTCCAGCCCAGGTTCCAGGGGTTATCAGGGTTTGGGGGGATCAAAGGCTCAGGACAGGGAACGATGGCTTGGTAGGTGGTGGCGTTGCCGGGCACGTGTTGGGCGTAATAACCCGCGTGCAACAGGTCTTCGGTCAGGGTGTCCAGCGCAAACCGCGCGTTTTCCAGGCGCCCGATGCTGCGCTCCAGATCGTGCTGATTGCGCGAGTTGTAGGAGAAAAAAACCGTCAGCCCGAGCAGCACGATGAGGCCTATGGTCATGCCGATCATCAGCTCGACCAGGGTGAAGCCACGCATGCCTGCTGCGCGCCCGGCGCGGGGGAAATGGTTGGGTTTCATGGTGCGCATCATTCGGCCAGGGAAGGAATGCGCACCGTCGTGCGCAGGACGCGCCGGTAGGCGTCGTCGCCGAACTGGCCTTCACCGCAGTCGCTGTTTGGAACCGTGTCGGGTTCGCCGGGGGTGGTGCCGCCCCAGGCCACCGTGATGGTGAAGATGGGCGCCACCGGATCCCGGCTCAGGCAGCCCCGGTAGCCCAGCGCAGCGGCATTGCCTCCGGCCTGGGCGTCGTTGGTGCCCAGCAGCAGGTTGTGCCAGCTGCAAAGATCCACCGCCGCCACCCCGACGCCAGCACACACCGTACTGGTGGCGCTGGGCGTTCCGTAGCCGGTGGCGGGCTGTGTCGCGGCCACGTAGTTGCCGGCCACGGCCAGTTGTTTGTTGGTGATGAGGCGTCCCGCCATGTCGCTGAGCAGGGTGGAGGCCCGTGTGCGCTGGACCGTGTCGACCGCGAGGGTGGTGGCCTTGGTGACGAAGCCGGCCAGGGCCAGCAAGCCGAAGGCGATGATGACCAGCGACACCAGGATTTCGATCAGCAGGAAGCCGCGTTGCGTGGCGGGCTGGACCGAGGGGCTTTGGCGCGAGGTCATCATGGGCAAGCCTCTTTGACAGAGCGGGCCGATCCGGTTGGCTGCAGCTTGACGCAACGGCCGGTCACACCGGTCAGGCTGGAAGTGATGCTGAAGTCGGTCGCGTCATCGCCATCGGCAACCACATCGGGCCTGCCATTGCGTAGGAAGCTGATCTCGGTCTCATCGGATGCGATGGCAATGGACCCCGTGAGGGCCTCGCGGGTCTTCAAGGTGGTGCCACCGGATGTGATGCGCCACCCCTGATTCCAGTCATCGCCCTCGGATGCCATTACCACCACCGCATTTCGCTTGATGGCTTCCGATCGCGCGATGTTCAGATCATTCACCAGGTCAAATGAAATGGACTTGATCCGCATGGTGGCGATGGTGTTGCTGAAGCTGGGGGCCGCGAGCGCCGTGAAGATGCCGAGAATGGCAATCACCATCAGCGCTTCAATGAGCGTGAAACCGCTTTGCTTTGGAGAGCCGGCCGCGCGGCCCAAGGCTGCCCGTGATTTCACCAGCAACCCCCTTTGGCGGCGCCTTTGGCGCCTTGCGCATTCAGGGTCAAGGTGCCGCAGGTGTCGTTGGCCTGACCGCCTTTGGGTGCCGCCTGCAGGGTGAAACCCATGGGTTGAACATTGTTGACCACGATGGGCAGGGTGATGTCGTAATACAGGCTGACGCTGCTGGGGGCCGCCAGGCCCAATGCGACCAATGTGCTCGCATACATGCGCCGGTCCACCAGAAAGTGTTGTTGGCGCGAGGCCACTTCGTACATGAAAGCCTGTGCATCAGCACGCCGGCCCTTGCGCACGTAATCCTGGTAGCTGGGCAAGGCAATGGAAGCCAGGATGCCGATGATCGCGACGGTGATCATCAGTTCAATCAGGGTAAAGCCGCGCTGCAGGCTGGTGCGTAGGACGTTCATGGTGTTTGGATGTTTCCACTGCATCGTAGCGGTTGACATCGAATGGGAGCGCCCTGGCTGATGAGCGGCCGGGAAGTCCGGTTCGACGGTATTTTGCGGTGCAAAGTGCCTTTGCCGGAGGCGGCAAGGGACCGCTCGGGCGGTGATATCCCGGCGCCTGGGTCTCCCGCACCTGGTCGGTTCATGCCCATCCGGAGGGATGAACCGCAGGTATTCAGGGTGCATTCCGGTTTCATGGTTTACATAATCGAATGCGGTATCTGGCATTCGCCATTTTTGCAGCAGCTTGCGAATTCAGGCCGTATGCTTGCGGGTGCAACGACCTGTGTTTGAAAGAAGTCGGGTCCTAAAAAATGCGCAGAAGGGAAGGGTATGAATAGAAGAAAAAATCACGGATTCACGCTGGTTGAATCCCTGTTTGTCATGGTCATAATCGGTATTTTGCTGGCCATGGCCCTTCCGGATTTGTCCGGTTTCGGGCATGGCACTCGCCTTTCGGCTTATTCGAACAGGTTCTTGGCGGCGCTTCTTTTGACCAGAAGCGAGGCCATCAAGCGGAATTCCCGGGTGGCCCTCTGCAAATCACGCGATGGACAGTCTTGTACCTCCGATGGACCTTGGTCACAAGGGTGGATCGTTTTTTCCGATCCCAACAACAATGTGCAACTCGATCCGGGTGAACATCTGTTGTTGACGGAGTCGGCCATGCCAGGCAGTTGGTTGATTTCTGGAAATGCGCCGGTTTCCAGGTTCGTTTCCTATTCTGGCGCAGGGTCCAGCCATCTGGTGAATGGCGCTTTTCAGGCGGGAAGTATCACCGTTTGCCGAAAAACAGACGTGGCTGCCCAGGCTTCACGGATCATCATCAACAGTGCGGGCCGACCGCGGACGGTCAGGGCGGTGTTGACATCCTGCCCATGAAAGCACAATCCGGTGGTCGCTTTTTGCCAGCGGCAACCAGCATTTTCGAGGATTCGCCACAGTAACGGGCGCTCACTTCCTCACTTCGTCCACCAGCGCCCGGAACTCGTCAATGTCCTCAAAGCTGCGGTACACGCTGGCGAAGCGGATGTACGCCACCTTGTCGAGCTTCTTGAGTTCGCGCATGACCATTTCGCCGAGCCGGGTGGCCGGGACTTCGCGGGCGCCCAGGTTCAGCAACTTTTCTTCGATGCGCTCGATGGCCGCGTCGACCTGCTCGGTGCTGACCGGGCGTTTGCGCAGCGCCAGCGCGAACGAGGCCCGCAGCTTGGCCGGCACGTAGTCGACCCGCCGGCCATCTTTCTTCACCACGGCCGGGAAGCTGACTTCCGGCCTTTCATAGGTGGTGAAGCGCTTCTGGCAATGGCCGCACTGGCGGCGGCGGCGGATGAAGTCGGCGTCTTCGGAGATCCGGGTCTCGACGACCTGGGTTTCCAGATGAGCGCAGAAAGGGCATTTCATGGTTTCAATGGCACCTTGCTGCGGTGGCTGCTCAACGGTAGACCGGGAAGCGGGCCGTCAGGGCGTTGACCTTGGCGCGCACGGCCTCGATGTTGGCCGGGTCGCGCGGGTTGTCGAGCACGTCGGCAATGAGGTTGGCGGTCAGGCGGGCTTCTTCGTCCTTGAAGCCGCGGGTGGTCATGGCGGGGGTGCCGATGCGCACGCCGCTGGTGACCATGGGCTTTTCCGGGTCGTTGGGAATGGCATTCTTGTTGATCGTCATGTGGGCGCTGCCCAGCACGGCCTCGGCTTCCTTGCCGGTGATGCCCTTGGCGCGCAGGTCGACCAGCATGACGTGGCTCTCGGTGCGGCCGCTGACGATGCGCAGGCCACGCGAAACCAGGGTTTCGGCGACGATGCGGGCGTTGGTGATCACCTGTTGCTGGTACAGCTTGAAGTCGGGCTGCAGCGCTTCCTTGAAGGCCACGGCCTTGGCGGCGATCACGTGCATCAGCGGGCCACCCTGCAGGCCGGGGAAGATGGCGCTGTTGATGGCCTTTTCGTGTTCGGCCTTCATCAGGATGATGCCGCCGCGCGGGCCGCGCAGGCTCTTGTGGGTGGTGGAGGTCACGACGTCGGCAAACGGCACCGGGTTGGGGTACACGCCCGCAGCGATCAGGCCGGCGTAGTGCGCCATGTCGACCATGAAGATGGCGCCGACTTCCTTGGCCACTTTGGCGAAGCGCTCGAAATCGATGCGCAGGCTGTAGGCCGATGCGCCGGCGATGATGAGTTTGGGTTTGGTTTCCCGCGCCTTGCGCTCCATGGCTTCGTAGTCGATCGCCTCGTTGGCGTCCAGGCCGTAGCTGACCACGTTGAACCACTTGCCGCTCATGTTCAGCGGCATGCCGTGGGTGAGGTGGCCGCCTTCGGCCAGGCTCATGCCCATGATGGTGTCGCCGGGTTTCAGGAAAGCCAGGAACACGGCTTCGTTGGCGGAGGCACCGCAGTGGGGCTGCACGTTGGCCGCGTCGGCGCCAAAGATCTGCTTGACGCGGTCGATCGCCAGTTGCTCGGCGATGTCGACGTATTCGCAGCCGCCGTAGTAACGACGGCCGGGGTAGCCTTCGGCGTATTTGTTGGTGAGCTGGGTGCCCTGGGCGGCCATGACGGCGGGCGAGGCGTAGTTTTCGCTGGCGATCAGCTCGATGTGGTGTTCCTGGCGCGCGTTTTCGGCCTGGATGGCGGCAAACAGCTCGGGGTCGGTTTGCTCGATGAGGATGTTGCGGTCGTACATGGTTGGCAGTCTTGGGTAACGTGGATCCCGGCGCGCGTCAGCGGGGTGACGACGGCAGGGGCTGCCCAGGCGAACGGCTGATCACCTGTCTTGGCAGCCAGGCGGCACGCTTCCCAGTGGTTGTCCCTGCGGTCCCGGATGGGGGCAGGGGGGCCACGTCAGCACCGAAGGTCGGGCAGGGAGCCCTGCGCCTTGGGTGCCTATCGCCAGTTGCGTACGGGGCCTAGTTTAGCCGAGCAGGGCTGCCCGGCGCCCGGGTGGAAGATATTCCCGGGGCCCGAGCCGGTCACGAACGGACCAGCAGCAGGGGTTCCATGATTTCCGCAGCGGGGGGCGCAGCGTCGGCGGCCTCCAGTTCGGGCGCGTCGGACGCTGGCAAGGCCTCGGTCTCCGCGGGTGCGACGACCGGCGTGGCTCTTCTGTAGACCGGGAAGCGGGTGGGCATGGGCTTGCCCAGCGCCACGCTCTGGATGCGCAGGTGTTCGGCCATCACTTTGTTGATGTAGCCGCTGCCATCGGTGGTGACCGCACCGACGTACAGGCGCAAGCCGCCTTCGATGGAACCCGCCCGTTTGATGCAGTCCTGCAGCACCCGCGCACCCACCCGCAGGTTGGACACGGGGTCGAAGGCGGCCAGCTGACCGCCAAAGTCTTCGTATTTTTCGGTGTGCACGCGCGTGAGCACCTGCATCAGGCCCTGCGCGCCGACAGGGCTCTGGGCAAAAGGATTGAAGCGCGATTCCACGGCCATGACCGCGAGGATCAGGGTCGGGTCCATGCGCGCCTTTTCGCCGACCTCAAAGGCTTCGGCCACCAGCACGCCCAGTGGTTCGGGCGCGACCCGGTACTTGCGGCTCAGCCAGAAGGCCACGTTGGCCTGCTGTTTGGGCAGGTGGTGGGGCAACACGGCGGTCACCCGTTGCACGGCGTCGGGTTCGGGTTCAAACGCGATCACAGGCTCGTTGGCCTCCTGGCGTTGCTGCAACCAGCCGAGCAGGTGTTGCTCGGCGTCCTGGCGCAGGTCGCTGCGTGCTGCGAGGGTGATCAGGCCCAGCGCGAGGGCCATGCCCATCAGGGCCAGGCCATTGTGGGTGATGGCGACAAAACCCTGGTACGCGTCGCTCAGGGTGGTTTTGAGGGATGCCGTGGCACCTGAGGTGCTCTTGTGTGGGCGGTGGATATCGTTCATGTGGTCTCTCCTGTCGGTGCCGCGGTGACCGGATGGGTCGGTGCGGCTGGCTGGGCACCTCATCGAGGCGGGCTTTGTGAGCCATGCGGTCGATGGACCCTGCTGGGTCAGCGGCTCGGGTTTACCCTGAATGGGCAAAACCGGCGAATGTTAGGGGAGGTTTAATATCAAGTCAATGTTTAAGATTTAAACTCTAACTACTTAAAAGTATATTGAATGGTGGTTTTGGCCACCCTTGGTGTCTCGTGCTAGCACGGATACCAGCCCGGCCCGGCGCTGCTCGCCGGTCAGCGATCAGGGCGCCGCTGGTCGATTCGGGTGGGGGCGGGTGGTTGTTACGGCTGCTAACCGGGTGGCTTGCATCACGCTCGCATCGCGATTGAAAATTTCCATGACCTTGTTCCGGTCAACACCTTGAACCCGATCCGGAACCCGGTTAATCTGCAGTTGCCCGTCGTTGATGGGCATCAAACCGGCGACGCGGAGCATCCGCCAACCGGTTCCAAACGGGAGCAATCTGTTGCTTCCAGGCTGGAGAGACATCCAACTCCCTCCGCCAAAACTGACGGCAAGTGCAAGTTGCCCGCCGTCAACCCCGGTGGGTTCTGCTCACCGGGGTTTCTTGTTTTTGGACGTGCGTGATCGGCATCGGAAGCAACAGCAGCGACAATACGGGCTTCGCCAGGCGCTTCGACGCGCCGGCTCCTATATAGAACGATCCCTGTATGTCGCTGTTTTCCCTGCGAAGAAGTCCCCCCCAGTCCAATGCCCCGGAATCTGCCGTGAACACGCCCGCCAGCTCCAAGCCAGCCGCTGCCAGCGCCGCTCATCCCCTGGATGCCCTGACCGGTGGCGCGTTTTCTGCGCCCACCACGGGCGAACGCGCGTCCCGCATCCGCGAATGGCTGGCCAGCGAACCGGGGCTGGAGCAGATGACCGAGGTGTTCAAGGAGCTGTCGCAGCGCGACCGGGGTGCGGCCAAGCCGCTGAAGGAAAAGCTGGACGAACAGAAACGTTTGAAGGCCCAGGAACAGATTGCCGCCGAGTGGGCCGTCAAGGCCGAGGCCCTCATCGGGCAGTCCCGTCTGAACCTGGCCGATGCCATGGCCTGGCAGCGCGACGCCGCGCGTGCCGGAGCGCCGTTGTCGCGCGAACCCCTGGCGGGGCTGAAGCAGGCCCTGGCCGAACGCGTCAAGGCGATCGAGGATGTGCAGCACCGCGTTCAGGTGGAGCGCGAGTCGGCGGTGCTGATGGCCCAGCGCATCGAAGTGATGTCGACCAAGCCGTGGCGCGAAGCCCTGCAGAGCGCCGAAGCGCTGCGCACCGACGTGGCTCAATGGCAGCAGCAGGCCAGCACCCTGGCCGACGACGCCCAGTGGCCCAGCGTCGAGCCCAAGTTTCCCCCGATGCTCCAGGCTTCCCGCAGTCAGCTGCAACTGGTGTGGGAGGCTTTCGAAGCGGCCCTGGCCCAGGCTGTTGCGGCCGATGCGAACCCGCAGGCGCCGCTGCCTGCTGTGCCGGTGTGGGCGGACGAGTTGCGCGCCGCGCGCGGTGTCGACGCCGCCGTGCCAGGTGAAAAAGCCGCTCACGATGCCCAGGCCGCCCAGGAACGCCGGGCCAAGGTGCTGGCCGAGCTGGACCGTGCCCTGGGTGTGCTGGAGCGCGAGCTGGCCGAGGGGCATGGCAAAGCCACGCCGAAGGCCGCGGCCGATGTGCGTGCGGTGCTGAAGTCGCACGCCCGCCTCATCGGTCCCGAGCTGGAGGCCCGCGCCCACGCGGCGCTGACCCAGGCCGGTGATCTGGAAGACTGGCAGCGCTGGCGCGCCGATCAGCTGCGCGAAGAGCTGGTGAAAAAGGCCGAGGCCCTGTTGCAGCCGCCCGAAGGCCAGCGGCTCGGCGGGCGCAAGATGCAGGAGACCCTGCGCAGCCTGCGCGATCAATGGAAAGCAACCGACCAGGGCGGCCAGCCCAACCACGCGTTGTGGAAGCGTTTTGACGAAGCCTGCACCGAGGCCCACAAAGGCGTCGAGGCCTGGCTGACCCAGGTCCGCCAGCAGGCGGAGGCCCACAAGACCCAGCGCATGGCGATCATTGAAGAACTCAAGGCCTGGACGGCTGCGCACGCGGAGAGCACCGACTGGAAGGCCCAGGTGCGTGAACTGCACGCGTTCTCCGAGCGCTGGCGGGAAGCGGGCCACCTGAGCGAAAAGGCGTTTGCCGAAATGCAGCCGCTCTGGAAAACCGCCATGCACGCCGCGCACGCCGGTCTCGAAGCTGCGCAGGCACAAAGCGTCGAGCGCCGCCGGGCCCTGATCGACGAAGCCAAGGCCATGGGCGCCGCGCCCCAGTTGCGCATCGACGCGGTCAAGGCGCTGCAGCAGCGCTGGCAGGCCGAGGCGCACGCGGTGCCGCTGGAGCGCAAGCAGGAACAGAAGCTGTGGGAGGCCTTCCGCCAGCCCATTGACGAGGCTTTTGCCCGCAAGAGCAGCGAACGCGAGAAGGCGTCCACGGCACTCAACGCCCACGACCAGCGGGTGCTTGAAGCTTCGCAGGCGGTGGATGCGGCCAGTGCGAGCGGCGATGTCCAGCAGATCCGCGCCGCCATGGCGGCGCTGGAGGCCGCCTTGCGCGGCCAGGCCGCGGCCGCAGACGAACCGGCCAGCGGCACGGTGAAGGCCGTTGCGTCGCAGGCCGGGGTCGGGTCCACGGAGGCGATGGCAGAGGATCAAGCCCTGGCTCCGGCTGCGGAGGGATCTGCGCCGGCCGATGCCGAAGGCGAAGGCGAAGCTCCCGCGGTGGAAGCCGCCGTGCCCGCCAAACCAGCCGCCCCGCCGAAGAAGATCGTGGCGGTGCGTGGTGATGACCGCCCGGGCATGAAAAAGACCGAGCCCGCCGGACGTGACGACCGCCGTGGCCCCCCGGGCCGTGACAGCCGCGATGCACGGGGTGGTTTTGGTGCTCGCGGTGATGCGCGGGATGGGCGAGGGGGTGACCGCTTTGATCGCGAGCCGCGGGGCCCGCGCCTGGGGGACGCCGCTTTCCGCGCCCAGCGCCAGGCGATCGAACACGCCGAAGCGGCGTTGCGCAAGCTTGCGGCCCAAGCGCATGGTGAGGTGTTGACCCAGTTGCTGACCGCCTGGGAGCAGCGCGATGCGTCGCAGCTGCCGACCGCGCAGGCGCTGGGTTCGCGGGTCAACGCGGCAACCCGCAGCGCGTGGTCGCAAAGCCTGAACGGGGGTGCGCCCGCCGCGGTGCCTGCCGACGCCTTGTTGCGGCTGGAAATGGCGGCCGAAGTGCCTACGCCGGCCGAACTGCTGGATACCCGCCGCATGCTGCAACTGCAGTTGCTCACGCGCCGCCACGAAGCTGCGCCGGTCGATACCTGGGCTCAGGATGTGTCGCGTGTGCTGGCTGGTGTTTACGACGCAGGCGCTGCGCGCCGTTTGCAGAACACGCTCAAGGTCCTGCTCAAGCGCTGAGCGGACGTCGGTGGCCTGCCTGCCATTGGCGGGCTACCGACCACTATGCCTGGTCAGCCCGAAAAAACCCGTCATACAGCGAAAGCAGGGTCGGGAACTCGAGAGCGAAGCGCTCGCGGTTGACAAAGTAGGCCTCGCAGGTCACCGCGAAAAACTCGGCCGGGTCCTTGGCGGCATAGCTGTCCAGCCAGGGGCGCTCGCCACCGAAGCGTTCGGCCAGACTCAGCGTTTCGCGAAACTGGGTGAAGGCGATGGACATGGTGTCGCGCCAGTGCTTCCTCGCCTGGGCCGGACGGGTCGCGCCCCACAAACCCTGGGGCAGCACGGGTGCCCCATCCGGGGTTTCACCGGCTTGCATGCCGCGCATGTCCATCTTGTGCACGAACTCGTGGATCACCACGTTGTTTCCGCTGGTCGCGGTCTGGCCGGCTTGCGCGACTTCCTCCCAGCTCAGCATCACGGGGCCACGGTCCATGGCTTCGCCCGCGAGGACTTCGCGGTAGCGGTGCACCACACCCGCGGCGTCGGCCGTTTCCCTCATGGCCACCGCAGCACCCGGCTGCACCACAATGCCGACGAAATCGTCGTACCAGTCCAGCGCATCCATCGGGTTCTGGTGGTCCCGGTCCGCCGGACTGGCGATGTGCAGCAGCGGCAGGCAGGCCTGCGCCGCGATGCTCAACGCCATGGTGTCGGTGATCTTCAGGCCGTGGGCGCCGTGGAACTCCTTCTCCAGCAGGAAATGGCTGCACAGCTGCTGCAGGTGGCTTTGTTCCGTTGCGGTGAGTTCGGCCAGGAAGGGGTGTTGTGCCAGCGTTTCGCGCCACAGCGCTGCGGGCAGCGGCTGCGGGCTGCGCCAGCGCCTGGGGAGCCAGCGTTGCAGCAGACGGGCCACCGGCTTCAACACAAGGGCAATCGCTGCAACCCGTCCAGCGCGCTGAGGCGCAGCACATCGGCACGCGGTGGCTGGGCGGTCGGATCCCAGTCGCTGAGCACCACGCGCCGCAGGCCCTGTCCCAGATCGTGCTGATCCGGGCGGTGGGTGTGGCCGTGGATCAGGGTCTGTGAACCGGTCGCCTGCAGCCACTGTCTGGCCGCATCCGCATCGACGTCGGCCCAGAGGGTGTGATCGTGCGCGCTGCCGCGTTTGCGGGCCTCGCTTTGCTCGCGCAGCCCGCGTGCAATCGCTTCACGCTCGTTCAGCGGCCTGGCCAGGAAATCGCGCTGCCAGTCGGCAGAACGCACCACGGCGCGGAAGCGCTGGTAGTCGGTATCGGCCAGGCACAGGGCGTCGCCATGGCTGAGCAGCCAGTGTTGGCCGTGAAATTCCAGCACCGTCGGATCGTTCAGCCCGACCATCCCGCAGGCGGCCAGTGCCTGGGCACCGAGCAGGAAATCGCGGTTGCCGTGCATGAAATACACCGGGGTGTGACGGCTGTGCTCCCGCAGCAGCTGGGCGCAGGTGTGCCAGAAGGACGGGGTGTTGGAGGTCTGGGGCGCGAGCACGTCGTCGCCGATCCAGACTTCAAAGAGATCGCCCAGGATGAACAGGGCATCGGCCCGCAGGGCAGGGGCCTGCTGCAGATAGCGTTCCCACAGGGCCAGTGTGGCCGGTTCCGACGCCTGCAAATGGAGGTCGGAAATGAAATCGACCGCTTGCCAGTGCGCGGGTGCGCGCAGGGTGGCGAAGCGGTCGGAGGTCGTGTCTGGCATGGGAGAGGGGCAAGGAGCCCCTGCCATCAAAGGGCGACGGCTTTTTCGATGACGACGTCTTCCTTGGGCACGTCGTCATGGAAGCCTTTGCGGCCGGTGGCAACGCCCTCGATCTTCTTCACGATGTCAGACCCGGAAACCACCTTGCCGAACACGGCGTAGCCCCAGCCCTGGGCGCTGGGTGCGGTGTGGTTGAGGAAAGCGTTGTTGGCCACGTTGATGAAGAACTGGGCGCTGGCCGAGTGCGGGTCGCTGGTGCGCGCCATGGCCACGGTGTAGAGCTCGTTCTTCAGGCCGTTGTTGGCTTCGTTGTTGATGGGGGCATCGGCGGGCTTCTGGTTCATGCCCGGCTCAAAGCCGCCACCCTGCACCATGAAGCCGGGGATGACGCGGTGAAACACCGTGTTGTTGTAGTGACCCTTGTTCACGTACGACAGGAAGTTGGCGGTGGACAGGGGCGCTTTTTCGGCGTCCAGTTCCAGGGTGACGACGCCGAAGTTGGCGATGTGCAGTTCGACTTGGGGATTGGCCATGTTCATTTCTCCAGGGTGGCTTTGAGGATGGTGAGGGGTGTCTTGGGCACGTTCTGGTGCATGCCCTGGTTGCCGACTGGAACGAGCTTGATCTTGTCCACCACATCCATGCCCGCGGTGACCTTGCCAAAAACGGCATAGCCGTATCCGTCGGGGTTGGGTGCGTTCAAGGCGGCGTTGTCGACCACGTTGATGAAGAACTGTGCCGTGGCGGAGTTGGGATTTTGTGTTCGGGCCATGGCGATCGTGCCACGGTCGTTTTTCAGCCCATTGCTGGCTTCCAGCGGAATGGACGGGCGGGTTGCTTTTTGCTGGAAGTCGGCGTTGAAACCGCCGCCCTGGATCATGAAGTTGTTGATCACGCGGTGGAACACGGTGCCGTCATAGTGTTTGTCGCGCACGTATTGCAGAAAGTTCTCGACCGTTTTCGGACTCTTGTCGGGATACAGCTCCAGCACGATGTCACCCATGGAGGTGTTCAGGCGCACCTTGGGCGTCTCGGCGACCGGCGTGCCTTGGGCCCATGCGGCCACCGGAAGCAGGACCGCTGCAGCACTTGCGACGAGCAGGGAAGCCAGATGACGGCGCAAAGGGTGCTGCTTGAAAGGGGTGTTTTGCATCAAAGGGTACCTTCTGAGAATATTTTCCACTGGTCGCGTTCCAGCGCCCAGTACTGCCGGCGTGTGACGCCGCGGGATTGGCCCAGAGGAACCTCGCCGAAGGTCACCACCATGGTGTCCTGGGCGTCGCGCCAGCGAAGCAGGGAGAGCTCCTTGAGCTGCAGTTCCCGGGGGCCTTTCGCGGGGCTCAGTTCGCTCTCGACGCGCGGCCACCATTGGGCCAGATCGCGGCCCTGGTTCTGGAAACGGCTGGAGCAAAACCCCTTGAGCTGCCCGAGATTGCCCTCGCTCTTGGCGACGCGCCAGGCTTCCAGGGCTGCCTCAAAGGCCTGACGCTCGGTGTCGAGTGCCTCGGGTCGCACCCATTGGAGCTCGGGCGCGATCACGACCGGCGTGGTGCGGATCTGCACGGTCTTGAGCAGCCGCTCCAGATCGGGGTTGGACAGGACCACGCAGCCATCGGAGGCCTGAGGGGCGCGCACAAACTGCTCGCGGGGCGTGCCATGCAGCCAGATGCCGCTGCCGGTCTTGCCGCGTTGCACGTCGAGCGGGTTGGGGTAGTTGATGGGCAGTGCACCCACGCCGTACAGGTCGGGCAGGTTGTCCGGGTTGAGGTTGCTGGTGATGTAGTAAACGCCCAGCGGTGTGCGCTTGTCGCCCTCGACGGTTTTCTCGATGCCGGACAGGCCAACGGAAATGTAGAAATCACCCACCAGGCGCAACCGGGGCGGCTGAGCGATCAGGCTGCCCGACGCAGAGGGGGTCTGGTTCTCGAACAGGTACAGGCGTGAACGGGATGCATCGATGGCAATCGCATGCCGGCTCTGGGATGACAGGGCGAGGAACTGTGCGGGGATGCTCCCGGCGGGTGGTCGCTCCATCAGGGCCCGCAGACGGCGGCGCGATTCTTCACGCAACGTCTTGAGTTGCTCAAAAGCAGCAAGCGCCTTGGTGTCAGGCACATCGCCGAGATGGCGGACCGGGCGCGTTTGCAGGCTCAGCAAGTCGCCGTGCACCAGGTGCGCCAGGTGAAAGTTCGGATGGTCACGCACCAAGGTGTCGGCCTTGGTCAGCGCCTCGCGCGCCAGGCCCTGGCTGATCAACTGGTAGATTTCAATGAGGCGGGCCTCGGCCTGGCCCATCAGCGGCATCACCTGCTGCAGGGCTTCACCGGAGAGCGGGCTGGATTGCAGCCCGGACACCATTTGGGGCGTCCCAAGCAACTGGGCTGCGTCCTGAACCTTGCTCAGTGCGCTGTCGAGCATGGACGGCTCGGAGGATGCCCTGGCTGGATCAGCGGTCGTGACCACAGCGGTTATCCGGTCCATCAGGCCGCCGGACAAGCCCATCGGACCCCCGCAGGAACTGATCAAACCGATGGCCAGCGCCAACGCGGCCAGAACGAGCAGTCCGGTGGCCGGACGCAGCAGGCTGCCAATGCCCGAGCTCAGGTTGGCGGTTGGAATGCTGGCGTGGCCATGCTGGAGGTACCGCCGACCGGCCATCAGGAACCCGTGGTTTCGCGCACGATCAACCAGCGGCTGCCGCTCTTGACGAAATCAAGTTTTTTCTGGCTGGTGACATTGAGCGTGTCGGAGCTGTAGTCCTGCTTGAAGCTGGCCGATGCGCGATCACCATCAACCGATACCGACAGATCGCTGATGTCCACGCCGATGCGCGAACGAGGCACGATGCGGGCCTTGCGGTCCGCTTCCCACGCACTGCGGGCCTGGCCGCCGGGGGGCGTGAAGTTGCCGGCGTAGGCACCCAGGTAAGCCTGCATGTTCTTGCTGGACCAGGCCTTGGCCCAGGAAGCCACGGCGGCTTCCACGGCGGCTTCGGCGTTGCCCGAAGCGGCGGGTGCGGGCGTCGGAGCCGGGACTGCGGGCTTGGTCACCGCCACGGGTGCGGTGGCAACGGGCGCCGCCGCCGGAGCCAGCGCCGCACCCGGGCGGGCACCGCCCTTGGCGTCGGCGCTGAACAGGGTGCGGATCAGGCTGAGCTTGGGGGCCACGGCGGTGTTGCCGGAATCCAGTTGAAGTGCCTTGCTGTACGACTGGCTGGCCAGCTTGGCGTACACGTCACCCAGGTTCTCATGGGCTGTGGCGTAGCTGGGGTTGGTGCGGATGGCCATTTCGAGGGCTGCGCGCGCCTTGTCAAACTGGCTCTGTCCGGCGTATAGAACGGCCAGGTTGTTGTAGGGCTCGGGCAGTTCGGGAAATTCTTCGGTCAGCTTGGAAAAGGTGGCAATGGCATCGCTGTGTTTGCCGCCTTCGGTCTGGATCACGCCTTTGAGGAAGCGCATCTGGGGATCGCGAGGCTTGCTGGTGAGGTACTGATCCACCTTGCTCAAGGCCTCGCTGAGTTGCCCGGCCCGCATGAGGCGGTTGACCTCGGCGTAATCGTCGGTCTGGGCCATGACCACGGTTGCCCCCAGCGCGGCCGAAACAGCCACCGAGAGCGCCAGCAGGCGCAGCCGGGATGTGACCAGGGTGGAGGTGCCGCCGCGACTGGAAGCGGACAGCATGGACGAAGGTTTGACGGGGTGATGCATGGGACCTCAGAAGAGCGAATGCGGGCAGACCGAAGACCGCGGGCGGGCCTGTAAACATGAATATAGCGCCTGTCCGAGTGCGCTCGCCCAAGACCAAGCTGGCTATACTGGCAGATTGTATCTGAGGGTGTAAGTCCAATGGCTTCCTGATGCCGGTCGGACGTGACATTCGGCCCGCTCGCACCCACTGTTCCGACTTTTTGTTCCGTTTCGGACCTGCTGGCCGGTGCGAAGTGGAAGGTGCTGTGTTCGGCCCCCCCGCTTCCGTTCACTCCCCGAATCCTGTTCCCATGACCCTGAGCATTTTCAATACCCTGTCCCGTCGGCCGGAGCCGTTCGAACCCCTGGAGGCGGGTCATGTGCGCATGTATGTCTGCGGCATGACCATCTACGACCTGTGCCACATCGGCCACGCCCGGATGATGATGGCGTTCGATGTGGTGCAACGCTGGCTCAAGGTCAGTGGCTACCGTGTGACCTATGTCCGCAACATCACGGACATCGACGACAAGATCATCCAGCGGGCGCTCGCCAGAGGCATCACCCTCCGGGCACTGACCGACGAAATGACGCTGGCCATGCACCAGGACATCGCTGCGCTGGGCATCGAGGCGCCCAGCTTCGAGCCGCGCGCCACGGCCTACGTGCCGCAGATGCTGTCAATGATTGGCCAGCTCGAAGCCAAAGGCCTGGCCTATCGCGCTCAGGATGGCGACGTGAATTTCGCGGTGCGCCGGTTTCCCGGCTACGGCAAGTTGTCGGGCAAGTCGCTGGACGATCTGCGTGCCGGCGAGCGGGTGGCGGTGGCCAGCGAAAAGAACGATCCACTGGATTTTGTGCTCTGGAAGTCCGCCAAGCCCGATGAACCGGCAGAAGCCCGATGGGAAGGACCCTATGGGCCAGGACGACCGGGATGGCATATCGAGTGCTCTGCCATGAGTTGCGCGCTGCTGGGTGAGACCTTCGATATCCATGGTGGCGGGGCCGATCTGCAGTTTCCGCACCACGAGAACGAAATTGCCCAGTCCGAAGGGGCGAGCGGAAAGCCGCTGGCGCGCTTCTGGATGCACAACGGTTTTGTCCGCGTGGACAACGAAAAAATGTCCAAGAGCCTGGGCAACTTTTTCACCATCCGCGAGGTGCTGGCCAAGTACGACGCCGAGACGGTGCGTTTTTTCATGGTTCGCACCCACTACCGCAGCCCGCTCAATTACAGCGACGCGCATCTGGACGATGCCCGTTCAGCCCTCAAGCGCCTCTACACCGCCTTGTCGATGGTGTCTGCCGAAGCGGTGGCCACCATCGACTGGTCGCATCCGTTTGCCCAGCGTTTCCGCGCCGCGATGGACGAGGACTTTGGCACGCCCGAAGCGGTGGCCGTGCTGTTTGATCTCGCGAGCGAAGTCAATCGCAGCAAGGATGCGGCGCTGGCCGGGCTGTTGCGTGCCCTCGGCGGCACGCTGGGACTGCTGCAGGTTGAGCCGGCGGCCTTCTTGCAGGGCGGTGGTGGCGCGGCAGGTGGGCTGGACGAGGCGGCGATTCAGGCGCTGATCGGGGACCGTGCCGTTGCCAAGCAGGCGAAGAATTTTGCCGAAGCCGACCGCATACGTCAGGAGCTGCTGGCGCAGGGCGTGGTGCTGAAAGACAGCGCCCAGGGCACCACCTGGGAGCGCAGCTGATGGCGTCTGTGTTGCCCGACGTGGGACCCGAGGCCCCGGTGTACTGGCAGGAGGCCTGTCGTCACCTGATGAAGCGCGACCGGGTGATGAAAAAGCTCATTCCCCTGCACAGCGGCGTGAGCCTGCAGTCGCGGGGTGACGCGTTTGTCACGCTGGCGCGCAGCATCGTGGGCCAGCAGATTTCGGTGAAGGCGGCGCAATCGGTCTGGGACCGGTTTGCCGTGTTGCCCAAGAAGATGTTGCCCGCCCAGGTGCTCAAGCTCAAGGTGGACGACATGCGCGCGGCCGGCCTGTCGGCCCGCAAGGTCGAGTACCTGGTGGACCTGGCCCTGCACTTCGCCAACGACCAGGTGCATGTGAATGCCTGGGCCGATATGGACGACGAGGCCATCATCGCCGAGCTGGTGGCGATCCGCGGCATCGGTCGCTGGACCGCCGAGATGTTCCTGATCTTCCACCTGATGCGGCCCAACGTGCTGCCGCTGGACGACGTGGGCTTGCAGAATGGCATCAGCCGCTGCTATTTTTCGGGCGAACCGGTGAGCCGCAGCGAGATACGCGAAGTGGCCGCTTCCTGGGCGCCGTTCTGCAGTGTGGCGACTTGGTATATTTGGCGCTCGCTGGACCCGGCCCCCGTGGCCTATTGATACAAAAAGACGTCGTTGAAACACCGTCCTGATTCCTTCAGGACATGGAACCGCGAGCCGCATGCGTGCGGAGCGCGGAAGGGTCGTCACAAGACCACAGGAGTCACACCTTGGCCAAAAAGAACTTTCTCGATTTCGAACAACCGATTGCCGATCTCGAAACCAAAATCGAAGAACTGCGCTACGTCCAGACCGAATCGGCGGTCGACATCTCCGCCGAGATCGAGCAGCTGTCGGGCAAAAGCCTGCAGCTCACCAAAGACATCTACAGCAACCTCACGCCCTGGCAGATCACCAAGATCGCGCGCCACGCCGATCGGCCCTATACGCTGGACTATGTGCGCGACATCTTCACGCACTTCCAGGAACTGCACGGTGACCGCCACTTCTCCGACGACCTGAGCATCGTCGGCGGCCTGGCCCGCTTCAACGGGCAGCCCTGCATGGTGCTGGGCCATCAGAAAGGGCGCGACACGAAAGAGCGTGGTCTGCGCAACTTCGGCATGACCAAGCCCGAGGGCTACCGCAAGGCGCTGCGCCTGATGAAGCTGGCCGAGAAGTTCAGGCTGCCGGTGTTCACCTTCGTGGATACCCCGGGCGCCTATCCCGGCATCGACGCCGAGGAACGTGGCCAGTCCGAAGCCATTGGCCGCAACATCTTCGAGATGGCGCAACTCGAGGTACCGATCATCTCCACCATCATCGGTGAAGGTGGCTCGGGCGGTGCGCTGGCCATCTCGGTGGCCGACCAGGTGCTGATGTTGCAGTATTCGGTTTACTCGGTGATCAGTCCCGAGGGCTGTGCCTCCATTCTCTGGAAGACCAGTGACCGTGCCAGCGATGCCGCCGATGCCCTGGGCATCACCGCGCACCGCCTCAAGGCGCTGGGCCTGGTGGACAAGATCGTCAACGAACCGGTGGGTGGCGCGCACCGCGACCACAGGCAGATGGCCGCGTTCCTCAAGCGCGCACTGACCGATGCGTGGCGCCAGGTGGCCGACCTCAAGGTCAAGGAGCTGGTGGACCGCCGCTACGCGCGCCTCAACAGCTACGGTCGCTACACCGACACCAAGGCCGAGAGCAAGTCGGACAAGCGCTGAGGTGAGCGCCTTGCCTGCGCCCGCCAACCCCTGCGAGCAGGCGTTGGCGGCGTGGTGCGCGCACTGGTTGTCTGCCAGCGGGGCCGCTCACACCGCCTTGAAGCCGGTGGCTGTGGCCTTCAGCGCCGGTGCCGATTCCACGGCCTTGTTGCTGGCGGCGAAACAACGCTGGCCCGACTGCGTGCTGGCGCTGCATGTTCACCACGGGCTGCAGGCGGCGGCCGACGGTTTTGAAGCCTTCGCCAGCAGTTTTTGCGAGCTCCACGGCATTGGCCTGCAGGTGCGCCGCGTGCAGGCGGCACATGCTCCGGGACAGAGCCCTGAAGATGCCGCGCGGGCCGTGCGCTACACCGCGCTCGCCGACATGGCGCAGCAGGCGGGTGCGTCCATTGTGCTGCTCGGGCAGCACGCCGACGACCAGGCCGAGACCTTGCTGCTCGCGCTCAGCCGGGGCGCCGGACTGCCCGGCTTGGCGGCCATGCCCGACCGGTTCGAACGGCACGGTGTGGTGTTTGGCCGTCCCTTGCTGGGCTTGCCGTCTGCCGCTTTGCGCGAATGGCTGGATGTCACGGGACACGCCTTTGTGGAAGACCCGACCAACACCGACCTGCGCTACACCCGCAACCGCATCCGGGCAATCCTGATGCCGGCCTGGGAGGCCTGTTTTCCGGGCTTTCGACCGCTGCTCGCGCGCAGCGCGGGTCATGCGGCTCAGGCGCAGGTGTTGCTGGACGATCTGGCCCGGATCGATCTGGCGCAGGCCGGCATGCCCCCCGCCATCCCGGCGTTGCAGTTGCTCAGCCGCGAGCGCCAGGGCAATGCACTGCGCCACTGGTTGCGCCAGATTGCGGGTGTGGCCGCGAGCACGGCTCAGCTGGACGAGTTGCTGGACCAGGTGGCCGATTGCCGCACGCGCGGCCACCGCATCCGCATCAAGGTGGCCAGCGGTTTCGTCACGCGCGAAGGCGGGCATCTGGCCTTTGCACCGGTGGACGGCGTCCCGTCGATATAATTTCAAGGCTTTGCCGGGCGCGTTTTGCGCCCTCGCCTGGGCCGCCATGTCAGGTGTTGTGCGCCCTGTTTCCTCGATTTTTCCAACCCATTCCAACCCGATGGCTTTGATTGTTCACAAGTACGGCGGCACCTCCATGGGGTCGACCGAGCGCATCCGCAACGTGGCCCGGCGCGTGGCCAAGTGGCACCGGGCCGGTCACCAGATGGTGGTGGTGCCCAGCGCCATGAGCGGCGAAACCAACCGCCTGCTGGGCCTGGCCAAGGAGCTGGCCCCGAGCAAGGCCGGCAGCGCCTACGGCCGCGAACTCGACATGCTGGCCGCCACGGGCGAACAGGCCTCTTCGGCCCTGCTGGCGATTGCGCTGCAGGCCGAAGGCTTGGCGTCGGTGAGCTACGCCGGCTGGCAGGTGCCGATCAAGACCAACAGCGCCTACACCAAGGCACGCATCGAATCGATCGACGACCAGCGTGTGCGCGCCGACCTGGATGCACGCAAGGTGGTGATCGTGACCGGCTTTCAGGGTGTGGACCCGGACGGCAACATCACCACCCTGGGCCGCGGCGGCAGCGACACGTCGGCCGTGGCCGTGGCCGCCGCGCTGAAGGCGGCCGAATGCCTGATCTACACCGACGTGGACGGCGTCTACACGACCGACCCGCGCGTGGTGCCCGAAGCGCGCCGCCTGCTGCGCGTGAGCTTTGAAGAGATGCTGGAAATGGCCAGCATGGGCAGCAAGGTGCTGCAGATCCGTTCGGTGGAATTTGCCGGCAAGTACAAGGTGCCCCTGCGTGTGCTTTCGAGTTTCACGCCCTGGGACATCGACCTGAATGAAGAAGCCGCCTCCGGCACCCTGATCACTTTTGAGGAAGACGAACAAATGGAACAAGCCGTCGTTTCCGGCATTGCCTTCAACCGCGACGAAGCCAAGATCTCCGTGCTCGGCGTGCCCGACAAGCCCGGCATCGCGTACCAGATCCTGGGTGCGGTGGCCGAGGCCAACATCGAGGTCGACGTGATCATCCAGAACCTGAGCAAGGACGGCAAGACCGACTTCAGCTTCACGGTGCACCGCAACGATTTCCAGAAGGCCATGGACCTGCTCAAGGGCAAGGTCGTGCCCGAGCTCGGCGCGGCCGACGTGGTGGGCGACGCGCGCATCTGCAAGGTCAGCATCGTCGGCATCGGCATGCGCAGCCATGTCGGCGTGGCCAGCCGCATGTTCAAGTGCCTGAGCGACGAGGGCATCAACATCCAGATGATCTCCACCTCGGAAATCAAGACCTCGGTCGTGATCGACGAGAAGTACATGGAGCTGGCCGTGCGCGCACTGCACCGCGAGTTCGATCTGGACCGCACCGAAGACAGCATTGCCGGCTGAAATGGCCTGTGTTGCCCTGTGAGAGCCGGGCAACTTGAGGCATAATATGAGGTTCCGGAGCGATGACCGAGTGGCCGAAGGTGCTCCCCTGCTAAGGGAGTATGGGGTGTAGAGCCTCATCGAGGGTTCGAATCCCTCTCGCTCCGCCAGTAAGACAAGGCTCCCACGCAAGTGGGGGCCTTTTGTCTTTCTGAAGTCCCTGTTTCCGCGGGCTTGCGGCGGTCTACGGCGTGGGGAATGCAACCGTGGTTGTCGATCAAGACCGACCCGGGTGTTTTCCCCTTCCCCCAAAAAACAGCCGACGGCCGAGGATGGTGGAACGGACTTCGGCTTTCTCTTCAGGGCCGGGACTCGCGCCCGAGAGCGGCGGGGACGTCGGGCAGGTGCTCAGCGTGAACCAGGCGCTTGACCCTGACGAGCGCCTCGGTGGGCAACGCGGCCAGGGTTTGTGCCAGCGCAAGCGCACGTTCGCGCAGATCAGCCGGCTCGGCCAGCTCCCAGACGATCCCCCATTGGTGTGCCTGCTCCGCGTGGATTTCCTGCCCCAGCCACAGCAGTCCCTTCGCACGGCTGGTGCCCACGATGCTTGGCAGCAGCATATGGATGCCACCCGTGGCCGGCAATCCCAGCGGAGTCTCGGGCAGCTTGAAACGCGCATCGGTGCCCGCGACGATCAAATCGCAACCCAGTGCCAATTCAAAGCCCGCACCCACGGCCCATCCCTGGACCGCTGCGATCACCGGTTTGGGCCCCTGAAGCAGCCCGGATGCGAGTGTCTGCAGCGTCTGTACGAAGCCATCGGTGGGCGGATCGTCGCGGTCCTTGCCGGCACAGAATCCTCGTCCTTCTGCGGTGATGAGGATCACGCGGACCTGGTCGTTGTGCATGCCGTCATTGACGGCCTTCGCGAGTTCCCTGGCCAGCTGATGCGTGAGCGCGTTCAGCCGAGCGGGCCGATTCAGCCGCAGTTCGAGCACGCGACCGTGTAAAGAGTGGATGAGCTCGCTGGTGGTGGTGGTGGACATGGGGCTATCGTTCTGGGGCAAGCAGTTCAAGGGCCTTTTTCAGAAGGGACTTGAAATCGATTTTGCCCTCGGGCGTCACGGGCCACTCGCCTTCCCACGGCAGAAACTCCTTGGGCACCTCATAGGCCGCCATTTGCCCTTTGCATGCCTCACGCAGTGCGATGGCGCCCGGCATGCCATGGCCACTGCGCATGCGCACGAAGCTCACCATTGAGCAGACGAAAGCTACGCCCATCTTCCAGCTGGTCATGCATGAAATCCATGGACCAGACCTGATTGCTGTGCTGCGGTACCGCCAGCGGCTCGGGCTTCTCTCGCACCAGGCGCTTGCCATTCACAGCTCGTCTGGCCATCCCACGCCGGTGAGATGGCCTCACCACTTTTTTGCGAGCGCCTCGGCCACGATCTCGGCTTTGATTTCCTCTTCGATGTACATCTTCTTGAGCAGGCGGTTCTCTTCCTCAAGCTCCTTCATGCGGGTCATGAGAGAGGTGTCCATGCGACCGAACTTGGCGCGCCATTTGTAGAACGTCGCCGAACCGATGCCCAGTTCGTGGCAGACATCAGGCACTAACAGTCCCGCCTCCGCACGCTTGAGCGCGTCCATGATCTGGCTATCCGAAAACCTTGACTTCTTCATGTAGAAATTTTCCATCGAAACCTTCTACTTCTCGCTCCTCTGGTTTTTCACGGGGATTACCGCCAAAAACCTCGCCAAACCCTTGATTTCATTGGTTTTTGTCATCAGCTTATTAACACCCTGGGCCGCAGGAATGGGCCTGGGACCAGGTCAGTCCAGTTGCCGGGCCAGTGCCGCCGGAATGGCCACCGGCAGGTCCAGCAGCATCTGTCCCATGCCCTTGCCCAGCGGGTCCATGCGGCTGGATGCGGGGCCGCCGCCGTCCAGGGCGTCGTTCATGGTGATGTTCAGGGCATGGATGCCGGGCAGGTAGAAGCGCCGCACCTCACCCTGGACGAGGTGGGCGAAGTAGGCCTTGACCACCTCGGGGGTCAGGCGGGCCCAGATCAGTGACATCCAGGCCGGGTCGCGCGCGATGATGCCGATGTTGGAGATATCGCCCTTGTCGCCGCTGCGGGCCCAGGCCAGGCGCACCAGTGGCACCTCGACCTGCGGGCCGGCGGGATCGTCCCACCCCGCCGGTGCCAGCGGGGCCGGTGGCTCGGCACTGCCCGTGCCTGGCGCAATGATGGCGGGATGGCTCTGGCCATCGACGACAACGCTCACGGGCACATCGCTTTTCTTCACCAGCAGCGACAGGGGCTTGATGTTGGGCGAAGCGCTGGGCCGTCCGCTGCTCGGTCCGGTCGTGCCAGGCGACCAGGAGGTGCCGGACGGCACGATCTCGCGGGCGAAAATCTCCAGCGCCTGCTTCATCGGGTGGGTGACCGCGATGCGCACCATCACCTCACGCGAGGCGCTGGTCCGGGCGTGCGGGCCATACAGGGTTTCCGCACCCAGCAGGGCGACGTTGGCGCTGGTGTAGTCGGGCATGCCCAGCGACCGGAGAATGCTGCGCGTGCGGGCGATCACCGCCTCGCCGGTGCGGCGGGCCTTGGCCGCGGCATCGATGCCGATGATGACCATGGTGCCCGCGCAGCGGTAGCCGTCGAGCTGCGTGGCCGAGACCTTGTAGCTGTCGGTGGGCGCCCGTCCCCGGGCCCCGCTGACGCGCACGCGCTCGCTCGCCACCTGCTCGATCACCACGGAACGGAAATCGCAGGTCACATCGGGCAACAGGTAGGCGCCTGGGTCCCCGATCTCGTAGAGCATCTGTTCGGCCACGGCGGCGCGTGCGATGAGACCGCCGGTGCCCGCAGGCTTGGTGACCTCGAAGCTGCCGTCGGCGCGGCACTCGATGATGGGGTAGCCGATGTTGGGCCAGTCCTCCACGCGCTCCCAGTCGGTGTGCAGGCCGCCGGTGGCCTGGCAGCCGCACTCGATGATGTGGCCCGCCAGGCTGCCGCCCGCCAGCTGGTCCAGTTCGGCCGAAGACCAGCCAAACTCATGAATCAGGATACCCAGGGTGGTGGCGCTGTCCACGCCGCGGCCGGTGATGACGATGTCGGCACCGGCCGCCAGGGCCTGGGCCACCGGGAACGCGCCCAGATAGGCATTGGCGCTGAGAATCTTCTCGGGCAAGGCCTCGCCGGTGAACATGTCTCGCGTGCCCTGTTCGCGCAGGCGGGGCATCTGCGCGTTGATGTCGTCGCCGAGCACCACGGCAATGCGCGGAGCCAGCCCCAAGCCCTCGGCCAGGACCTTGAGCGCATCGGCACAGCCCTGCGGGTTGATGCCACCCGCGTTGGCCACCACCTTGATGCCCCGGCGCATGACCTCGGGCAGCACCGCCTTCATGGCGATGTCCACGAAGTCGGTGGCGTAGCCCAGCTCGGGCTTCTTGCTGCGCGCAGCGGCCAGGATGGCCATGGTGGTCTCGGCCAGGTAGTCGAACACCAGGTAGTCGATCTGCCCGGAATTGACGAGCTGTGGGGCGCCCACCATGCTGTCGCCCCAGAAACCCGAGGCGCCGCCGATGCGGACGATGCTGTCTTGTTGTGCCATGTCGGTCTCCGATGAATGGAATGCGATGGCAGCGTAGCAGGCGGTACCACCAGTGGCTTGCGGCAAGTGATCGACAACAACAGTGGCCCGCAAGTGGCTGCACTGTTCGGGCGTGCGATGAACGAGGGTGACCAGCGCGGCATCGATGCCGTCAAGAAAGAGGGCAACACCATCATCACACTTGACGGCACAGAGACTGCGCGCTGGCAGCGTGCGACCTCCCGAGTCCGGGCGATGTGGTACCAGGATGTTGGCAAGCGTGGCATCAGCGGAGAAAAGCTTGCCGCAGAAGCCGACGCTCTGATCGCCAAACACAACAAGTAACTCCAAACATTCCAGGGTGGTGCGCATGGCCTGCGGGTCGTGCCGTCCAGCGGCGGCCTGATTTTTTGCTGATGTGGATGGGTCGTTGACCAGCCAAAACACCGTGGGAGCACATCTGGGGGCACATCACGCAAGGGCCATGAAGAATGCCCATTGTTTACAAGCCTTCCGGGCGATCATTTGAACGCCTCTCGCCAGCAGAAAAACCCGTTCCAGCTTTCGCTGAAACGGGTTTTTTCTTGGGGCTGCTTGCTCAAGGACAATTCACGCATGTCTTCTTCCTCAACACCAGCCGCACTGTCGCGCGCTGCCTTTGCCACCCTGCTGCTGATCGCCTTCATGATGGGGGCCAACCACGTGGCGGCACGCATGGCGTTCGACAACGGCGTCGACGTGGCCACCGCAGTGCTCTTTCGCAGCGGTGTCACGGCGCTGGTGGTCGCCTGGCTGCTGCATTGGTTTCATGTGCCGGTACGGCTCGGGCCTCGGCACCGCAGGGCGCTGCCTGCGATTGGCCTGCTGGTCGGTGTTCAGAGCCTGTGCCTGTATTCGTCGGTGGCCCGCCTGCCGGTGGCGCTGGCGCTGCTGGCGTTCAACACCTACCCCCTGTGGACTGCGCTGTGGGCGCGTGTGGTTTATGGCCACCGGCCCGAGGCCCGCATGGTGCGCGCCATGCCGGTGATGTTGCTCGGTCTGGCGCTGGCGCTGGATGTGTCCGGTGCCGCCTCGGGTCTGGGCGCTTCGGGGCATTGGGCGCAGATCGGCGTGGGTGTGGCCTTCGCGCTCACCGCTGCCGCGACGTTTGGCCTGGCGCTGGTGTTGACCCAGCACGAGACGGCCGATCTGGATGGCCGCCTGCGCACCGCGAGCACCATGGGTGTCGTGGCGGTGCTGGCCCTGGCGGGGGTTGCATCGCAGGGCGGCTTCCATTTGCCGGTGGCTGCGGCGGGCTGGTGGGGGCTGCTCGGGCTCACGGCCCTGTACGGCACGGCCTTCACCATCATGTTCACCGTGTTGCCGCGGCTGGGCGTGGTGGGCAACTCGGCGATCATGAACATCGAACCGATCTTCGCGCTGCTGCTGGCCTGGGCCATCCTGGGGCAGCGCATTGCACCGGTGCAGGTGGCCGGGGGCCTGCTGGTGGTGGGCACGGTGGTGTGGCTGGGCACGCGCAAAGGCTGACCGGCCTCTCGACGCTCATACGGATTCGCCTTCAAACGGATAACTGCGTTGGTTCGCCTTGGCGTGCTACAGCACTGTCTGCGGCTCCCGCCTTGTTCTGCGCTCGAATGCGAGCCCGTATCAGTCATCGTCCAGCGAGGCGCTCCAGCGTTCATTCCAGCCCGGGGCCTTGCCCTCGTCGCGCAGGCCTTCGATGTGGCGCCGGTCGCGTTTGGTCGGTCGACCCTGTGTGAGGCTGTGGGCCGGCTCGGGCGCCAGGCGGCGCTGCTCGGCAGCGGCCAGGCGCAGGGCCGTCGACTCCGCGGTTTCTTCGTAGAGAAGGGCAGCGACCGGGGCCGGGCCGCGCACGCCGCTGAGTGCGCGCACGAGCACAGTGCGGACGATGGGGCCGGACCGGATCTCCAGCGTGTCGCCTGGCTTCACGTCGTGCGAGGGCTTGACCGGCTGGCCATTGAGCCGCACACGGCCCTTGTCGATTTCTTCGCAGCTCAGGCTGCGGGTCTTGTAGAAGCGCGCGGCCCAGAGCCATTTGTCGAGCCGGATCTTGCCGCTGCCTGCGCTGGAGGGTGGGGCGTTCTTCATGGAAGGGGTTCGTGGCGTTCAGGTGGTGGCCAGTGGCAGACGCACCGTGGCGTCGAGCCCTTGCACCCGCCCGTGGGTTTCGCGGTTGACCAGGTCGATGCTGCCGCCGAGCGACAGCGTGATGCCGTGGCAGATGGCCAGTCCCAGGCCCGAGCCGCTGCCCGACGCGCCCGCGTGCTGCGGGTCGGTGGCGAAGGGCTGGAACAGGTGCTCGCGCAGCGTGGCCGAAATGCCGGGACCGCTGTCGCTGATGGTGAGCGCTGCGGCGTGGGCGTCGCGCACCAGGGTCACCGCCAGGCGGGAGCCTTCGGGCGTGTTCTTGATGGCGTTGTGCAGCAGGTTGCGGCTGAGCTCCCGAAGCGCCCACTCGTGCGCGCGCACGCGGGCAGGGCACACGTCCATCGAGAAGTCGAGCGCGCGTTCGGCGATCAGGGGCGCGAGATCGAGTCCCACGGCGCGAACCACGTCGGCCCAGTCCACCACCGGCGCGTCCCGGTCCTGGCGCAGTTGCTCGACCTTGGCCAGCGCCAGCATCTGGTTGGCCAGCTCGGTGGCGCGTTCGACCGTGTGGCCGATTTCTTCCAGCGCCAGCAGCGGCTCCACATCGCCCCGGCGCGCCGACTGCACCTGGGTCTTGAGCACGGCCAGGGGCGTGCGCAGCTGGTGCGAGGTGTCGCGCACGAAGCGCTTCTGGTGTTCCAGCAGCTGCGACAGGCGCTGCATGTGCTGGTTGGTGGCTTCGACCAGGGGCAGCAGTTCACGCGGGGCGCCCTCGGTGGGCAGCGGGGTCAGCTCGTTCTCGCCGCGCGAGGCCAGCACCAGGCTGAGCGCGCGGACCGGGCGGGTGGCACGCTGCACCACGAACACCACCACGAGGGCGATCACGATCACCAGCGCCGCCTGGCGCCACAGGGTGTCGATGAGGATCTGGCGTGCCAGGGTCTCGCGCAGCTCCAGCGTCTCTGCCACCTGGATGGTGGCCATGCCCTGGGTATCGGTCCCGGCGACGGGCTGCAGCAGCACGGCCATGCGCACGGGAACGCCGCGGTACTGATCGTCGTAGAAGTGCACCAGGGCCGCGTAGATCTTCTGCTCGGGCAACTGCTTGCGGACGGCGGGCAGGTCTTCAAAGCCCGTGACCATGGCGCCGGAAAAGTCGTTCACCCGGTAGAAGATGCGGCTGCGGTTGTCGGTCTCGAAGGCTTCAAGAGCGGAGTACAGCAGCGACGACTGGACCTGCGCCTGCGCGCCGCTGCCGACCAGAACCAGCTGTTCCCCGAGGGATTTGGCCGTGGCCAGCAGGGTGCGGTCGTAGGCGGTGTCGGCCGCGGCCAGCGCCTGCCGGTAGAGCACCACCGTGTTGATCAGCACAAAACCAAACATCGGCAGCAGGATGCCGAGCAGCAGGGTGCGCCGCAGCGACAAGGACCGCTGGCGGGTCGGGGCCGGACTCACGCCGCTGCCTTCAACAGGTAGCCCAGACCACGCAGCGTGACCAGCTGGGCGCCCGTGTGGGCGATCTTCTTGCGCAGGCGGTAGGCCACCACCTCGATGGCTTCGGGCTGCACCTGGGTCTCGCCGGGAAAGACCAGTTCGAACAGGCGTTCCTTGGCGATGGCATGGCCGGGCTTGCCCAGCAGCGCCCGCAGCAGGGCGAGCTCTCGCGGAGCGAGGTCGAGGGCCTGGCCTTCGTGGTACACGGCACCGCTGTCGCGGTCGGTGTGCATGCCACACCAGGCAACGGGTTTGCCGACACCCATGGGGGTCGGGTCCGCGGCGTTGTGCGAGCGGCGCACCAGCGCCCGTACGCGGGCTTCCAGTTCGTCGAGGTCAAAGGGCTTGGGCATGTAGTCGTCGGCCCCGGTGTTCAGGCCGATGATGCGGTCGCCCACGGTACCGCGCGCGGTGAGGATGATCACCGGTGTGCTCAGGCCGGCGGCGCGTGCGTCCTCCAGCACACGCAACCCGTCACGCCCGGGCAGGCTCAGGTCGAGCAGCACGGCATCGGGCAGGCTCGCCTCCCACAGCGCGAGGGCGCGGTCGCCCTCGCTGCAGGTCAGCACCTGCATGCCGCGCCGCTCAAAGGTGCGCCGCAGCGTGGTCTGCATGGTCGGGTTGTCTTCGATCAGGAGCAGTTTCATGCTGTGCGGATTATCAACACACCGGCGGCCGGCCGCGAGCCTGGCTCGCAGCCGTTCCTCGCCTGGGGCCCGCTGTCAGGGTTTTCCATAGGAGGTTGTACAGCCAACTGACAGCGCTGAAACCGAGCATCGCGTTCCGTGAAGTGCCTGCGCAGGAGCTGCAATCACTCACGTGTGCCTTGGGGTCTTGAGCCTGTCCTGGTGGCGGGCGCGATGGCCATCTTGTTGACTCAATCAGAAAGAGACTATGAACAGAAATCTGACGGTATTTGCGGTGTTGGGCCTGGTGGGTGGGTTCGCATCGGCCCAATCCTCCGTGACTTTGTACGGTGTCGCTGACGCGGCGGTCGAACGGGTCAAGGGCGCCACCTCGACGGTGCGCATGGCTTCGGGGCAGCAGCAGGGCTCGCGCTGGGGCATGCGGGGCAGTGAAGACCTCGGCGGGGGCCTCAAGGCGGTGTTCCAGATCGAGGCCGGTCTGAGTCTCAACACCGGTGCCCTGGGGCAGGGGGGACTGGGCTTTGGACGGCAGGCCTATGTCGGTCTGGCGGGTGGCTTCGGTGCCATTCGCGCCGGGCGCCAGTATTCGCCCATGGACGACATCGCGAGCGTGATCGGCACCAAGACCTACGACGTGCTCAGCGTGGTGCCCATCATCGGCAACGGTGACTACAACCGGGTCAACAACGCGATCAACTACCTGTCTCCCTCGGTGGGCAACACCACGTTCCAGCTGCAGTACGGCTTTGGTGCCCAGCGCGACCGCAGCGATGCCAGCCCGGACTTCGGCCGGCTCGTCAGCGCCAACGTGCTGCACGCCAGCGGCCCGCTGACGCTCGGTGTGGGGCTCATCAAGGTTGCCGATGCCGACGGCACGGCAGCGGGCAAACAGGGCAAGGACGCGGTGCTGCTGGCTGGTGCCTACGACTTCGGTGCGGTCAAGCTCTCGGCCTATTTCGATCAGGAAGACAAGGCCGCCGAGAAGCTGAAGGTGATGGGTGTGGCCGCGGCATTCAAGTTCGGTGAAACCACGGTGTCGGTCGGGGCCGCGCAGGCGCGCAACGTCAACGGATCGGCCGACGCCATGGCCGACGACGCCCGCATCTACACCCTGCAGGCCAGCCACAACCTGTCCAAGCGCACGGCGCTTTATTCGCACCTGACAGCGGTGTCGAACGAGGGCAGCGCGGCGCTGGGCTTCAACAGCCCGGTGGCCGGGAGCAGCTCCAGCGGCATCCAGTTCGGTATTCGCCACCGCTTCTGATCAGGGCCGGCCGTCTGGCCGGGGCCTGTTGCCGTCCTAGGGTTTGTCCTGATGAACTGGACAGCGAACTGACAGGCCCCCGCCAGATGATCCCAACATCCCATCACCGACAAGGAGACCCACATGCGTCGCGATACCTTCCTCAAATCCCTGGCCGCCATGGCCGCTGCCGGCACCCTGCCGAACCTGGCCTGGGCCGCTGCCAACGTCAAGATGATGATCCCCGCCAACCCGGGCGGTGGCTGGGACGGCACGGGCCGCGCCCTGGGCGAAGCCCTGCGCGACGCCAAGGTGGCCGACTCGGTGACCTTTGAAAACAAGGGCGGTGCGGCGGGCGCAATCGGCCTGGCCCAGTTCTACAACGGTTCCAAGGGCGACCCGAACGCCATGATGGTCATGGGCGCCGTCATGCTGGGCGGCATCATCACCGGCAAGCCGCCGGTGTCTGTCACCCAGCTCACGCCGATTGCCCGCCTCACGACCGAATACAACGTTTTCGTGCTGCCGGCCAATTCGCCCTTCAAGACCATGAAGGACGTGGTCGAACAGCTCAAGAAAGACCCCGGCAGCGTCAAGTGGGGCGGCGGTTCGCGCGGCGCCACCGAGCACATCGCGGCGGCACAGATCGCACAGTCGGTGGGCGTGCCCGCGGCCAGGATCAATTACGTGCCCTTCCGTGGCGGTGGCGAGGCCGTGGCGGCCATCCTGGGCGGCAACGTCACCATTGGCGGCAGTGGCTACAGCGAGTTCCAGCAGTACATCGACAGCGGCAAGATGCGCGCCATCGGCATCACCTCCGGCGAACGCGTGAAAGGCATCGACGTGCCCACGCTCAAGGAGCAGGGCATCAACGTGGAGATCGGCAACTGGCGCGGCGTGTACGGCGCGGCCGGCATCACCCCGGCGCAGCGCGACGCGCTGACCGACATGATCGTCAAGGCCACCAAGAGCAAGGCCTGGCAGGATGCACTGGTCAAGAACAACTGGACGCCCGCGCTGCTGACCGGCAAAGCCTTCGACGAATTCGTGGACCGCGACTTCTCCAGCCTGCGTGCCACCATGGTGCGCGCCGGCATGGCCTGACGCGGCAGCGCCGCGCCCGGCGCGCTGCCCACCGGCCGCGGCACATGCTGTCGCGGCCTTTTTCTTGGAGGCCCACATGAACACCACCGATTTCCGAGACCCCCCCGCGCGCGCGGACCACAGCCCCGGCCAGCTGGCCCTGGGCATTGCCGCCGTGCTGCTGGCCGCCGGACTGGCCTACGGCGCGGCCAACATCCCGTCGGACGCGGGCTACGCGGGCGTCGGCCCGGACTTCCTGCCCTGGGTGGTGTCGGCCGCCATGGGGCTGTGCGGCGTGCTGCTGATCTGGGAAGTGCGCACCGGCGGCTTTCGCAACATGCCCGAGCCCTCGGGCGCGGCCAGCGGCGACTGGCACGCCATGGCCTGGGTGTCGGCCGGCATCCTGGGCAACGCGGCGCTGATCACCACCATCGGTTTCATCCTGAGTTGCGCGATGTGCTTCACGCTGGCGGTGCGTGGCCTGCGCATCAGCGAAGGCAAGCCTGCGGGCAACGCCATGCAGACGGTGAAAGACGCGGTGATCGGCATGCTGATCTCGGCGCCCACTTTCTGGCTGTTCACCAAATTCCTTGCCGTCAACCTGCCGGGCCTCACGGGCACCGGCTGGCTGTGAGCCCTGTGACGGACCTGAAAGGCATTCACCATGCTTGAAACCTGGAACAACCTGCTCGGCGGTTTTGTGACCGCCGGCACCCCCATCAACCTGCTGTGGGCGCTGGCCGGCTGCGCGCTGGGCACCGCCATCGGCGTGCTGCCCGGCCTGGGCCCGGCGGTCACGGTGGCCATGCTGCTGCCGATCACCGGTCAGGTGGAGGCCACCGCGTCGATGATCTTCTTCGCCGGCATCTACTACGGCGCGATGTATGGCGGCTCGACCACCTCCATCCTGCTCAACACCCCGGGCGAAACGGGCACCATGGTGACCGCTCTCGAAGGCTTCAAGATGGCCAAGAGCGGGCGTGCCGGTGCCGCGCTCGCCACCTCGGCCATCGGCTCGTTTGTGGCCGGCAGCATCGCGACGGTGCTGGTGACGCTGTTCGCGCCCATCCTGGCCGAGTTCGCCGTGAAGCTCGGACCACCCGAATATTTCTGCCTGATGCTGCTGGCCTTCACCACCGTGAGCGCGGTGCTGGGGCAGAGCACGTTGCGCGGCATCACGGCGCTGTTCTTCGGCCTGGCGCTGGGCCTGGTGGGCATGGACCAGATCACCGGCCAGGTGCGTTACACCGGTGGCGTCATCGAATTCCTGGACGGCGTTGAAGTGGTGCTGGTGGCCGTGGGCCTGTTTGCCGTCACCGAGGCGCTCTACAACGCCTTGTACGAGGGCAAGAGCGAAGCCAGCCTGAACAAGATGAACAAGGCGCACATGACGCGCACGGAGTGGAAGCGCTCCTGGCCCGCCTGGCTGCGCGGCACCTTCATCGGCTTCCCCTTCGGCACCATCCCTGCGGGTGGCTCCGAGATCCCCACTTTCCTGAGCTACGCGACGGAGCGCAAGCTGGCCGACCCCGGGTTCAAGCAGGAATTCGGCACCACCGGTGCCATCGAAGGTGTGGCCGGCCCCGAAGCCGCCAACAACGCGGCCGTGACGGCCACGCTGGTGCCGCTGCTCACGCTGGGCATCCCCACCTCGGTGACGGCGGCCATCCTGCTGAGCGCGCTGCAGAACTACGGCATCAACGCCGGGCCGCAGCTGTTCCAGACATCGTCCACCCTGGTGTGGGCGCTGATCGCCTCGCTCTACATCGGCAACGTGATGCTGCTGGTGCTCAACCTGCCCATGGTGGGGCTGTGGGTCAAGCTGCTGAAGATCCCCAAGGCGCCGCTGTACGCCGGCATCCTGATCTTCGCCACGGTGGGCGTGTACGGCATGCGCCAGAGCGCGTTCGACCTGTTCGTCATGTTCGGTCTGGCGCTGGTGGGTGTGATGCTGCGCCGGTTCGACTTTCCGACCGCGCCGGTGATCGTGGGCCTGATCCTGGGGCCGCTGGCCGAGGCGCAGTTCCGCAACGCCATGTCGATCGGCGAGGGCAGTGTGGCGGTGTTCTTCCAGCGCCCCATGTCGGCCACGCTGCTGGCCATCGTGGTGCTGGTGCTGGTCACGCCGCGCCTGCTGGCCTGGCACCGGCGGTCGTGAGCCAGAACACCCCTGCCGCGCTGCGCGCGACCCCCTCCAGGGGGCGGCACTGGCCGTCCGGCAGAGCCGGCCCGGCGGTGCCCTGGCTGGCACCGTTTCACTCGCAGGGGTGACGCTCCGACAGAGGATCTGCTTGGGCAAGCAAGGGCATCGGTCATGGGCGCTACCATGCCACCCATGACCGCCGACAACCGACTCCCCCGTGACGCACAGAGCATCCTGGAGCTTGCCGCGCGCTCCATGTTCGACCTGTTCGCCACCGCCAGCGAAGGCATGATGCTGGTGGACCGCAAGGCCCGCGTGGTCTGGATCAACGACCAGTACCGCCGTTTCCTGCCGGCGCTGGGTTTCGAGCGCGAAGAAGACTTCGTCGGCCACCCGGTCTCCAGCGTGGTGCAGAACACGCAGATGCACCAGGTGCTGGCCACCGGCAAGCCGATCCTGATCGACCTGCTGACCAACAAGGCGGGCACCTTCGTGGTCAGCCGCATCCCGCTGCGCGACGACGCGGGCGAGGTCATCGGCGTGCTGGGCATCGTGCTGTTCGACCACCCCGAAACCACGCTGCAGCCGCTGATCGCCAAGTTCGCGCGGCTGGAGCAGGACCTGAGCGACGCCCGGCGCGAGCTCGCCAGCCAGCGCCGCAGCAAATACACCTTCGCCAGTTTCGTGGGCACCAGCCCGGGCGCGCTGGAAGTGAAACGCCAGGCGCGGCGCGCGGCTTCGTCGCCCAGCCCGGTGCTGCTGCTGGGCGAAACCGGCACCGGCAAGGAACTGCTGGCGCACGCCATCCATGCCGCATCGCCGCGCGCTGGTCGGCCTTTCGTGAGCGTGAACATGGCGGCCGTGCCCGACACCCTGCTCGAAGCCGAGTTCTTCGGCGTCGCGCCCGGCGCCTACACCGGGGCCGACAAGAAGGGCCGCGACGGCAAGTTCAAGCTGGCCGACGGCGGCACCCTGTTTCTCGACGAGCTGGGCGACATGCCGATGTCGGTGCAGGTCAAACTGCTGCGCGCCTTGCAGGAAGGCGAGATCGAGCCGCTGGGCTCCAACAAGCTGGTCCGATTCGACGTGCGCGTGGTGGCGGCCACCTCGCGCGACCTGCAGCACATGGTGCGCGAGGGCAGTTTTCGCGAGGACCTGTATTACCGGCTCAACGTGTTGCCGATCCGGGTACCACCGCTGCGCGAGCGCCGCGACGATGTCCCCCTGCTGATCGAAGTCCTGTGCGAGGACATTGCCGCGCGCGGCGCGGGCGAACAGATCGACCTCCAGCCCTGCGCCCGCGCGTTGCTCGCGGCCCAACCCTGGCGCGGCAACATCCGCGAGCTGCGCAACGTGCTCGAGCAACTGGCCCTGCGCAGCGACTCGCCGCAGATCGCGGCGCCGCAGGTGGAGGCGGTGCTGCGCGAATCGGGGCTGGACCGCATCGAGCCTGCCGTGATGCCCGCATCCGCGCAGGCCCTGGCCGTGGGCGGCGTCGACACCCGGCCCCTGCCGGCCCAGATCGCCGAACTCGAGCAACGCGCGATCGCGGCGGCGCTGCAGCGCAGTGGCGGCAACCGGGCGGCCGCGGCGCGCCTGCTCGGCATCTCGCGCGCCAGCCTGTACGACAAGCTGGGTGCTTCGGCCGGTTTTGCGGACTTGTCTGAAATTTAGACAAGTGTCTGAATAATAGACGCCTGCATCCCTCCGTGACTGTCTGAAATTCAGACAATCGCCGAGCCACCGCTGAAAAATCGGTTTGAAATCAAGCACTTGTTTCCCTGGCACGGACCCTGCAATGCGTAAGCACGGCGCCAGCGCCGGAAAACATCCAACCAGGAGACAAGACATGCACCACACCACCCGCCGTCTGGCGGTCATCGCACTCGCCTGCACGGCTTCGCTGGCTTTTGCCCAGTCGAACAAGGGCGAGATCCGCATCGCCCACATCCACAGCAAGACCGGCCCGCTGGAGGCCTATGCCAAGCAGACGCAGGCCGGCCTGATGATGGGTCTGAGCTACGCCACCGGCGGCACCATGATGGTGGGTGGCAAGAAGATCGTGGTGCTTGAGAAGGACGACCAGGGCAAGCCCGACGTGGGCAAGAGCCTGCTGGCCGCGGCCTACGCCGACGACAAGGTTGATCTGGCGATTGGGCCGACGGCATCGCCGGTGGCGCTGGCCATGCTGCCGGTGGCCGAGGAGTACAAAAAAATCCTGCTGGTGGAGCCGGCGGTGGCCGACTCGATCACCGGCGACAAGTGGAACAAATACATCTTCCGCACCGGCCGCAACAGCAGCCAGGACGCCGCCGCCAACGCCGTGGCCCTGGACCAGCCGGGCAACGTGGTCGCCATGCTGGCGAACGACAACGCTTTCGGCCGTGACGGCGTGAAGGCCGCCAAGGACTTCATGAAGAAGGCCAAGATCGTTCACGAGGAATACCTGCCCGTGGGCACGACCGACTTCACCGCCGGCCTGCTGCGCATCGTCGACAAGCTCAAGGACCAGCCGGGCACCAAGTACATCTCGGTCGGCTGGTCGGGTGCCCCCACGCCGTTTGCCAAGATCGCCGAGCTGGACCTGGAAAAGCGCTACGGCATCAAGCTCGCCACCGGCGGCAACATCCTGCCGGCCATGGTGGCCTACAAGCAGTTCCCCGGCATGGAAGGCGCGCTGTATTACTACTTCGGTATCCCCAAGAACCCGGTGAACGACGCCATGGTCGCCGAGCACTACAAGCAGTTCAAGGCACCGCCGGACTTCTTCACCGCCGGCGGCTTCTCGGCCGCGATGGCCGTGGTGACGGCGCTGAAAAAGACCAACGGCGACACCAACACCGAGAAGCTCATCCAGACCATGGAAGGCATGAGCTTCGACACGCCCAAGGGCAAGATGACCTTCCGCAAGGAAGACCACCAGGCGATGCAGAGCATGTACCACTTCAAGATCAAGGTGGACCCGGCGTTTGCCTGGGGTGTGCCTGAACTCGTGCGCGAGATCAAGCCTGAGGATCTGGCCATTCCGATCAGGAACAAGCGCTGAAAGCGCTTCACCCCCTGCGCCGCTGACGCGGCTTCCCCCTGAAGGGGGACAACACGAGCGGCCCGGCAAAGCCGGTTCCGCCGTGTTCTTGGTGTGTCGCCGCTGGCGGCGACTGCTCGCGCACTTGCGCTGCGCTTCTGCTGTGTGGCGCTTGGAGACCCCATGCTTGAAACACGCGATCTCACGGTCCGCTTCGGCGGACACGTGGCGGTGAACGCCGTGTCCTGCGCTTTCGAGCCGGGCACGCTGACCGCCATCGTCGGTCCCAACGGGGCCGGCAAGACGACCTATTTCAACCTCATCTCGGGGCAGATCAAGGCCTCGGCGGGCAGCGTTCGCCTGAACGGTGTGGACATCTCGGCGCTGGGTGCGCCGTCGCGGGCGCAGGCGGGTCTGGGCCGCGCGTTCCAGCTGACCAATCTGTTCCCCAACCTCACGGTGCGCGAGAACGTGCGCCTGGCGGTGCAGGCGAGGGCGGGCGCGGGGCTGAACCTCTGGCGCATCTGGAGCGACCGCAAGGACCTGATGGTGCGCGCCGACGAGGTGCTGGACGCCGTGGCGCTGGGGGACAAGGGCGACGCGCTGGCGTCCAGCCTGCCGCACGGCGACCAGCGCAAGCTGGAGGTGGGCATCCTCATGGCACTGGAGCCGCAGGTCTTCATGTTCGACGAACCCACCGCCGGCATGAGTGTGGACGAGGTGCCCGTGATCCTGAACCTGATCCGCCAGCTCAAGGCCGACAGGACCAAGACCATCCTGTTGGTGGAGCACAAGATGGACGTGGTGCGCGAACTCTCGGACCGCATCATCGTGTTGCACAACGGCGAGCTGGTGGCCGACGGCGACCCGGCCACGGTCATCGCCTCGCCGGTGGTGCAGCAGGCCTACCTCGGCATCAACCCCGAAGAGAAAGAAGAGGCGGCTGCATGAGCCCCCGAGCGTCTTCTCCCCTGCGGGGCGAACCCGGGGCTCCACCGCTACGCGGGTCGCTGCCCCCCGAGGGGGCTGATCCGGCTTGGGGCGGCCCGGCGCCGGATCGCGCGTCGCCCCTGCTGAAACTGGCCGGCGTGCATACGCACATCGGCGCGTACCACATCCTGCACGGCGTCGACCTCACCGTGCCCGCCGGACAGCTGACCATGCTGCTGGGCCGCAACGGCGCGGGCAAGACCACCACGCTGCGCACCATCATGGGCCTGTGGCACGCCAGCCAGGGCACGGTGGTGCTCGACGGCGAGGACATCACGCAGAAGCCCACGCCCGACATCGCGCACAGCGGCGTGGCCTACGTGCCCGAGAGCATGGGCATCTTCTCGGACCTCTCGGTGCGCGAAAACATGCTGCTGGCCGCGCGCGGCGCGCGCACGCTGGATCACATCGACACCACACGGCTGGAGTGGATCTTCGGCCTGTTCCCGGCCATGAAGAAGTTCTGGAACCACCCGGCTGGCAAGCTGTCTGGCGGGCAGAAGCAGATGCTGGCGGTGTCGCGCGCCATCGTCGAGCCGCGCAAGCTGCTGCTGATCGATGAGCCCAGCAAGGGCCTGGCGCCCGCCATCATCCAGAACATGATCGAGGCCTTTCGCCAGCTCAAGGCGGCACAGACCACGATCCTGCTGGTCGAACAGAACTTCAACTTCGCGCGCCAACTGGGCGACTCGGTCGCCGTGATGGACGACGGGCGCGTGGTGCACAGCGGCCCGATGGCCGAACTGGCTGCGGATGAATCGATGCAGTCCCGTCTGCTGGGCCTCTCACTCGGAGCGCATCAATGATCGCCTTCAAAGAACTCGACTGGAAACCCATGGCTCTGGTGCCGGTGCTGGCGCTGGTCGCCTTGCCGGCCATCGGCAGCCCGTCCACCTGGCTCACGCTCACCGTGGCCGGGCTGGCGATGGGCATGATCGTCTTCATCATCGCCTCGGGCCTCACGCTGGTGTTCGGCCTGATGGACGTGCTCAACTTCGGGCACGGCGTGTTCATCGCGCTCGGCGCCTTCGTGGCCACCACGGTGCTCGCCAGCATGGGCACCTACACGGTGGCCGACAGCCTGTGGATGAACTTGCTGGCGCTGCTGCCCGCGATGCTGGTGGCGATGGCGGTGGCGGGTGCGCTGGGCCTGGTGTTCGAGCGCTTCATCATCCGCCCGGTGTACGGCATGCACCTGAAGCAGATCCTCATCACCATGGGCGGCATGATCATCGGTGAAGAGTTGATCAAGGTCATCTGGGGCCCCGAGCAGATTGCATTGCCTTTGCCGGAGGCGCTGCGTGGCTCGCTGCTGCTGGGCGATGCCTCGGTGGAGCGCTACCGCATCATGGCGGTGCTGGTGGGCGCTGCCGTGTTCGCCGCCATGGTCTGGACGCTCAACCGCACCAAGGTCGGCCTGCTGATCCGCGCCGGTGTGCAGGACCGCGAGATGGTCGAGTCGCTCGGCTACCGCATCAAGCGCCTGTTCGTCGGCGTGTTCGTGGCCGGCAGCGCGCTGGCCGGTCTGGGCGGCGTGATGTGGGGCCTGTACCAGCAGAGCGTGACGCCGCAGATGGGCGCGCAGGTCAACGTGCTGATCTTCATCGTCATCATCATCGGCGGCCTGGGCTCCACGCTGGGCGCGCTGATCGGCGCGCTGCTGGTGGGCCTGATGGCCAACTACACCGGCTTCCTCGCCCCCAAGGTCGCGCTGTTCTCCAACATCGCGCTGATGGTTGCCATCCTTTTGTGGCGACCGCAGGGCGTGTACCCCGTGACGAACAGATGAACACCCCCCGCGCCGCCTTCGGCGTCACCCCCCGGGGGGCGCAGCCTGGGCCCGGCAAAGCCGGTTCCGCGGCTGCCCTGGACTCAGCTCCCCCGATTTCCGAGGTTTGCCCATGCTGAACCGTTTGCTCTCCAAAGACCTCCCGCGCAGCCGCTGGCTGGCCGCGCTGCTGATCATCCTGTTCCTCGGCCTGGCGTTCGCGCCTTTCCTGTTTCCGGGCGTGAAGGCGCTCAACGTGGCGGCCAAGGTGCTGGTGTTCGTGGCCCTGGTGGCCAGCTTCGACCTGCTGCTGGGCTACACCGGCATCGTGAGCTTTGCCCACACCATGTTCTTCGGCATCGGGGCCTACGGCGTGGCGATCGCGCTCAACGCGGCCGAAGAGCCGTCGTGGGCTGCGATCGCGCTGGGCGTGCTGTGTGCGCTGCTGATCTCGCTCGTGCTCTCGCTGCTCATTGGCCTGTTCTCGCTGCGGGTGAAAGCGATCTTCTTCGCCATGATCACGCTGGCCGTGGCCTCGGCCTTCCTCACGCTGGCCTCGCAGCTGTCGGACTTCACCGGCGGTGAAGACGGCTTGAGCTTCCGTGTGCCTGAATTGCTCTCGCCCGGTTTCACGCTGACCGAAGCGCCGCTGGTCACGCCGCTGGGCGAGTTCGATCTGAACGGCAAGCTGATCACCTACTACCTGATCTTCGCTTCGGTCACGGCGATCTTCCTGACCATCCTGCGCATTGTGAATTCGCCCTTCGGCCGCGTGCTGCAGGCGATCCGCGAGAACGACTTCCGCGCCGAGGCGCTGGGCTACCGCACCGTCGTTTACCGCACGCTGTCCAACGTGCTCTCGGCCGCGTTCGCCACGCTCGCGGGCTGCCTGCTCGCGCTCTGGCTGCGCTACAACGGGCCCGACACCTCGCTCTCGTTCGAGATCATGCTCGACATCCTGCTCATCGTCGTGATCGGCGGCATGGGCACGCTCTACGGCGCACTCATCGGCAGCGTGCTGTTCGTGCTCGCGCAAAGTTACCTGCAGGATCTGCTGCGCCTGACGGGCGAGGCCACGGCGGGCATTCCGCTGCTGCCCGCGCTGCTCACGCCCGACCGCTGGCTGCTCTGGATGGGTGTGCTGTTCGTCCTGTCGGTGTATTACTTTCCCACCGGCATCGTCGGCAAGCTGCGCGAGCGCTCGGTCCTCGCGAAACTCAGGGGCATGAAATGAACACCTCCGCTGTGGTTCCCCAGTCGCGCTACCTGCCGTGCGAAGGCCGCGAGATCCACTTCATGGACTGGGCGCCGGCGCCCGGGGTGGCCGAATCGTTGCCCGTGATCGCCTGGCACGGCCTGGCGCGCACCGGGCGCGACATGGATGCGCTGGCCGCACACCTGAGCGCCCATGGCCACCGGGTGATCTGCCCCGACACCATCGGCCGGGGGTTCTCCCAATGGAGCCCGGAACCCGAGACCGAGTACTGCCTCGACTTCTATGCCCGCACCGCCACAGCGCTGGTGGACCAGCTCGCCCTGCCGTCCTTCCACTGGGTGGGCACCTCCATGGGCGGCGCCATCGGCATGGTGTGTGCGGCCGGTCCGCTGCAGGGTCGCATTCAGCGCCTGGTGCTCAACGACATCGGCCCCAGGATCGCTGACGCGGCCATTGAGCGCATCCGCAGCTACGCGGGCAACCCGGCTTCATTCGATACCGTGGGCGAGCTGGAGCAGTACTTCCGCAGCATTTACAAGCCCTACGGATTCCTCACCGATGCACAGTGGACGCTGCTCACCGAAAGCTCCACCCGCCGCCTGCCCAGCGGCCGCGTGACACCGCACTACGACCCAGCCATGGTGATGCAGTTCACCCAGCATCCGGCGGACTACGCGTTGTGGGACACCTACGACCGCATCGATGTGCCGGTGCTGTGCCTGCGCGGTGCCGAGTCCGACCTGCTGCTGGCCGACACCGCCGAATCCATGCGCGACCGCGGCCCGCGCGCGCTGGTGGTGACGATCGCAGGTTGCGGCCATGCGCCGGCGCTCAATGTGCCGGAGCAGCTGGATCTGGTGCAGCGGTTTCTGGTGGGAAGCCATTGAGTGAGAGATCACCAGCAGGTTGATCTTTCAACACGGCGCGTGGTTTGCCAAAATTTGCCATTCGGCTTAGAGTTCCGGCATGAGCACCATGAACATCTCTTTGCCCGACACCTTGAAGGCCTTTGTGGACGAACAGGTGAATCAGCGGGGCTACGGCACCAGCAGCGAATACCTGCGCGAACTGATCCGGCGCGACCAGGACCGGCAGCACCTGCGCGGCCTGTTGCTGGCCGGTGCAGCGGCGCCCTCTGTGCAGGAGGCGTCGCCGGTGTACTTTGACAGCCTCCGGCAACGGGTTCAGGACGCTACCCGCACTCCGCGCAAGATCACCACCAGCCGAAAAAGCGCATGAGGTTGGGCAAGCCGGTCCGGCTGCGGGCGCTGGCTCTGGCGGACATGGACGACGCCATCGGGTACTACCTCAAGGAGGCGGGGCCTGAAGTTGCGCTGGGCTTCATCGATGAACTGGAGCGAGCTTATGCCCATCTCGGACGCCAGCCAGCGACAGGCTCTCCGCGCTACGCGCATGAACTGAACCTGCCCGGACTTCGCAGCTGGCCACTCACGCGGTTTCCTCATCTGGTGTTCTATGTGGAGCAGGCCGATCACGTGGACGTCTGGCGCGTGCTGCACGGGGCTCGCGACATGCCTGCCTGGTTGTCCGATGCCGATCCTGTGTCTTGATCAGTCCTTTGCACCCAACGCCAGCGCCCGCTCTCGACTTTCCTTCTGCGCCATCGGGTCGTCGGCCTGTTTCGTGGGCCAGCCCTGCAGGTGGCGCTCGGTCAGGTCGGTGAGGGCGCGGATCCAGTCGGGGCTGTCGTTCAGGCAGTGAATGTACTGGAAGGTCTGGCCACCGGCGTGCAGGAAGGCCTCGCGCGCTTCCATGTTGATCTCTTCCAGCGTTTCCAGGCAGTCGCTGGTGAAGCCGGGGCAGACCACGTCCACGCTCTTCACGCCTTGTTGGCCGAGCGCGATCAGCGTTGGTTCGGTGTAGGGCTCCAGCCACTTGGCCTTGCCGAAGCGCGACTGAAAGGTGACTTTGTAGCGGTCTTTCGCCAGACCCAGCCGTTCGGCCAACAGGCGCGCGGTCTTGTGGCATTCGCAGTGGTAGGGGTCGCCCAGGTGCAGGGTGCGCTCGGGCACGCCGTGAAAGCTCATCACCAGCTGCTCGGCCTGGCCGTGGTGCATCCAGTGCGCGCGGATCTTCCGGGTCAGCGCTTCGATGTAGCCGGCGTCGTCGTGGTAACGGTTGACGAAGCGCAGTTCGGGCAGGTGGCGCACCTTCAGGCTCCAGCTGGCGACGGCGTCGATCACGCTGGCCGTGGTGGTGCCGCTGTATTGCGGATAGGCCGGCACGATCAGCACGCGGGTGATGCCCTGCGCCTTGAGCTCGTCGAGCACGGCGGGGATGGACGGGTTGCCGTAGCGCATGGCGTAGCGCACCGTGACCTGGTGGCCGCGCTCGCCCAGGTAGCCGCGCAGCAGGGTGGCCTGCTTCTGTGTCCACACCTTGAGCGGGGAACCCTCGGGCGTCCAGACGCTGGCGTACTTGGCGGCGGACTTGGCCGGCCGGGTGCGCAGGATGATGCCGTGCAGGATCAGCCACCAGATCGGCCTGGGGATCTCGACCACGCGGTGGTCCCCCAGGAACTCGGCGAGGTAGCGGCGCACCGCCGGGGCGGTGGCTTCGTCGGGGGTGCCGAGGTTGCACAGCACAACGGCCGTACCGGCCGACTGGCCATGCGAAAAGGGAGGTTCTTGTTGGAATGCCATGCGCTATTCTCCCGCAGACAGGAGCGCGTGCCGGGCCGCTCCCAAACAAGCTCGCACCGCAGCCTGAAAGGCGGAGGACCTCCGATGAACACCCCAGAATCCCGCCCGTCCGAGCCTCCGCTGAATGACGCCGGCCTGGACGTCTCGCGCATCCGCGCCATCACGCTCGACCTCGACGACACGCTCTGGCCGATCTGGCCCACCATCGCGCGCGCCGAAGGTGTTTTGCAGGCCTGGTTGGCCGAACACGCGCCCGCGACCGCCACGCTGTGCGGTGACAAAGCCGTGTTGCGCGAGGTGCGCAACCAGATGAACAGCGAGCGGCCGGAACTGGCCCACGACATGAGCGCGCTGCGACGCGAATCGATCCGCCGGGTGTTGCAGCGCGCGGGCGACGACCCGGCGCTGGCCGAGCCCGCTTTCGAAGCGTTCTTTGCCGAGCGCCAGCGCGTGGATCTGTTCGAGGACGCCTTGCCGGCGCTGAAGTTCCTCAGCAACCGTTTTCCTGTGGTGGCCCTGTCCAACGGCAACGCGGACGTGCACCGCGTTGGCATCGGCGCGCATTTTCGGGCGTCGATCGGCGCGCGAGAGTTTGGCGTCGGCAAGCCCGATCCGCGCATCTTCCACGCCGCGGCACAGGCCGCCGGCGTCGAGACCACGCAGGTGCTGCACATCGGCGACGACGCGCATCTGGATGGCGTGGGCGCCCTGAACGCCGGCATGCAGCTGGCGTGGGTGAATCGCGAAGGCCATGCCTGGGACCACGCGCCGCTGGCGCCCCACATCACCGTGCCCGAGCTGCTCGCCCTGTGCCGCGCGCTGGGCTGAACCACATCACCTTGTTTCCATGAGCCTCACGATCTACGGCATCCCCGCCTCGCGCGCCGTGCGCCCGCTCTGGGCCGCCACCGAGCTCGGTCTGGATTTCGTCCATGTGCCCACGCCCTACCAGGGCGGCGCCACGCGCAGCCCCGATTTCCTGGCACTCAACCCCAACGGCCACATCCCGGTGGTGGTGGATCAACGGCCGCCGGAGCAGGGTGGTGAAGTCGTGGTGTGGGAGAGCATGGCCTGCGCGCTCTACATTGCGCGTCACCACGGTCCGGCCGATGGCCAGAGCATCACGCCCGCCATCGTGCGCGAAGACGCCGAGGCGCTGCGCTGGAGCTTCTGGGCCGTGAACGAATGCGAAGCCGATGCGCTCACCGTGTTGATGCACCGCATGGTCATGCCCGCCGAACGGCGCAAGCCCGAACTGGCCGCCGCCGCCGAAAAACGCCTCGCCGTGGCGCTGCGCGTGATCGAGCGGCACCTGCAACAGCAGGACGGGCGCGGTGAAGCGCACCTGGCGGCGTCGCGTTTCACCGTGGCCGACCTGTGCGTGGCCAGCGTGCTGAACTGGGCCCGCGTGGCACGCACTCTCATGACGGATCACCCGCTCACGCACGACTGGATCGTGCGCTGCGTGGAGCGGCCCGCTCACCTGGCCGTCAAAGCCCTCGAAGCGGCGCGAAATGTCGAGTGAAGCACTCGGATATCATTATATGAAAAGACTCAGTATTTGCGTGCGGATTATATAAAAAAGTATATTAAATGGCTCAGTTCAATCCAACGCCCTGTTGGTTGAGCGGCTGGTCACCTCGTTTGCAGCAGCGTTCGTTTTCTTCAGGTTGTTGGGTGTAGATCGCATCCAGTGGCGCAGTGCGCCGGTGGACAACACCACCCGAATCTCGGAGAAAACCATGTCCCACACCCCCCATCTCTCCCTTGCCATGCTCACGGCTGCCCTGACGCTGAGCGCCTGCGGCAAGGTGGAAGAAGCCGCTCCCGCTGCCGCCGCATCGCCTGAAACCGCAGTCGCCCAGGCTTGTGGCAAGGTCACCGTGGCCAACATGAACTGGCAGTCCGCCGAGGTGCTGGCCCATATCGACAACATCATCCTGTCCAAGGGATACGGCTGCGAGGTCCAGCTGGTGCCGGGCGACACCATGCCCACGCTGACCGCCATGATGGAAAAGGGTCAGCCCGACGTGGCGCCCGAAGCCTGGATCAACGCCGTGCGCCAGCCGCTGGACGCTGCGGTCCAGGAAGGCAAGCTGCACTACGCTGCCGAGTCGCTGAAAGACGGCGGTGTCGAAGGCTGGTGGATTCCGAAATACCTGGCCGATGCCCACCCGGACATCAAGACCATCGACGACGCCCTGAAGCACCCCGAACTGTTTCCCTCGGTGGAGAACAAGGGCAAGGGCGTGGTGCACAACTGCCCCTCGGGCTGGAACTGCCAGCTCACCACGGTCAACGCCTTCAAGGCCTGGGACGCGGCCAAGCAAGGCTTTGTGCTGCTCGACACCGGTTCGGCCGCCGGCCTGGACGGCTCGCTCGCCAAGGCCTACGAGCGCAAGCAAGGCTGGCTGGGGTACTACTGGGCGCCCACGTCCATCCTGGGCAAGTACGAGATGGTCAAGCTCGATGCTGGTTACCCGCACGACAAGGAAGCCTTTGAAGCCTGCAACGCCAAGGCCGAGTGCGACAAACCGGTGAAGACCGACTGGGCGCGTGCCGAGGTGTTCACCGTGGTCACCGACCGTTTCCAGAAGGCGGGTGGCCCTGCCATTGATTACCTGAAGCAGCGCGCCTGGGGCAACGACACGGTCAACGCCCTGCTGGCCTGGATGAGCGACAACCAGGCCACGGGTGCTGACGGTGCAGCGCATTTCCTCAAGACCCAGCCCGAAGTCTGGAGCGGCTGGGTCTCGCCCGAAGTCGCCGAGAAGGTCAAGGCCGCGCTCTGACGCGCACGGTTCCATGGGCGCCGCGCCGTTTCGGCGTGGTGCCCGTTCGCGCGTCTGCCCGACCCATCGGGTTCGTGGCTGCTTTTGTGACCGAACCAAGGAGTGACACATGTCCTGGTTGAAAGAATTTCCCTCGCTCGGCTCCGAGCAACTCAGCGCCGTGCGCCGCGCGGTGGATGGCGCCTTTCGCAGCTTCACGCGCGAACACGGCGAAACCATGGAGCGCCTGTTTGATCCGCTGCGCGAGTTTCTGCTCGTCTCCGAACGCCTGCTCACCCAGTCGCCCTGGCCGCTGGTGGTCGGAGGCATCGCGCTGATCGCCTGGCTCGCATCGCGCTCCATGAAGATCGTGATCGGCACGGTGCTGACCCTGCTGGCCATCGGCTACTTCGGCATGTGGGACAACACCATGAAGACCATTTCGATGATCTTCGTCTGCACCGTGGTCGCGCTGGTCGTGGGCCTGCCGCTGGGCATCGCCATGAGCCGCTGGGACCGCCTGCAGAAAGTGGTCAACCCCACGCTGGATGTGATGCAGACCATGCCGAGCTTCGTCTACCTGATCCCGGTGGTGATGCTGCTGGGCATCGGCCGCGTGCCGGGCCTGATCGCGGTGGTGATCTACGCCATTCCGCCGGTGATCCGCTTCACCAACCTCGGTATCCGCCTGGTCGACAAGGACCTGCTGGAGGCCGCCGATGCGTTCGGCTCGTCCACCTGGCAGAAGATGCACCAGGTGCAGCTGCCGCTGGCGCTGCCGACCATCATGGCGGGCGTGAACCAGACCATCATGCTGTCGCTGGCCATGGTCGTGATCGCTTCGATGATCGGCGTGCAGGGCCTGGGTCAGCCGGTGCTCAAGGCGATCTCCAACCAGTATTTCACCATGGGGGTCTTCAACGGCCTGGCTATCGTGGGCATTGCCATCATTTTTGACCGCGTGTCGCAGGCCTACGGCAAGCGGCTGCAGAAACACCTGGAGGTGGTCCATGGTTGAGCACGCTGTGCCGCAAGCCGCGCCCGCCGGCATCTCGATCCGACACCTGTACAAGATCTTCGGTCCTGCGCCCGAGAAGTTCCTCGGGCCGGTGCGCGAAGGCATGAGCAAGCAGGAACTGCGCGACGTTCACGGCCATGTGCTGGGCCTGCGCGACATCAACATCGACATGCCCGCGGGTGGCATCCAGGTGGTGATGGGGCTCTCCGGCTCAGGCAAGAGCACGCTGATCCGCCACATCAACCGGCTCATCGACCCCACGGCCGGCGAGCTGCTGGTGCAGGTGAACGGCCAGCCGGTGGACGTGGTGAAGATGAACCAGCGCGAGCTGCTGCAGTTTCGCCGCCAGCAGACCGCGATGGTGTTCCAGAAGTTCGCGCTGTTCCCGCACTTCACCGTGCTGGAGAACGCCGAGTACGGCCTGCAGGTGCAGGGCGTGTCGCGCAAGAAGCGGCGCGACAACGCCATGCGCTGGGTCGAGCGCGTCGGCCTCAAGGGTTACGAAGACAACTACCCCAACCAGCTCTCGGGTGGCATGCAACAGCGTGTCGGCCTGGCGCGTGCGCTGAGCAACGACGCGCCGATCCTGCTGATGGACGAGGCGTTTTCGGCGCTCGATCCGCTGATCCGCAGCGACATGCAGAGTGTGCTGCTCGATCTGCAGCAGGAGATCGGCAAAACCATCGTCTTCATCACCCACGATCTGGACGAAGCGCTGCGCCTGGGCGACCGCATCGCCATCCTGCGCGATGGCGAGGTGGTGCAGCAGGGCACCGGCCAGCAGATCGTGCTCAAGCCAGCGGACGATTACATCGCCAGCTTCGTGCGCGACGTCAACCGCGGTCGCGTGATCCGCTGCCGCACGCTGTCACTGCCCGGGGCGCGGGTCGAAGGACCCGATGTGGATCCGAGCCTGGTGATTGAAGAGGCCGCGCGCCTGCTGAGCGCCGAGAACAAGGATGTGGCCAACGTGGTCAACAGCAAGGGCAGGCACCTGGGCACGATCAACATGGGCGACATCATTGGCGCCATTGTGCCGGCGAACCCGGAAGCCGTGCCCGATGCGGCCGCTGCGGAGGCGCGCTGACGGCTGCACCAGAGGCTCTGGACCCGGCATGAAAAAGGCGGACCCGGTGTCCGCCTTTTTTCTTGAACCCGGCAGTGTGTTCACCAGCCCCACAGCAGGCGCTTGGCGATCCAGCCGGTCTTCCCGTTGTCGCGTTCGACGCGCACCCAGTCCGAGCGCTTTTCGCGGGTGCGCAGCAGCTCTCCGTACTCGGCCTTGCCGACGATGCGGTGCTGGGTGCCCGGCCCCTGGCGCACGTTGGCGGTTCTTGCCTTGACGACGTGGTGGGGCGCACTGCCGGTGAGCGCGCGTGCGACCCAGCCGCGATCGTTCTCGAAATCACGCACCTGCAGCCAGCGGCCCTTGCGGCTGACCACCTGGAGCGGGTAACCTTTTTTCAGCTCCCACAGCACCTCGGTCTGGGTGCCCGGACCCGAGCGCATGTTCAGGACATTGCCTTTCACGCTGACCATGTTCTGGGCATGCACCGCGGGGGCTGACAGCAGTGCCAGCCCGGTGGCGAGTGCGGCGAGGGTGTTTCGAAAGTGATGGGTGCGAGTCATCCGCAGGGGCTCCTTCTCTTGGGGTTGGAAAAACAAGCAGGTGTGAGGGCCTCGGGCGCCACAGGTTCCCGAAAAAGTGCGAGTTGTTGATTGGGGGGTCATGGCCGCCAGGAAGCCTTCGTGTCCGCCATGGCTTGCCGGCACGCTTCCCGGTAGGCCTTGAGGGTCTGTTCGCAGCGCCCCAGAACGCTGTCTGCGGGGTAGTTGCCGGGTTCCCCGTCGGTGAGGCCCGAGGCCATGCCACACAGCAACTCCAGGCCTTCGCCGACATGGCTGGCGGTGAGGATGTGAAAACGGCCTTCGGCCACGGCATCCACCACGGCGCGGTCCAGCATCAGGTGGCGCAGGTTGCGTCGCGGCAGCAGCACCCCTTGCGTGCCGTCCAGTCCCGCCGCGTCGCAGACGCGGAACCAGCCCTCGATTTTTTCGTTCACGCCGCCCACGGGCAGCACCTCACCGTGCTGGTTGAGTGCGCCGGTCACGGCGATGCCCTGGCGCAGCGGCACACCGGAGAGCGACGAAAGCACCGCGAACAGCTCGGCACACGAAGCCGAGTCGCCCTCGACGCCGTGGTATTCCTGCTCGAACACGATGGAAGCGTTCAGCGCCAGGGGCGTCAGATGGGTGAACAACGCCGTCAGGTAGCTGTGCAGGATCAGCACGCCCTTGTCGTGGATGGGGCCCGACATCTCGACCTCGCGCTCGATGTTGAGCAGGCCGCGCGTGCCCGCGTGGCTGTGCGCCGTCACACGCACCGGCAGGCCGAAGCGCCAGTCGCCCAGGTCGATCTGGGTCAGGCCGTTGATCTGGCCGACGCGTTCGCCCTGCAGGGAAATCAGCCGCTCGCCGTCAGCGATGGATTCGCGCAGGCGCTGCTCCGGGTAGTCGTGGCGCTGGCGCCGGGCGTTCAGGGCAGCGTCCACGTCCGGTGCGTCCACCAGGGCGGCACCCCGCGCGCGGCACAGCGCGGCGCTCTCGGCCACCAGCGCCTCGGTGCGCGCGAAGATGGCGCTCTGTCGGGCCTGGTCGTCCACCTCGCGGTGCGAGTCTTCCAGCAGCCGCGCCACGGCCGCAGCCGAAAAATGGGGCAGGCCGAGCTTGCGGCAGGTGTGCGCCACATACTGCGCGCTGGCGGCGCGGGTGTCGTCGCTGGCGGGGAAGCTCTCGGCGAAGTCCACCTTGACGCGGAAATGGCGCGAGAACTCGGGGTCGCCTTCCTGCAGCGCGTAGTACTCTTCCACCGAACCGATCAGCACGATCTTCACCTCCACGTCCACCGCCTCGGGCAGCAGCGACACGGCGGCCATCGGCATGTGCGAACTGCCGGGTTCTTCGATCTGCACCCGGCCCGAGCGCAGGAAGCGGCGCAGCTTTTCCCACACCAGTTCCTCGGACAGCAGGTCGCGCAGGTGCAGCAGCAGAAAGCCGCCGTGGGCCCGGATCAGGCTGCCGGCCCGCACGCGCGAGAAGTCCGTCAGCATCACGTCTTCTTCGGCCTGGTACTCGATGCGGCCGAAGAGGATGTGAAACACCGGGTTGTCTTCCACGATCACCGGCGCACCCGTGCGCCCGGCGTTGTCCACCACCAGGTTCACCCGGTAGCCCAGCAGCAGCTGGGCCAGCGCTTCCTGGCGCACCTCGTCGTCGCTGTCCTGCGCGATGAAGAGTTCGATGTGCTCCAGCACGTCGTGCTGCACCTGGTCGAGGTAGCTGCCGAGCTTGACCGAGTCCTTGATCTGCTTTTTCAGGCTGACCCGGATCTCCTGCATCTCGTGGTCCAGCCAGGGCTTGATCACCTGGCGGCGCAGCGCCGCGAGGGCCTCGCTCATCACGCGTTCCATGGGCCGGGTCTTGTCGAGGAAGCGCGCGATCTCCTTGCGCAGCGCCTCTTCGGCCTTGTCGATCTCGGCACGCCGTTCCTTGGACAGGGCGCGGGCTTCGTTTTCGGTCAGCGCGCTGCCTTTGTCTCCCATGAGCGTGAACACCAGGTGGCCGGATTCGCGGAACAGGTTGAAGCCCAGGGACTCGGCAAACGCATCCAGTTCGGCATAGGCCTTGGACTCCTCGACCTGGTACGCGGCCTTGATGCGTTCGCTCTCGGACTTGTAGTCTTCGCTGCCCAGACGCTGGGGAATCTCGGTCTGCAGCCCGCGCGAGAACCGGGTCATGAGCTGCCGCAGTTCGCGGCCCTGGCCGGCGGGCATGCGCAGGGCGCGCGGTCGTTCGGGGGTGTCGAAGTTGTGCAGGTAACACAGGTCGGGCGGCACCGGGCGCCCTGCGGCCACGGCCTGGGTCAGCTGGCGCAGCAGCGAGGCGCGGCCGCTGCCCACTTCACCCAGCACGAACAGGTTGTAGTCGGCCTGGTCCATCGCCAGACCGAAGCGCGCAGCGTTCTGGGCGCGTTCCTGGCCGATCCAGGGCAGGGCACTCGTTTGCAGTTCGGCCGTGTTGGCAAAACCGAGCGTGGCCGGATCAATGGTCAGGCGCAGTTGCTCGGGCTTCAGGGGCATGTCGGTCATGGGGCGTCTCGTGTGTGGTGACGCCTCATGATGCTCGGAACGCCCGGCGCTCCGCAAGCCCCGACGTCAAACCGCCAGGCCGGCGGCGAGCCCGCTGCGCACCGCGCCTTCCAGCGTGGCCGGGTAGGGGCCGTCCACGTAGTCGCCCGCGGCCCACAGGCCCGGTGCGATGGCCGCAGCCGGCCGCTGCAGGCCGGGCGTGCAGGCGAAAGTGGCGCGCTTTTCCACCACCGTCTGGATCGCCTGCAGGTTGTTCAAACCCAGCTGGTCCGCGGCTTGCTGCAACACGGCCGCCTGCAGCGCGTCGCGCTCACCCTCGCTGGCGCTCACCACGAAGGCGAGAACGCCTTGTGTGGTCGCATCGTGCGGGTTGATCCGGCCGCGGTCGAACACGAACTGCGCCGGGGCCCGCCGTGCATCGGGATCGGCCGGCAGCGCCAGCATGGGCGCGGCCAGCCGTGCGCCGGGTGCCCAGGCATAGACAGTGGTGATGGCGGTGAATCGCAGCGCCTCGGCGTCGCGGGACCAGGCACCGAGCCGGCTGGCGGTGCCGGTGGTTCCCGCGTCGCCGGCATGCGAGGCGGCATGTGCCATGGCCTGTGCGGCCGTTCCCGCAGCCGTGGCCCAGATCACGCGGTCGAAGCTGTCGTTGCTTTCAAGGGTGTGCAGCTGCCACGCTTTGCCCTGTGGACGCAGGCCCAGCACGCGCTCGCCGGTGCGCAGGCGTGCGGTGCCCGGGTGGTGGGTCCGCAACCATTGCGCCGCCGCCTCGGGCATCAGCGCCGAGAGGTCGGTGCGCGGCAGCAGCAGGTTGGACGCACGCAGCCCCGCATGGCCCGCGCCAAACAGCGCATCGCGCATCACGTTCAGGAACACCTGGGCGCTGGCCTGCGCGCCGGGCAGGTTCAGCGCCGACACGCAGAGCGGCTCGATCAGCCCGTCCATCACGCGCGCCGGCAGGCGGGCGCAGAGCACGGCCACGGTCATCGAAGGCGTGCAGGCAAACCCGGACCGCTGCCAGCCCAGCGAAGCCCGGACCAGCGCCAGGCGCTCGCCCCAGGACCAGCCGCGCGCGCGGGCGATCGCCGCCAGCGCATCGAAGGGAGCCGGCCAGCGCGCCGCCCAGGCGGGCATCTGCAGGCCGCTGCCGTCCGGGTAGGGCAGGGCCAGCGGCAGGCTGAGCAGGGCCTGGTCCAGGTCCATGCCCACCCGTTGCATGAGTGCCAGCGACTGGCTGTAGGCACCGATCAGGATGTGCTGCCCGTTGTCGAGCGTGAGCGGCAAACCATCGGGCCGCAAGGCGGGCAGCGCGCGGGCACGGCCACCCAGGGCGCGGGTGGCTTCGAACACGGTCACGTCGGCGCCCGCATCGGCCGCCGCCACGGCCGCGGCCATGCCGGCCCAGCCTGCGCCGACGACAGCCAGCCGGGTGTTCAAAGGCGACCCAAGGCTTGCACCTTCCAGGCCAGCCAGAACTTGCGCAGCGGCGTCAGGCTCACGCGCCGGGTCAGCACCAGCAGCGGGTCGGCGGCGATTTCCTGCAGCAGCGTGCGGTAGATGCTGGCCATCATCAGGCCGGGTTTCTGCGCCCGGCGGTCGGCTTCGGGCAACAGGGCCAGGGCTTCGTCGTAGGTCTTGAGGGCGCGCTCGCACTGGAACTTCATCAAGGCCTGAAAGCGGCGCTGGAAATCGGCAACGTCCATGCCCGGCGCGGCGCCGCGTTTGAGCAGCTCGTGCGCCTTCACGTCGAAACGCTGCAGCTCGTTCACCGGCAGGTAGATGCGGCCACGCGCCGCGTCTTCGCCGACGTCGCGGATGATGTTGGTGAGCTGGAACGCCAGGCCCAGCTGGTGGGCGTAGGTGGTGGTCTGCGCCTGGGTCTGGCCGAAGATGCGGGCCGCCACTTCACCCACCACACCGGCCACCAGGTGGCAGTACTGCTGCAGGTTGGCGAAGTCGAGGTAGCGGTTCTGGTCCAGGTCCATCTGGCAGCCGTCGATCACGGCCAGCAGGTGCCGTGCTTCGATACCGTAGGTGGCGGTGTGCGGCATCAGCGCCTGCATCACCGGGTGGTTCTTCTCGCCGGCAAAGGCCTGCGCCACCTCGCTTCGCCACCAGGCCAGCTTGGTCTGCGCCACGCCGGGGTCGCTGACTTCGTCGACCACGTCGTCCACCTCGCGGCAGAAAGCGTAAAACGCCGTGATGGCGGTGCGGCGCTCGGGCGGGAGGAAGAGAAAGGCGTAATAAAAGCTGCTGCCCGAAGCGGCGGCTTTTTGCTGGACGTAGTCTTGGGGATTCATGGGCTCAGGCGGGGTTGACTGAGTGTAATCAGCCCCGCGAGCGGGGCCTGGCGGGCTGGGGGTCCGTGCTCAGTCCGCCGCGGGCCGCTGCCAGTGCCACCAACGGCGTGCCGGGCGGGCGGTTTTCGGGCGCATGAAAACGAGATACAGCAGCGGCACCACGAACAGGGTGAGCACGGTCGAGAACGCCAGGCCCCAGACGATGCTCGCCGCCACCGGGCCCCAGAGCAGGCTCTGGCCGCCGATGCCGAAGGCGAGCGAGAACAGGCCGCCAATGGTGGTGGTGGTGGTGATCAGGATCGGCACCACGCGCCGGCGGCTCGCCTGGATGATGGCGTGGATGGTGCTCATGCCACGCTGCAGGCGGTCGTTGGCGGCGTCGATCAGCACGATGGCCGAGTTCACCGCGATGCCGGTGAGCGCGATCACGCCGTAGAGCGTGTAGAGCGAGAGCGGGTTGTTCGAGATCGCCAGGCCAAACGCCACGCCGGTGAAGGCCAGCGGCACGGTCACCAGGATCATCAGCGGCTGCCAGTAGCTCTTGAACTGCGCCGCCAGGATCAGGTAGATCAGGCCCACGCCGAGCAGGAACAGCACCTGCATAGCGTCCAGGCTCTCTTCGATGTCTTCGAGCTCGCCCGAGAAGTCGAGGTCGATGCCGGGGTGCTGCGCGCGGATCTGCTCCCACCCGGCCTTGACGATGTCGTTGGCCACCGTGGTGTCGGTGATTTCCTTGTCCAGGTTGGCCTCCACCGTGGTGGTGCGGCGCATGTTGTAGTGGCGGATGAAGCCGCGGCCCGGCGTGGCCTCGGACTGCACCAGCGCACCGAGGCGCGTGGTCTGCCCGTTCGGCAGGGCAATGGGTTCGTCGAGCAGGCTGGCCGGATCGGTGCGCAGGTTGTCGGCGCCGCGCAGGGCCTGGTCTGAGCGCACGCGCAGCTCGATCTTGTCGCCGCCGTCTCGGGTGAACGCCACCACTTCGCCATCCACATTCAGGCGCACCAGGCGCGCCACCTGGGCGGCGTTCAGGCCGGCGTCGCGCATGGCGTCGCGGTCCAGCGTGAGCTGCAGCTGGTTGCGCCCCGGCAGGTTGTCGTCCTGCACGTCCTTGGCGCCCGGGATGGTGGCCACGATGCTCTTGAGGGCATCGGCCGCGCGCTGGATCTGGTCGAAGTCGTCGCCGCGCACCTTGACGCTGATGGCCTTGCCCGCCGGCGGTCCGCCGGAAAGCACGGTGAAACTCTTGCGCCCCGGGCCGGGCAGGGTCTCGATGGTCTGGCGCATGTCCTCGACCACGGTGGTGACTTCGCGGGCGCTGTCGGTGCGCGGGTTGAGCGAGACGAACACCTGGCCATAGAGATCGCCATAGACCGGCTCGGTCTCGGTGAACTTGAGCCCGGCGGTGGATGTGACCGCACGCGCTTCACCCTCCAGGCCCACGCCGCGCAACTGTTCGCGCACCACGGCTTCCACGCGCTGGGTTTCGAGCAGCGTGTCTTCGAGTGATGCGGTCGGTGGCATGTCCACGTTCACATAAAACGCGCGGATCGGGTCGAAGGCAAAAAACTGCACCCGGATGATCCCGGTGGTCAGCAGGGCCACGGCGGCCATCACCGCGGCAAGACCCAGCAACGCAAAACGTTTGGGTCGGCGCAGCGCATAACCCAGCCACTGGCCGTAGCGCAGGCGGATGCCGCGGTTGAAGCGTTCGCGCCAGGCTTGCACGCGTGAAGGGCGGTCAAAGCGCACGCCGATGGCGCTCACGTGCACCGGCATCATCCAGAACGCCTCGATCAGCGAGATCGCCAGCGCCAGCGTGACCACGAACGGGATCACGAACATGAACTTGCCCATGATGCCGGGCAGCAGCATCAGCGGCAGGAAGGCCGCCATGGTGGTGGCCACCGAGGCGACCACCGGCTTCCACACTTCGGCGATGGCGTCCAGACTGGCCGCGAGGGCCTCCTGACCGCGTTGCATGCGGTAGTAGATGGACTCGACCACCACCACCGCGTCGTCCACCAGCATGCCCAGGGCGATCACCACACCCAGCAGCACCGAGACGTTGACCGTGTGGTCCAGGGTGCCCAGCACGGCGAAGGTACCGAGCAGCGAAAACGGGATGCCCATCGTCACCAGCAGGCCGATGCGCCAGCCCAGGAAAACCCAGCACACCGCCAGCACCATGAACATGCCGACCAGGGCGTTGGTTTCCATCACGCCGATGGCGTCGCGCGTGGGCACGGTCTGGTCGTCGGTGAGTACCAGTTCCAGGCCGCTGGCGCCGAGCACGCTGTTCTGGCTGTCGATGTAGGTCTTGAGCCGGTCCACGAGTTCCAGGGTGTTGGTGCCGGACTTCTTGGTCACGGCCAGCGAGATGGCGCTCTGGCCTTCGGTGGCGGCGTATTGCGCGGCGGGTGCACGGGCGCGCTCGATGCGGGCCACATCGCCGAGCCGGGCCGATGCGCCGGGTCGGCTGGCCGAGGTGACGGGCAGGTTCTCCAGGGACTGCGGATCGGTCAGCACCCCCTTCACGCTGATGGACCAGGCGCCTCCCTGGGTCTTGAGCGTGCCGCCGCTGGTGTCGCGCCACCAGGCGGCCACCGAGTCGGCCACGTCGGAAGCGAGCAGGCCGCGCGCCACCAGCGCCTGGGCGTTCGGGCTGACGAGGATCTCCGGGTCGCGCAGGCCGGAGGCATAGACCTGGTCCACACCGGCCTGGCGTTCCAGGTCGGCCTTGATGCGGCGCGCGTTCAGGCGCAGCACCTCGTCGTCGGCCTGGCCCTTGAGCATCAGCGCGGCGGTGGGAAAGCCGTTGCTGGTGGTGATCTCCAGGATCATCGGGTCCTTGGCTTCGAGCGGCAGTTCGCTCGATGCCTTGTTCTGGATTTCGCGCCGCAGGTCGGCCATGCGCTTGTCGAAAGTGCGCTCGTTGATCTCGCGAAAGCGCACCAGCATGCTGGCGATGTTTTCGCGCGAGCTGGAAATGACGAAACGCACGTCGGCCACGCCCTTGATCGCGTCTTCCAGCGGGTTGGTGACCAGGCGCTCGACCTCTTCGGCGCTGGCGCCGGGCAGCACGGCGGTGACGCTGACCCAGTTGAAGTTGATCTCGGGGTCCTGCTCGCGCGGCATGGTGTTGTAGCTGACCAGCCCGAGCAGCATCACCACCACGAAGGCGATGTTGGCCAGCGGGTGGTTGGTGAGGAGGGCGCGCATGAATTTCATGGGGCGACCCGCTTCAGTTCGTCGCTCGGCCGGCGGCCGGCCTGGCATCGATGGCCGCGCCCTGCTGCAGGGCGGTCTGGCCGTTCACCACCACCACCGTCTCGGCGCCCAGCGCCGCGGGCAGGGCGGATGAGCGGCCTTCCTGGGCGCCGGGAATGGCGACGAAGCGGGCCGTGGCCTGCGCGCCGCTGCCTTGTTGCACGAACACGCCCAGCGTGCCGTTGCGGCGCACCATCAGCGCGGGCGGCAGGTGGGGCCGCGATTCGCGCCAGCGCAGCGTGCCGCTGGTGCCCGCGGGCGGTGTTGAGTGTGAGGCGGCTGGCGCAAAAGCGAGGCGCGCGGTCTGGGTGCGGGCCGGGGCGCTGAGCGTGCTGCCCACGCGCAGCAATTTGACCGGCAGTTGCTCCCCGGCGGCGTCGAAGCGCAACTCGCTGCCGGCGCGCAGGCCGGGCACGTCGGCCGGGCTGAGCGTGGCCTGGAGCTCGGCGGCACCCGATTCGCTGAGCACATAGAGCACGCTGCCGGGCGCCACCGATTCACCGGTCTGCGCCAGGCGCTCTTTGACGCTGCCGGCAAACGGCGCGCGCAGCGTGGTCTTGGCCAACTGGCGCCGGGCGGTGGCGAGCTGGGCGCGGCTGGTGCTGAGCTCGGTCTGGACAAGCGTCACCTCGGTCTCGCGCTGGGCCAGCGCTTCCTGCGAGAAGAAGCCCTGGGCCACCAGATCGCGCGAGCGCTGCAACTGCGCCTGGGCGAGCTTCAGGCGCGCCTGGCTGGCGTCGAGCGCCGCTTGCGCGCGCTGCACGGCGAGCTCGGCATCGCGTGGGTCGATCTGCGCCAGCACCTGGCCGCGCGCGACCTGGGCACCGACATCGGCGGTCCAGCGCAGCAACGTGCCCGAGACCTCGGCCGAGAGTTTTGACTCGTTGCGCGCGATCACGCTGGCGGGTGCTTCGCGCTCGGGCTGGATCCAGACCGTGTCCAGCCGGGCCACGCCCACGCTGGTGCGGGCCGGTGCCGCGGCGGCTTGCGCGGCCGCCTCGGGCGTCTGCTGCGTCCAGCCGGGCAGAGACAGTCCGCAGCAGAGGAGGGCAGCGCCCAGGGTCGGCAGGTGAAAGTGTCGCATGGCGGATTCCTGATAGGGCGAGCGGGGGTTCGGGTTCATGTCGGGGCCGTGTGGTTGTCGGTTCAGCGCATGCACAGGGCGCGCCAGAGCAGCCGTGGCATGTCCAGGGCGCCCACCCGGGGGCGTTGTTGCCAGCTGCGGTGCTGCAACGCAGCGATTTTGTCGAGGATGAGCAGGCCACCCTGAATCACCAGCCGCAGCTCCCAGCCGGCGCGCCCGGGGATGCGCCGGACGAGTGGTGCACCTTGTTGCATGAGGGCGCGCGCCTGGGCGCACAGCACGGCCACCGCCTGGGCCATGCGCACCTGGGTGGCGGCATCGGGGTTGGCATCCGCATGGAAGGCTTCGCGCGGCAGGCCGTGGCGCCGCAGCAGCTCGGTGGGCAGGTAGTGGCGCTGACGCGGCAGGTCCACGCTGATGTCCTGCCAGAAATTGATGAGTTGCAGCGCGCTGCAGATCTGGTCGCTCTGCGCCAGCGAGGCTGGGTCGTGCACGCCATACAGGTGCAGCAGCAGGCGGCCCACCGGGTTGGCCGACAGGCGGCAGTAGTCCAGCAGCTCGGCGGTGTCGGCGTAGTGGTGGCCGCTGGCAGTGTGGCGCACGTCCTGTTCGAACGCGCTGATCAGGTCGTGCAGCAGCGGGGCGGGCAGGCCGTGTTGTTGCACGGCCTGGCGCAGTGGCGCAAAAATGCCGCTCCAGCGGCTGCTGATGGGCGCCCCGGCCATGAGGCTGTCCTGCAGCGCCTGCCGGTAGGCGGCGAGCTCGGCCAGGCGCACCGCTGCATCGGCGTCGCCTTCATCGGCGATGTCGTCGGCCGTGCGGGCGAAGTGGTAGATGGCCATCACCGCGGGGCGCAGGGCGGGTGGGCACAGCAGCGAGGCGACCGGAAAGTTCTCGTAATGACCGACGCCGGCAGACAGCGGCGCAGCGCCCGGGGTGGGCGCGGCGGTGGTTTCGGCGGTCGGTGTCGGACGGGTCATGGGCTGGGAGACGACGGCTTTTCGGGGTGGGGTGTCAGGCTTGCCGGTGCCTGACGACATCAAAGGGCTGCATTGTGCAGAGTGCTGGCTGCTGCGGGCGCACCAGCGTCCGTCGATTGCACTACAATTTTGATTACTAACCAGTCAGTCATTAATTCTGGCACAACCGACGGGCCACGGAAATGCCGCATTTTTGGCGCATTTCCACGTCCGATTTCACCGGAACTTTGCAACGCCATGAAAACACCGCATTTTGTCTTTGCCGTGACCGCTGCGCTGGCCCTGGCCGCCTGCTCGCGGCCGGAAGCTCCCCAGGAGCCGATCCGTTCGGTCAAGCTGATCACCGTGTCGGCCTCGACCGTGGGGGCGCAGAACGAATACGCCGGCGAGGTGCGCGCCCGGGTCGAGTCGCGGCTGGGTTTCCGGGTCGGGGGCAAGCTGCTGCAGCGCCCGGCCGAGGTGGGTCAGCGGGTGAAAGCGGGGCAGTTGCTGGCGCAACTGGATGCGAACGATCTGGCCCTGGCCAGCCAGGCCGCTCAGGCGCAGGTGAGCGCGGCGCAGACCCAGCGCAATCTGGCCGCGGCCGATCTGAAGCGTTTCACCGACCTGAAGGCCCAGGGCTTTGTGAGCGGCGCTGAAATCGAGCGCCGCCAGGCCACGCTGCAGGCCGCCGAAGCCGCTCTGCGCCAGGCTCAGGCCCAGGGCGCCGTGCAGGGCAACCAGGCGGCCTACACCCGCTTGCTGGCCGATGCGGCCGGTGTGGTGCTGTCGGTGGACGCCGAGGTGGGTCAGGTGGTGGCTGCGGGCACGCCGGTGGTGCGCGTCGCGCGCGATGGTGCCCGCGATGTGGTGTTTGCCGTGCCGGAAGACCGGCTGGCGCAGTTGCGCGTGGGCCAGTCGGCGCAGGTGCGCCTGTGGGCGGCGGCCACGGGTGCGCCCGGCAACGGGGCCCCGCTCGGTGGCGTGGTGCGTGAGGTGGCGGCGAGCGCCGACACGGCCACGCGCACCTACCAGGTCAAGCTGTCGCTGCCGGACGGGGCGGCGGTGCCCCTGGGCGCGACCGCCTATGTGACGCTGCCGGAGCAGGAGGGCGCCGTGCCCGCGCTGATCCAGCTGCCCACCAGCGCGCTCATGGCCTCCGCCTCGGGTGGGCCCAACGGCAGCGCGGTCTGGGTGTTCGATGCGGCGAGCCAGAAGGTGCAGCCGCGCCCGGTGGTGGTGGCGGGGGCCAATGGCAACCTGATCGTGATCGCCGAGGGCTTGAAGCCGGGTGAAGAGGTGGTGGCCGCGGGCACGCATGTGCTCTCGCCGGGGCAGAAGGTGACGCGTTTCGCCGCCCCCGCCGCGCAGTGAGGACGGCATGAGCGCACACCATCCGAACACCACCGACGGGACCCGCTCCTGGGTCTCGCGTTTCAACCTCTCGCAGTGGGCGCTGGACCACCAGGCCTTCACCCGCTACCTGATGATCGTGCTGATGCTGCTGGGCGTGGCAGCTTACTTCCAGCTCGGTCAGGACGAAGACCCGCCATTCACCTTCCGCGCCATGGTGGTGCGGGCTTACTGGCCGGGCGCCACGGCGCAGCAGATGGCCGAACAGGTGAGTGACCGGATCGAGAAGACGTTGCAGGAGGTGCCTTACGCCGACAAGATCCGCAGCTATTCCAAGCCGGGTGAGTCGGTGGTGCTGTTCCAGGTCAGGGACTCGTCGCCGCCCGAGGAGATGCAGCAGGTCTGGTACACGACACGCAAGAAGATCGGCGACATGCGCAGCACCCTGCCGCAGGGCGTGGTCGGGCCGTTCTTCAACGACGAGTTCGGCGATGTCTTCGGCGTCATCTACGCGCTGCAGGGCGAGGGCTTTTCGCCCGCCGACAAGAAGCAGGTGGCCGACGACGTGCGCCAGCGCCTGCTGCGCGTGAAGGACGTGAACAAGGTCGAACTCTTTGGTGCGCAGGATCAGAAGCTCTATGTCGAGATCTCCCAGAAGCGCCTCGCGGTGCTGGGGCTGGACATGCCGCAGGTGCTGGCCGCGCTGGGCCAGCAGAACGCGGTCGAATCGGCGGGCGCGGTGCAGGCGCCTGCCGATGCGGTGCAGGTGCGCGTGGGCGGTGCGTTCAACTCGGTGGAGCAGCTGCGCGCCATGCCGATCCGCGCCGCCAACGGCACCCAGATGCGCCTGGGCGACATCGCCGACATCCGGCTGGGCTATGCGGACCCGGCGCAGGTGAAGGTGCGCCACAACGGGCTGGACAGCATCGCGCTGGGCATCTCCATGGCCAAGGGCGGCGACATCATCGCGCTGGGCAGGGCCCTGAAAGTGGCGGTGGCCGACATCGAAACCCGGCTGCCCGCGGGCATGGCCCTGGTGCAGGTGCAGGACCAGCCGACCGCGGTGGCGCGCTCGGTGAACGAATTTGTCAAGGTGCTGATCGAGGCGGTGCTGATCGTGCTCGCGGTCAGCTTCCTGGCGCTTGGCCTTCACAGGCGCGAGGGCGGTCGCGGCCTGCGCCGCTACGTGCTGGACATTCGGCCCGGCCTGGTGGTGTTCATCACCATCCCGCTGGTGCTGGCCATCACCTTCCTGGCCATGCAGTACTGGGGCATCGGCCTGCACAAGATCTCACTCGGCTCGCTCATCATCGCGCTGGGGCTGCTGGTGGACGACGCGATCATTGCGGTCGAGATGATGGTGCGCAAGCTCGAAGAGGGCTACACCATGATGAAGGCCGCGACCTTCACCTGGGACGCCACCGCCATGCCCATGCTCACCGGCACCCTGATCACGGCGGCCGGCTTCCTGCCCATCGGCATGGCGAATTCCACGGTGGGTGAATACACCTTCGCGATCTTCGCGGTCACGGTGATCGCGCTGGTGCTGTCGTGGATCGTGGCCGTGATGTTTGTGCCTTACCTGGGCGTGAAACTGCTCAAGGTCAAGCCCCATGTGGGCCCGGCGCACGAGGTGTTTGACGGCCCGTTTTATGTGCGCTTTCGTGGGCTCGTGGACTGGTGCGTGCAGCACCGCTGGATCACCATCGGCCTGACCATCGCGACCTTCGTGCTGGGCATGGTGGGCATGGGCCAGGTGCAGCAGCAGTTCTTCCCCGATTCGAGCCGGCCCGAGATCATGGTGGACATCTGGCTGCCCGAAGGCAGCAGCATCCAGGCCATGGACGAGGTCAGCCAGCGGCTGGAACAGCGGCTGTCGAAAGAGGCGGGTGTGCAGAGCGTGAGCACCTGGGTGGGCTCGGGCGTGCCGCGTTTCTACCTGCCGATAGACCAGATCTTTCCGCAGTCCAACGTGTCGCAACTGATCGTTCTGCCGCAGGATCTGGCCACGCGAGAGACGCTGCGCAGACAGCTGCCGGCCTTGTTGGCGACCGAGTTCCCCGAGGTGCGTGGGCGGGTGAAGCTGCTGGCCAACGGGCCACCGGTGCCGTACCCGGTGCAGTTCCGCGTGATCGGCCCTGATCCCGCGGTGCTGCGCGGATTGGCCGACGAGGTGAAGGACGCGGTGCGCCAGAATCAGAACATGCGCGGTGTGAACGACAACTGGAACGAGTCGGTCAAGGTGCTGCGTCTGGAGGTGGACCAGGCGAAAGCACGCGCGCTGGGCGTGAACAGCCAGTCCATCGCCCAGGCCTCGCGCACCATCCTCACGGGCAGCACGGTGGGCCAGTACCGCGACGGCGACAAGCTGATCGACATCGTGTTGCGCCAACCGCTGGATGAACGCGATGCCATCTCCAGCCTGGGTAACGGCTACCTGCCGACCGCCAGCGGCAAGAGCATCCCGCTGCTGCAGATCGCACAACCGGTGCTGGGCTGGGAGCCGGGCGTGATCTGGCGCGAAAACCGCGACTTCGCGATCACGGTGCAGGGCGACGTGGTGGAAGGCCTGCAGGGCGCCACCGTCACTGCGCAGCTGCAGCCGGCCTTGAAGCAGATCAGCGACAGCTGGGCCGGGCGCGGGCTGGCGGGCTACCAGGTGCAGGTGGCGGGCGCGGTGGAAGAGAGCAGCAAGGGTTCTTCGTCCATCGCGGCGGGCATTCCGATCATGCTGTTCCTCACCTTCACGCTGCTGATGCTGCAACTGCAGAGCTTCAGCCGCTCGCTGCTGGTGTTCCTGACCGGGCCGCTGGGCCTGGCGGGGGTGGCCGGCGCGCTGCTGCTGCTGAACCGGCCCTTCGGTTTCGTCGCGCTGCTCGGCGTGATTGCGCTCATGGGCATGATCCAGCGCAACTCGGTGATCCTGATCGACCAGATCGAGCAGGACCGCGCGCGCGGCGTGCCAGCGTGGGACGCGGTCGTGGAAGCGGCGGTGCGCCGCATGCGCCCCATCGTGCTGACCGCCGCGGCCGCCGTTCTGGCCATGATCCCGCTCTCGCGCAGCGTGTTCTGGGGCCCGATGGCGGTGGCCATCATGGGCGGCCTGATCGTGGCCACCGTGTTGACCCTGCTGGCCCTGCCGGCGATGTACGCGGCCTGGTTCCGGGTGAAACGGAAACCGGTCGCGGGCTGACGACGGCAGAACGCCACCCACCACCGCGCCCTGATGCTAGGAGCTTGCGCGGCAGAAGCGCACTGAGGTCGCGAAGGCTTGGTAAATTGTGGGCATGGCCGCAAGTTACCTCCCCTACGAACCCCAACAGCAGCGACTGCTGCCCGACGCACTGCAAGACTGGCTGCCCGAAGGGCACCTGGCGTACTTCATCAGTGACAGCGTCGACAG
>NZ_JBVPZA010000007.1:0-227581 GCF_055703065.1 Hydrogenophaga sp. L310
CTTGCCCCTGAAAAGTGGAGTTCTTAGTCCTTGTTGAAAATACCGACAAGGAGTCAAGGAATGACAGCAGCAAAGCAGGTGCGTGCGCAGTACACGCAGGAGTTCAAGTTGGAGGCGGTCCGTCAGGTGAGCGCCGGTCAGGCCATTGCTGTGGTGGCCAAGGTGTTGGGGATCCCCAAGGCCAGTCTGGGCAATTGGGTTCGCCAGGCAGCCAAAGGCGCGTTGAGCGGCGCTGGGGGCGATAACAAGGCCGTGGGGGTCTCGCCCGAGCAGATGGAGATAGCGCGTTTGCGAGCGGAAGTTGCGCGCCTGAGGATGGAGCGCGACATCGCAAAAAAAGCCGCGGCGTACTTCGCGCAGGACACGCTGCGAGGTACGCCTGGATTCACCAAATGAGGCAGCAGTACCCGGTGAGCGTCTCCTGCGGCGTGCTGGAGGTCAGCGCCAGCGGCTACTTCAACTGGCTGCGCCGCCCACAGGACATCGCTGGCAGGCCCGGCGGGCGCCACAGCGACGAAGCACTGCTGGCACACATCCGCGCCATCCACGCCGAGGTCAAGGGGGAATACGGCTGGCCTCGGATGCACAAGGAACTGCTGGCCAGGGGCATCCGGGTGGGCAAGGACAGGGTGCGCAAGTTGATGCAGCAGCACGGTATCCGTGCCAGAACCAAGCGCAAGTTTGTGGTCACCACCGACAGCCGCCACAGTCTGCCGGTGGCACCAGACCTGGTGCAGCGGCGCTTTACCCCCGAGGCACCCAACCAGCTGTGGAGTGGAGACATCACCTACATCGCCACCGACGAGGGCTGGCTGTACCTGGCTGCGGTCATCGACCTGTTCAGCCGTCAGGTGGTGGGCTGGAGCCTGCAGCCGCACATGCAGGCGGGCCTGGTCAAGGACGCGCTGGCCATGGCGTGGTGGCGGCGGCGCCCGCCGACTGGTCTGATATTCCACAGCGACAGGGGCAGCCAGTATTGCAGCGGCGAATTCCAGGATGCTTTGAAAGACTGGAAGATGCGTTCCTCGATGAGCAGGAAGGGCAACTGCTGGGACAACGCGCCGACCGAGAGCTTCTGGGGCCGCCTGAAAACGGCCAGCGTGCATGGGCACAAGTTCGCCACGCGAGAGCAGGCCAAACAGGCTGTGATGGACTGGATGGCTTTCTACAATCACCGCCGGCTTCATTCCTCGCTGGGCTACCTCAGCCCGATGCAGTTCGAGCAACGCTGGTACGAGGCACAGCGCAAAAAGGCCGCGTAATCGTCGGGCTAAGAGCTACACCAAACGAGGGCAAGGTCATGTCGAGCATAGGCGGTGTCCATCTCGCCGAATGCACCATCAAGCCGCGCACCGTCTCGGGCCAGAAGTCTGGATAGGCCGCCGAGATACGTGCGCTCATGCCAGCGGCAAGTGCCGTAGCAGCGCTCGTAGCCCAGCTCAACGAGAAGAGGCGCTCGTGGGGCAGATGTCCCGTCGTCAGCAGGGACAGACTGCTCATCGAGCAAGCGAAGCCCATCGGCTCCATGGCGGTGTTCCCGCCCTCCATCACGATATCGGGCTTGAACGGCCAGCCGTTCTGCCAGGTCACGGATGTCGTGGTGTACGGGCTGAGGTTCCCCGCAGGCGCAACAGCTGCATAGTGCTGTGCGTTTTCTTCCGTGATCGTGGTGAGTTCGGAGCAGGCGCCGACAGTCAGGGCGTTCCAGGCTTGTCCCGGGTCATGTATCGAATTGGTCGCCAAGCTATCGGGGTAGGCAGCCCAGGAGTCGTTGTCGATCGTGTTGCCTGCGCTTAGGACGAAGAGCCGCGGTGATGCACCTTGGTCATCGTAATCGCACGCCAGGCGGTCCACTTCAGCCGACCAAGACGATGGCCGGCCACGATCCCGAGCGTCGGTGGATGATACTGCCATGGCAAACACGCGTCGGCGGTCGACGTCGGTGATCTCGACGCGCGCCACGGCTTCTGCCGTGATGGCACCGTAGGACTCACCTTCATTGTCCCCCGGCCAGCGCAGGATCTTCACCGACTCCAGGCGATGGGGAACTTGCAGTGGCACGGTGTCCGAAAGCACATGGGTAAGGTCGCCCATGAGGGCCAAGCCTGCCAGTTCGGTGCCATGGCCGTTGGCGTCATCTGCACCCCATTCCGGTTCTGTCGAATGGCGGTCTGCATCGGCGATAAAGGGTGCCAACAGAGGATGGCCATGGTTGACCCCAGTATCGAGCAAGGTGACGTAGGAATTGCCAGCAGGTTGTGGCATCAGGCGAGCTTGGAGATCACCTTGCCACTGGGCTTGTTCGTCCAAGGGGAGGCCGTCGAAAAACGCTGCAGTGGTCTTCGCCCGACGCAACTCCGCAATCATGTTAAGTACCAGTGATGCTTGGAACAACTGCGCCTTACTACCGTGAATCTGGGCAACGATGCGCTCGGGGAAATAGAGCACTCTCTCGCTGACCTGCAGTCCGGCAAGCTGCGCAACGGTCCGGAAGTCTCCGAAGGTGTGCTGCGCATGCCCGCCCAGTGGCAGCCAGGCCTCCCACCAGATCATCTCCGCATCGTCTTCGGGCAGCGCTTCAGGTGCATCGGTCCAGAGCGACCAAAACGTCGCCACGCGCAGGGTTTTGATGGCATCAACCAGACCTTGGTTGTCCAGAGGGCCGCCGTTCTTGTTCGTCTTGTAGGCTACGTAAGCGGTGACCAAATTCTCGAAATGCTTGAGCTTGCCTTCGGGGACGAAAACAGTCGCCAAAACCTGATCGTCGCGCTTTCGGACGTTCATCAGCTCGATACCTTGTTTGTCCCTTGCAAGGCTCGCTACCGCCAGCGCGACTGCCTGCTCGCTCTCGAATTCGACCTGGATACCGATAGCGCTCTGCACATTGACCGCATGCAGTTCCGCTGCGCGCTGCTTTTGGACGATGGCCACTGCAGCGAGCTGTGCGCGCAAGTGCAGGCCATGCTGCTGTCGCTCCTTGGCGGGGATCCCGGGCTCAGGATCGCGCGCCTGCTGTTTTGCGGTGTATTTCTCTGCAGTACTCGTATTCTGCGGGATGAGGTGCTGACGATTCTGCGGATGTTGGGTCGCCATACCTTGGATTCGTGCTCGGCTCTGTGTTTATGCGCGTGAAGCCGGAGAACGGCGTCGAACGGCTTGGCGCTGCTGCAGCAGCAACTTCACTGCCTCGACCGGAACACTGTCATGGTCGTGCATGACCGCCTCCTTGACCGCATCGCCTACGGCGCGGGTGATTTCGGCGTGACTCAAACCGACTGCTTCGGTCACCAGGCTTCCGATGGATCTGGTGGACTTGAGGAACCCCCCAAGCCGCATACGCAGCAAGGCTCGGATTTCATCAGCCGATGGAACGTGGTACTCGACTAGATCGTCAAAGCGCCTGAACAGCGCCTCGTCCAGAATATCCACATGATTGGTGGCGGCGACGATGACACTGCTGGACTCGTCCTGCTCGATCATCAGCAGAAAGCTGTTGAGGATGCGGCGGATTTCCCCGACGTCATTGGACAGACCCCTCTGGCTGCCGATGGCATCGAACTCGTCGAAGAAGTAGACACCCCGCGTCGATGCCACGGCATCGAAAACCTGTCGCAGCTTGGCGGCTGACTCGCCCATGAACTTTGTGATGAGCGCATCGAGCCGGACCACAAACAGTGGAATCCCGAGCTCTCCCGCCAATGCGGCAGCCGTCATTGTCTTGCCCGTGCCGGACGGCCCAACGAGTAGCAGCTTGCGACGTGGCTGCAGCCCATGACTACGTAGTTTGCTGAAGTGCCGGTGTTCTTTTAGTAGCTGCTTGAGGTCGTCCAGAACTGTTGGTGCAAGAACCATGTCCGACAAGCGCCTGGACGGGTAAGAAACGCTCAGCAGCGACGACAACTCGCCTTTGGGTCGGACTATGGGAACTGCCGCTTCCGCGCCACCGGTGTTGCGCCTTGCCTTTGCTGCGTCGATCAACTCGCGCAGCTCTTCAGCGAGCTTACCGTGGCCGTGCTTGGCTTCGTGCGCCGCCATTTGCATTGCCACGCTGTAAAAATGGCGCTCATCTCCCTCCGCATATGAGCGGAACAGAGCTTTAAGTTGGTCACCATTTGCCATTTGGTCGAGATTATCAGGCTTGGTGCCCACGACATTGGCAGGCTTGACGTGCTTTGGCTTGCATGGTGCGCAGACTGTCGTTTTTAAGACGGATCGTGTCAGTGCAATTTCAGGTGTTGGCCTACCGCAGAACAGCGCCATAGTGCTACCCAACGGGCTGCAGTGGTCGTGGCAATTGACTGTTTTAGCGTTCACCTTGAGCGTTCATCAGAGGCCGGTTTGCGCGCACAGTCGACGCCCGAAAGATGGCCGTGAATTCCTCCAACTATTCATGAACTGCCCTCAATGTCCCCATCTCGTGTGGGTCACTGCACTCGGCTGTTCTGGCGAAGTAGTCAAACGGGGCGCCAGAGTGCTTGAACATCGACCTGCGGGTAGCATCGCAACTGGGCCGCCGCACTCCCAAGGTGCTCGCTGCGAACAACGTATTGTGAAACCTGAAAAAAAGCCTCCTGGGTGGACGAAATTGTGACGCGAACAAACGTACGACCGGACGCTGGCACCCTATGGCTTGTAACCTCCTGCAGGTCCATTAACCACCTCGATTACCCTCAAAGGAGATTTGGTCAAGATCTCCGGTACTTCAATCACCTTCGCGCTCCAGAAGGCACGGGCCTTTTCGACAAATGCTGGCAACGCCTCAATCTCTTCAGGTGGAAAGCTGACCTGGTTCATGCACCCACGGTGTGAAGCAGCACTTGGTTCCACCAGCTCAACTCGGTAGAGGAGACTCGAAGGCGTCGTGTTGTTGATGTGGTGGAGCGCATCCTGCAAATTCTCGAATACAAAGGCAGACGAGAGTCGACTTGGTAGGTCGGGAAACTCAGACGCTCGGATAGCTTCAAAAGTCATCTCGCGCGCGAGCAACCAACCATCACCGTATCCTGGTCGCCGGTAGAGATTCAATATCCGCCCCCAGTTGCCGGGGAGAATTGTTGCGCCAGGTTGCAGAGGTATCGGTGCCGCGTGGAAGTAGGTATTCATGGCACTATTTTTACCTAGGAGTCTCGGCTGAACTGCAGCACCGTTTCGCGAGTAGGTTAAGCCCACACTCGTGCTGAATGAGGAATAGGGGCGCGCAGATCAGCGGCCTTCAGTTCGCCGGAAAAATGAATCCGCTGTGGCACAGGACCAGGCGGAGGATGTGCAACAGGGGGCGGCCTCGCAGTTCGGCCGCACTTATGCAGAATGGCTAGGAACTTGAACCCAATCAGTCGGGCCATGAGCCACATCTACCACCGCCCCAAGCTCGCTCTTGACATTGCCACGCAGCTGCTGAGTCCCGGCGTCCTCGACCAGGGCCTCCGCTCCGGCCTATTCCTGTTCGGCCCGCGCCGCACCGGTAAAACCACTTTCTTGCGCCAGGATCTGATACCGGCACTGGATAGCGCAGGCGCACTTGTGGTCTGTGTGGACCTATGGTCCGATGTCAGCGCCAACCCCACCACACTCATTCACGCGGCACTGCGCACGGCGCTGAATGGCCTGCAGTCCACGACAGGAAATCTGTTGTCCCGCCTCCCGTGGCTAAAAAGCCAAGCCGTTGGATCCACAGGCTTGTCGTTCAGCTTCGAGATCGCAGACCTCGGCACCGCAACTGGAGTCAGCCTTGCACAGGTCGCGAAGGAAATTGTCGATCAGACCAAAACCGATCTGGTCTTCATAGTCGATGAGGTCCAACACATCCTCACATCAGACGGCGGCCTCGCACTCATGCAGGCCTTCAAGGCAGCGCGCGATGCCGTCAACGCCTGCCCCAACACACCCGGCCACTTCATTTTCATAGGTACCGGATCACACCGCACCCAGGTCGTCGATATGACGGTGGGGGGCACAAGCGCGTTCCTGGGAGCAACCTCGGTCGAGCTCCCGACGCTGGGCGATGACTATGTGCAATCGGTGCTCCAGACACTGCAAAGAGAGGGCATCAAAGTCATTCCCAGCCTTTCGGTGGCCAGCCAGTCTTTCTCCCTGCTCGGCCGCCGCCCCGAGGAGCTCCTGCGCGCCCTGCGCATCCTGCAGCAGTATCAGCCGCAGGAAACCGACCGGTACCTGCCGGTCATTGCCGCCACACTAAAGGACGTCGCTGCGGACATCCAGATCAAGAAGATCGATGAAATGGGCGTTCTTGCCGGCGCCGTTTTCAGTTACGTCGCTCAAGCTGAGGAGGGCGCCATCGGCATTTTCTCCGTAGCCGCACTCACCTCCTACGTTGGCGCGTTAGGGCGCGAAGTCACTGCCGATCAGGTCCAGCGAATCGCCCAGTTGCTGCAAGATTACGACATCATCGTCCGCAAGGGATACGGGCGGTACGCTGTCACCGACCCGTATCTCCAGCACATCTGGCGCAAGCGCATCGCGACACTGCCACCAGCCATCCATTACCAACAGCGCCACTGAAATTTCTGCGGTCAGACCATGGGCTTCAAAAAACAAACGCGAAACTTCAGCGATCACCCGGGGCTGCGGGCACTTCTGCCGCACTACAGCAGCTACGCGGTAAAGGGCTTGGCGGCGTTCAGATCCGAGAAGCACCGCTTCCATGCTCGGCTCTCGAGCTCTACGCTGCAGGGGTCTTCGATAGGGTGTCGGAACTGGACAACGCGTTGGCCGCTTTGCGTCTGTGAAGAGTCAAGAGGTTGTTTCTTGATGAGCTGAGTCTGGACATGGGAGGCCATCCGCCGATGCCACTGTGTGGGCGGTGCTAGTTGTAGTAGTGCTGCCAGCTGGCCAGGGCCTGTGTGCGGTGCTCCGAGCTCTGGTAAATCCACCCGTAGGCCCACTCGCGCAGAGCTGACTGGATGAAGCGTTCGGCCTTGCCATTGGTTTGTGGTCGGTAGGCCCTGGTGAATTTGTGCACGATACCCAGCGCCTGGCAGGCCCGTGCGAATTCGCGCGAGCGAAACGCCGAGCCGTTGTCGGTGAGCAGCCGTTTGATGCTCACGACCGGCGTAGTACGCCACCGCATCGCGCAGGAAACGCACCGCCTGTGGCGTCTTCTCATCCGGGTGCATGGCCGTGAAGGCGATGCGGGCATGGTCGTCGATTGCCATGAACAGCATCACCGTCATGCCTTTTGGAATCCAAAGGCCACGATCGCTCTCTGGTGCAGCGAGCACGCCGCCATCTCAGCGAGGCCCGAAGATCGCTGCCAGTTCGGACTCCGGCGCGCCCTGGCGCATCTGCACGACGCCCTTGGCGTCCTTCCAGACCAGCGCCGGGGTCGCTTGCAGGCCGTAAGAGGCCATCAGCGCATCATTCGCATCGAGCTGAGCTGCGATCCCGGCAGGAACCACCGACAGCGGTTTCAGACTGTCATCACCCAGGGGCTTGGGCCGCCCGCTGGCCAGCGTCTTTGCATTCGACGCGACGTGCCTGCGTTCATATGCGTCCAAAGCGGCTGCCGGATTCTTGTCGCCCAGCAATGCTGCTGCTTTGCCGGCACTGGTCGGCGTCAAAATACCCACCATGACGTGGCGAAGCTGTACTTTTCCCGCATCGACCCAAGGTCGTGCATCGGCCCACAGCTTGTTGCAGTAGGGACAGTTGGGGTCGGTGAAGACATAGACCGTTCGTGGCGCGTCCTCGCGACCGTCGGCAATCCAGTGGCTCTTCTCGAGCTTGCTCCAGACGGCCTCCGTCATTGGCTGAGCCAAGACTTTTTCCAACCCGGCCACGGTGAGGTTCTTGCCGGTGGCGTCAAACAGCGTCCCGACGATCACATGCTTGCCGTCGGGCATCAAGTACAACGCCATCGGCTCGGTTCCCGCGTGGGCAGCGTAGGCCGTCATTCCGCTCGGGCTGGGAAATTTACCCACGAGGCTCAGACCTTTTTTCTCCAACGCCTGCAGCGGTGCGGGTAGCGGCGGGGCCGCGAAGACCAGCGATACGGCCGATGCGAGGGCGATCAGCACGACCACGGTGGACATGGTCGCGGAAGGAAAAAGTGAGGCGCAGGTGGGGGTGTCTTGGTGATTCATGGCGAAGTGAGTTGTTGAGGCTGGGATGAGTCGGCGCGAAGGCTTGTGAGGCGTTGAGTGAGCGTGGCTTGCGATAGCTCGCCAATGCGGGTGCCGGCAAGTTTTCCTTGCGCATCGAAGAACAGCGTGGTTGGCAAGGCGCTGTGGCCCAGCGCTGCGCCGGTAAGACGCTTTGGATCGAGCAGCACGTTGCGTAGTGTCAAGCTGTGTCGGTTGAGGAAGCTGGTAATCGCTTTTGCGTCTTCGCCTTGATTGACGAAGACGATGTTCACGTCCGGGTTGGTGGCCTGTGCCTGTTGCATCACCGGCATCTCGCGTACGCACGGCGGACACCAGGTGGCCCATAGGTTGACCACAGTGGGCTTGCCGGCAAAACCCGCAAGCGACACCGGCTGGCCATTGAGTGATGTCAGCGCCAGCGGCGGCAAGGGCACTGGTGAGGTCGACATCAACACGGAAGCGAAGCCCCCCAGCATGAGCACCATGCCTGTGGTGATCGCAGCAGCGAACACGGGTTTGCGCATGCCTGCCTGGCGTTGCGCGCGCTGCAGGCCGAACAGCAAGGCCGCGACAACACCCGCAGTGGGCTCCCAACCGCCGTCGCGGATGTCCAATATGCTCAGCGGGGCATCGAAATACTGCTCGTGCCATTGCCAGACGAAGGCAAGTCGTGCCGCGAACAGACCGACAAAAAGCATGCGCGTCAACGTGGGCTCGGCCTCAATGCCTGCCGCCTTCGCCATCCATCTGGCGACCCACCTGCCAAGCGCAATGGCAAACAGGGCCAGTAGCACCGAATACGGCAGCGACAGAGGGCCGATCTGCAAAGACTGGTTCATGCAGGAGCTCCCATGGCGGGTGTGGGTGGCCCAGGCTGTCGCTGCAAGAACTGCTCGACCGTGAATTCGCCGACCAGGCGAGCGTCGCGCCGTTCGCGTCCAGCTGCATCGAACATCATCACGGTCGGCGGGCCAATCACCTGGTGCGCAAGCATCAGCTCGCGGTGACGGGCATCGTTCGCGGTCACGTCGGCACGCAGGAGCAGCACGCCGGCCAGCGAGCGTTGCACGCGTGGATCTCCGAAAACCTCTTTCTCAATCGCCTTGCAAGAGATGCACCAGTCGGCATAGAAGTCAACGAGGGTGGGTTGCCCCGCCGCCCGCGCGGCGGTCAGTCGGGCCTGAAGTTCGGCTTCGCTGGCGATCGTTTCGAACGTCAAGTTCGTCGTTTGCCCCAGGCCTGTTGCCGACGCCGCGGTGAACGTTAGTGGCCGCCAGGGATCCACCGCTCCGCCCGCCGCGCCTAGCACCATTGCGCTGCCCCACAGGCCAGCCAGAGCCGCCACCGTGCGCAGCGCTAGCAGGTTCGGCGACGCGCTCGAAGCGACAGCTGCAGCGCTGCGGGACGACGTATGAACGAGAGTCACTGCCACAGCCAGCAGCAGCGCGCCCCACAGCAACAATGCAAGCGATGCGGGCACGACGCGCTCCAGCATCCACACCGCCGTGCCGAGCAGCGCGAAACCGAGCGCGCCCTTCACGCGATCCATCCACGGACCCGGTTTGGGCAGGAAACGCGAACCTAGTGTGCCGACGATCACCAATGGCGTGCCCATGCCCAGACCCAGCGCTGCCAGCAACAGCGCACCTTGAACAACGTTACCGCTCTGGGCGATATAAAGCAGCGCGCCCGCCAGTGGCGCCGTCATGCACGGGCCGACGAGCAGAGCCGACAGCACACCCATGGCCGCTGCACCCGGCAGCGATCCGCCGCGCAGGCCTCGGCTTGCGCCGTCGAGCTTGTCGCGCAGCCGGGCAGGCAGTTGCAAAGTGAAGACGCCGAACATGCCGAGCGCGAGCAAGACGTAGATGCCGCCCAAGGCGAGCATCGTCCAGCGGTTCTGCAGCATCGCCTGCAGGTTCGCGCCGGCCAGCGCCGCCGCCACGCCCAGCGCAGAATAGGTCAGCGCCATGGGCAGCACGAACGCCATGGACAGCGCGAACGCGCGGCGCGGAGACGCCCGGCTGCCCACCACGATGCCGGAGACGATGGGCAACATTGGCAGCACACAGGGCGTGAACGCCAGCGCGATGCCGAGCAGGAAAAAGAGAGGCAAGGTCCAGCCGAGTGAGCGTTCGCCCAGCCACTGCGTAATCTGGGTGTCGCTGCCGGAAACGCTGTTGAACAGGCCGGTGGCGCCCGGTTCTTGCGCCCGTACCGATGGGTCAGCGGGTGCTGCGGTGGTGGTGTCCGACGAGAAGTCGGCCATCTGAATCGTCTGCGTCTGCGGCGGATAACACAGCCCGGCGTCGGCGCAACCCTGCCAAGTCACGTTGAGTGCGGCGGCACCGGCGGGCGACACCTTCATCGTGACCGCGTCGTGGTAGACCTCCATCACGCCGAAGTTGGGGTCGTCCTTGCGGATGCCGGGCGGGAGCTCGGTTTGCACGCGTGTCCCAGGCGAGGATGCGGTCACTGCCATACGATCACGGTACAGGTAGTAGCCCGGGGCGATGGTCCAGGTCAAAAGCAGCGGGTCGGTGCTGGGCTTCGCAACCGACAGCTGAAAGGCCTGCTCGGGCTGCAGGAACTCTTCAGCCGCGTGAGCCGGCCAGGCCACGCCCCACAGCAGCACCAGGGCAGCGAGGGCAGCGAGGGCAGCGCGCAGGCTACTTCGAAGGCGATCGGAAAGTACGGGCATGGGCTGGTGTCAAAGCGTGACGGGGTGTCACCGAAACGCCATCCTTGAATGCCGCGATTAAGGTGGCGTTAACAACCTTCCCTGCGAATCACCCCCCTGCTTGGCAACCACCAGCCACCATAATTACGCCATGAAACCCATCAGGCCGTGTATCGCCGTCGTCGCATCGTTGATGCTGATTGCCGACCGTGAGCCTCGCCAGTGGCCCCTGCGAAAACTACTGTGCACGTCCTGCTGATTGAAGACGACCGTCTCGTTGCCAGTGGCATCGTCGCCGGGCTGCGCTTGCTCGGCGTGACCGTGGACCATGTTGACTCCGCCGCAAAGGCACGTGCGGCGCTCGGCGCGTCGCACTTTGATGTCTGTGTGCTCGACCTCGGCCTGCCAGACGAAGACGGCATGGCGGTGCTCGCGCGCTGGCGCGCCCAGGGGCAGGCGATCCCCGTGCTTGTGTTGACGGCGCGTGACGCGCTCGAACACCGCGTCGCGGGCCTTCGGGCCGGCGCCGACGATTACCTTCTCAAGCCTTTTGAGCTCGACGAGCTGGTGGCCCGACTGCATGCACTGGTGCGCCGCGCCAGTGGCCGCAGCAGCGACCTCGTCGAACACGGCAGCCTGACTTTCAGCGCCTCCAGCGCTGAGGTTCGACTGCATGGCCTGCGCGTCGAGCTTTCTCGACGCGAGCTCGCGTTGTTGCGCGCGCTGCTGCAAAACCCCGGCCGCATTCTGAGCCTGGAGCAACTCCAGGCCAGTCTGTACGGCTTTGAGACCGACGTGGAAAGCAACGCCGTGAACGTACACATCCACCACCTGCGCCGCAAGCTCGGCCCTGCGATCGTCGAGACGGTGCGCGGCTTGGGCTACCGATTGGGTGAGGCCGGTTCTGCAGTCGAGGAAAAGCGATGACGCTGCGCCTGCGCCTGGTCGCCATCATCGGGTTGTCGCTGACCCTGCTATGGAGCGTCGTCGCGGTGTGGATGTTCATGGATGTGCGCGAGCAGCTGCGAAGCGCTCTGGACGAGCGGCTGGCCGCCTCGGCGCGCATGGTGGCTGGCCTGGTCGCGCGCCTTCCAGCCGAACGCCTGCAGGTCAACGGGCCGCCCGTGTTACCGCTCGACGTGATCGCGCGCGACGGCCTGGCGTGCGAGGTCAGCCTGGTTCGCAGCGCGGTTGCGATCCAGCCGATTGCGCGGACCGCCACCAGCCCCGGGCTGGAGGGTGCAGCTTTGGGCTACAGCACCTCCGTCTACGGCGGAAAACCCTGGCGCACTTACGTGCTGCAAGTCGGCGAGGTGCGCATTGCCACCGCCGACCGCATGGATGCACGCGAAGGCCTGCTGCGCGAAATTGCGCTCTCCGCGGCGGCACCGTTTGCCATCGCGATGGCGGTCAGCCTGGTGCTGCTGTGGATCGGTGTTGGACGAGGCCTCGCGCCGATCGAACGGGTGCGCACGGCGCTGCTGAACCGGCGCGCGGATGCCCAATCGCCGCTGCCCGCCATCGAAGCGCCACCCGAACTGCAGCCGCTGATCGACACCATCGCCCACCTGCTGGTGCGCGTGCAGGACGCGATCGAGCGCGAGCGGCGCTTCACCGACGACGCCGCACACGAACTGCGAACGCCACTGACCGCCATCAAGACGCATCTGCAGGTGCTGCGCCTGGCGTGCGGAGAATCTGGATTGCATGGCGCCGCGGGCGAGGCGCTAGCTAGTGCGCAGCAAGGTGTGGCGCGACTGCATCGCACGCTCGAGCAACTGTTGTTGCTCGCGCGGATCGACGGAGCGGTGAAGCCTGAGCATGCGCTGCGGGTCGATGCGCTGCATGCAGCGCAGCAGGCGATCGACGATGCGTCGGCCGTCGCCCCACAGGTCGGTGGGGCCAGCGTCCGGTGCGTTGAGTTGCAGGCCACGACAAACGTTGCATCGCTGGCCATGCCCGAGGCGTTGCTGGTTTCGGCTTTGCGCAACCTGCTCGACAACGCGTTGCGACATTCGCTCAGACCGGGCTCGGTCGTGCTGCGGATCGAACGGCTGCCAGGCCATGTGGCGTTTCGCGTCCTCGACGAAGGCCCAGGCATGAGCGCTGCCGACGTTGCACAAGCGGCGCAGCGGTTCTGGCGACGCGGCAGCGGCAATGTGGATGGCGATACCGGTAGCGGCCTGGGCCTTTCCATCGTCGATGCCATCGCGAGTCGCTATGGCGGCGAGTTGCACCTGGAGCCGCGCCAGGTCGCGGGCATGGAAGCCCGGCTGTGCTTTCCGGCTGAAGAGTGAAGCAGACTGCGTTGCCGATGCAGCGACCCAAACGCATTGTCCAGGCATGGGCAGGAACCAATTGATGGCAAGCCATTCCGACAACGTCATGGTCGCCATTCCGGCGAATGTGAAATGCTGGTCGATGACCAACGAGGAGAACACGATGTACGGATTCAACGCAACACTTAGACTTTCGTTCGATGAAGCCATTGAGCGCGTCCTGGCTGCCCTCAAAGTGGAGGGCTTCGGTGTGCTCAGCGATATCGACGTGCAACACGCGATGAAGGAGAAGCTGGGCGTCGACATGCCGCCTTACCGCATCCTGGGTGCCTGCAACCCACCGCTGGCACACAAGGCCTTGCAGGCAGAGCCCGATATCGGCTTGCTCCTGCCCTGCAACGTGGTTGTCCGCCAGGACGGTGAAAGCCACGTCGCGGTGGCGTTCATCGATCCGATGGTGATGATGGAGATGGTCGACAAGCCTGAGGTGCTGGCAGTGGCTAAGGATGCTGAGCAGCGACTGCGTCGGGTTTGCGATGGTCTGATTCATTGAGAGATAGACCTTGACACCCCAGCAAGCCAGTTGGGTGACTCACCCATTCAAGTGGCAGAGGGCTCTGTCGGCTTAGATAGAGTTCGGTACGCGACACGAGCACCTATCTCTCCAACGGCGAGTGCTGTGAAACGAAGCAGTCGTCGCTGCCCAGCATATCCAGGCTGTCCATAGCGAATGACTCAGGTAGTGAGCACCTCGCATCATCTGTACCCAACCCAATAGAAGACCGAGTGTCACTGTAAGGATCAACCACCATCTGGCTGCTCGAGGTGCACTTTCGCGCAAAGCGAACCAACCGGCCAGGAACCCAAACGCGCTTGAAGCGTGCCCAGCCGGAAAGCAACCTCCGGGTCCACCGTCGCCGTAGCCAAGCAGCCAGTGCGGCACGTACTGCGCTTCTCCGCCAAACTCGACCAGTGACCATGGGCAACTTGTCGAACTCGCCTGCTTGAGCAGAGGGATCAAAGTCACGCACAACAGAATGCTTCCAACCATCCAGATTCGATCTCTTTTAGAAACCGACCGCAGGACTGGAACCGATACCCAAATGCTCAAGACCGCATAGGCAAGCACCCCCAGCGCCACGGCGCGTGCTCCGCCGTGAAGCACGCCTCCTGTGAGCCAGTGATTGCGCCATGGAAATCCTTGAGAACTTCCATACAAGCGAGCAAGTGGCAAGTCGAGTCTGCTCAGCTCCCACAGCATCAGCAGCATGAGCAGAACACATACACCAACAGCATCAGGCAACGCAGCCTGTTTACAAGCATCCAGTTCGAATTTTGAGAATGCCATTGTGTCCGTGCACTTATCCAGACCTGCATCCCGCAGAGATATCGAGTTTGCGTTCGTACACGCTGGTCTGCACCTGCAACAGGCCCAGTACCGTGTGAAACAACTCGTCGTGTCCCCATGGCTGGGTTGTTATCCCTCTCAAACAGGTTTGATCCAGTTCAAAGCTTTTTGTGAATCCCGTCGACAGCCACCACACCATGGGAACCTTGATCTGAACGTCGGGTGCAATGGCGTACGGTACGCCGTGAAGGTACAAGCCACTTTCGCCCAGTGACTCCCCGTGGTCGGACACGTAAATCAAGGCTGTGTCGAACGAGCGTTCCTGTTGTTTCAGAAAGCCGATCGTCTTGGCCAGTATGTGGTCTGTGTACAGCAAGGCGTTGTCATAGGCATTGACGATTTCCTCCTTGGTGCATTTTCGAAGCTCGCCCGTGTCACATGTCGGAGAGAAGCGCCTGAACGCATCGGGGTATCGCTTGTAGTACGTCGGCCCATGGTTGCCAAGCATGTGCAAAACGACCACCAGGTTGCCATTTGCATCCCGTGCGACCGTGTCCAGACCGCTCAGCAAGGCGTCATCCAGGCACCGACCGTCGACGCACAGTTCGGGCAACTGAGCAGGATCAATCTGCTGGGTAGGAAGACCATCGCATACTCCCTTGCATCCAGACTGGTTGTCACGCCAAAGCACCTGAAAGCCAGCTCGGTTCAACACGTGCAACAACGACTCGCTGCTGCGGATGCGCTCTTCGTCGTAGTTGCGGCGACCGACTACGGAGAACATGCACGGCAGCGAAGTTTCCGTGTTGGTTCCGCAGGCGGTTACATCGGTGAAGTTCAGTACGTCCTGTTTGGCGAGCTCGGGTGTAGTCTGTCGGACGTATCCATTCAGCCCCCAGTTTGCAGCGCGAGCAGTCTCTCCGATAGCCAACACCAGCAGGGTGGGTCGTGGCCGTGCGCTCCAAGAAGGGGCCTTTCTTGCATCAGCGCCCACCGTCAATCGTGCGACCGTGGCTTGCCGCGTATCGACTGTCAGAACCCGCGCAGTTGAGTACAGGAAGTTTGCGGGAGTAACAAGATAACGCATCTCCTTTTGGTTGCGCATGAGTGCGGAAAAGTCCTGATAAACAACGAACACCGAGCCAATCATCAAGATTCCCGTCGCCACAAGCGCCAATCCACGCAACGCAAGTGATCGCACCAAAGAGCGCTTTGTGATCTGAACACGCCAGAGGAGCAGAAGCGGAAGTCCGGCGAAGACCACCAGGTGAGGCAACATGCCAAGGCTGAACAGCTCACGGGCTTCAGCCAAATCGGTTCGCAACACATTGCGCAGCATGCTTGGGTCCATGAAGACGCCAAACCGCTGCATATAGTAGGTTGCGAATGCTGTGGCGATGAGCAGCACGCTGAGCAGCTCGCGCGCGACCGATCGGTGCAGCACCAGCAGCACCAAGAACAAGTGGAGCATGGTTAGCATCACCACCATGGCACCACCGAACATCCAGGTTGATGGGTCGGACTCGAGCCGTCCAGCCAGCGCAGCCCTCAAAAACTGCGAGTTACACGCAAGCGCGAAGAAGACGCTGGCCGCGAGCGCAAGAACCTCGGTACTGACCTGTGGACGGATTCGGAGCAGTGGGCCAAGACGCGTGCTGAGTTCATGAGTCAGCCTCATCTTGGAGGGCTACCCAGCGCGTTGGCTGGATCGGAGCGATGTTCAAGGCATACCATCGCTCACATTTTTTGCCGCTGCGACTTAAGCGCGACTTAACTCCCGCGACGCATTCAGCGACATGATGTGGTGGATGTCATCAACGAACACCCAGTCCTGCTCCGAGAGACTCTGCAAGTGAGATTGCAGAGGAACGCCCCCAGACGGCATACCGCCCAAGACGGAGACCTGTCGGCCTCTAAACTTTAGGGGCGAGCCAAAACCACAGAGCCGCAGAAAACCCAATCCAGATGAGTACTATCAGCGCTGCACCGAATCGGCTGCTCGGTTTCGATCCCTGCACCTTCATCCACTCGTCGGCCTGTTCGCGGCAATCGGCCAAAACTTCATCTGGCAATAGGCGAATAGTCAGCCAGATAAGTCCGGGCAGCAACAAAACATCATCCACGTAGCCGAGCACCGGGATGAAGTCTGGGATCAGGTCAATGGGACTGAGGGCGTAGGCCACGACGAACGCTCCCAGCGCTTTCGCATGCCACGGCGTTGCAGGATGTTTGCCAGCGAACCAGAGGGTCACGCCATCACGTTTGATTCGCCTCGCCCAACTTTTGAGTTTGCCGCTGACTGTCATTGTTTTGAGCATGCCACATCTTCACCCCTGCCTCTGGAGTCAAGCTTCACGGAAGATGCTTTCTGCAGCTCAAGGCATGAAGAGGCTCGTCTGCGCTTGAAGGATTTGGCGGCGCTACTCTGACGCCTGGTCGTTGAACCGAAACCGTACAGTAACCTCAAGGCCCACATGATCCGCAGGCGATCCCAAGATGACACGGGCGCCATGGCGTTCAGCAATCGCTCGCACGATCGCCAGCCCGAGACCACTGCCATAGCCATCGCGTGCCAAGGCCGTGGCTTCGCTTCCGCGGTAGAAACGATCAAAAACCCGCTCTCGCTCGGACTCGGAAATGCCCGGACCATTGTCGATGACGCGAAGCAGCGTGGAGGCGTCACGATCTTGGGAGATGTTGACGTCAACCACGCCACCCGCCGGCGTAAATCGAAGCGCGTTTTCTACCAGGTTGTTCAGCAACACGGTGAGTTGTTCGAGTTCCCCATTCACCCAAACGCCTGCGGGAATCGACTCGCCACTGACTCCCAGATCAATATCGAGCACTTCGGCTTTCAAGCTGAAGCGCGCCACCACCGACTTCACCAGCTCTGTCAAATTGAGCGGCTGCGGAGCAAAATGGTCACTGTCGGCATCAGCCCTTGCGATGTTCAGTAACTGCTCCACCAGGCGCTGGGACCGGTCAACTCCTGAGGCGAACTCACTCATCGCCTGCTCACGCTCTGCATCGTTGACGCTTCCCTGAAGCAACTGGATCTGCAAACGCAGCGCGGTGATTGGAGTTCGCAACTCGTGCGCGGCATCGGCCACAAATCGACGCTGCTTCACAAAAGCTTCCCCCAGACGCTGCATCAGGTCGTTGATCGAAACCACAAGCGGCTGAATTTCATTCGGAACCCCCTCCAGTGAGATGGGGTCCAGTGAATGTGCGCTGCGCTGTGAGACGTCTTGCGCAGCCCCTTGAAGTGGTCTCAGTCCTTTGCGCAAACCAAAAATCAGCAATCCACCGACCACCACCACAAGACCTAACAGGGGCGGGAGTACTTTGGACGCCGACTCCCCGGCCATCTCCTGACGGGCCGACACGCGCTGGGCAGCTTGGGCAACACCGTCGTCACTGACGTTCGAGTAAACGATCCAGTCTTCCCCCTTTGAGTTTGTGCGAGACAGTCCCTGCGCACTGCTGAACGGGAGGTCTACTCGGGGATCAGAGGCGAACACTCGTTTGCCCGCGCGCGTCCAGGTCAATGTCACGATCTCAGAGTCTTGCGGGATATCGGTTCGATCGGGTAGCACAACAACGCTGTCATCCCCTGGCCCGTACCCGGCATGGTGGTAGCTCGCAACCGCTTGTGCAATGTTCTTCAGATCTGCATCGAAAACCTCATGCATTTCCTCAAGCGTGACGACGTATGTGAGCAATGCAACCAACAGGGCGCCCAGACTCAAGGCTCCAAGAATCCAGGTAAGCAGGGTGCGCTCTATCGAATTCATCACATCTCCGCAATGCGGTACCCGACGCCACGAACATTCTTGATTGCCGATGCGCCCAGCTTCTTGCGCAAGTAGTGCAGGTGCACTTCGATGGCATTGCTGCCGACTTCACTGCCCCACCCATACACGGAATCTTCGAGTTTTTCTCTTGACAGGACTGCGCCGGGCCTTTGCATTAGGGCTTCCAGGACTGCGAACTCCTTCGCAGTCACTTCGACATTCTCACCATCCTTTGTGACCAACTTACTGACGGGGTCCAGTTGCAATGAACCACATCGCAGCAAAGGTACGCCGCTACCGGCGTGGCGCCGCAAAAGGGCTCGTACCCGAGCAATCAGTTCGCCTAGATCAAATGGCTTCAGCAGGTAGTCATCTGCACCGGCCTCCAGACCCGAAATCCGGTCTCGCACGTTATCGCGCGCCGATACGATCAGCACAGGCATGGAGTTGCCTCCGCTGCGAAGTGCTGCAAGGATGGCCATTCCATCCTTCTTGGGCAAACCCAGATCCAGAATCGCGAGGTCGTAGACACGGTTTGCCAGTGAACACTCGGCATCGCGCCCATCGGCAACCCAGTCAACGACGAAGCCCGCCTTGGTCACACCACGCTTCACGGCCCTCCCGATCATGGGATCGTCTTCAATCAGCAAAATTCGCATAGGTGCATGCAGGCGGGTCAGTCACAGAAAGACTCGAAAAAGGCGGTCCATTGGTCAGGAATCGAGTCAGGCTTTACTGCACTCAAGGGTAACGCGTTCGATCCAGCCGTACGCAAAGGGGAACCTCATCATTGGCCACCGCTTCGCCGCTTTTGTGGCATTACGATCAACATCACCACGGACGACAGATCGCAGTGCCACATTCACGCTGCCAAATGACCTCTGCAAGCCTCGGGTCGGTATCGGCTCGGGAGCAATGACTTTAACCCGGTGATTCCAAAAACCTCAACCAAGCTGTCATTGCGCATAGACTTCCTGAGCTCCATTGTGTCGAGAGATCTGCTTTATGCAGATGGCCAGGTTCAGGCCTGAGGGCAGCCCTGAACGAGGTGGGCCTCGGGCTTTTCTCCTCTCTGCGACGACATTGATCTTTAGCCCTGTTCTTTGGCTGGATGGGTCTGCTCGAGCAAAGTGGCGCGCGGATCGACTGTGACTTCACCTGTAAGGACTGAGGGGTTATGCACCAAAGTTTGCAGACACTGCGCACGCGACATCTCCTTGCGCCAACGGCCCTTCTGCTGATTCTGTTGGTATCACTGGCTGCGGGCGTGTTCTTCTGGACCGCAGACGAGATGCGGGAAGGCGAGACCCTGCTGCGCGATCGCCAGTGGCTGCTCGCCCTTCGTGCGCCCAATGACGTGGCGTCTTTGTTGGGCGGCGCCTCTGCGCTTCAACTCGCTCGGGAAGTGACAGCACTGGGCAGTCCGTGGTTCCTTGTACTGCTGGTCGGCGGTGTTGGTGGGGTTCTTTTTGCGATGCATCAGCGGCGTCTGGCCACCTTTATTGTTGTGTCTACGTCGGGGGGAGCGCTGCTCAACACGGGCCTGAAACACGTATTCGAACGAGCACGACCCGATCTGGTGCCTCATGAGGTGATCGTGGCAAACGCCAGCTTCCCCAGCGGACATGCGTTCGGGGCGGCGATGGTGTATCTGACGCTGGCGGCATTGCTGACTTTTCGGATGCAGCCCAGGGCGGCGCGCGTGATCTTGCTGGCGCTGGCCATCGGTTTGACATTGGCTGTGGGCGTGAGCCGTGTTGCGCTGGGCGTGCATTGGCCCAGCGACGTGCTGGCCGGCTGGGCTGCTGGCTCGGCCTGGGCCTTGGCGAACTGGTTCATCGCCAACGCGACAGGCTGGTTTGACGCCCGCGACCGATCGGAATTCGCTTGAAAGGGATCGCATTCCATCGCGCAGAGCTTCAGTTCAACCCGCTGGCAAGGATGGAAACGCGAGTGCCCGGCCCAGAGAGTTAAAGGCGAAAGACTCCTCAGAATGTCTCTCTGAACCTCCGTTCAAGTGACTGCGAATGCCAGCACCACCGCGCCAAGTGCCAGGAGCGCCAGAGCTGACAAGAACACCCATTCCGCGTACCCCTCCAGACGGGATCCAAACCGCTTGGACCGCATCGACATGAATGACAGCACCGCGCTGGCCAGGAACACCAATGCGTCTATCGCCATGAGTTTGTCGACGAGCACGCGACGCGTCATCAAGGGGCCAAGCAGGCTGATGTAGAGCGTCGTCATGCAGACCCCTGTCATCGTTGCCGATGTTGGCAAGATGTGTGCAGAGAGTCCCGTACTTGCAGGTTCCCCGGCAATATCAGGCCGATGCAAAGAAGTCCCCTTCTTCATGCGCGGACCCACTCATGACGATTTGGCCGTTGCGCCGCTCCGTGCTCCATCAGCCGACCTGCACAGGCACAAAAATCTTCTCGCCGTCGCGCTGAATCAGCAGTGCCACAGACTTCTTGTTGCTGGCTACCGCCGCACGCACCTGCTCAATATTCTTCACTTGCGTACCGTTCACCGCCATCAGAACGTCGCCTGCCTGCACCCCTGCCATTGCGGCGGGACCAGCGGCCTCTTCGATCAGCAGGCCGTCAACGCCCGCAACGCGCCGCTCTTGAGGCTCAAGCGCTCGCAGAGCCAGACCCAGTTTGCCTTTGTCCGCGCCTACAGTGCTCTTGGCAATCTGCACCTTCTTGTTGACAGCGTCGCCCAGCTTGGCCGCCAAGTCTTCGCGCTTGCCTTGGCGCCAGACTTCGAGTGTCACCACTTCACCCGGCGTGGCTTGTCCGATCAGGGCGGGCAGATCACCCGAAGCGACGATGGATTGCCCATTGATCTTGCGAATCACATCGCCGTATTTCAGCCCTGCTTGCTCGGCGGGGCTGCCGGCATCCACGCTGGACACCAGCGCGCCCTCGGGTTTGTCGAGCTTGAATGAATCGGCCAAAGCCTGATTCACCTCTTGGATCGCTACGCCCAGACGTGCGTGGCTGGCCCTGCCTGTGGCGACAATCTGGTCCTTGATCTTGCTGACCAGGTCGATCGGGATGGCGAAGGACAAGCCCTGGTAGCCGCCCGTGCGGCTGTAAATCTGCGAGTTGATCCCCACCACCTCGCCGCGTGCGTTGAACAGCGGTCCGCCGGAATTGCCCGGATTGACGGCAACGTCGGTCTGGATGAACGGCACGACGCTGTCATCGGGCAATGAGCGACCCTTGGCACTGACAACGCCCGCACTCACGCTGTTCTCGAATCCATACGGGGAGCCGATCGCCAGCACCCATTCACCAACCTTCAGGTCATTCGAGTTCCCAATGGTCACCGTGGGCAGGTCTTTTGCGTCAATTTTGAGGACGGCCACGTCGGTCTTAGGATCCGAACCCAGGACTGTGGCCTTGTACTCACGACGATCCGTGAGCTTGACGGTCACGACCTGCGCGTCGCGCACAACGTGGGCGTTTGTCAGAATCAATCCATCCGCACTGACAATGAAGCCAGATCCCTGACCCCGCACTGGCGACGCCCGCTCTCCCGGCTGGCCGTCAATGGGGCCCTCAAAGCGCTTGAAAAACTCGGAGAACGGGTCGCTGGGGTCCACGCCCTGCGGAGCTCGGCGGTGGGCTGCCGGCGCTTCTCCTGATTCATTGGAGGCTTGTCGCAGGCCGCTGACACTGATGTTCACCACAGCAGCACCGTTGCGCTGGGTGATTTGCGAGAAGTCGGGCGCGCCGTTGATGCCGGGCATTCCCATGGACGAGGTAGCTGGAGAGACGACCTGGGCAACGATGCGCGGCGCCTCGGCACGAGCGTGCGTGCCAGACACAAAAGTTGCCCCTGCGCCGCCGAGGATGCCGGCTGCGGTCAACGCAAGAACCAGGCGTGTGGAAGTCATGGAACGGGTGGTCATGTGAACTCCTGAATGTGAAGGATGTTGAACAGGTGGTCAGTGTGTTGCCGGACACTTAGACCGTTCTTAATCCTCTTGGAATGACGACACACCCCAATCAGAATTGCGATGCCCAGTTCAGCGTGCTCAGATCCATCCGCGTGAATACCAGACACTTTTCAGTTGTGCATAGATGATGGGAGCGCTCACGAGTCCAGCGATACCGAAGAGAGCTTCGAGCACCAACATGGATGTCAACAGTTCCCAAGCCTGAGCACGGATTCGTTGCCCCACGATATGCGCATTGAGAAAATACTCCAGCTTGTGAATGCCCACCAACCATCCCAGCGAGAGTGCCGCCACACCCAGCGAGTGGGTCAGACTGACCACAACGATCATGGTGTTGGAGACCAAATTGCCCAACACTGGCACCAAACTGGCGACGAACGTCGCAACCACGAGAGTACCGGCCAGTGGAATGGGTGTTCCCAGCAAAGGCAGCACGCCCAACAGGTACACCGCAGTGAGCACAGTGTTCACGGCAGCTATTCGAAATTGAGCAAACACCACAGCCGTGAAACTGGCAACGAGGCCATCAAATTGATTGCTTAGAGCCAAGCTCATGGCAGGTGTGCGGACGGCACCGGCCTCCCTTTCCGCCAGTTGAAGCGTAAGCAGCGCACCGATCACGATACCTGCGAGGGCGTATCCCAAACCGCGAACCGTGTGCCCTCCCCAAAGTTGTACTTGTGCGGCGTGAGACGTGAGCCACCCCACAGCAGCAGTTCGCAGCGTCTCAAGTGAAGCCGGCACATGGCTGGCCAGCCACGGTGGCAACATCAGTCGCAACCTATCCAGGGCTGCAGCCATTTGTTGAAGTACCGCCGCATAGCCACCGCCTGCGCCCCTTGCCTCGGCTGCTCGCTCGACAAGCAAAGACACCGTCAGTACGACCACCAAAACAAACAGAATAAGTCCTAAGCCCTCCGAGTGCCGAAGCGCCGGCCAAATGCGGCGAAGCATCGCCGACGTTGCGCGCGCGCCGCCAAAGGTGAGCAGTGCCGCGAACAACGCAGGCGTCAGGTGCAGCGACAAGATGGGCACCCACAGCAGCGCAACGCCCACCACCGAAATAGCAGCCGTGCTCAGTTTGAATTCGGTTGGTTGGGTCATGGTTCGGTTTTCTCACTCATTTCAGGCCAAGCGCGACCACATCTGGCCGATGCATACGAATCACATGGAGCAGGTATTTCCTCGCGCAGGTATGCCACTGAAGACAGTACCGCATCAAGCTCATCAACGTCGCGCCTCTCGCAGAACCGAATGCGCTGGTGCAAGGGCAATCAGGTTGCGTCAACGAGGGCGCAGTGAAATGAATTTGGGCGCTCCTGTGCAGCCTCCTGGAGTGGCACTACGACACGGCGGAATCAATGGGAAAAGGGTCGCGCTGCGCTGGATCCATACGTTCCGTGGACATCCGCTTGTTGACCAGCGCAGCGACATCAATCAATGCGCCCGTCAGGCCAATACCCCCGGGTGCGGCGAGATACCTCGATCGCCACACCGGCCCAAACTTGTTCTTGTACGCGCGCAGACCTTGAAAGTTGTAGAACTGTTCGCCATTACGAAACAGTGCCGTTCCCAGCCGATGCCACAGCGGCGCCAGGGGGCGTGAATCCAGTCCCGCAAGAGGTGCCATCCCCAGGTTGAAGAACGCATATCCCTCATGAGCGCCCCAAAGCATGAGCTCTGTGAACAGGAAATCCATGGTTCCATCAGGAGCCTCATGCCGGTGTCGCATCAGGTCTATGGACAACTCTCCCTTGCCATCGGCGGTCCAGAGATTGGCAAATGCCACGATCTTGGCGTCATGCTTGACCACCCCGAAGCGGAAATGGCGCAGATATGGCTCGTCAAAACGGCCCAGCGAAAATCCTTTCTCGTGTGCACCCTTGCTGTGAAGCCATGAGTCAGACACCTCCCGGAACTCATCCATCAAGTCCGCCACTTGAGCCTTGGATACGACCTCGAAACTCATCCCATCGCGTTGGGCGCGCCTGTACGTGCGTCGAAGATTGGCACGATGGGGACCGTCCAGAGAAAACTTGTCCAGAGAAACCAGTGCCTCTTCACCCATCTTGATCGAGACGAGCCCAAGATCTGCGTACATGCCCAAGCGGTTATCGCCCACCTGGTAGAAGACCGGTCGTGCGCCATGTCGGTCCGTCATTTCTCGTATCCGCCACACGAGTCTCTCGGCCGCCTGCGGTGATCCGATCGGATCACCCATCACGATCCAGCTGCGGCCTTGAACCTGATACATCAAAAACGCGTCTTCCTCATCATCAAAAAGAATGCGCTTGTCCCCCAGCAAGGCCAGCGCTGCGTCAGCCACAGGCCACTTCTTGATGATTTCTGACACCTTCGCCAGATCGTTTGATGAGGGAACCTCGCGCCCGACAGGCTGCGGCCTCATGAGCTGCCACAGTGCCATGGACAGGGTAAGGCCTGCAACGAGCACGGATGCTCGAAGGTAACGCGGCGCATCACCCCGCAATGCAAACTGCCACCACAGGTCGGCGGAGTAATACACATGCTTGTAAGAAAACAGCCCAAGCATGATTGTTGCGGACACAACCGCGGCGACAGCAAACCAATTCTCTGGCCCAAGAAACCGCAAACCCATCCGAGCGGGCCGGTCGAATACCGCTCGACTCGACCACAGAAGCAACCAAACCAGCGCCGCGATGATGGCTTCTTCTAAGTCAATACCCTTCAAAAGAGACACCAAAACCCCTGCCACCAGAAGCCAGCTCACAAGCTGGTGAGCCGCTCGAATCCGGCGGTACAGAGCGTGCGCCAGAACAACCATGGCCAGCCCGATGAGGCTACCGGCCAGATGAGAAACCTCAATAACCGGGAGTGGCACCAGTTTTAGGAGCAAGGGCAGGCGATCAAATTGGGCCGGAAGACTGCCCGAGAACAGCAGCAGGGCCCCCGCCACAAACACTGCAACACTGACTACCGGTGGCGCGATCCAGTTGATCAAAGGCTGGGCAAAGGCTTCGAGTTTTTTAAGTCCAGCGAAACTTCCCCTCAGAGCCAACGCGCCGCCCAGCGCGCCGGCAAGGCTCAGCGGCAAGAAGTAGTAAATCACTCGATAGGCAAGGATCGACGCAAGCAGCTGTTCGTGTGCAATGGTCGGCAGCCCCAAGATCATCACCGCCTCAAAAACACCCAGACCTGCTGGCACATGGCTCACGACGCCCAAGACGACCGCAAGCACAAACACCCCGAGAAAAACAGGCCATGCTGGCGCCGTGTCGGGCAGCAGCACCCAAAGAGCGAGTGAAGCCGCGCCCAAATCAACCACCGCAAGCAGAATTTGCCCCATCGCCAGCAGCGGTCCAGGCGTGTGAATGACCCAGCTCTTCCATTGCAGGGATCGTGCCCCACGCAAGGCCAGGCCCATGTATCCCGCGGGGATCAGCAGCAGCAACGCTCCCGCTGCGCGTCCCCACGCCGTGTTGATCTGCAGCGTTGCCAGCATGGCAGGTGGCTCCAGCAGCAGAGCAAGCCCCCCGCAGAGGGCAACGCCAACACCAAACGTGGTGCCGACGATCCCAATCAGCACACCGACTTCACTGCCTGAAAGGCCCCAGTTGCTGTACAGGCGCATGCGCACCGCGCCCGCGCTGACCAGCGCCACCCCCACGTTGTTTCCAATGGCGGTTGCCACGAATGAGGCCAGACACGTCCGCGTTGCGCTCAGGCGGTGCCCCAGTTGGCGCAATGCAAGCGCGTCGTACCCCATCAATGCCACGTAGCTCAGCAGCGTTGCCAGTCCCGCCCAGAGTATTGAAGAGAGCGGAACAGCGTGCCAAGCCTGCTGAACGTCCTGCAAGCGCAACGCGCCCAGTTGTTGATGGACCACCCAGAACATCCACGCCAACAGAACCACGCCCAGCAGCGCGACCAGCCAGCGCCAAGGGATAGACGGCAACCGCGTTGGCGGTGTGCCCGCTGTGAAACTTGTGCTGGCTCGGATCACAATTTGGACGTGGGCGATAGGGTTGATTGCCGAAACACAGCCGAGCGCCGATTGTCGACGCGCCTCACCATGTAGCTGCACCCCTGCACGATACCCCAGCCCACGGTGCCTCCCAACAAAAAACCGGCCAAGACATCGACCGGGAAATGAACTCCCGTTGCGACGCGGCTCCAACCGATCGCAAGGGCGGCGAAGGGCGCAAGCCAACGCATCGATGACTTTGGGTTGCCCCACCAAACAGCCGCAGCGAAGGCGGCAGCAACCGTGGCATGGGTGCTTGGGAATCCAGGCGTGGACGCGTGCGCCATCCACTGATGCCCAAGACCCAAAACAAATGGCCTCGACGCGTCAATGAGCGATGCCAGAAGGCGTGCGATCGGGAAGCTCAGCGCCATCGCAAATGTGGCTTGTATGGCTGTGCTGCGCCAACGTGGGCGCCCAATCGCAATGGCTGAAATCACAGAGGACAGAAGAAATCCGGGCAGAACGGTGGATGTCAGTATCGCCAACTTGACAAGCCACGGTGATGCATTGGCGCTGAGATTCAAAATTTCGAACAGCTGAATGTTGACCGCGTTCATGGGGCGCTTTCGTGGGCAGTGAGGCAGGGGGGCTGGCGTGATGGGCGTGAGGCATGGAGCTCCATCGACGACGGGTTGCCGGGTGCCGGTTTCAGTGTGGGAGACGCAGGAAATACTGCGTTCAGACGACCATCGAGCGCGTGCGCGAAGCGAAGACGAAATACAAGAAGGGGCGCAATGCGCCCCTTCTGTGTTCGATCAAGAGTCGTCTTTGTCGTTGCCCTGATCTGCCTTGTCGAGCTGGCTGGACAGGACTTTGCCGTCGGCAGCGTCGACCTTGACGTCGAAGACCTTGGCGTCGGCCGTGACGACCTCCACTTCGTAGTGCAAAGCGCCTTTTTCGCTCTCCAGCTCAGCCTTCGCGGCTTTGCCAGTGGCATGTGCTTCAGCCGCCGTGATGGCTTGGCTCAGCGAGATCTTGGCCTTGGCCAGGTCGGTGACTGCGTCGTTCTCATTGGCCTTTGCAAAGGCCAACGTGCCGGCTGTCGCCAGGCCAGCAGCGAGCAAGAGCGCGGAGATTTTGGTGTTGCGGTTCATGGTGTGTTCCTTTTGAGGAGTTGCGTCAGGGCGGTATTGCCAACCGACAGATGAACTATCTCGCCCATGACTTAGGCCCCGCTTAGGAATCACCAGATACTGCAAATGGAGATCAATAAAGTGCGCTCGACAGTGCAAAGCAGCAAATTTTTTCTGGGTCAGAACCGCCACGCAGCACGGGCGATGCGCAACATGAATGGGCTTCGCGTGTCAACAGCGGACGTTTGGGAGGTCGGTGCAACTGGCTTTGTCGACCCGTGCTCAACGTCATTTTGAGAGGGAAGATCGCTGCTGCGATAAGCTGGTGGCAGACGGTCTTGTCTGTGGCGGGCCAACGGCTGTTATGCGCTGATGGAGCGTCCCCCAGTCCGTACAATCGACGAAGGCATTTGGTCCGCTCCGCCGCATTGCGCGCTGCGCACCTCCTGCATGCGACCCGTTCGACGGCTGCGCAAAGCTCCCACCGAAATACTGCGACGGGGGCAGAGTTCGACGATCCAACGTCCTCAAGGCGACACAGTTTCGGCATGCTGAACGTGTTCCTTTGTCGGCACCACAAACTGAAGTGACGCATGGAACCAGTTGACCGCCACCCCTTGCACGGCTTGCACTGGACCGCACGCTTGACCGCTTTTCAAGGGCACGGTCTGGCGATCTTCGTCGGCACAGTTGCGGCTTATGCCGCAGCGCGATTGGCTCACACCGCTTCGGAGGTCCCATGGCTCGCAGGCTGGCTGGCTTACAACCTCACGTACTTGGCCATTGCATGGCAGCTGATCGTCCGCCTCAATGCGCACTCGACGCGCCGCCGGGCGCAGAGGACCGATCCAGGATCAGTGGCCTTGTTCGCGCTGGTGGCTGCAGCGGCTTGTGCAAGCATTGTTGCCGTGGCACTTGCGGTGGACACGGGGCGAAGCATGCATGGCGTCGCGCGCTGGGGGTACCTTGCGGTTGCCATGATGTCGCTGGCGGCGTCCTGGTTGTTGCTGCAGACCGCTTTTGCGCTGCACTATGCACGCGTGTTCTATCAACGCGGACAGGACGGTGCTGAAACCGAGGGTGGACTGATCTTTCCTGGAGGGCATGACCCCGACTATCTCGATTTCGTCTATTTCTCGGCAATTGTCGGCATGACCTCACAGGTTTCGGACGTCGCAGTCTCCGGTCGACGCATGCGCAGATTGACGCTCTTGCACGGGCTGCTTTCTTTCGCGTTCAACTTGATCGTGCTCGCGTTGGCAGTCAACGTGTTTGCTGGCAGCCTTGCTTGAGAGTCGGCCGAGAACGTTCCTACACATGAATCGTGTCGATTGGACTGGTCCACCACGCCCTAGCCCACCATGGACGTGGTGAGTTGCTCGGTTGCCTCGGAGAATATCGTTCAAGATTCTTGTCGTGGATTCAGCCCTGAGGACACCTTCCATGCTCAAAGTAATTTTCAATCTCCCTCGAACAGTTTGGTTCATTGGACTCATCAGTCTGGTCAACGACAGCGCCAGCGAAATGCTGTACCCATTGGTGCCGCTCTATCTTGCTTCCGTGCTGATGGCGGGTCCGAGGGCGCTGGGAATCATCGAAGGAATCGCAGAAGCCACAGCTAGTCTGCTCAAACTGTTCTCCGGTGTGGTCGTGGACCGGTCGCGACGGTCAAAGCCCTGGATCGTCTTCGGCTATGGCTTGGCCGGTATTGGGCGCCCCCTGATCGCCTTTGCAAGCAGTTGGCCTTTCCTACTCGCCATCCGTTTTGCCGACAGGGTCGGCAAGGGCCTGCGAAGTTCACCCAGGGATGCACTTCTTGCGGCCAGCGTTCGTCCCGACCAGCGCGGGCTGGCGTTTGGGTTGCACCGCGCAATGGACAACGCAGGTGCCGTCATTGGACCCCTCTTGGCCTTTGCACTGTTGGCCTCCCATGTTCCGCTCAAGGATATATTTTTGTGGTCAGCCATCCCGGCTGCCCTTTGTGTGGGATTGGCACTTGCCATCCGAGAGCCCAAGGCAGCACCACGTACTTTGAGGCCTTCGTTCGACTGGCGGCTACGCGATATGCCACCGTTGTTCAAACGCTACCTGTTCGTGGTCGCGCTGTTCACGCTGGGCAATTCGTCCAACATGTTCTTGTTGCTGCGCGCCAGTGAACTGGGTGTCCCACAGGCTCAGATTCCATTGCTCTGGGCGGCCGTTTCCGCCGTCGCGATGTTGTTCTCCACCCCTCTGTCAGCTCTTTCCGACCGGCTGGGCCGAGTGAGGCTGTTGATCGTTGGCTACGTTGCCTATGCGGTCTTCTACTTTGCTATCGGCTTCCTCAACACCGGTGGATGGATGCTGTTTGCACTTTTCGGCTTCTATGGTCTGTTCATGGCAGCGACAGAGGGAGTCGAGAAGGCGTTCGTGGCTGACTTGGCACCCACCCATCGCACGGGCACGGCCTTCGGCTGGTTCAATTTGGTGACCGGCATCTTTCTGCTGCCGGCCTCAATCGTTTTTGGCTGGATCTACCAATCCATCGCCCCGTGGGCGGCATTCCTTTTCTCTAGCAGCTGCGCGTTGTCCGCGGCAATGCTGCTGCTTTTCGGCGTCAAGGAACAAGTTCTGCTCACAAAAAGCAGAACACCATCGGGGGAAGGTGCAACGTAGTCACGGACTCTGTTTCAAGACACAATAGGAAAGGCAATGCAGACTTTTAACCCTCCCAGCTTCTCTGAGTCTGAGAGGGAAAGCGATGCTCCGTGAAACTCGACGATGCTCTTGACGATGGACAGTCCCAGGCCACTGCCAGAAGCGCTGGCGCCCGCGATTCGGTAAAAACGATCCAGGACTCGCTCGCGCTCCGATGATGGGATGCCAGGGCCACTGTCATCAATTCGGAGCTGCAGTTCGTTTGCCGTGCGAACCACCGCAACGTCCACAGTTCCTCCGTCTGGGGTGTATTTGATGGCGTTGCTCAACACATTGCCGAGAAGAATGCCCAATGCATCCTTTGCGACGAGGATCGAGCCCTCGTCTGCGGTAGTGATGCCGATGTCGATGGAGCGCTCTCGGGCCAGCGCGGCGACATCTGCAACTGCCTGTTTTGTGAACTCAGACAACGACAGGTTCTCGCGGGGCATGCTGTTCACGATGCCTTCCTCGTGCCTTGCGAGCACCAGAAGCTGCTCGACCAGGCGCGTCGCCCGATCGATACCTGATGTCAATCGACCCATCGCAATATCACGGGTGCTGGTGTCTGCAGACCGCTTCAAACCCTCCAGCTGCAGCTTGAGCGCCGCCAGCGGTGAACGCAACTCGTGTGCGGCGTCCGCAACAAATCGCTGTTGTGCATCGAAAGCCTTGCGGACTCGCTCAAACAGCAGATTGAGCTCATGGACCAGCGGCCTGATCTCATCTGGCAGGGTCGCCTCCTCCAGCTTTTCCAGCTCATCGGCCTGTCGCAACGCAACCTGTCTGCTCGCGAGCAGGACTGGCTTCAACGAAGCGCCCACAACCACCCAGACCAGCAGCATGAGCATGGGCGCAATCAACACAATCGGCACAACAGTGCGCAGTGCAAGCTTGCGCGCCATCTCCAGGCGTGCGTCCAGATCTTGTGCAACCTGCACGTTGATCCCACCCACCTTCGTGGCAAACACCCGGTATCTCCCGTCGTCCAACGTGACTTCAGCAAATCCCGATCCCCCAACCTGCGGCAGCATGCTTTGATGAGTCCGGTAGACGCTGATTCCATCTGCAGTCCACGCCTGTACGACAAAATCGAAGCCTTCCTCATCGTGCTGGACCTGCGCTTCCGGGCTACCGCCCTTCAATGTGATCCCACTGCCCAGAATGATCGCCATCTGCTGCATGTGGTAGTCAAAAATTTCGTCAGCCTCCGACCTGGCGGTCTGATATGCGATCAATGCCTGTGCAAGTGCAGTCAGCACGATCGCAGCCGACAACAGGATCAGCAAGCGTGTTCGCAGGGAATTGGAGATTTGCAGCGGCATTTAAAACTCACTCCTTGGGCACCATGTATCCGACGCCCCTCACGTTTTGGATCAACTCTGCGCCAAGCTTCTTTCGCAGCCCATGTATGTACACCTCGACAGCATTGCTGCTGATCTCGTCCTTCCAGCCATAGAGTTTTTCTTCAAGCTGTGTGCGTGAGAGCACCATGCCCGGTCTTGCCAACAAAGGTTCAAGTACCGCCCACTCACGGGCAGAGAGCACGACAGGCAATCCATTTGCCGTCACTTCCCGTGAGGCAGGATTGATACAGACCCCTTTGTGCTCGTAGACAGGCTCGGCACGACCCGATGCGCGCCGCAAAAGGGCCCTGATTCGAGCCAACAGTTCGTCAAGCTCAAAAGGCTTCAACACGTAGTCATCTGCTCCCGCGTCAAGTCCCTCGATACGCTGAAAAAGCGAATCGCGTGCAGTTGCAATCAAAACAGGGGTGCGATCCTTGCGGGCGCGCAACGCTCGAAGTACAGACAATCCATCAAGGCGCGGCAGTCCCAGATCGAGCACGATCAGATCGTAGGTCTGCGTTAGCAGGGCCGTGGACGCCATGTCGCCGTCTTTCACCCAATCTACCGCATAGTGCTCGGAGCGAAGTAGATCAAGCACCACCTCGCCAATCATCTTGTCGTCTTCAACCAATAGAAGTCGCACTTCAAGTCTCCATACAAGGTACAAGGCGGGGAACCCGCCGCCCTCAATATTGACCCCATGTCAACGTAGCCACGCGGAATTCTGGATAAATCTGCGCAAGAGACGCTCAAATGTTTTTCGGATCAAACTGCTGCGCGTCCTGAATCAAGTTTTCACGCATGAGTTCTTCGATCGCCTGCTTGAAAAAAAGGCCGTCCAGCTCGTGAGCACGCAGCAATCGCCCCTCGTCGACAGACTCACTGAACACGCCATTCAGGTGGGGGGAACTTCGAGCAGTAGGCGCAGCAGTCACATCAGAACCACCCTCCATCCTCATGCCAGGGAAACGTCGCTGCTCTACGACCATCTCCAGCACGAGGCACCGCTGCAGCAGCAAGTACACAACATCATCGCGGGTCTTCTGAAGCGCAGACGCCAGTATCGCAGCCTCATCGTCCCGAGGACCGACCGGCACTTGAATGATGCGCCGGATGAGGCGTCTCAAAAGATATCGTTCACTGTTGTTCATGATCGTTCCTTGCCCGGGGAGTGGGTTTTACCCACTCCTCGGGTTCGATCAAGAGTCGTCTTTGTCGTTGCCTTGGTCTGTTTTGTCGAGCTGGCTGGACAGGACCTTGCCGTCGGCTGCGTCGACCTTGACGTCGAAGACCTTGGCGTCGGCCGTGACGACCTCCACTTCGTAGTGCAAAGCGCCTTTTTCGCTCTCCAGCTCAGCCTTCGCGGCTTTGCCAGTGGCATGTGCTTCAGCCGCCGTGATGGCTTGGCTCAGCGAGATTTTGGCCTTGGCCAGGTCGGTGACTGCGTCGTTCTCATTGGCCTTTGCGAAAGCCAGCGTGCCAGCCGTGGCCAGGCCAGCAGCGAGCAGGAGTGCGGAAAGTTTGGTGTTGCGGTTCATGGTGAGTTCCTTTTGAGGAGTTGCGTCGGGGCGGTATTGCCAACCGACGGATGAACTATCTCGCCCATGACTTAGGCCTCGCTTAGGCGCCACACCTCACCTTAGGCAACTTGTCATGCAACGAGCCTCTTTGCCTACGCATACATGTACGCAACCTTGCGAAATGTTCCGGCATCGGTTTTTGGCTGTCATTGCCCCGGCAAGAAAAAGGTGGCTGCTGGCGTCTTGCCCAAACAGGGTGTGCCAACAGTGTTCGCCATTTGAACTTCAATTTGCTGATGCAGACGTAGAGGAAAGCGGCTTCGTCCAGCGCAACGACTTCGTCCTCAACGGCCCACACTGGGCCAATGGGGATGCTGGTCATCCACCACAAAAGCGTGTGCATGACGAATACCATCACCAACACCGACAGCCGCCTTCGTGTGAGCGTGACCGACCGGCAAATCCGGATGTTCGTGCTCCACCACGTCGGGATCTAGTGATGGCCAGACTCTGCAAGCCGCCCATGCGGCCAGTGCACCTGCAACCCCGAGGACCACAAAGCTCGCAGACATGCCAAAGCGCGTGCCCAGCCAGCCCGCCAGGGGATAGAACAGCAACCAGCAGACGTGCGACAGCGCAAACTGCGCAGCAAACAGCGCTGGCCGGTCTTCGGGGTGCGCAGAGCGCCGCAACAAGCGGCCAGAGGGCGTCTGCGCGGTGGAGTAGCCCACACCGAGCACAAACCACAGGACCATCAGCGAGGCGTTTCCCACCACGAAGACACCGGCAAACAGGCCCGAGATCATCAAACCGATGCCCCCCAGCATGGCTGTGCGGTCGGGCAACTTCTCCAGCAGTTGCGGCAGGGCCAGCGCAGCCACCATGGAGCCCGCGCCGAAACTGGCCAAGGCCAGGGCGACGGCGCTCTGGCTCAGTCCCATGCCGGCCTGAACGATGACCACCGTGTTGACAAACACCATGGAGCCCGCCGCTGCCACGGCCGCACTGATCGCCAGCAGACCACGCAGCCGCGGCGTGGCCAGGTAGATGCGCAGCCCGCGTGTGGTGCGCTCGTAAATGCCGCGGTGCTGCGGCGCTGGATGGGCTGGCAACACCACCGAGACCACCAGCGCCGCCGAGACCAGGAAGCCCACCACCGTGCCGGCAAACAGATCGTGAAATCCGATCACCGTGAGCAAGGCTGCCGCCAGCATCGGGCTGACCAGGCTCTCCATGTCGTAGGCCAGGCGCGAGAGCGACAGGGCTTTGGTGTAGTCCTTCTCCAGCGGCAACACATCGGGGATGGTGGCCTGGAACGTGGGCGTGAACGCGGCCGAGGCCGCCTGCAGCACAAAGATCAACACGTACACCTCCCAGATCTGGGAGACAAACGGCAGCAACAGCGCTACCGCAGCCCGTACCAGGTCCAGTGCAACCAGCAGGGTGCGCCGGGGCAGGCGATCGGCAAACGCTGCAGCCACGGGTGCCACGCCAACGTACGCGATCATCTTGATGGCCAGGGCCGTGCCCAGCACCATACCCGCGTTCTCGCCGGCAAGCTCAAAGGCCAGCAGGCCCAGCGCCACCGTGGCCAGCCCGGTCCCGATCAAGGCGATCACCTGTGCGGCAAACAGATGGCGGTAGGTGCGGTGGGACAGAATCTTGAGCATGTGTCGGTCTTGTGTGGTGCTTCGTGGTCAAAGAATCGATTCCGCAACTGCAGACCACTCAGAGGTAACGGGTGATTTCTCTGAACTCGTCCATCGAATGGCGCTGACCCGCACCGAGGGGGCCGACGAGGTGTTCAAGGCAGTGATCCAGGTGGTCTTGGATCAGGGCCTTCTTGGCCTGCTGAATCGCCTTCTCCACTGCCTGCAGTTGCTGCGCAACGTCAAGACAGGCGCGCCCCTGTGTCAACATGTCTATCGTGCTGCTCAGGTGTCCATTGGCCCTTCGCAGGCGTTTGATGATGGCCGGATGGGAGGTATGTGTGTGCGGTTGTTTCATGATGATCGTATCCCCTCAGGGGGGTTACTATAATCCACCGGTTTTCAACACTAATCCCGCTTAACTCCATGATCCACTGCTCCCCGTATTCTTTGCTGCCCTCCCAGGCGGCACTGGGCATGCGGTGGATGGTATTAATCGTGATCGTGGTCGGCACGATCATTTCTTCGATCGGGTTGACAAGCTCCCATGGACTGGCGGCCATTTCGGCGGGACACACTTCAACACCACTTGCTGCCGACGAGCCACATGGACATACGCACGGCGACCAAGGCGATGAGGTAGCAGGGGTTGAAGACCTTCTGGGTGGCGACCATGCGCATCACGCGGTAGATCACTCGCACGACAAGGCCCATGCTCTGCCTGCGGGCTGGCACGCTGCGTCAACGCAAGCGCCAGCTTGGTGTAGGCAGGTCCGACCATGGGTTGAAATGGTGCAGGCGTCCCGGCTAGAACGTCCTCCGATGGCCTGAGGCCACTCTTGCTCTCGCGCTGCCCTTCGCAGTGCTCCCATTCCTTTCAGACCATTGGAGTCTTAATGCACAGCCTTCTTCAAGACAGGCTGCCACGTTCGCCATGGGCGATTTGGCAATCCCGTCTCTTGCTTCCTTCAATCCTCTTCCTTTGTTTGCTCTTCGGAACCTCCGATGTCTGGGCCCATGCGGTGACCGCTGGTGACAAGGGCTACATACAGGAAATCTCGGGCGTCAATCTGCTGCCCTTCATGTATCTCGGGGCCAAGCACATGATGACCGGCTACGACCACCTGCTTTTCCTGTTCGGGGTGATCTTCTTCCTGTACCGGCTCTCGCACATCGGTCTCTACGTAAGCCTGTTCGCGCTGGGTCACTCCACCACGATGATCCTGGGCGTGTATTTCAACGTCGGGATCAACAGCTACCTGATCGACGCAATCATTGGTTTGTCGGTTGTCTACAAGGCGCTGGACAACCTTGGTGCCTTCCAACGCTGGCTCGGATTCCAGCCCAACACCAAGGTCGCAACGTTGGTGTTTGGTTTGTTCCACGGTTTCGGGCTGGCCACCAAGATCATCGAGTACGAGATCTCGCCCGACGGCCTGGTACCCAACCTGCTGGCCTTCAACGTGGGCGTGGAGATCGGTCAACTGCTCGCGCTCACCGTCATCCTGATCGGCATGAGCTACTGGCGCCGCACGCCCAGTTTCATCCGAAACGCCTACACAGCCAACGTCGCCATGATGAGCGCGGGCTTCATTTTGGTGGGCATGCAGCTCACCGGCTTCTTCGTATCGTGAACACCCAAGGTATACCGACCATGTACAACGCTGAAACGCCCTTGCGCGCCGAACTTCCATCCTCCTCAAAGCTGCTGCGCTCCACGCTTCTGGCCGCCATCTCCGCCATCGTGATTCTGGTGGCGATCGTGCTACCTGCCGAGTACGGCGTGGACCCTACCGGTGTGGGCCGCGTGCTGCGGATGACCGAGATGGGCGAAATCAAGCAACAGCTGGCGGCAGAAGCCGCTGCGGATGCAAGTGCCACGCCCGCTGGCAGTCCTGCCTCAACGGTTGCAGCCGTCCCGGCGAATGCCGGTGCGGCAGTCTCCGGAGCGCCCAAGGCACCCGATGTGATTCCGAAGACTGCGGTAACGCCTGCAGCTCAGTCAACCTGGCGCGACGAATTGACGTTCACCCTGACCCCGGGCGAAGGCAAAGAAATCAAACTGCGCATGGCTGAGGGCGAAAAAGCCGAGTTCCAGTGGATCGTCAATGGCGGTTCGGTCAACTACGACACGCACGGAGACGGTGGCGGGCGCTCCATCAGCTACGAAAAAGGCCGCAGCGTGCCAGCCGACGACGGTGCTCTGGTGGCAGCGTTCACCGGCAACCACGGCTGGTACTGGCGCAACCGGGGTCCATCGGATGTGAAGGTAGTGCTCCGGACCCGTGGCCAATACACCGACATCAAGCAGGTTCAGTGACCTGAGGCGGGGAGCTGCGCCGCCAGGGCAGTTCCCTTGCAAGCGGGCCACTGGCAGAACCTCGCGAACCTTGGCGAAATGGCGTCCTTGTTCAAGACACCCTGCAAGTGGCTCATCAGAATGCAGGCACTCACCCGCTGCACCAAGCAATGCAGGGGGAGTGAGGGTGGTTGATGTCCCCAGGAAGGATTCATTCGTGTCTTTGTCCACCGACCAAAGTGTCTTCCTCAAGAGCTGGCTGAAACGACCCATGAGGACCGGAGCAGTTGCACCCTCCAGCAACGCGTTGGCGCGTCTCATCACGCGCGACATCTTGCCTGGCGCAGGACCCGTGATCGAACTGGGCCCAGGAACCGGGGCCTTCACACGGTGCATCCTTGCCAAGGGAGTGCCCCAGTGTGATCTCACGCTGGTGGAGAACAGTCCGGACTTCACGGCGCTGCTGCGCCAGCGCTTTCCCGAGGCTCGCCTGCTGGATATGGATGTGACACGCATGCGGCGTTGGCAGGACCCATGGCGGTCGATGCAGGCGCAGGCTGTGATTTCCGGCTTGCCACTGCTGACCATGGGTGTTCGCGCACAGTGGAACGTGGTCGGCGCCTGCATGCAAAGCTTGCAAGCTGGGGCAGCGCTGTACCAGTTCACCTACATGACCCGATGCCCGATTGCACCCGAGATACTGACCCGAATGAACCTGAGGGCAGAACGCATCGGAAGCTCGCTTCTCAACTTGCCACCCGCCTCGGTGTATCGAATCGCACTGAACACTTGATCTGAGCACTGGCCTGGGAAAAACCGTCCTCGAAGTGCTACAGCGCTGCAGCCAGAAAGGTCACGGCTGAGATACGAAGTGCAAACAGAACCGCGTCCTTCCTGCCACCGATGTGACGGCAACGCTGCCGCCATGAGCGAGCATGATGGCTTTGGTGATGGCCAGACCCAAGCCCGCGCCATCGGATGAGGGGTGTGCGCGTGCCTTGTCCGCGCGATAGAACCGGTCAAACAGGCGCGGCAGATCGACAGCTTCAACCGGGTCGCCGGTGTTCGTGACACACAGGTTGATACCATCTCCCTCAGACTCAACGGTCAGTTCAACCTCGGTGTGAGGGTGCGCGTGCCTCAGTGCGTTGGACAGCAAGTTGCTGATGGCTCGCCGAATCATCAGTCGATCACCCACCACGCTACCCGCTCCCACCACCCGAAGGCGAAGTTCTTTGTCCTCGGCGACCGCATCGTAGAAATCCAGAAGGCTCTTTGCCTCCTCTTCCAGTGCGACGTCTTCGCGATTCGGCAGCTGAATGCCGTGGTCCGTCTTCGCCAGAAACAGCATGTCGGACACCATGCGCGCCAAGCGCTGGAACTCCTCGGCGTTGGAGGCGAGGATGTCGCGGTAGGTATCTGGATCACGGTGCTGCGACAGCGACACTTGGGTCTGTGTCAGCAGGTTGCTGATGGGCGTGCGCAGTTCGTGGGCAATGTCGCTTGAGAACTCCATGAGCTTTGAAAAATCCTGCTGCAGACGCTCCAGCATGGTGTTGAGGCTGCGAGCCAGCTCTGCCATCTCCACGGGCACAGCGTCGATTGGCATGCGCTCGTCGAGCTTGTGGGCCGTGACCTTGAGCGCGCGCTCTCTCATGGTCCTCAGCGGGGCCAGACCGCTGCGGGCTGCCCACCACCCCAGGAGGCCGCTGAGCAGGGTGGCCAAGAGGACATAGACCGCCAACTGTTGGCGCAGCATCTGCATGAAATGGGTGTGGTGCTGCGTGTCCAGCGCGAGCGTCAGGCGCATGCTCTGACCTGGACTGCTCAATCCGCCGGGCATCTGCGCTGAGGAAATCTCAGTGCTCATGCCTCGCAGTTGCCGCTCACCATCGGTCCAGTCCATGGGCTGATCTGCGGCGCTTCGCGCAGAGAGTTCTGCTGGAAACGTGATGCCGCCTTTTCCAAACAGCTGTTCGTCACCGCGCGTAATTGAGATGAAAAGGCCTTGATGGCTGTTAAGCGATACATCCAGCTTGGCCGCGAGTTCGGCTGGCTCTGGCGTTTCATCGACGATCTTCTCGATGAGCTGCACCTTGTCCAGCAGGTAGTCGCGGTCAAGGTCAATGAAGTGCAAATGGGTGGACCACGCCACCAAGACGCCAAGGCCAAGAAGCACCACAGCCGATACCAGGGTGTACAGAAAGGTGAGTCGTGCGGTGAGGGTCAAGCGCCGGATCATCAGGAGTGCTCCGGCACTTCCAACACGTAACCCATGCCTCGAACCGTCTGCAACAGGCGGCACTCAAACCCGTCGTCCACCTTGACACGAAGCCTGCGCATGGCCACCTCGATGACGTTGGTGTCGCTGTCGAAGTTGACGTCCCACACCTGGGAGGCGATCAGCGAGCGTGGCAACACCTCACCCTTGCGGCGCATCAGCAATTCGAGCAAGCCGAACTCCTTGGCGGTCAGGTCGATGCGCTTGCCCGCGCGGGTGACCCGACGGCGCAGCAGGTCCAGCTCCAGATCCGCGACCTGCAGGGTGGTTGGCTCCATACCCGAGCGCCCACGGCGCAAGATGGTGCGCACCCTGGCCAACAGCTCGGAGAACGAAAACGGCTTGACCAGATAGTCGTCCGCTCCGAGCTCCAGACCCTTGACGCGGTCGTCCACATGATCTTTGGCGGTCAGGAAGAGCACCGGCATCTCTCGACCCTGGGCACGCAGACCTCTGAGCACCTGCCAGCCGTCCATGCCGGGCAGCATGACGTCCAGAATGATGAGGTCGTGGTCGCCCTCCAGCGCCTGGTGCAATCCGTCCACACCGTTGTTGAGCAGCTCAACCGCGTAGCCCGCCTCGCGCAGCCCCATGGACAGGTACTCACCCGTTTTGCGTTCGTCTTCAACAATCAAGATTTTCACGTTCACTCCTGCGGCGATTTTCACTGCCAGCGGCCCATTGCAACCGAACCTGACAACTTTGTAATGAAACCGACAGGTTCGTGACGGGTGGCCTTTTGCACACTGCCCCCAGCTTGAAACAGCCGAACAGGAGCAAATCAGTGATTCATCGACGTTACCCTTCCTCAGCACTGCGGGCCATTGCAATAAGCGTTCTGGCGCTGCCTTTGGTGGTGTCGGCCCAGATTGCACCGGCGCCCGCCGAAAAGAACTGGCGCGAAGCCAACGACGCGGTCGGCCAGTTCAAACGCGGCCATGCCGACATTCTCAAGTGGGAGAAACAGAACACACCCGTCGTGCAGCCCGAGGCATCAGCTGCTGCCCGGCTGAGCCTCATGTCCCCCGAAGACGCCGTCCGGCAGGCCTGGTTGTTTCACCGTGGGCTGGTCAAACCGATGAACAGAATTGGTGCGGCCAACGTGGATCTGATCGCCAAAGGCCAGTGGTCAGATGTCGATCCGGTCTGGCAGCGCAAGGTGGACGACTTCGGCGAACTGCTGGAGGTGGCTGCACAGGGCCGCAAGGCGTGGATTCAAGCTGTCGCGGCCCGCCAGGTGCTCAAGCAGCACCGCGACACACTGGACGCTGCCGAAGCCGGTAACGAGTTGGGTCGTCGCATGGTGAGCGTGGGCAACTGGAGCAAGCTTCAACAAGCCCAGGTTCAGCTGGCGCAGTCCTCTGCCCAGATGAATGTGCGCCGCGCCCAGCACGCAGCTACCCAAGCGGAGGCCACGCTCATCAAGACATTGGGTCTCACGGGTGTGCATTCCGCCGTCACCTTGCCCGACCGTTTGCCAGACATGCCCGCCCAGGCGCTGTCGCCGCAGGTGCTCGATGCGCGTGCGGAGGCCATTGCGGCACAACTGCCGCGAGCCGAGGGCATGCGCAATGACGCCAACGCTCGCCTTGCCCGCCAGGCCTACCTGGCCAGCCACGCCCTGGCCTTGAGTTCACGCGACGAGGTCCTGAAGGTTCGCGAGTTCATCACCGAAGAAACCGTTCTTCACTACAACGGCATGCTCAAGAGCGTGTGGGACTTGTTGGGTGAGGTTTCCAGCCAGTCCCAAGCGGTGGCCAGTGCCATCGAGGCGCAGCGGGACTTCTGGATCGCAGAGACCGATCTGCAGTGGGTCCTTCAAGGCGGTGCGCCCGACAGCTTTGTCTCTCTGGGCGGCGGAGGCGGTGAGCCCGCTGCTGCCGCTGGCCACTGATCGAATCGAACGCATTGAAAGAAAACCAACATGAGTCTCCTCAATTCACGTCGTCAGTTTTTCGCGGGTGCTGCCGCTTCGGTGGCAGGTCTTGCCGTCGCGCGCTCTGCCATGGCCGCCCTGCCTGAACCTGTCTACCAAACGTCCGTGGACACAGCGCCGCCGCTGGTGCCCACCACCGGCCGGCCCTACAACCCGGTGGTCACGCTCAACGGCTGGACCCTGCCCTGGAAGATGAACAACGGCGTCAAGGAATTCCACCTGGTGGCAGAACCCGTGGTGCGCGAGGTCTCACCGGCCTTCAAGGTCAACATGTGGGGCTACAACGGCCAGAGCCCGGGCCCGACCATCGAAGTGGTCGAGGGCGACCGCGTGCGCATCTTCGTCACCAACAAGCTGCCCGAGCACACCACCATTCACTGGCACGGCCAGCGCCTGCCCAGTGGCATGGACGGTGTGGGTGGCCTCAACCAGCCCGCCATCCCTGTGGGCAAGACCTTCGTGTATGAATTCGAGGCGCGCCGCCCTGGCACCTTCATGTACCACCCGCACGCGGACGAAATGGTCCAGATGGCCATGGGCATGATGGGCATGTGGGTCACCCACCCCAAGGGCAAGCATCCCCACATCAGCGAGGTGGATCGCGACTTCTGCTTCCTGCTCAACGCGTTTGACATCGAGCCGGGCAGCAAGACGCCCAAGATCAATACGATGCTGGACTTCAACATTTGGTGCTGGAACAGCCGGGTATTCCCGGCCATCGACACGCTCAACGTGCGGCTGAACGACCGCGTGCGCATTCGTGTGGGCAACCTGACCATGACCAACCACCCTATCCACCTGCACGGGCACGAGTTTCTGGTGACTGGCACCGACGGCGGCCCGACGCCACCCAGCACGCGCTGGTACGAAGTGACCACCGACGTGGCCGTGGGCCAGATGCGCCAGATCGAGCTGATCGCCGACGAAGAAGGGGACTGGGCCATGCACTGCCACAAGAGCCACCACACCATGAACGCCATGGGCCATGCGGTGCCCACGATGATCGGCGTGGACCACCGCGGCCTAGTCAACAAGATCCAGAAGGTGGTGCCCGACTACATGCTGATGGGCGAGCGCGGCATGGCCGACATGGGCGAGATGCAGATGCCCATTCCGGACAACACTGCGCCCATGATGACCGGCACGGGCCAGTTCGGCCCGTTGGAGATGGGCGGCATGTTCACCGTGTTCAAGGTGCGCAAGGACCAGAAGCCGGGCGACTACAAAGACCCTGGCCCGTACAAGTTCCCCGAAGGCACTGTTGCGCACGAATGGACCGGTGCGCCCTTGCCCGCCGTCAGGCCCAAGGCAAGTGCAGACACAACCCCGGCGATGGGCACAGCGGTCAAGCCCATGGGCAAAGGCATGCAGCACTGAACCAAGCCGTCTTTACACATTTCTCCCACTTGCTTTCTCAACCCACCAATCCAGAGAGTTCACATGATCTTCACCCAAGTCCCACTTTCCAAGCGTTCGAGCCTTTTGTTCGTTGCCGCCCTTCTAGCCACGTCAGCCGCCACAGCGGCGGGCACGCACGGCGGCGGCCACAACGAATCGCCCATCGGTGAGCCCGGCGTCGCCAGTAAAGCGTCCCGCACCATTCAGGTCGACGCTGCCGACAGCATGCGGTTCACGCCAGCACTGGTGGACGTCAAGAAGGGGGAAACCGTCCGTTTCGTCGTCACCAACTCCGGCAAGGTGCCGCACGAGTTCAGCTTGGGCACGGAGAAGGAGTTGAAGGAGCACTACGAAGTGATGAAAAAGTTTCCCGGCATGGAACATGATGAGGCCAACAAGATTTCCTTGAAGCCAGGGCAAAAGGGTGAGGTCATTTGGCGTTTCACGAAAGGTGGCGTCGTTGATTTCGCCTGCCTTCACCCCGGACACTACGACGCCGGCATGAAGGGCCAGATCAAAGTGACCACCAAATAAGCTTAAAGAGCACCATTCTTGCAACCCACAGCCACATCTGATTGAAGGAACATCTCATGAAAACACTGAACCTGAGTCTGGCCGCATCAGCGGTCGCCCTTTCCTTTGCCTTCGCTGGACCCGCGCTGGCTCAAATGACCATGGACCAAGGAAAGATGGGAATGGATCAGGGCAAGATGGGCATGGCGGCGACACCCGGCATGACCGACGGCGAAATTCGCAAGATCGACAAGGAGAACGGCAAGGTCACGATCAAGCATGGCGAGATCAAGCACATGGACATGCCTCCGATGTCTATGGTTTTCAACGTCAAGGACAAGACCATGCTGGACAAAGTCCAGGTGGGCGAGAAGATCCAGTTCATCGTCATTCAGGACGCCGGCAAGATGGTCGTTACCGACATCAAAGCGATGAAGTGATTGAGCCAATCCGATCCTATGGGTCGGTTGTGGTGAAGGGATCGGTTGTGATGACCGATCCCTTTTTTGTATGGGTGACGTCCTCCCTGCTATGTGAAACCGGCCCGACACAGCCTCGCAACCCATGGGCAGGCGTACGTTGGCGCACAGTCAATCCGAGCATCGATGTCGATGATGATGAACCCGCCTTCGGGTAGCTTCAAGGAAGTCACATGAACCATCAATCCACCACAAAACGCTTCACCACTGTCCCTGTCAAGGCTCTGTGTGCCGTTTCGCTGACTGTGCTCATGTCGATGTCGGCGCATGCTCAGTCCTCGCCAGCCACAGGCCCAGCGACGACGCCCATGTCCGATATGCACAAAGGCGCCACAGGTGCACACGACATGAAAGGTTCCATGATGATGGGCATGGAGGAAATGCAAAAGATGCCCATGTCGGGCAATACCGACAAGGACTTCGCGATGATGATGAAAATTCATCACCAGCAAGCTTTGAACATAGCTGAGATGCAGCTCAAGACCGGCAAGTCACCCGAGATGAAGGCCATGGCAAAGCAGATCATCGTGGCGCAGAAGAAAGAGATCGCTCAGTTCGACAAGTGGCTCGCCAAGCAGAAGTGATCTGTGTGGCAAGGGCAAAGCGGCGGTGCTGCTGACATACGCATAAGCGCTGGCTCAAGCACTCAACGAAGCGTCGGTCTTCAAGGCTGCAATCAGCGGGCATCGCACCTTGCCACTGGATGCTCCGCAGAGTCGAATCAATCCCTCAAGCACTCCTTCAATCCGGTGCAGGTCCTCAAGCCTGCTCTTCACATCCGCAAGCTTGGCCTGTGCTTTGGTTCGGGCTTGAACACAGCTGGTGCCATCGTCGAGTTGCAGCAGCTCGGCTATCTCGTCCAAGCTGAATCCGAGGCGCTGCGCCGACTTGATGAAATGAAGGCGAGAACGGTCAGCTTCTGCGTAGCGCCGAATCCCGCCGGATGGGCGGAGCGGCTCAGGCATCAATCCCTTTCGCTGGTAGAAGCGGATGGTCTCCACATTGACTTCGGCTGCCTTGGCCAATCCGCCAATCGTCATGTTGGGGTCGGAAGGTGTGTGGATCTCGCTCATGTCACTTGACTCCGTACTTGGGTACGGCTTTAAGGTTATCTCATGCCAGCACACTCCACCACCCCGAGCACACCCACCTCCAGTCCCGCGATCGAACAGGGGGGCAAAGCCCTCCTGGCTGGTGGTCTTGCAGCCCTCTTTGCATCGGCCTGCTGCCTGGGCCCACTGGTGTTGATCCTGGTAGGCACCTCGGGCGCCTGGATCAGGCATCTCACGGCCTTGGAGCCCTATCAACCGCTGTTCATGGGTGTTTCGCTGGCGGCGCTGTTCTTTGCGGCAAGAAGCATCTGGAGGCCAACGGCTGCCTGCGAACCAGGTCAGGTGTGTGCGATTCCCCGCATCAACCGCATCTACAAACTGCTGTTCGGTGTCGTGGTGCTGCTGCTCACCACCGCAATGGCATTCCCGCTGATAGCTCACTGGTTCTATTGATGAAAAGCCTGGCTGTGAAACACATCTTGATTGCTGTCGGATTTGTGCTGAGTCCGCTTGCATGGGCAGCGCAGAAAACCGTCACTCTATCCGTCCCCGGTATGTCCTGTGCCACCTGCCCGATCACGGTCAAGAAGGCGTTGACGAAACTGAGTGGAGTGGTCGAGGTGAAGTCCAATCTGGGCAGGCGGGAGACCTCGGTGGTTTATGACGACACCAAGGTTTCATTGGACGCTCTGACCCGGGCGACCAAGGACGCTGGCTTCCCGTCAACCGTCACGGGAGTCAAGCCTTGACCGAAGTGCTCCTGACGTCGGTGTTGACCTGTCCTGAGTGTGGACACGGCAGGGCTGAAGTCATGCCCACCGATGCTTGCCAATGGTTCTATGAGTGCGAAGCATGCCACGTGGTCCTTCGGCCGAAGACGGGTAACTGCTGCGTGTTCTGTAGTTACGGAACGGTGCCGTGTCCACCAATTCAAGGAGTAGACCAATCGGGTTGCGAGAGGGCCTGCTGACTTTGCGCTGACCAAGATGTAATGCATTCGCAAGCTGCCGGTCATGGGCATCTCACTACATTGAACTTGTACCTCGTACCGCATTGATTCAGTCGAACGATGTGATTTGTTCTTGAAGGAGACACCCCATGATTCGCAAGCTCAGCATCCTCGTCCTCTCATTGGCAGCATTCGCCCCGGCATTCGCGATGGACGCAGCCAGGTCCGAGGCCAAGCAGGTCATCGCACTGCAGAACGGTGAGACGCTCTACGTCTTCAAGGACGGACTGATGGCCAAGGAAAGCAAGTTTGGAAGCGTGACTCACCTTAGCAAGGGTCAAGTCGTCCAGACCGCCGATGGCAAAAGCATCACGACGATGGGCAACGAAGTTGCGCGTCTGAGTTCCCTGTTGAACAAGGGACACAGCAATTGAGGTTCAAAGCGACGACCATCACTGGCCATGGGTATAGCCGCCAAATGAACAAGACATCGGACAGGACCGGTAACACCCAGAGCCATCTTTACTTTCGAAACCGCTCCACCTCGTTCTTGACCATCTCGTAGAGCTGGTCCGGGTCGGTCGAAGCGAGTGGTTTCCCATTGACGAAGAAGGTCGGGGTGGCTCGAACCCCGATCGCCTTCAAGTCAATTACGTCTTGCGCCAGCAAAATGTCCACCGAACCAGCGGCGATGTACCTGCGTGCCTCCTCAATATCGAGACCCGCCGATTGCGCAATCGCCCATGCACGCGGTGATGCGTTTGCGCCTTGACCCGTCCACGCGCGTTGACCATCCAGCAACGCTTCGAGCACGGGTTCGAACTCTCGCGCGGAAATGCCGCGAGAATGTCTTTGGCCCGGGGATAGAACGCCTTGCAAGCTTCGCATGCAGGGTCAAAAAACTCCACGATCGTGACCGGCGCTGCCACCGGACCAATGATGGGCGAGTGCGGCCGGACCATTGCTCCGGCCTGCTCCGAGGCCTGAACGGTCGCAAGCTGCAGGATGTGTCGCTGGTACAGGAAGACGGCGGCGGCAAATACCGCGAGCGAAGCCAGTGCCGACAAAAAAACAAGGTGACGGCGCGTCATGCGTATTTCCCCAACATGTCAAATGGCGAATGGCGAATGGCGAATGGCGAATGGCGAAAGGCGAATGGCGAAAGGCGAAAGGCGTTTCAGAATGGCCGCCCTGGCGGTCGCATCGTGTCGGGTCTCATGTTCGTGGTTGGTACGCAATGATTGCCATGCCCGCCAAGGTCACGGCCACGCCCGCCACATCCCAGCGGCTTGGGCGCACGCCGTCCACCGACCACAGCCATGCCAGCGCCACGGCCACATAAACCCCGCCATAAGCCGCGTACACCCGTCCCGATGGCGCGGCGTGCAGGGTGAGCAGCCAGGCAAAGGTGGCCAGGCTCAACGCAGCGGCGGGCAACAGCCACCAGCCCGAGCCCTCGCCGCGCAGCCACAGCAGCGGCAAGTAACAACCGACGATCTCGGCGATGGCAGTGACAAGGTAGAGCAGAAGTGTTTTCATGGTGGCATGGGGTCGTTCAACCCTCCATGGAGTTCAACAGCGTGAGGATGTCTTGCGCGATCACACCAGGTTCCGTGCCGTAGCTGGAGAACAGTCTTACCCGGCCCTCGGGGTCAAACACATACTTGCCCGCCGAGTGGTCCATCGTGTACGACGTCGGCGTGCTGCCCTCGGCCTTGCGGTAGTAGATTTTGAAACTGTCCGCCACGGCCTTCAGCTCGGACGGCTCGGGGCGAAGCGCCAGAAATGTCGGATCGAAGTTGGTCATGTACTCCTTGAGCAGAGGCAGCGTGTCACGCTCAGGGTCCACGGTGATGAACAGTACCTGCAGTTTCTGGCCCTGATCAGCCATGAGGCGCTTGACCTCGGCCAGGGTGGTCATGGAGGTTGGGCACACATCGGGGCACTGCGTGAAGCCGAAAAAGACCACCACCGCTTTGCCACGGAAATCAGCCATGGTGCGCACCTGTCCCATGTGATCGGTCAGCTTCAGGTCTTGTGCAAAAGTAGCGCCGGTGATGTCCGTGCTCTGGAAAGTAGGGGCCTTGGGCGAACAACCGACCAACAACCCACTGGCAACGAGCCAAGCTCCGCTCAGTGCCAGTAACTTGCGACGGCTGGGGAGAGATGCGTGTGCGATGTCGGTCATTTCTTTGCCTTGGCCACTTCTTCTGCCACCAAGGCGGCCAACTGGTCGGGTCCGAAGCTCGGCAAGCTGCGGCCGTTGACAAAGAAGGTGGGCGTTTTGGTGACCTGCAGCGCGGTGAGGTCTTCGATGTCCTGCTGCAACAAGGACTGCATGCCGGGCTTCTCGATGTCTTGGCGCGCTTTCACGAGGTCCAGCCCTGCCTGCTCGGCCACCTTGAACGCAGTCTCGATGTTGGGCTGACCATGATCCGCCCAAGTGGGCTGTGCGACGAGCACGGCCTCCAGCACCGTCTGGTACTTGCCCTGGCTCTTGGAAGACTCCAGCAACTTGACCACCTGATCCGAGCCCTGGTGAAAAGGTGCATACCGAATCACCAGTCGCACGTCGTTGGGGTATTGCGCCATCAGGTTCTTGACGATGGGATAGAAGGCACGGCAAGTCTCACAGGCGGGGTCGAAGAACTCGACGATGGTGACCGGGGCACCTTGGGGGCCAAACACCGGCGAGTGCATGCGCACAAGACGGGTCTGCTCGGCCTTGACCTGCACTTCCTGTGCGTTCTGAACGCGCTTCTGATAGGCGTTCATGCCCAGGTAGAAGAACAGGGCAACGATGGCCACCAGACCAATGACGGTGAATTTTTTGGCGTTCATGAACGGGTCTTTCTCAAGTAAATAAAAAGCAGAATGACGATGGCGACGAAGGATGCGAGTGACAACCAGGGAATTTGGATGCCGCCCAGAATCTCCAGACTTTGTTCGCTGCACGAGGGTCCGGTGCCACAGGGAACCCACCACTTCGGCACCCAGCCGGCGATCAGCGCGGAGTGGTAGCCGGCCATGGCTGCGCCACCCAGCGCCAACGGCAGCGCATAGACGGCACCCCTCCGGTCTTCAGCGAAGGCGGCCATGCCCAGGATGAGTGCCAGCGGGAACATGAAGATCCTCTGGTACCAGCACAGCAGACAGGGCGTCATGCCCATGACTTCACCGATGAAGAGCGCGCCGAGCGTTGAGACCAGGGCCAAGGCCCAGGCGGCCATGATCCAGAACCAACCCCGCTTCATGAGGGCAGCTCCTCAGACGTCTTGCTGGTCGTTTTGCGTGGTGGCGATTTCAGTGATGCGAAGCACCAGACCAGCATGGAGCACACGATGAAGATATCAGCCAGATTGAAAGCCGGCCAATGGATGCTGCGCCAGTGAAAGTCAAGGAAGTCCACCACGGCGCCGATCTGGACGCGATCCGCGAGGTTGCCGCCGCCACCGCCCACCACAAATACGCCGACCCACCGATCCAGCGGTTCGGCCTGCCGTGCAAGGCAGAGCACAGAGACAACTCCCACCACCAGCGCTGTCACGCCGATGAAAAACCAGCGTTGCCAGCCACCTGCATCGGCCAGCAACGAGAAGGCCGCACCCGTGTTGAGCACATGCACAAAGTTGAACCACTCGGTCACTTTGATGGCTTCACCGAGGTCAAGGGTGGTTGAGAAGTACGATTTGCTGAGTTGATCAGCAAACAAAAGCACCGCGACGGCAGCAAGCCACGTCCATCGCGGGTTTCGCTGGGTCCAGCGAACATTCATGTGAGAGTCCTTCCAAAACGATCCGGGGATGGCCACCGTGTGCGACGGCGGCCACTTGAAGCCAGGGGATCGGGGAAGAGGTGCCCGTCAGCGCGTCAGACGGACCGGTTCAGCCCCGAATGTTTCGGGGCAGACCATTGGGGACGGTAGGGTCGCTCATGCCAGGGCGGCAGGATCAGTTCGACGAGATGTGCGACCAACTTGATGCCCGCAGGGTCGGCCATGGTCGCTACAGTTTCCATCACAGCGGCAGCGCAGTTGGCGTGGCAGGTTCCGCAGTCAAGATCAAACCCCAGTTCGTTGGCAGTTAGATCGTCTGCACCTTGAATCGGCAACAGATGCGTGGGCTGATGGTGCTGGACTTGAAACCCTTGGGCCACTGCAACGTGGCCGCAGCACTCGGTCGCCGCAGCTGCAGAGAACTGCAACGGCAGCAGCGCAAACATCAGCAGGATCAAAAAAACACGCATGGATAGATTTTATGCGGCGGGCGTTTCACCGGTACGTGCCTGGGCGATCAAGCCGGCCAGCTCCGGGCGCACCGGAAGCGGCTCGAAGGCGCTCACGGTGGATCGACCCGGGTTGCCCAGCGGCAAGCGCCCGCTCAAGTGGCCAAAGGGCACCAAGGCCAGGCGGAGCACCTGACCTGCGGCCTCAGACCAGTCGCGCGTGCGCCAGGCCAGCCGCAGCATGTGCGCGTGCGTCTGCAAGTGCGGCCTGATGTGGAGCTGCCCCACCAAATGCGCTGCCTCCAGGTACAACCAGGCTTGTTCACTGGAACTCGCCTTTTTCGCCTCGTGCATCAATCGGGCATGGGTCGTCTCATCGAACCGGCGAGTGGACGGTGGCTCAGTGAACGTGGCCATGGTGGTCCTTTGCGCTGTCATCACCGAGTTCACCCCGCGCCTGCCGCATCACCGTCCACCCGCCATGCAGCGCCAGCGCCGCCATCAGGCTGGCCACCAACAAGTCGGGCCAGGCGGAGCCGGTGCCGAACACGCCGAGCGCGGCCATGAACACCGCCACGTTGCCGATGGCGTCGTTGCGCGAGCATAGCCACACGCTTCGCATGTTGGCGTCGCCTTCACGAAAGGCGTAGAGCATCCAAGCCACGGCTACGTTGGCCAGCAGCGCCAGCAGCGCCACCGCGCCCATGGTCGTGGCCTGCGGCACGCCACCGTGCCACACCGACCACACTGCAGCGCCCAACACATACAGGCCAAAGCCCATCATGCTCACCGCCTTGAGCATTGCCGCGCGCGCGCGCCAGGCCAGGGCAGACGCCAGCACCGCGAGCGACACGGCGTAATTCAGCGCGTCACCCGCAAAGTCCACTGCGTCGGCCAACAGGGAGAGCGATCCGGCCTGCACGCCGGCGCCGATCTCGATGAGGAACATGGCGGCGTTGACGATCAGGGCGATCCACAGGATCTTGCGGTAGTGCGGCAGGTTGACGAGCGTCTCGGGCTTGGGGGTGTCGTGGTCACAGCAATGGGCAGACATGGTTTTTCCTTTCAATGCCTGCATTGGAAACCCTGGAGTCGCTACAGTGTCAATGACTTCCCTCAAGGTGAGGGAAAGAATTGCAAAGTTGAGGTTTAAAGTCTCTGCCTCAGAGACGAACTGGCATCGCCAACGCTGACGGCGTCGCCGCTGTCAACACAAGATTCAGATAACTTCAGCACAGAGGAAGCGTCATTGCTTGCCGCGCCGCAAACGCAGCGCGTTGCCAATCACGGAGACCGAGCTCAAGCTCATGGCCAGCGCGGCAATCAACGGCGACAGCAGCCAGCCTGTCAGTGGATACAGCACGCCGGCCGCAATCGGAATGCCCAGCGCGTTGTACAAAAAGGCAAATATCAGGTTTTGCTTCATGTTGGCAACAGTCGCTTCGGACAGCGCGCGCGCAATCGCAATCCCGCGCAGATCGCCCTTGACCAATGTGATCTGCGCACTGTTCATCGCCACGTCAGTCCCGGTACCCATGGCCACACCCACATCGGCTTTGGCCAGTGCCGGTGCATCGTTGATGCCGTCACCTGCCATGGCCACCATGCGGCCTTCCTTTTGTAGTCTCTCCACCAGCAGCAGCTTGTCGGCCGGCTTGACCTCGCCGTGCACCTCCTCGATGCCCAGGCGCGCTGCAACTGCCTTGGCCGTGGTCAGTCCATCACCGGTTGCCATCACGATGCGCAGACCGGAGGCCTTGAGCGTTGCCAGCGCTTCGGGCGTGCTGGCCTTGACCGGATCGGACACCGCCAACAGGCCCATCAGCTGTCCATCAACCGCCAGGTGCATCACGCTGGCACCTTCTGCGCGCAAGGCCTCGGCCTGCGACACCAGAGCACTGATCGATACACCGATCTGCTCCATCAGCGTGGTGTTGCCCAGCGCCAGTTCCCGTCCGGCCACCTGCCCGCGCACGCCGATGCCCGAGCCGGATTCGAAGTTCTCAGGTTTGTCGAGCGCCATACCGCGCTCGCGGGCGGCGCGCACGATGGTTTCAGCCAGAGGGTGTTCACTTCCTTGGTCAAGGCTGGCGGCCAGGCGCAGCACTTCATCGGCATCAAAACCCGGCGCGTGAACGACACGCTCAAAGGTCGGGCGACCTTCTGTGAGCGTTCCGGTCTTGTCGATGATGAGGGTGTCGATCTTGCGCATGTTCTCTATGGCCGCCGCGTCCCGGAACAATACGCCGTGAGTGGCTCCGCGACCGGTTGCGACCATGGTGGACATGGGCGTGGCCAGACCCAGCGCGCAAGGACAGGCAATGATCAGTACGGCGACCGCATTGATCAGGCCGAACACCCAGCTGGGCTCGGGACCAAACAGACCCCAGCCAAAGAAGGTCAACAAGGCAATGCCCACCACAGCCATGACGAAGTAACCAGCCACCACGTCCGCCATGCGCTGCATGGGCGCTTTGGACCGCTGGGCCTGGGCCACCATCTGCACAATCTGCGACAGCATGGTGGACGCGCCGACGCGCTCGGATCTCATCACCAGCGCACCACTGGTGTTCAGCGTGGCGCCAATCACCTTGTCGCCCACACGTTTGGTGACCGGCATCGGCTCGCCCGTGAGCATGGATTCATCGATTGAACTGCTCCCCTCTGTGACCTCTCCGTCCACTGGTACCTTTTCACCAGGGCGCACGCGCAGCAAGTCGCCCACATGCACATGGGTCAGCGGCACATCCTCTTCGGTGCCGTCTTCCCGGATGCGCCGGGCGGTTTTTGGCGCCAGACGCAACAACGATTTGATAGCCGCCGAGGTCTGTGACCGGGCTTTGAGTTCGAGCACTTGTCCCAACAGCGTGAGCGAGATGATCACGGCGGCCGCCTCAAAGTACACAGCGACTCGGCCCATTGAGATGAACGAGTCAGGGAAGGCTTGGGGGGCGACGGTGGCCACTACGCTGTAGACGAACGCGGCGCCGGTACCCAAGCCGATCAGGGTCCACATGTTCGGACTGAGGTTCACCACCGACTGGACGCCGCGCACAAAGAACGGCCACCCGGCCCAGAGAACAATGGGCACCGACAGCACGAGCTCGATCCAGCTCTGGGTGCCCATGTCGAACCACTCCAGGCGATGTCCGAACATCGCGAGCACGAAGACCGCTCCCGTGAGCGGCAGCGTCCACCAGAAGCGGCGCTGGAAGTCACGCAACTCAGGGTTGTCATCGTCGTCAAGATCCGGCATCAAAGGCTCAAGCGTCATACCGCACTTGGGACAATTGCCCGGATGGTCCTGGCGAATCTCAGGGTGCATCGGACAGGTGTAGATCGCACCGGCTACCGCTGAAGAGGTCTCTGCGAGTGGCTTGGGCGCGAGGTATTGAAGCGGGTTCGCAGCGAACTTGCCTTGGCACTTGGCACTGCAGAAATAGAAGGTGCGGCCCTCGTGGGTCAGCATGTGACCAGACTGCGCCGTGACGGTCATGCCACACACGGGATCCTTCAGGTCCGTTGGTGAGGCCGATTCCGACGGGGCACTGCTGCCGTGATGTTGGTGTGCATTCATGTCCGTCCGCCTATTTTTCGTCGTTGTGGGTACGCCCGGAGTCCTGCGAATGGCTGCCATGCCCCCCGTAGCCGTTCCCGTGCATCAAGTGCATCATCGGACAAGCGAGCAGCAGCAGGTAAGGCCAGTAACCCAAAACATGGCCCCAGTGCTCTCGCAGGAAGAAAAAGCCCGCAACGATGGCGACCGTCACCAACACCATTCCGGCTGGGCGGCGCCAGAACGATGGCTCGTTAGATTCGTTACTGGGAGGGTTCATGGCTACGCTCCTTCAGACTGGACAGCTACGAGTGAGGAAAGGAGGTGCCCCGCCGCTCAATGCACAGCGCGTTTACTCAAAGGCTGAACTGCGGGGAGCTTTCACCTGCTCGCGGGAGGCACCGTGGCGCCTGGCATGCGCTGCATCATCATTTCCATCATTGTCTGCATCATGTCCATGCGCATCTCCATCATCTGATGGTGCTTCGACATGTCCATGGGCATATCTTTCATGCCCGACATCCCTGGCATGCCCGCCTTGCCGTGCATGCCGCCCATTCCCTTCATGTCCTTCATGCCTTTCATCATGGCCATGCCTTCGTGCATGGATTTCATGTGCTCTTCCATCAAGGCCTGGCGCTCAACAGGCGTCTTGGCATTCATCATCTTGTCTCGCATGGCCTGCATGGCTTTCATGTGGTCATGCATGGCAGTTGACGCTCCCGACGAGGCTGCAGCGGCTTGATGCGCGCTGTGTTCATCGGCTTTGGCTGCTGTTGTTGCGCCGATGACTGGTGCGCTCTGGCTCGCGCAGGCCGTCAGCAACAAGGCGGTGGAGATCGCAAGGATGGTGTGGGAGGTTTTCATGGTGGTGTTGTGTGAATGAATAGGGGAGCCGCCGCTGCCGGCGACAGGATCGGAGAAGTCACCAACTTAGCGAGGAAAGAAAACGCAGGACTAGAGTGCAGAGGCACTCTTCGCAATGAGCTGCGATGCGATCTACAACGTCAAGCGATGCGGTCGTGCCGCGATGGGCGAAGTCAGGTGCATCGGTCTGGTGACCTGCACCCGGACTTTCGCGGCGATGGCCAAGGTCATGGCTGGCCCCCACACCAGCTGCAGCTTGCCAACCACCCCTGGGCTGTCATCGGCAATGGGCTGATCCACCTTGGTGATGGCCAGGGAGGCTTCATCGCAAAACTTCAAGCATCCGTCATTACCGGGATCGGCTGTTTCGCCATGAAGGAATTCGGCGAAAGGAATCTCGTGTGGAGTTGCCGTCAACGATAGAGGACTGCTGGCGTTTGGTTCGGTCAACAGGCACGCATTGGCTACCCCCGCGGCCAACGCAAACAGCCACACGACCAGAATCATCGAAGTGGTATGGCGTAGCGAACGGCGGTGCAGGGTCATGTCAATCGAGCGAACAGTGGCAACGATCCAAGGCTAAACCCGAGGGCTTGACCAGCCTTGATGCAGATCAAGGAAGCAGGTCAAGAGACGATTCCGAGTTGAAACAGTGTGCGACCGAGCTCAGTCACGGTCGGTTCGTTTCCGAACAGAACGAGTTTCTCCAGGAAAAGTGCCCTTCGATGCACTCAGTGCGCCTCATGGGGAAAGAGCACGCCGCGCATCCAGGCCATGAGGTCGATGGGGCTGGATGTGCCTATGCTGGTTGCCTCGTCCTGAGCACGGGATTTCTTGAGCTGTGGCTTCTGCTGAGGCTGGTGTCCCAACTGCGGTCTGTCGGGAGCTGCTCCTGATCTACCAATGCACTCCACCCTTGTTCATGAATCTCCAGGGTATCGCTCTTCAGACTTGAGTCCGTTGCCACTAAGCGAATGCCATACGGTGGAGAGAGTTAATGCAATCCTTCGTTGGTAGTAGTTCTTTTGGGGGTTCGCGAAGAAAGGATTTGTTGTTTACTGAAAGATCGTCATCGACACGCAATATTGCGAACAAGCTGAGCGGCAAGTTTGGTGGAGAAGAGTGAGATCGACACATAGAAATGGCACTTGCAGCTTATGCGTACATCAGTGCCGAAACTTGCAGCTTATGAGGGAATTCGCTAGCAGCTTTTGGCGTAGGTGCCATTGCTAACTCGTTGATTTCAAATGGATGAAACTTGCAGCTTATTCACAGACGCACAGCTCAGCCCCGCAGTGCGCAGCGCGGAGGGTCGTCCAGTGACCACCACCGCGCGCCCCGTTGTGCCTGTGCGCCCGGTCGGGCCAGGACGCGCGGGGCGCGCACAGCCGCCGGGGCCGAACCCCTGGCGGCCCGGGCAGCTGCTGCTGGCGCCGCACCGGCTGGCGTTCTTTCTCGCGATGGTGTTGCTGCTGGCCTCGGGCCTGTGGTGGGCGCTGGTGCAGGTGGACCGCTCCACGGGCGCCATCGGTCTGGGCTACGCGGTACCGCCAACGATCACCCACGCCGCGGTCATGAGCTTCGGTTTCATGCCGCTCTTTTTTGCCGGTTTCCTGTTCACCGCCGGTCCCAAGTGGCTGGGCGTGCCAGGCCCCGACGCGCGGGCGCTGGTGCCCACCCTGTTGCTCCAGGCCGGTGGATGGCTGCTCTGGCTGGCCGGGGCGCACACGTTTCTCTGGATCGCGGTGGCGGGCGCGGCGCTGGCCGCGGCCGGGCTGGGCGCGCAATACCTGCGCTTCTGGGGCCTGGTGCGGCGCAGCGCGCTGGACGACCGCCTGCACGCCACGGTGGTGGCGGTGGCCGGCACCGTGGGCGCCCTGTGTGTCGCGGGCCTGGCGCTGGCTTTGCTGGCCGGTGCGTTCGACATCGCCCGCAGCCTGGTGCTGACCGGCCTCTGGGGCTTCGTGGTGGTGACCTACCTGGTGGTCGCGCACCGCATGATTCCGTTTTTCACCTCCAGCGCCGTGCCCATGGTGAAGGCCTGGCGGCCGTTCTGGGTGCTGTGGGCCCTGCTGGGGGCTGCGGCCTTCGAGGCATTGGCGGTCTGGGTCGCCGCGAGTGGCTGGGCGGGCGCGCCGGGCTGGATGCTGCTGCAGGGTCTGATCGAGCTGCTGGCCGGTGGTGTGATCCTCTGGCTGGGCGTGGCCTGGGGCCTGGTGCAGAGTCTCAAGGTGCGTTTGCTTGCGATGCTGCACCTGGGTTTCCTGTGGCTCGGCCTGGCTTTTGTGCTGGCGGGGCTGTCGCAGCTGCTCGGCCTGCGCGCCGGTGTGCCGGCTCTGGGCCTGGGGGCCTTGCACGCCCTCACCATGGGTTGCCTGGGCTCGCTGCTGGTGGCCATGGTCACGCGCGTGTCGTGTGGTCACAGCGGTCGCACCCTGGTGGCCGATGCACTGGTCTGGGGCGTGTTCTGCCTGCTCCAGCTGGCGGTGCTGCTGCGCGTGGCGGGCGCCCTGGACGGCGCGCCGCTGTGGGTGCTCACGGCCGCCGCGCTGCTCTGGGCCGCTGTGATGGGCGTCTGGGGTCTGCGCCTGATCGGCTGGTACGGCCGCCTGCGCGCCGACGGACGGCCCGGTTGAGGCTTGCCGTTTTCCCCGTTCCCATGCCTTCACACCCTGCCATGACCTCCGCCACAGAGACCTCCCCTGACTGGGCCTTTGTCGTCAGCGAGCTGATCCAGGCGCGCCAGACCGTGTTGCCCAAGCGCCTCGTGGAACCGGGCCCGGACGCCGGACAGACCCAGGCCATCCTGGCCGCGGCCGCGGCCGCACCCGACCACCTGCAGTTGCTGCCCTGGCGCTTCATCCTCGTGCCAGCCGGGCAGCGTGCCACGCTGGCCGAGGTGTTTGCCCGCGCCCTGAGCGAGCGCGATCCGCAGGCCACGCCCGAGCAGCTGGCGCAGGCGCGCGAGAAAGCGTTCCGGGCGCCGCTGCTGATGCTGGCGGTGGTGGACGGCGCGCGCGGTGACCCCGAGGTGGACCTGAACGAACGCATCCTCTCGGCCGGCTGTGCGGTGCAGAACATGCTGCTCATGGCCACCGCGCTCGGCTTCGGCTCGGCGCTCACCAGCGGCAAGGCACTGAAGTCGGACACGCTGCGGGCCTGCTTTGGCCTCGGCGCCAGCGAACAGGCGCTGTGCTTCGTGAGTGTCGGCACCGTGCTCTCGCGCAAGCCGGCGCGTGCCCGGCCGGTCGTGGCCGACTATGTGAATACCCTGGGTTCGGACCCCGTGTCCTGAATCCCCATTTCCCAACAGGACTTTTCATGGACATCAGCACCTTTGACGATCTGCTGGCCGCCGCGCGCGCCCAGTCCCAGCCCCAGCGCCTGCTGTTTGTGTTCGCCGGCGTCGAGCTGCCGGACGACGCGACCCCTGCCCAGCGCGCGGCTTTCGAGCAGGGCCAGGGCGGTGCGCTGGTGCCGCAGATGTGCGTCGACAAAAGCCCCGACGAGCTGGCTTCGTTTGACCAGCTGAAGCAGGAAGCGACCAGCTTCGGCCAGGCCTGGGGCATGGTGTTCGCGGCTGCGATGTCGGGCGCACCGGGCAAGGCGCCCACCAGCGCCGACGCCGATGAACCACTGAAAAAAATGGTGGAAGCGATCCGCCAGGGCCAGATCGAGGCCTACATCCCGTTCGACCCGCAGGGCCGCGCGGTGCGCCTCGGCTGATCGCCATGGCCGGTATCCGCCTGCACCAGATCGGCCAGCCGGGCGCACAGCCGCCAGCGGCAAGCTTCGAGCAGCCTTTCGAGATGCTCACCGCCTGTCACGAACGGGTGGATCGCATGTTGCGCCTGCTTCACCGGCTGTGCCAGCACCTCGACGAAAAAGGCCTTGACGAACAGGCCGCCCAGGCGGCGCGCGACGTCATGCGCTACTTCGACCTGGCCGCGCCGGACCACCACGAAGACGAGGAGCGCCACGTCTTTCCCCGCCTGCTGGCCGGAACCGATGAGAACGCGAAGGCGGTGGTGCGCCGGTTGCAGCAGGACCATCTGGACATGACCGCGAACTGGGTCAGCGCCCGTGAGGTGCTCCACCGGGTGTCCGAGGGATCGGCGCCGACGTGGTCCGGCCTGGGCGAGGCCGACCGCGCCACGCTGGCGCGTTTTGCTGACCTGTACGCCGATCACATCCGCGCCGAGGAAGACACGGTCTACCCGGCCGTGTCAGCCCTGATCGACGCCCCCGAGCTGCAGCGCATGGGGGCCGAAATGGCCGACCGCCGCACGGCCCGGTCCTGAGCGACAGGGTCACCCCCATGCCCACCCTGGAACTGCCCCAATTCGAATGGAGCGAGGGATTCGCCTGCGGGGTGGACCTGATCGACCGGCAGCACCGCAACCTGGTCGACATCACCAACCTGCTGCGCCAGGCCATCTTGCGCGACGACACGGTCAGCAGCGCGAACAGCGTGGAATCGCTTCAGGCCTATGCGCGCTACCACTTCGCCTATGAGGAGTCTTGGGCGCGCGACCGCGGCATGCCCCAGGCCGCACTGGACCAGCACGCGCGCCGTCACCAGGCTTTTGCCGATCGCATCCAGGCGATGGCGGAACAGGACGGCCGGGAAGACGGCGATGGGCGCGCCCTGCACCGCTACCTGTGCACCTGGCTGGCCGACCACATCGTCAAGGATGACCGGGAGATGGTTCGCCGCCTGCTCCATCCAGACGGCGCCAAGGCCTGACCACCCGCCCGCGTCCGGACGGCCAGTGCCGCCCCTTCGGGGGTCGCGCGCAGCGCGGCGGGGGTGTCTGACTTCAGGCGGCGTCGGGTTGCCGCGCAGGCGCCGCGCGGCGGAAGCTGTCGAGTTCGCCGCAGGCCTGGTCGATGGCGCTGATCAGCGGCCAGCGCAAAAGATCCACCTGGAATCGCCGCGCACTCTCCACCTGCGGGATCAGGTACACGTCGGCCACCGTGGGCGTGTCGCCAAAACTGAAACGACCCCGCCGCGCATCGGCGGCCAGCAAGGCTTCGTAGGCGTCGAAACCGGCCGTGATCCAGGTGCCGCACCAGGTGTTGATGGCCGCCTCGTCGGCGCCAAAGGTCTTGCGCAGGTGTTCGAGGATGCGGCGGTTGTTGATGGGGTGGATGTCGTTGCCCACGATGGCGGCGAGCGCGCGCACGCGGGCGCGGCCCCCGGGGTCCGCCGGCAGCAGCGCAGGTGCCGGATGCGTCTCCTCCAGCCATTCGATGATGGCCGGTGACTGGATCAGCACCTCGCCATCGTCGAGTGCGAGCGCGGGCACGAGCATCTGCGGGTTGACCGCCTTGAAGCTGTCGGTCAGGTGCGCCTCTTTGCCCAGGTGCACCGCGAGGTATTCATAGCCCAGGCCCTTGAGGTTGAGTGCGATGCGCGTGCGGTGCGAGGTGCCGCTGCGCCAGAAGTTGTAGAGCTTCATTCGGCCGGTCCCACCGTCAGCGCGACCTCGGCCACACCTTCCACGCGCCCGGTGATTCGGTCACCCGCCACCACGGCGCCCACGCCTTCGGGCGTGCCGGTGTAGACCAGGTCGCCGGGTTGCAGGTGGTAAAACAAAGACAGGTCGGCGATGATCTCGCGGATGTTCCAGATCAGCTTGTCCACGTTGGACGACTGCCTGGTTTCGCCGTTGACTTCGAGCGCGATCGCACCGTTTTCGATCACCACGCCTTCCATCGGCACGATCTCGGAGCACACGGACGAATGCTCCACGTCCTTGCCCAGGTCCCAGGGGCGGCCCTTGTCGCGCGCCACCAGCTGCAGGTCGCGCCGTGTCATGTCCAGCCCGGCGGCGTAGCCGTAGATGACGGTGTGCGCGTCCCCGGCCTTCACGCGGAAACCGGCCTTGCCGATGGCGATCACCAGTTCCATTTCGAAGTGGTAGTTCTTCGTCTCGGGCGGGTAGGCCACGGTCGCTCCAGAAAGCGTGAGCGTCTGCGGCGCCTTGGTGAAATAGAACGGCCGCTCGACCGATTTGTCCACCGGCTTGCCCATCTCGACGGCGTGTGCGTGGTAATTGCGGCCGACGAAAAACAGGCGGTTGATGGGGAAACGTTCGGTCTTGCCAAGGACGGGCAGGGACGGGACGGCGGGCGGGGTGAAGAGATATGGGGTCATGTCGTTCTGCAGAGCGTTAGCGCGTCTCATAGACGCCGAGTTTTCGATGGAGCGGGGATTCGTCGGCGATGAACACGAACGATGGCTTGTCCTGGCGGTTCTTCAGCGTCACGGCCTCGTAGCCGGGCGCGCAGCAGGTGTCGGCCTCGACCAGACCGAAGCTCTTGCCGCAGGTGGACACGTCCACACCGCCTTCGATCAGGTGGAACACCTGCGCGGGCGAGCGCGCGGGCAATGTGAGCGTCTGGCCGGGCCTGAGCATGAGGGCGTAGAAACCCAGGATGTTCTGTGCGTCGCCGCCGGTTTCGGGGTTCACGTAGGTCACCTGCAGGCAGTCCAGACCGGGCTGGTCGGCGGCCATCGCCACCAGCGCGGCGCGCGTGTCCACCCAGGGGTAACGCAGCATGGGGTAGCGCTTGTCGCTGCGCGCGAACACCTGCGTGGGCACCACGCCGGCGCGGGTCCAGGCGCGGTCGCCGCTGCCCTGTTTGACGGTCTGGCGCTCACCGTTGACGTGGTAACTCGCCTCCATGTAATACACCAGCGGCAGGTCCAGCACGTCGAGCCAGACGACCGGGTCTTTGCCGTCGTGGCCGTGTTCGTGCCACAGGCCGGTGGGCGTCAGGATCAGATCGCCGCGGCTCATCGGGCACTTCTCGCCGTCCACCGTGGTGTAGGCGCCTTCGCCTTCGACGATCATGCGCACCGCGTTGGGCGTGTGCCGGTGGCTGGGTGCCCACTCGCCGGGCAGCAGCAGCTGCATGCCCAGGTACATGGCCGGGCTGGCCTTCATGTTCTCCAGCCCGTGGCCGGGGTTGGCCAGCACCAGCACGCGGCGCTCGGCTTTTTCAATCGGGGTCAGCTCGCCGGCTTTCAGCAGCAGCGGCTTGATCGTGGCGTAGGGCCAGTGGATGGCCTGCGTGGCGCGCGTGGGAATGTCCGGCGGAAGGACCGCGCGCAGGCTGGGCCACAGCGGCACCAGGTTCAGGTTTTTCAGGTCGTCCCGGTAGTCCTGCGGCAGGTCTTCGAGTCGGCCGAGTTCGTGGCTCATGGGTGTCTCCGGAAATGGGGGTGTGAAGTGACTGGTGAAAGCCCTGGCATGTCTCTCTAAAAGGCCGCACACACATAATCAGTGTGCTTATCGTAAGTGTCCTGCTAACATGAATCAAGCCTCACGGGGGAAAACCCTTGATTCCATCCGCCATGAAAAATCCCGACCCGTCCACCGTCAACATCGACCTCCAGCCCGGTCACGCGATCCGCCGTCTGCACCAGATTTCAGTCGGCATCTTTTTGCAGGAAGCGGGCGAACTGGGCATCACGCCCGTACAGTACGCCGCCCTGCAGGTGGTTGGCAACCAGCCCGGCATCGACCAGCGCACGCTGGCACGCACCATCGCGCTGGACGCGTCGACCACGGGTGGCGTGGTGGACCGGCTTGAGGCACGGGGCTGGATGGAGCGCCGCACAGCGCCCGAAGACCGGCGCGCACGCCAGCTGGCGCTGACCGCGGCGGGCGAGCAGGCCCTGGCGGCGAGCATCCCCGCGATGCTGCGCGCCCAGGAGCAAATCCTGGCGCCGCTCAGCGAGGGCCAGCGCAGCGACTTCATGCGCCTGCTGAACCTGCTGGTGACACAGAACAACGAACTCAGCCGCGCGCCGAGCGACGCGGCACGGTAACCGTCGCGTCGCTTCAACCGTTCCATCCCGCCAGCGGGCTTCCGCGGCGCTGCGGCCAGGGGGTCTGTTCGACTGCGCACAGACAACACCGCCGGTCGCGCAAAATCATCGGTTCCCGCATCGCCTGATCCGAGACCTCGGCGAGGCGCCTGCACCCCAACCCCGAACAAGGAAAATCCTCATGAACCTGCACCTGAGCATCGGACCGCTGGTGTCCCTCATCGCCGGCATCCTCATCCTGGTGATGCCCCGCCTGCTGAGCACCATCGTCGCCGTCTACCTGATCATCATCGGCTTGCTGGGGCTGTTGGGGCAACGCTGAACCCGTTCGCGCCGGCATGCGCTTCCGTTCTCGGGAACGGGCCGGGTGTCCGTGGAGACGCCCTGAGCCTTGCTGCAGGCGATCGGCTCGCTCAAGCCGGGTCGCATCAGTTTCACCAGGGACAACCATCCGGGGCAAGCCGTAACCTGTTGGTAACTTGTTTCACAGATAATTGAAACCAAATTACAGAACCACCCGTTTCAGCCATCCCCCAGGAGCCAGCCCCCATGCCCCAACGCGCCACCAAAATCGTCGCCACCCTCGGTCCCGCTTCCAGCGACCCCGCCCTGCTGGAGGCGATGATCCGCGCCGGCGTCAACGTGGTGCGGTTGAACTTTTCGCATGGCACCGCGCAGGACCACGTCGACCGCGCCACCCTGGTGCGCGAAGCGGCGCAGCGTGCGGGCCGCGAGGTCGGCATCATGGCCGACCTGCAGGGCCCCAAGATCCGCGTCGGCAAGTTCGCCGACGGCAAGGTGATGCTGGAACCGGGCCATGCTTTCGTGCTCGATGCCTCGCGCACCGAACCGGGCGATCTTGGCGGCGTCGGCCTCGACTACAAGGAACTGCCACGCGACGTGAAGGCCGGCGACACGCTGCTGCTGAACGACGGCCTGATCGTGCTGACCATCGACAAGGTCGTGGGGCCGGCGGTGCACACCACCGTCAAACTCGGCGGTGAGCTGTCCAACAACAAGGGCATCAACAAGCAGGGCGGCGGGCTGACCGCGCCGGCCCTGACCGCCAAGGACATGGACGACATCAAGACCGCCATGGGCCTGAAGGCCGACTACGTGGCGGTGAGTTTCCCCAAGAACGCCACCGACATGGAGCTCGCGCGCCAGCTGTGCAACGTGGCCGGTGCGGCCACCGGCCACAAGCCCGCGCTGATCGCCAAGATCGAGCGTGCCGAAGCCATCCCCGAGCTGGCCAACATCCTCAGGGTGTCCGACGGCATCATGGTCGCGCGCGGTGATCTGGCGGTGGAAGTGGGCAACGCGGCCGTGCCCGGCCTGCAGAAACACATGATCAAAATGGCCCGCGAGATGGACAAGGTGGTGATCACCGCCACGCAGATGATGGAGTCGATGATCGTCAACCCGGTGCCCACGCGTGCCGAGGTGAGCGACGTGGCCAACGCGGTGCTCGACGGCACCGACGCCGTGATGCTCAGTGCCGAAACAGCCGCTGGCAAATACCCGCTGGAGACGGTGATGGAGATGGCGAACATCTGCCAGGAAGCCGAGAAGGCCGAGTACAGCGAACTGGGCGCCGACTTCACCGGCAAGACCTTCACGCGCATCGACCAGTCGATCGCCATGGGCGCGCTGTTCACCGCCCACCACCTGGGCGCCAAGGCCATCGTGGCACTGACCGACTCGGGTTCCACGGCGTTGTGGATGAGCCGGCACAACGTGCGCATGCCGATCTACGCGGTGACGTCCAACCTGACCTCGCAGCGAAAGATGACGCTCTACCGCAACGTGCGCCCGCTGTTGATGGACACCAGCGCCGACCGCGACACGGCCCTGGCCGACGCCGAGGCGCACCTGAAGGCGCGCGGCATCGTGCAGAAGGGTGATGTGTACGCCATCACCGTGGGGGAACCCATGGGTCAGCCCGGCGGCACCAACACCTTGAAGCTCTGCAGAGCTGGTTGACGGTGCCCCCACGCTCCGCCGCTGCGCGGGGCGCTGCCCCCCGAGGGGGCTGATCCAGCTTGGGGCGGCCCGGCGCTGGATCGTCCTCCATGTGCCGCTGGCGGCCCGGCGAAGCCGGTTCCGCGGCGGCCTGGTGTTGATGCCCATCTTTCCGGGCGGGGGTTTGTCATCGGTGTGCAAGGCCCACGGCGCTAAAATTCGCCGAGTTACAGACCGGTTACCAACTTTGATCAAGGGGATTTTCATGGCTCTCGTTTCCATGCGCGAACTGCTCGACCACGCTGCGGCGAACGGTTACGGCATTCCGGCTTTCAACGTCAACAACCTCGAACAGGTGCAGGCCGTCATGGCCGCGGCCGACGAGGTCGGCGCTCCGGTCATCCTGCAGGCCTCGGCCGGTGCCCGCAAGTACGCGGGTGAAGCCTTCATCAAGCACCTGATCCAGGCCGCTGCCGAGATGTACCCGCACATCCCGATGGTCATGCACCAGGACCACGGCACCAGCGTCAAGGTCTGCGAAGGCGCCATCGCCCTGGGCTTCGGCTCGGTCATGATGGACGGCTCCCTCAACGAAGACGGCAAGACGCCGTCGAGCTTCGACTACAACGTGGAAGTGACCCGCAAGGTGGTCGAGATGGCGCACCAGAGCGGCGTCACGGTGGAAGGTGAACTCGGCTGCCTGGGCAACCTGGAAACCGGTGACGCGGGCGAAGAAGACGGCATCGGCGCCGAAGGCAAGCTGGACCATTCCCAGATGCTGACCGACCCCGAAGAGGCCGCCACGTTCGTGAAGGCCACCCAGCTTGATGCCCTGGCCATCGCCATCGGCACCAGCCACGGCGCCTACAAGTTCAGCCGCCCGCCCACCGGCGACATCCTGGCCATCAGCCGCGTGAAAGAGATCCACGCCCGCATCCCCAACACCCACCTGGTGATGCACGGTTCGTCCAGCGTGCCGCAGGACCTGCTCGCGATCATCAACCAGTACGGTGGCCAGATGAAGCAGACCTGGGGCGTGCCGGTGGCCGAGATCCAGGAAGCCATCAAGCACGGCGTGCGCAAGATCAACATCGACACCGACATCCGCATGGCCATGACCGGCGCGGTGCGCAAGTTCATGGCCGAGAACCCCGAGAAGTTCGACGCCCGCGAATGGCTCAAGCCCGCCCGCGAAGCCGCCAAGGCGATCTGCAAGCAGCGCTACATCGAGTTCGGCTGCGAAGGCCAGGGCAGCAAGATCAAGGGCGACACGCTCGCCGTGATGGCCGCGAAGTACGCCCAGGGTGAGCTGGCGCAGAAGGTGGTTTAAGCCCCCACGCTCCACCGCTGTGCGGGTCGCTGCCCCCCAAGGGGGCTGATCCGGCTTGGGGCGGCCCGGCGCCGGATCGTCTGAGCCCCCGACCGACCTGCGATAATCGTCCGGAATGGTTCGGAGCCCGTTGACTGTTCGGTCACCGGGCTTTTTTCTTGGCTGTCACTCCCTTGCGCCCGATCATGACTTCCGCCCTGCACACCTCCGCCCTGAACTCCCTGCCGCTGCTCGCGCGCGGCAAGGTGCGCGACAACTACGCCGTGGGCGACGACCGCATCCTCATGGTCGCGTCCGACCGCATCAGCGCCTTTGACGTGATCATGGGCGAGCCCATCCCCGGCAAGGGCGCGTTGTTGACCAAGCTCAGTCTGTTCTGGTTCGATCAGCTCGGGCCCAAGGGCCTGAACATCTGCCCGATCCACCTGACCGGCGATGCACCCGAGAGCGTGGTGTCGTCCGAAGAGGCGCCGCAGGTCGCGGGCCGTTCCATGCTGGTGCAGCGCCTCAAGCCCATCCCGGTGGAAGCCGTGGTGCGCGGTTACCTGGCTGGCAGCGGCTGGAAGGAATACCAGGAGAGCCGATCGGTCTGCGGCGTGCCGCTGCCCGAAGGGCTGATGAACGCGAGCAAGCTGCCCGAGCCGATCTACACGCCGGCCGCCAAGGCCGAGTTGGGCGAGCACGACGAGAACATCACCTTCGAGCAGACCGTGGCCATGATCGGCCCCGAGCTGGCCACCAGAATCCGCGACATCTCCATCGCGCTGTACAAGGCCGCGGCCGAGATCGCGCTGAAGAAGGGCATCATCATCGCGGATACCAAGTTCGAGTTCGGCCTGGACAAGGCCGGCACGCTGGTGCTGATGGACGAGGTGCTCACGCCGGATTCCTCGCGCTACTGGCCGCTGGAGAGCTACGTGGTGGGGCAGAACCCGCCGAGCTACGACAAGCAGTTCTTGCGCGACTGGCTTGAAACCGCCCAGGTGGGCGGCAAGGCCTGGGACAAGACACCGCCCGCGCCACGCCTGCCCAAGGAAGTGATTGAAAAGACCTCGGCCAAATACCAGGAAGCGCTGACGCGGCTGATGGGCTGAGGCCCCCGCGTCAGGTCGCCAGGCCTTCGGCAAACCCCGGCGCCAGGGCCTGGCGCAGGAAATCCACAAACGCCGTTACCGCGCGCGGCACGTGGGCCGAGTACGGGCGGATGGCGTAGATCTGGTCGGCAAACGCACCCACCGGCTGCCACAACGGCAACACCGTCACCAGCTTGCCCGCGAGCAGGCTCGCCTGGGCGCTGAAGTCGGGCAGCAGCGCAATGCCCAGCCCGCCGAGCGCGGCGTCGCGCAGCGCCTCGCTGTTGTTGGCCGCCAGCGAGCCCGACACCTGCACCGTCACCCGCTCAGCGCCGGCTTCCGGTTGCAGCGGCTCCAGCGTCCAGGCCGGCGTGTCCTGCGAGCGCGGGTAATGCAGGCAGTTGTGCCGCGCCAGGTCGGTCGGCGTCTGCGGCGTGCCCTGGCGGCGCAGGTAGGCGCGGCTGGCCACCAGCACCGAGCGCGTGGTGCACAGCGTCCAGGCCACGTGCGTGTCGGGCGGGTTGGCCGTGTGGCGGATCGCCAGATCAAAACCTTCGGTGGCCAGCGAACTCAGGTGGTCCGACAGGTTCAGCTCCAGCCGCACTTCGGGGTACTGGCGCAGAAACTCCGGCAGGCGCGGCACCAGCTGCTGGCGCGCAAAGGCCACCGGCGCCGTCACGCGCAGCAGGCCGCGCGGCGCGCCGGCGGCATCGCGCACCTGCGCAAAACACTGGGCGATGTGCTCGAACGAGGCGCGGGTGTCGTCCACCAGGCGCTGGCCGGCTTCGGTCAGCCGCACGCTGCGGGTGGTGCGCTGCACCAGCGCCACGCCGGCCATGCGCTCGAGCTCGGCGATGCGCTGGCTCACCGCCGCCTTGCTCACGCCCAGCCGCGCCGCCGCTGCCGTGTAGCTGCCCTGCTGGGCCAGCACGCCCAGCCAGTGGAAGTGGCCCCAGAGTTCGTGGACTTTCTGCTCGTTCATGGATCCTATTGTTCACCATTTTGAACAATCATTTCAGGTTTTTGGCCTTGTATCGGGCGGCCGTGCTTCCTACACTGCACCCACCCCTCATCCAGTCCGAGACACACCATGACCACCGCCATCACCCACTTCATCGCTGGCGCCCGCGCCGCCGGTTCCTCCACCCGCGCGCAGGACGTGTTCAACCCCGCCACCGGCGCCGTCACCGGCCGCGTGGCGCTGGCCAGTGCCGCCGACGTGGACACGGCCGTGGCGGCCGCGATGGCTGCGTTTCCGGCCTGGTCCGACACGCCGCCGATCCGCCGCGCGCGCGTGATGTTCAAGTTTCTCGAACTGGTGAACCTGCACAAGGACGAGCTGGCGCACCTGATCACCGCCGAACACGGCAAGGTGTTCACCGACGCGCAGGGTGAGGTGGCGCGCGGCATCGACATCATCGAATTCGCCTGCGGCATCCCGCAACTGCTCAAGGGCGACTTCACCGACCAGGTCTCCACCGGCATGGACAACTGGACCATCCGCCAGGCGCTGGGTGTGGTGGCCGGTATCACGCCGTTCAACTTCCCGGTCATGGTGCCCATGTGGATGTTCCCGGTGGCGATCGCCGCGGGCAACACCTTCGTGCTGAAGCCCAGCCCGATCGACCCGAGCGCCAGCCTGTTCATGGCCGAACTGCTGAAGCAGGCCGGTCTGCCCGACGGCGTGTTCAACGTGGTGCAGGGCGACAAGGAGGCCGTGGACGCGCTGCTGGTGCACCCGAACGTGAAGGCCGTGAGCTTCGTGGGCTCCACCCCCATTGCCAACTACATCTACGAAACCGGCGCCCACCACGGCAAGCGCGTGCAGGCCCTGGGCGGCGCCAAGAACCACATGGTGGTCATGCCCGACGCCGACCTGGACCAGGCGGTGGACGCGCTGATCGGCGCGGCCTACGGCAGCGCCGGCGAGCGCTGCATGGCCATCTCGGTGGCGGTGCTGGTGGGCGACGTGGCCGACAAGATCATGCCCAAGCTGATCGAGCGCACGAAGGCGCTCAAGGTGCTCAACGGCACCAACCTGGCGGCCGAGATGGGCCCGATCGTGACCGCCGCCGCGCACCAGCGCATCACGGGTTACATCGAAGCGGGTGCGGCCGACGGCGCCGAGCTGCTGGTGGACGGCCGCCGCTTCGATGCGAAGCAGACCGGCGAGGGCTGCGAAGGCGGTTTCTGGATGGGCGGCACGCTGTTCGACAAGGTCACACCCGAGATGAAGATCTACAAGGAAGAGATCTTTGGCCCGGTGCTGAGCTGCGTGCGCGTGCACGACTTCGCCGAGGCGGTGCAGATCATCAATCACCACGAGTTCGGCAACGGCACGAGCTGCTTCACGCGCGACGGCAACGTGGCGCGCGAGTTCGCGCGGCGCATCCAGGTGGGCATGGTCGGCATCAACGTGCCGATCCCGGTGCCCATGGCCTGGCAGGGCTTCGGTGGCTGGAAGAAGAGCCTGTTTGGCGACATGCACGCCTATGGCGAAGAGGGCGTGCGCTTCTACACCAAACAGAAGTCGATCATGCAGCGCTGGCCGGAGAGCATCGGCAAAGGCGCCGAGTTTGTGATGCCCACCGCTAAATAAGTTACCCCCTGCGCCGCCTTCGGCGTCACCCCCCAGGGGGGCGCCACTGGCGGCCCGGCGGAGCCGGTTCGGCGGTGGCTCTGGGTGGGGCACTTCGGCCTCGTTGCTCTTTTTGGGCGACGGGGCTTTTTGTTTTCTGCACCTCGCGGGTCGATGGCGTGGCGCGTCCGACTCCGCGAATGTCCCCCGGGCCGTGCCGGCCCTCCTCCTTGACTTCGCTGCGTCAGACACACCACGCCATCGACGGGCGAACGGACGGATTTCCAGAATGTGGATAGCCAACCCCTCGGCCCGGCGCAATGGGGCGTTCTGCATAGCGAAGTCAAGGAGGAGGATCGGGCGTAGCCCGATCCGGGGGACATGAGCGGCGCAGAGCGCTCCGTTGCGCCGGGCCAGCGAGAGCCAACACAGGCCAACCGCCTCCCCACATCAGGGTTGTCGACGCAAGGCACTGGGATTTCATGGGGTTACTGGGTAGAGTGGATAGCCAGCCGGCATGAAGGAGGCCCACCATGTACACAGCCGCCACCACGCGCTACGACAGCATGCCCTACCGCCTGTGCGGCCGCAGCGGGCTGCGCCTGCCCGCCCTCTCGCTCGGTCTGTGGCACAACTTCGGCGACAGCTCGCACCTGGAAACCCAGCGCGCCATGCTGCGCACCGCCTTTGATCTGGGCATCACCCACTTCGACCTCGCCAACAACTACGGCCCGCCCGCCGGCAGCGCCGAGACCAATTTCGGTGAACACCTGCGGCACGATTTCCGGCCCTATCGCGACGAACTGCTGATATCCACCAAGGCCGGCTGGGACATGTGGCGCGGGCCCTATGGGCAGGGCGGCGGTTCGCGCAAGTACCTGCTCGCCAGCCTCGACCAGAGCCTCAAGCGCATGGGTCTGGACTACGTCGACATCTTCTATTCGCACCGCTACGACCCGGACACGCCGCTCGAAGAAACCATGGGCGCGCTGGCCACCGCCGTGCAGCAGGGCAAGGCGCTCTACGTGGGCATCTCCAGCTACTCGGCCGGCAAGACCCGCGAGGCCGCGGCGATCCTGCGGCAGATGGGCGTTCCGCTGCTGATCCACCAGCCGTCCTACAGCCTGCTCAACCGCTGGATCGAGGGCGAGCTGCTCGACACCCTGCAGGACGAGGGCGTGGGCTGCATCGCCTTCAGCCCGCTGGCCCAGGGCCTGCTGACCAGCAAGTACCTCGGCGGCATTCCCGAGGGCGCGCGCATCAACCAGCCGGGCGGCGGCTCCTTCAAGATGGAGCACCTGAGCGAGCAGAACCTGAACCACGTGCGGGCGCTCAATGAGATCGCTTTCAACCGGGGCCAGAGCCTGGCGCAGATGGCGGTGGCCTGGGTGTTGCGCCAGCCCGGCATGACCTCGGCGGTCATCGGCGCCAGCCGCCTGGAGCAGATCGTGGAGCTGGCGGGGGCACTGGACAACCTGGCTTTCAGCCCCGAGGAACTGACCGCGATCGACCAGCACGCGGTGGAGGGCGGCATCAACCTCTGGAAGAAGCCGTCCACCGACCAGAGGCCGTAGATCAGCTCAGCACCACGCTCGATAGCCGTCGGCGGTAGGTGGCCACCGTCGGGTCTTCCGGCGGCACCTGGCCTTCGGCCACCTTGGGCTTGGGTGGCTCGATGATGTCGAGGATGGCGATGAAGGTCTTGCGCGCCAGCTCTTCGCTCCAGGCCTTGTCGCGCATCAGGATTTCCAGCAGCTCGTCCATGGCCGGCACGAACTGGTTGTGCGCCATCAGCAGCTGGGCCAGCGCGAAGCGGCTGTCGAAGTCGCGCTTGTTGGTGGCGATCCTGGCCTGCAGCTCGGCGGCACGGGCCTCGGGGTCGGCCACGCCGTCCTGCGCGTCGCGCGCTTTCATCCAGCGGTTGAGCGAGTCGAGCCGGCGCACGGCCACGGCCTTGGCGATCACCGGGGCGAAGGCCACCTTGGCGTCGTCGTCGCGTTCCAGTTCCAGCAGCAGCTTGACCAGGTCGAAGCGCGCGTCGTCGTTTTCCGGGTCGGTCTGCACGGCGTGCTGCAGTTTGTCCAGAGCGCCTTCCACGTCACCGTCGGCCAGCGCGTCCAGCGCTTCGGCCTCTTCAGCGGCAGCTTCCACTTCTTCGGCAGCGGGCAGGTGCTTGTCGAGGAATTCCTTGATCTGGCCTTCGGGCAAGGCGCCCATAAAACCGTCGACCGGCTGGCCGTTCATGAGCAGCACGCAGGTGGGGATGCTGCGGATGCCGAAGGCCTGGGCGAGCTGCTGCTCCTGGTCGGAATCGATTTTCACCAGCTTGAAGCGCCCGGCGTAGTCGGTCTCGATCTTCTCCAGCAGCGGGCCGATGACCTTGCAGGGGCCGCACCAGGGCGCCCAGAAATCGACCAGCACGGGCGTTTGCATCGAGGCTTCGATGACTTCGGTTTCAAAGTTGGCGACGGTGACGTTGATCATGGGAAAGGCTCTGGAAATGGGCGCACATCGCCGACGGCGGGGCGCGAAACGTAAAATCGACACTTTACCGGAGAGGGGCCGATTTCCCGAACCGGTCCCCCACGCCGGCCCTCCGGGCGCCCGGCAGAAAGCCCTCCATGAGTTCCATCCAGGTGGGCGTGGTCATGGGTTCCAGCAGCGACTGGGACACCATGCAGCACGCCGTGCAGATCCTCAAAGACTTCGGCATTCCGCACGAGGCGCGCGTGGTCTCGGCGCATCGCATGCCCGACGACATGTTCGCCTACGCCGAGGCCGCCGTCGGCCGGGGCCTCAAGGCCATCATCGCCGGCGCCGGTGGCGCGGCGCACCTGCCCGGCATGATCGCGGCCAAGACCGTGGTGCCGGTGCTGGGCGTGCCGGTGATGTCAAAAGCGCTGTCGGGCGTCGATTCGCTGCACTCCATCGTTCAGATGCCCAAGGGCGTGCCGGTGGCCACGTTCGCCATCGGCCAGGCAGGTGCGGCGAACGCGGCGCTGTTTGCCGTGGCCTTGCTGGCCAACGAAGACCCGGCGCTGCGCGAGAAGCTGGAAGTTTTCCGCGCTGCGCAGACGGAAGCCGCACGCAACATGACCCTGCCCACTGAATGAATCACCCCTCCCGCGCTTCGCGCGACCCCCTCAAGGGGGCAACACCAGCGGCCCGGCGAAGCCGGTTCCGCGGTGTTTGCTGGACCAACCCCCTGCTCGCGTGACGCAGCTGTTACCTGGAACTATCTTCATGAGTCTCAAGCCTTTGCTTCCCGGCGCCCTGTCGGACCGTGGCCAGCAGATGACGCTGGGTGTCATGGGCGGTGGCCAGCTGGGCCGCATGTTTGTGCAGGCCGCGCAGGCCATGGGTTATTTCACCGCGGTGCTGGACCCGGACCCGGCCAGCCCGGCCGGGCTGATCAGCCACTACCACATACAAACGCCGTACGACGACGAGCAGGGTCTGGCGCAGCTGATGCAGCGCTGTGACGCCATCACCACCGAGTTCGAGAACGTGCCCGCCCCCGCGCTGCTCACGCTGGGCGCGCACCGGCCGGTGGCGCCTTCGTCGGCCAGCGTGGCGGTGGCGCAGGACCGCATCGAGGAAAAGGCGCATTTCGTGGCCTGCGGCCCGATCAGCGGCGTCTACCCCGCGCCCTACGCGGCCATCGCATCGCCCGAGCTGTTGGCGGCGGTGCCGGCCGAGCTGTTGCCCGGCATCGTGAAAACCGCGCGCCTGGGCTACGACGGCAAGGGCCAGATCCGCGTCAAGACCCGCGAAGAGCTGGCCGCCGCCTGGGAGCAGCTGGGCCGCGTGCCCTGCGTGCTGGAAAAGCTCATGCCGCTGCAGAGCGAGTGTTCGGTGCTGGTGGCGCGCGGCGCCGACGGTCAGGTGGTGAGTTTCCCGGTGCAGGCCAACACGCACCACGACGGCATCCTGGCCATCACCGAGGTCTACGAGGGCGCCGTGCCGGCCGATCTGGCCGCGCGCGCACAGGCCAGCACGGTGGCGATCGCGAACCACCTGAACTACATCGGCGTGTTGTGCGTCGAGTACTTCGTGGTCGACAACGGCCAGGGTGGCGCGGACCTGATCGTCAACGAGATGGCGCCGCGCCCGCACAACAGCGGCCACTACACGCAGAACGCCTGTGACATCTCGCAGTTCGAGGCCCAGGTACGCGCGCTCGCCGGCCTGCCGCTGCCCGTGCCGCGCCAGCACAGCCCGGCCATCATGGTCAACCTGCTGGGCGACTTGTGGTTCAACCCGAACGGTGTGCGTGCGCAGGCCAGCGAGCGGCCGGTGTCGCCGCCCTGGGCGCAGGTGCTGGCGCTGCCCGGCACCCACCTGCACCTGTACGGCAAGCTCAGCGCGCGCCCGGGCCGCAAGATGGGTCACCTGAACATCACCGGCAGCTCGGTGGCGCAGGTGCGCGAGACGACCGCGAAGGTGCTGGCGCTGCTCGGCTTGCCCGCGCTGCCCTGATCCACCGATGCCGCTCTGCCTGAACGCCAGCGATCCGGCGGCTGTCGAATCCGCCGCCCAGCGCCTGGCCGCGGGTTCGCTGGTCGGCATGCCGACCGAAACCGTCTATGGCCTGGCGGCCGATGCCGGCAACGCCAGCGCCGTGCAGCGCATCTTCGAGGCCAAGGGCCGGCCGAGCGACCACCCGCTGATCGTGCACATTCCGCCCGCTGGGGCGGCCGACTGGCGTGCCGCCGTGGCACCGTTTGCGCGCGACGTGCCAGCGTTTGCTGCCGCGTTGATGCAGGCTTTCTGGCCCGGACCGCTCACGCTGATCCTGCCGCGCCGGCCCGAGGTGGCGGCGGTGGCCGCGGGTGGCCAGGACTCGGTGGGCCTGCGCTGCCCCTCGCACCCGGTGGCGCAGGCGCTGCTGGTGGCGGCGCGTGCGCACGGCGTGCACGGCGTGGCGGCGCCCAGCGCCAACCGTTTTGGCCGCGTCAGCCCCACCACCGCGGCGCACGTGGCCGAGGAATTCGCCGACCTGGCGGACGACGCGCTGCTCATCCTGGACGGGGGTGCCTGCCCGGTGGGCATCGAGTCAACCATCGTGGACTGCTCGCGCGGCGCCCCGGTGCTGCTGCGCCCCGGCGTGATCACGCCGGCGCAGATCGAAGCCGTGTGTGGACAGCCGCTGCGCGCGCGCGACGAGGCCGCGCCGCGCGCCTCCGGCACGCTGGAATCGCACTACGCGCCGCGTGCCAAGGTGCGGCTGATGGCGGCGCCGCAGCTGCAGGCGGCGCTCGACGTGCTGGGTCCGGACGCGAAACACATCGCGGTCTATGCCCGCGCACCGCTGAAAACGGCGCGCGGCATTCTCTTTCGCCGCATGCCCGACGATGCAGCCCAGGCCGCGCAGGCGCTGTTTGCCGTGTTGCGCGAGCTTGATGCCACGGGCGTCAAGCTCATCTGGGTGGAAACGCCGCCCGAAGGCGCCGACTGGGATGGTGTGCGCGACCGCCTGCAACGCGCATCGGCCTGAACGAAACACCCCCTGCGCCGCTTCGCGTCACCCCCCTCAAGGGGGGCGGCACTGGCCGTCTGGCAAAGCCAGCCCGGCGGTGCCTCTGGGCGGCGTTGTCTCATGCGTTGCGGGTGGTGCTCCGGTGCCATGAAAACTGATACGGCTTCGCGCCTTGTTCTCACTTCGATGGCAAACCCGTAAGGGAGACGCTCTGTCTGCGTTTCAGGAGCGCCCGAAGCGCAGCTTCATGGTCAGGATGGCCAGTGCCAGCAGCAGCGTGATCGCATTGGCCACGACCACCGGCCAGGCGCCCAGCATCAGGCCGTAGGCCAGCCACATCGCAATGCCCAGCGTGAACGTGCCGTACATGCTCAGCGAGATGCCGCTCACGTCGCGCGTCTGGAACGTGTGCCAGGCCTGGGGCACAAAACTGAAAGTGGTCAGGAAAGCGGCGAAATAGCCGATAAGGTCGTCAGGGCGCATAGCAGCGCATGATAGGAGCGGCGATGGCTTCTTGCTTGCCGGCCGTTCAATTTCCATGTCTTTTCAACGCCTGCCGCAGCAGGATATGAAAGGGTATTCCACCGGTGGACTGCCCGCACACCCCTCGGCACGTGAGGTGCAGCGAACGAGAAGCGCCATGGCCCGCCATCACCCGCAGAACATCGAGCAAAGACCTTGTAAGGGGTGGCGCTCAGTCCGGCTGCGCAGCGGTCCATTCCACCAGCGCTTCCAGCGCCGGCCGCGCGGCACTCGCGTTCGGGTGGTTGATGAACCCCACGACCGCGTAGCGTGTGCCGTTCACCGCATTCACGTAACCGGCGACACCCGTCACGTCGCGCAGCGTGCCGGTCTTGAGCCAGGCGTTGCCCCGTGCGGCGCTGCGCGGCGAGCGCGCCATGCGCGCGGCCGTGCCGCTGACGCCCGCCACCGACAGCGACTGCACGAACTGCGCGCCCTTGGGATGGGCTGCCGCGTGGCGCAGCAGGCCGGCCAGCGCGTCGGCGCTGATGCGCTCGTCGCGCGAGAGACCCGAGCCGTTGTCCATGACCGGGGGCGCATGGCGGATGCCGAAGGTGGTTTTCCACCACCGGCTCACGACCTCGCGTGAGCGCTCGAACCGCCCCGTGCGCAGCGGGGTGATGTGTTCGCGCGGCACGGTCCGCGCGTCCTGCCGCCCCGGGTTGAGCCGGCCCAGCGTGAGGAACACCTGTTGTGCCATCACGTTGTTGCTCCACTGGTTCACGTCGGTGATGATGTCCGAGAGCGGCAACGAGTGGGCTTCGTGCAGCAGGGTGGCGCCGGGCGGGGTGGCTCCGCTGCGCACCTGCCCGGTGAGGGCACCGCCGCTGGCGCGCCACAGGCCTTCGAGCGCCCGGGCGGCGTAGCTCGACGGATCCTGGTAGGCCACGGGCCAGACGCGCTCGCCGCAGCTCTGCGGATACTGGCCCTCGAAACGGATGGTGTTGGCGTCGTCAAAACGAGCGCGCAGGGCGCCGCGCCAGTCGCCACAGCCTTTGCGCGACAGCGGCACGGTGGCGTCGATGGCGAGACCCGCCATGGGCGGCTCGCTCAGCACGTGGGCGACGCCGAGGGCGTGGTCGGGCTGGAACTTCAGGACCACCGACTTGAAGTTCACCAGCAGCGCGTCGGGGCTGGCGTTGTAGGGCCGCAGCGCCTCGCCGTCGAAGGCGCCGGGGTCGCGCGCGGGCAGTTCGAAGGCGCTGTGGTCCAGCACCAGGTCGCCCAGCACCACCTGCACGCCCCGGTCCTGCAGCGCGAAGAAGGCCGACTGGATGCGCTCCAGCACCAGCTTCGGGTCGCCCCCGCCCTGGATGTAGAGGTTGCCGCGCAAGGTCCCTTGGTCCACGGCGCCGTCGGTGTAGAAGCGCGTGCGCCAGGTGAAGTCGGGGCCGAGCAGGTCGATGGCGGCGTAGGTGGTCACCAGTTTCATGACCGAGGCCGGGTTGATCGGCTGTTCGGCACGGTGGCGCAGGCGCTCGCCGCCGTTGCCGGACACCGGCACCACCAGCGCCGACACCGCGCTCACAGGCACCGCGGCCCGCCGCAGCGCCGCCTGCACCGAGGACGGCAGGGCGTCATCGGCCAGCGCCAGGGCCGGGAGCACCAGGGCGCCGAGCAGGCCCGCGCCGAGTGCGCGCCACCAGGCCGCTCCCGGGGTGGGGTGCGTGTGTCGGGCATGTTCGGGGAGCGGGCGGGTCAACATGGGGGAATTATGGGACCCGGTGGTGGCGCTGGCGTGCAAAGAGCGACGCCGTCCGGCGCCTGCATCGGGCAACAGCGTTTGCGACGACGAACGAAGCCGCGGATGCGGCTCGCCGATAATGGCCGGATGCTCTCTGCCGTCTCCCCAGCTTCCCCCTCGCTGCGCCTGCTGGCCATCGAAACCAGCACCGACATCCTCTCGGTGGCGCTGGGCAGCGGGGCGCCCGGCGAGTCGCTGTGGCAGCACACCGGTCCGGGCGCCGCGCAGGCCTCGGCCACCCTGTTGCCCGTGGTGCAGTCGCTGCTGGCACAGGCCGGGTGGGCACTGCCGGCGCTGGATGCGCTGGTGTTTGCGCGCGGGCCCGGCTCGTTCACCGGTTTGCGCACCGCTTGCGCCGTCGCCCAGGGCCTGGCCTATGGCGCCCGGGGCGCGGGCCGCGAAGGCGGTGTGCCGGTCTTGCCGGTGGACACCCTGCTGGCGCTGGCCGAAGAAGCGCGCCACCAGCGGGCACTGGCCGGGCAGGCGCCACCGCGCGTGATCGCGGCCCTGCTTGATGCGCGCATGGACGAGATGTATGTGGCGCTCTACGCGTGTGGACCGCAGGGGCTGGATCCGGTGCCGCTGCAGCCGCCGCGCCTGTGTTCGCCGGCCGATCTCGGAGAGTGGCTGAAGCAGGCGCTGCCCGGGCCGCTGGCCGCTGGCGACTGCCTGCTCGCGGGCAATGTGTTTGCCAGCTACGGTGCGCAATTCAGCGACCTCGCGGGCGAACGGCAGGTGGCCTTGCCCACGGCGGCGGCCCTGTTGCGCCTGGCGCCGGCCTTGCTGACTGCCGGGCAGGCGGTGGCCGCGCACGAGGCGCTGCCGCTCTACGTGCGCGACAAGGTGGCGCAGACCACGGCCGAGCGCGAACGCCTGCGGCTGGAGCAATTGGTGCGCCTGTCCGTGCCCGTGTCGGCGGTGTCGCCGCTGGACGCCTGAGGGTGACGAACATGAGCCGGTTTCCAGCGATGCCGTCCGACAGCGCGCCGACCGTGCCCGTGTGGTCCGCGGGCGACTGGCCCCGCGCCGACGCCTGCGCCCACCCCGCACCGGCTGCGGAGCGCCGCATCGCCTTCGAGGTGGTGACCGATGCCGACCTGGACGCGGTGTGTGAGGTGGAAAAGTCCGCCTACACCCACCCCTGGACGCGAAAGCACTTCGCCGACTCGCTGGCCTCGGGTTATCCGGCGGTGATGCTGCTGGGCGAAGCCCTGCCGGGCGAGGCGGTGCATTCCCGGCGGGCCGACGGCCGTGTGCTGCTCGGTTACCTGGTGGCCATGCCCGGCGTGGACGAGGTGCACCTGCTCAACATCACGGTGGCGCCGGCGCACCAGCGCCAGGGGTGGGCGCGCTTCATGCTCGACGCGCTGGCGCTGTGGTCGCGTGGCCGGGGCGCGCAGTGGCTGTGGCTCGAGGTGCGCGCCAGCAACGCACCGGCGCGCGCCCTGTACGAACGGTATGGCTTCCAGCAGGTGGGCATGCGCCGCGCTTATTACCCGGCCGGCCAGTTCCAGCGCGAAGACGCGGTGGTCATGAGCCTCAATCTGGTGACGCAGGCCGAAGGCGGGGCGGTGGCATGAACGACTCCGCAACAAACGATCCAGCCGACCGCCCCGACGCCTCGTTCGTGCCGCTGCTCGATGCGCGCCAGCGCGCCATGCTGGCCGAGATGGGCGTGCGTGTCTGGGCGCCCAAGCCGCCCGTGGCCGCCCAAATCACTGCGCCCGTGGCGGCCGAAGCGCCCTCCACCGCGGTGGAGCGCGCACCCGCGCCTGCGCCAGCGTCAGCGCCCGTTGCACCCGCCGCCCGGCCCGCACCGGTGCGGCCGTCGGTGAAAGAAGCGGTGGTGGCAGTGCCCCAGCCCGTTGCCGCAACGGCCAGGCATCGCCCGGCGGACGTGGCCGCCATGGACTGGCTCACGCTGGAAGCCGCCGTCGCGGGCTGCGAAGCCTGCGGCCTGTGCCGCAGCCGCCAGAACACCGTGTTCGGTGTCGGCGACCGCCAGACCGACTGGATGGTGATCGGCGAAGCACCCGGCGAAAACGAGGACCTGCAGGGCGAACCCTTCGTGGGCGTGGCCGGCCAGCTGCTCGACAACATGCTGCGCGCCGTCGGACGCAGCCGCAGCGGCAGTGGCGCGCAGGCCGCCTACATCGCCAACGTGCTCAAGTGCCGGCCACCCGCCAACCGCAACCCGCTGCCCGAAGAGGTGGCGATGTGCGAGCCCTACCTGGCGCGCCAGGTGGCGCTGGTGCAGCCCAAGATCATCCTCGCCATGGGGCGTTTCGCCGTGCAGTCGCTGCTGCAGACCAGCGAACCCATCGGCAAGCTGCGCGGGCAGGTGCACCGCTACCAGGGTGTGCCGGTCATCGTGACCTACCACCCGGCCTACCTGCTGCGCACGCCCACCGACAAGGCCAAGGCCTGGGCCGACCTGTGCCTGGCGCTGGAGACGGCGGCCGCATCAGAGGACACACCCGCGGCCGTCTGACACCGTCTGACGCAGGCCGCCTGGTCCCCGGCCACTGACTTCAGCGCATCCCTGCCGCCGTTCGGCCCTGGTGCCTGAACGCGCTGATTTCAGCGGTGTTCTGCGCTCACTGGCCGCGTCGGCCACAACACGGTCGCAATCGCCAGCATCACCAGCACCACGGCGGTCCAGTCCTGCCAGTGCAGCACCTCGCCCAGCCACCAGGCGCCACTGAACACGCCCAGCACCGGGATGAACATGACCGAGAGCGTGGAGGCGATGGGTGGCAGGTCGCGCGCCAGCATCAGCCAGACCACCTGGGCGAACGCAAAGACGCCGATGGCGTTGTAGACGATGGCGCCCCAGATGGGCGCCGATGGCAGGGTCCAGGCGTCGCGCTCAAAGACCACCGCCAGCAACGTCATCCACAGCGTGGTGGCCACGGTCATCCAGAAAGAGATCGCCAGCGTCGGGTGCGCGATGCGGGTGCGGCGCATCAGCTGCGTGCCCAGCGCCCAGGTGGCCGCCGCCACCAGCATCATGAACACGCCCATCGGCCGGCCCGACAGGGTGCTGACTTCGTGCCAGAGCAGCAGCACCACGCCCAGCGCCGCAGCGGCCACACCGAACCAGGCACGGCCCGCCAGCCGCTGGCCGAACCAGGCCGCACCGAGCAAGGCTGAAAACACCGGCATCGTGTAGCCGAGGATCGCCGCCCGGCCGCTGGAGAGCGACTGGATCGCCAGGATGGCCAGCGTGTGCCAGAAGAACATGTTGGTGACCGTGAGCACAGCCAGCTCGCGCCAGTGCACACGATCGATGCGAAACGGCACCTTGCGCCACAGCAGAAACAAGCCCAGCACCGGCAGGCCCAGCCACATGCAGATGGTGCGGAAAGTGAGGGGCGGGAAGCCGGTCACGCCGATCTTCATGATCGGCCAGTTGAGGCCCCAGACCAGGGTGAGCAGGACGAGCAGGATGAGTTGCTGGCGGGACAGGGCGTGCATCGGTCTGATCTTAGGGGGCTTTCGGTGCAGGCCTGTCGCCTGGGGCCACCTAAAATCGGGCCATGACCTTTCTCGACATGCTCGGCGCGGCAGAGCGCCAGAACCAGTCCCTGCTCTGCGTCGGCCTGGACCCGGATCCGGCGAAGTTTCCCGCCCACCTCCGGGGCGACGCCAGCCGCATCTACGACTTCTGCGCCGCGATCGTCGAGGCCACGGCCGACACCGTGATCGCCTTCAAGCCGCAGATCGCCTACTTCGCCGCCCACCGTGCCGAAGACCAGCTCGAACGCCTGATGGCCCACATGCGCGCGGTGGCGCCGCAGGTGCCGGTGATCCTGGACGCCAAGCGCGGCGACATCGGCAGCACCGCCGAGCAGTACGCCATCGAGGCTTTTGAACGCTACGGCGCCGACGCCGTGACGCTCTCACCCTTCATGGGCTTCGACTCGGTGCAGCCCTACCTGAAGTACCACGGCAAGGGCGCTTTCCTGCTCTGCCGCACCTCCAACCCCGGCGGCGACGACCTGCAGAACCAGCGCCTCGCCTCGGTCGAAGGTCAGCCGCTGCTCTACGAACACGTGGCCCGGCTCGCGCAAGGGCCGTGGAACCTGAACGGGCAGCTCGGCCTGGTCGTGGGCGCCACCTATCCGGCCGAGATCGAGCGCGTGCGTGAACTCGCGCCCACGCTGCCGCTGCTGATCCCCGGTGTGGGTGCGCAGGGCGGTGACGCCGTGGCCACCGTGCGCGCCGGCTACCGCCGTCAGGGCGACGCGACCACCGGCCCGGTCATCGTCAACAGTTCGCGCGCCATCCTCTACGCGTCCAGCGGTGGAGATTTCGCTGCCGCTGCGCGCAGCGAGGCCCTGCGCACGCGCAACGTGCTGGAAGCCGCCCGGGGCTGAGCGCTCCCGGGCGCTCTGGCGGAACAATGGCCCGCAGGCGACAGCCCGCGGCGGCCCGGCCGTCTACCATGCCGCTCTGCTTCTAACGGGACACTGGCCCATGATCACCCTCTACACCGCTGCCACGCCGAATGGGCACAAGGTGTCCATCGCGCTGGAAGAGCTGGGCCTGCCCTGGACGCTGCAGGTGCTGGACCTGACGGCCGGGGAGCAGAAGACGCCCGCTTTCCTGGCCATCAACCCGAATGGCCGCATCCCCGCCATCGTCGACCACGAGGCCGATGATTTTGCGGTGTTCGAATCCGGCGCCTGCCTGATCTACCTGGCCGAAAAGACCGGCCGGCTCATGCCCGCGGACGCCAAGGGCCGCTCGCGCGTGCTGCAGTGGCTGATGTTCCAGATGGGTGGCATCGGCCCGATGATGGGCCAGGCCAATGTGTTCTTCCGCTACTTTCCCGAGAAGATCCCGGCCGTGATCGACCGCTACCAGGGCGAGAGCAAGCGCCTGTTCCGGGTGCTCGATGGCCAGCTGAAGGACCACGAATACCTGGCGGGTGACTACTCGATCGCCGACATCGCCAACTGGGCCTGGGTGCGCACGCACCGCTGGTCGGGTGTGGAAATGGACGACCTGCCGCACCTCAAACGCTGGCGCGACGCGATCCGGGCGCGCCCCGCGGTGCAGCGCGGCATTGAACAGCCGCCGTCGAAGGTGGACCTCACGCGCGACGGCGACGCGGGCGCGCAGCGTTTCGCCGAAGACGCGCGCCGCATGGTGGAGATGGGGCAGAGTCTGCGACCCGCTGCCGGTCAGGGGGATGCGCCATGAAACTCTATGTCTCGCCGCGTGCCCCCAGTCCCCGGCGTGTGCTGATGTTCCTGGTCGAGAAAAACATCAACGGTCTGGAGCTGGTCAACGTGGACCTCAACGCGCAGGAACACAAGAGCGAGCAATACCGTGCCAAGAGTCCGCTGGCGCGCGTGCCGGCGCTGGAGCTCGACGACGGCCGCGTGCTCACCGAAACCCGCGCCATCTGCACCTACCTGGAAGGCCGCCACCCGACGCCCAACCTGATGGGCGCGGACGCCACCGAGCGCGCCTTCATCGAAATGGCCGACCGGCGCGTGGAGTGGTATTTCTTGCTGCCCATCGCCAACTGTGTGCGCCACACCCACCCGGGACTGGCCCCGCTGGAGCAGCCGCAGTTTCCCGAGTTCGGCCGGTCGCAGGGCGAGAAGCTGCGCGAGTCTGCGGCCTGGCTCGATGGCGAGCTGCAGCGCCAGCCCTGGGTGGCGGGCGAGCGTTTCACCATCGCCGACATCACGGCCTTCTGCGCGCTGGAGTTCGCGAAGCTGATGCGTTTCAACGCGGGCGAATTGGGTTTTGTCGCCCTGCAGGCCTGGCGCGACCGGGTGGCCGAACGGCCGAGCGCAAAAACCTAGCGCCCCGCACAGCGCTGGAGCCCCGCTCCGCGCCGGCTGCGCTGTTTCAGTCCCAGGCGGCGATGGTTCGCAGCAACTGCTGCTGCACGCCGGGCAGCTCGGCCAGGTGCACCGCCATCAGCTCGTGCAAACGACCGATCACCTTCTGCCCGGCGGGTGGCGGCGCGCTGGCGAGCAGGGCTTGTGCGGTGTGGAGATCGTTGAGGGTGCCGAGCACGTCCTGGGCGCGCTTGAGTGACGCGCCCCCCCGCCGCTTGGGCGGCAACAGGCTGGACAGGAAGGACTGGGCGTAGCGCAGTTTCTTGAGTTCGATGCGCAGCTCGTGCCGCTCGGTGGCCGCTTGTCGCGCCGCGAGGCGCACCTCGCGCTGCAGGCTGCGGTGGCGTTGCTGCAGGGTGGCGTGTGCCCAATCGGTCAGCGCTGGCTGGCCGGTTCGAGGGGCCTGGCCATGCAGCGCCAGCAGCGCGCGCGCGAAGGCCAGCTGGCCGAGTGCAAAGGCGGGCCCGGTCAGCGCCTGACGGGCGCGCTGGTTGGCTTCACCCCGGGCCTGGTCGACCCAGCGTGTCAGGGACGCTGCCTGAGGGCCCTCTCCCAGCAACTGGGGCAGCCAGGTCGTGGCCAGCACGTCCCAGTTGCGCGCATCGCCGAGCTGCCCGGCGGCGGTTTGCCAATGGGCGCTCCAGTGGGCCGAGAAGCGGCGTGGCAGAAAGGGCCGGAACAGGCGCAGCCCGGTGCGCAGGCGGCGCAGCGCCACCCGCGCCTGGTGGATGTACTCCGGGTCGGGCAGGGGGCCGGTCCCGGGTGTTTGCAGCAGCCCCAGCACGTTGCCTTGCAGCTGGGCCAGGCAGGCCCATGCCGTCGAGCAGAAAGCCTGTACCGGGTCGCCGTCGGCTGGCAGTTGCAGCGGTGCTTCGCGCAACGGCTCGGGCGTGTGGCCCAGAAACAGGGCCAGGCCGCGCTCGGCCTTGCTGCGGTCCGAGGGATAGAGCCAGACGCCCTGGGCGCTCCAGCCCTGCGGCCCGAGGGCCAGCGTGTGCGCCAGGTCGAGCAGGGCATCGACCGGGCCGCTCTTGAGTTCCAGCTCCAGTTCCAGGATCGGTTCCTGGCGCGTGCCGCGGGTATCCGCCGGCCGGGTGGTGATGCGGCCCTCGTCCAGCGCCACTTCAATCGCTGCTCCGTCGTGGTTGAGAAGCCAGCTGCGGCGCGTGAAGTCGGTGCGGAACAGGGGCACCAGCCGGGGTTTGAGCCTGGTCAGCGCTCGGGCCAGTGCGGCATCGTCCACCAGCGAGGCAAAGTCCAGTTCGCCGGTTTGTGTCGGACCCTCCCACTCGCCGCGCCGTGACAGACCGCCCGCCGACGCGCCCGCGGTCTTGACCGTGAGCAGCGTGCGGCGGCCCACCCGCCGCTCGCGCACCGCGATGCGCTGCCGCATCAGCACCAGGTCGGGGGTGTCGAAGTAGGTGTTGAGCAGGCGCTGGCGCTGCGGCTCCTGGGCCGCGAGCAGCGGATGCGCCAGCAGCCGCGGCAGGTCGCGGGCGAACAGCGCGAGTTTGAGTTCGGTTTCCTGTGCCATGTCCGCCAGTTTGCCGCAATGGGGGAAATCCGTCAGGCGTCTTTCACCGATTTGCCCTTTGGCGTCAGCCGGGCTGGCTATGATCGCCGGATGTCAGCAACACATTGGCGCCTGGGTTTTGGGATTCTGGGGATCTGTCTGGCGCTGCAGGCGCGTGCCGAAGGACAGGTCGCGATCGGGGGCGACAGAGGGTACCTGCTGGGTGCCTCGGTGGTTTCCGCCAACGGGCACATCGGCAGCGGCGTGACCCGGTACGACATCAAGCCTTTGTGGGCGTTCCAGCTCGGTCCGTTCCGGGTCTCGCGGTCGCGGGCCAACTCGCTCATGCGCGCGGGGCGGGAGCAACTGGAAACCGGTGTGAGCGCGGAGTTTGACGTGTTCAGTGACTGGCGGCTGGGTGCGTCGCTGCGACTGGACAACGGCCGCTCGTTCGATGGTGACCCCGAATTCAGCGGCCTGCCCGATGTGCGAAGCACCCTGCGCGGTCGCGTGTCCACCGGTCGTTCCTTCGGTGAACGCTGGAACTGGAGCCTGAGCCTGGACCAGGACCTGCTGGGCCGTGGCGGCGGTGCGCGGCTGAACACCGGGGTGAACTACCGCTATCCGGTCTCTCAGCGAACGAACCTGGACTTTTCGCTGGGTGGTGGCTGGGGCGATGCCCGCTACCAGCGAACCATCTACGGCATTTCGACCGAGGCCGCCCAGGCGACGGGCCGTGAACCTTACCGGCTGGGCAGTGGCTGGGAAACCCTGCGCGTCGGTGCACACTTTGAAACCGCGCTGAGCACCCATTGGGTGGTGTTTGGCGGGCTGGATTTGTCGCGCGTGCTCGGATCGACCGCACGCAGCCCGCTGGTGGGGCGGCTTGTCACCCATGGCCTGGGTGTTGGCGTGGCCTACCGCAGCAAGTGATCGAAGCACCCCCCGCGTCGCCTTCGGCGCCACCCCCCTGAAGGGGGGCGATACCAGCCGTCCGGCGAAGCCGGCCCGGCGGTACCTCTGGTTGGGGCACTTCGCTCCTGCGGGTCACGCTTCGGTTCCGCGGTGTTTCTGGGTTGACGTTGCCTCCATCGGAGGGGATTGCCCTCCGGTTTTTCTGTGTCTCTGGTCGGAGGCCCTGGCTTGATCGGGCTGCGCGTCTTTCGCCCGATTTTCAGCGCTTGAGCAGCCGCGCCAGATAGCGCCCGGTGTGGCTCTCGCCGTTGGCGGCGATGTCTTCCGGCGTGCCCACCCCCACCACAGATCCGCCACCCGAGCCGCCTTCCGGGCCCATGTCGATCAGCCAGTCGGCGGTCTTGATCACGTCCAGGTTGTGTTCGATCACCACGATGGTGTTGCCCGCGTCGCGCAACTGGTGCAGCACCTTCAGCAGCAATTCGATGTCGGCGAAGTGCAGGCCGGTGGTGGGTTCGTCCAGGATGTAGAGCGTGCGGCCGGTGTCGCGTTTGCTGAGTTCCAGCGCGAGCTTGACGCGCTGCGCCTCGCCGCCGGACAGCGTGGTCGCGCTCTGGCCGAGCTGGATGTAGGTCAGGCCCACGTCCATCAGGGTCTGCAGCTTGCGGTGCAGCGTGGGCACGGCGGCGAAGAAGGCGTGCGCTTTCTCGACCGTCATGTCCAGGATCTGAGCGATGTTCCTGCCTTTGTACTGCACGTCGAGCGTTTCGCGGTTGTAGCGCTGGCCGTGGCAGACCTCGCAGGGCACGTAGACGTCGGGCAGGAAGTGCATTTCCACCTTCACCACGCCGTCGCCCTGGCAGGCCTCGCAGCGGCCACCGGCCACGTTGAAGCTGAAGCGGCCCGGCCCGTAGCCGCGCTCTTTCGCGGTGGGCATTTCGGCCATCAGCTCGCGGATGCCGGTGAACAGCCCCGTGTAAGTGGCCGGGTTGCTGCGCGGCGTGCGGCCGATGGGGCTCTGGTCGACGTTGATGACCTTGTCGAAGTGTTCGATGCCTTCGATGGCGTCGTGTTCGGCGGGCTCTTCGTGCGATCGGTAAAGCGTGCGCGACACCGCGGCGTAGAGCGTGTCGTTGACCAGGGTCGACTTGCCCGAGCCCGAGACGCCGGTCACGCAGGTGAGCAGGCCGACCGGAAAGGCGACGCTCACGCCCTGCAGGTTGTGGCCGGTGGCGTTGACCACGCGGATTTCCTGCAACTCACCCAGCGTGGCGATGTGTGCGGCCTCGCGCGCGCTGCGGCGCTCGGCCGCCGGGCTCATGGGGAAGCGCGATTTGATCGGCGCCGCCTTGGCCGCCGCAGCGGCTTTGTTCACCGGCAGCCACGGCGTGCGCCGTGTGGGCAGGCGAATAGCGCGCGCGCCGCTGAGGTACTGGCCCGTCAGTGAGCCGGCCGTGGCCATCACTTCAGCGCAGGTGCCCTGCGCCATCACATGGCCGCCGTGCACGCCCGCGCCCGGGCCCATGTCGATCACGTGGTCGGCGCAACGGATCATGTCCTCGTCGTGTTCGACCACCAGCACCGTGTTGCCCAGGTCGCGCAGGTGCTGCAGCGTGGTGATGAGGCGGTCGTTGTCGCGCTGGTGCAGGCCGATGCTGGGCTCGTCGAGCACGTACATCACGCCCGTGAGGCCACTGCCGATCTGGCTCGCCAGGCGGATGCGCTGGGCTTCGCCGCCGGAGAGCGTGTCGGCGCTGCGGTCCAGGCTCAGGTAGTTCAGCCCCACGTCGTTCAGGAACTTCAGGCGCTGGCGGATTTCGTTGATCACGCGCGCAGCGATGTCGCCCTTGGCGCCGGGCAGGTGCAGGGCGCTGAAGTAGGCCAGCGACTCGCCGAGCGTGATGTGGCTGATCCTGTAGATCGGCTGCTTCTGCGCGCCTTCGCCCACGAACACGTGGCGCGCTTCCCGGCGCAGGCGCGATCCGCCGCAATCCGGGCAGGGCTGGGTGGCGCGGTAGCGGGCCAGCTCTTCGCGCACGTGGGCGCTGTCGGTCTCGCGGTAGCGGCGCTCGAAGTTGCGGATGATGCCTTCGAAGGGGTGTTTCTTGTGGATCTTCTTGCCGGCCTTGGCACCGGATTCGAGCGCGTAGCTGAACTTGATCTCTTCCTCCCCCGAACCGTAGAGCAGCACCTGCTGCACCGCTTCGGGCAGCGATTCCCAGGCCGCTTCGGCGTCGAACTTGTAGTGCGCCGCCAGGCTTTCGATCATGGCGAAGTAGTAGCCGTTGCGCCGGTCCCAGCCCTTGATGGCGCCGCTGGCCAGGCTGAGCGTGGGGAAGGCGACCACGCGCTCGGGGTCAAACACTTCCGTGTGGCCCAGGCCGTCGCAGCTGGGGCAGGCGCCCATGGGCGAGTTGAACGAGAACAGGCGTGGCTCCAGTTCACCCACGGTGTAGCTGCAGACCGGGCAGGCGAACTTGGCCGAGAAACCGTGTTCGGCGCCGCCGTCCATCTCGACCGCAATGGCGCGGCCCTCGGCCAGGCGCAGCGCGGCCTCGAAGCTTTCGGCCAGGCGCTGTCTTTGCGGGTTGGCGCCCTCTTCCTCGGCCGAGCGCACCTTGATGCGGTCGATCACGACGTCGATGTTGTGCTTCTCGGTCTTCTTCAGCGCGGGCAGGGCTTCGGCCTCCAGCACCTCGCCGTTGATGCGGAAGCGCACGTAGCCCTGGGCCTGCATGTCGGCGAACAGCTCCAGGAACTCGCCTTTTTTCTCGCGCGCCACGGGCGCCAGGATCATGAGGCGCGTGTCCTGTGGCAGCGCCAGCACGGTGTCCACCATCTGCGCCACGCTTTGCGAGGCCAGCGGCAGGTCGTGCTCGGGGCAGTGCGGCGTGCCGGCGCGCGCATAGAGCAGGCGCAGGTAGTCGTGGATCTCGGTCACCGTGCCGACGGTGGAGCGCGGGTTGTGGCTGGTGGCCTTCTGCTCGATGGCGATCGCCGGCGACAGGCCTTCGATCAGGTCCACGTCGGGCTTGTCCATCAGCTGCAGAAACTGCCGCGCGTAGGCCGAGAGGCTTTCCACGTAGCGGCGTTGCCCTTCGGCGTACAGCGTGTCGAAAGCCAGGCTGGACTTGCCCGAACCCGAGAGCCCGGTGATCACCACCAGCGCGTGTTTGGGGATGTCGAGGTCGATGTTCTTCAGGTTGTGCGTGCGCGCGCCGCGCACCGAGAGCACGGCCGCGGTGCGCAGGGCGGCGGCTTGGGCGGGGCTGAGCGGGGCGGGCGGCGTGTCCGGCGCGGTCGGGTTCTGGTTCAAGGCGGGGTCACCAGGGGCGGGTTTCTGGTGTCAAAAAGGCAACCCGACATGATACGGCGGGACCGCTTCCGGGGTCCATCCGCCGCACGCGGGTGGCGTTCAAGGCATGGCGGGACCCACACACCGCGCAGCGGCGCGCGCCGGCACGTGGCTTTTCGGGCGGATTGGGCGTACTGTGCAAACCTTGGTGACAACAACAAGGACGGTTTTCCATGGATTTCCTGGACTGGGTGCGCGGCCCGCTGCTGACGCTGTCGCTTTTCATCTTTGTCGCCGGCGTTGCCTGGCGGTTGCTCGCGCTGTGGCGCCTGCCCCATCGGGTCGCGCCCGGCGCGCCCGAACGCCAGCCCTTCGGCACCGGTGCGGCGCTGGGCGCAGCGTTCACCCGCATGCTGCCGCGTGGCGGTTTTCACCCGAGCGCCACGCTCGTCACCGTGAACCCGTATGTGTTCCACATCGGGCTCGCGGTGGTGGTTTTCGGCTACGCACCCCACATCGCCTTCATCCGCCGCCTGACCGGCCTGTCGTGGCCGGCCTTTCCCGACGCCGTGATGTACGCCGCGGCGGCGGCCACCATCATGTCGCTGCTGATGGCCTTGATGTTCCGCCTGAGCGATCCGGTGCTGAGACGGATCTCGACCGCCGACGACTGGATCACCTGGGTGGTCACGTTTCTGCCCCTCGTCACCGGCATGGCGGTGATCGGCGATCCGTCCTCGACCATCCTGGCGCGCGACCACGTGATCTACCGCGACCCGCTGGCGGTGCACCTGTTGACGCTGGAGCTGCTGTTGGTCTGGTTTCCGTTTGGCAAGCTGATGCACGCCTTCCTGTTCCTGCCGGCGCGCATGCAGCTGGCCACGTTTTTTGGCCGTCGCGGGGTGCGCTCATGACCAACATGAATGTGTTTCATGGCTTTCTGCAAGCCATCCACCACCTGCCGGAGATGGCGCAGCCCGATGCGCTGACCGACGCCGAACGCCTGGGCCGCGCCAAGGCGGTCATGCGGGCCAAGACCGACCGCGGTCTGGCGCTGGACCTGGAAGCCTGCGTGAACTGCGGCTACTGCTCGGAAGCATGCCATTTCTACCAGAGCACCCAGGACCCGAAGTACAGCCCCAGCCGCAAGCTGGACCTGCTGCGCCGGGTGCACGCGCGCGAGACATCGGCCTTTGCACCCCTCAAGCGCCTGTTCCTGGCCGACATCACGCTCGACGATCTCAAGGAATGGCAGGAGCTGGTCTACGACTCGTGCACGGAGTGCGGGCGCTGCAGCATGATCTGCCCGATGGGGGTCAACACCGCGCGCGGTGTGAACGTGATGCGCGAAGCGCTGTTCGAGGCCGGGCTGGCGCCCCTGGAGTTGACGGCGGTGGCGCAGGAACAGGCCGGTCGGGGCACGGTGTTCGGCGTCGGCCCCGACGAACTCCGGCAGACGGTGGACCTCCTGCGCGCCCAGGGCATCACGATCCCGCTGGACGAACCGCAGGCCGACCTGATGCTCGTGACCACGGTGATCGATGTGCTGCTGTTCCAGGACGCGCTGGCCGCGACGGCGCGCATCCTCAACCACCTGGGCGTGCGCTGGACCTTGCGCAGCGCGGGTTTTGAGGCGGCGAACTTCGGTCTGCTGTCCGGCAGCGAATCGCTGCAGAAGGCGGCCAGCCAGCGCCTGATCGACGAGGCGCTGGCCATCGGCGCCAGGACCGTCATCCTGCCGGAGTGCGGGCACGCCTACCCGGCGCTGCGCTGGGAAGCGCGGCTCGCCAACGGCCAGCCGCTGCCCTTCGAGGTGCTGGCGGCGTCCGAATTCGTGGGGCGCGAAATCACCGCCGGGCGTCTGCAGCTGCAGCCGCCACAGGACCCCAGCCGCAAGATCACCTACCACGACGCCTGCAAGCTGGCCCGCCACGGCGGCGTGGTGGACGAGCCGCGCGCGGCGCTCAAAGCCCTGGGCATGGACCTGCGGGAAACCACACCCACCGCCGAGCAGAACTGGTGTTGCGGCGGCGGCGCGGGCGTGTTCCTGATCAACCGCGCCGAGGGTTTGCGGCACCAGGCCTGGGGCATCAAGCGCGAGCAGATCGACGCCACGGGGGCCGACACGGTGGTGGTGTCCTGCGGCAGTTGCCGCCTGAACGTGATGGCGGGCGCTGAAGCCGACGCCTGGCCCACGAAGATTGAAAGCGTGGTCGAAATGGTGGCCCGGCAGTTGCCGGCCTGACCCGCCAGCGCCTGGCTCCAGGGCTCACCGGCCCTGGCCGGCGCCGACCCGCCAACGGCGTGGGGTCGGGCCTTTGGCGCACAATACCGCCTGGCCCCAACACCCCCCGGCATGAGGCAGGCGATCCTGCCTGCCGCGTGCTTCTTGATCGTGTCTTCAACCTCCGCTCCCCCCGTTTCCAGCGATGCGCCCGCCCCCGATGCCAACCGCATGACGGGTGAGGAACGCCGCGCCAGCGGCGCGCTGGCGCTGGTGTTCGCGCTGCGCATGCTCGGCCTGTTCATCGTGCTGCCGGTGTTCGCGCTCGAAGCCGCGCGCCTGCCCGGCGGCGACGACCCGGCGCGGGTGGGTTTCGCCATGGGCCTGTACGGCCTGACGCAGGCGTTCCTGCAGATTCCCTTTGGCATCGCCTCCGATCGCTTCGGCCGCAAGCCCACCATCGTGGCCGGCCTGCTGGTGTTTGCGGCGGGCAGCGCCATCGCGGCCTGGGCACCCGATCTCACCTGGCTCTCCATCGGCCGCGCGGTGCAGGGCGCCGGCGCCATTTCGGCCGCGGTCACCGCCTTCCTGGCCGACGTGACGCGCGACAGCGTGCGCACCAAGGCCATGGCGATGGTGGGTGCGAGCATCGCGCTGATGTTCGCGCTCTCGCTGGTGATCGCGCCGCTGCTGGCGGGCTGGGTCGGCCTGCCGGGCATCTTCGGCATGACCTGCACGCTGGCCCTGCTGGGCATTGCGGTGGTGCTCTGGGTCGCGCCGCCGGAACCGCGCGTGCACCGGCCGTCGGACATGCAGCAGGTGCGCGGGGGGCTGGGCGAGGTGCTGCGCCACGCCGGCCTGATGCGACTGAACCTGGGCGTGTTCGTGCTGCACGCGGTGCAGCTCGCGATGTGGATGGCCGTGCCCGCCATGCTGGTGCAGGCCGGGCTCGCCAAGGCGGACCACTGGCAGGTCTACCTGCCGGCGGTGGCGGCTTCGCTGCTGGTCATGGGCGGCGTGCTGTTTCCGATGGAGCGCAAGGGCCGGCTGCGCGCCGCGTTCCTGATCGCCATCGCGCTCATCGGCGTGGTGCAGCTCGGCCTGTGGTGGCTGGCGCGCAGCGGCGCGGCGCCGGGCCTGTGGGCGCTGGGTGGCCTGATGTTCGTCTTCTTCATCGGCTTCAACACGCTGGAAGCCAGCCAGCCCAGCCTGGTGTCGAAGCTGGCGCCGGCGCATGCGCGCGGGGCGGCGCTCGGCGTCTACAACACGCTGCAGTCGGTGGGCTTCTTCGTGGGTGGCGCGGTGGGTGGCTGGCTGGCGCGTGCGCACGGTGCCAGCGGCCTGTTCGCCGTCTGTGCGCTGGCCACCCTGGTGTGGCTGGTGGCGGCCTGGCCGATGCAGGCGCCAGCCGTCAAACGCTGACGTTCGGCGCGTCCTTCCGGACGAGGTGCCACGGGGCTGGTCAGTCCTTCCGGGGTGGCGCGCCGCTGGTCGGCGGCAGGTCGTCCTCGCCCGCACCGTCCAGCAGGGAGCGCTGCACCGGTCCCCCGGCAGGCGGCTCGGCGGGCGGCGGATCAGCGGGCGCTGTTGAATCGGGCATGGCCGGCGCCGGGGCGGGCGTATCGGTCTCGGCCGCAGCCTGGCGGGCGTGGTGTTCGCGGGTCGGACGCAGCATCAGGTTGGACAGCGTGCCGTACAGCGGCCGGCTGATCAGGCGCGAGATCAGGCTGGCCAGCATGGCCGCGGCCATCAGGCTGAGCACCATCGGCCGGCCGTCGATCATCTCCATGACGATGATGAACGAGGTCAGCGGGGCTTGCGTGGTCGCGGCCAGGAAGCCGGCCATGCCCATGGCGATCAGGGCGGGCGTCAGCGCGCTGGCGTTGCTGCCGGCGACGACCTGGGCCACGTCGTGACCGACACCCGCACCAATGGACAACGATGGCGCAAAGATCCCGCCCGGTACGCCGCTCCAGCTCGTGATCCAGGTGGCCATGAATTTCAACAGCACGTAAAGCCGCGAGATGTCGCTCTCGCCGGCGAGCATGTTGCGCACTTCTTCCGCGCCGGCGCCGAAGGTTGCGCCTCCTGAAGCCAGGCCGATGATCGCCACCATCAGGCCGCAGGCCGCGGCAAAGCGCACCGGGAAACGTTTGCGATAGGCGCTGAACCGGTCGGGCATGCCGGCCAGCGACGCGGCCAGCAGCCGCGCGAAGAGCCCCCCGAGCACGCCGCAGATCACCGTCACCAGCACGCCCGGCAGGATCGCGCCCCAGCCCAGCCTGGGCACTGCGATCGAACCGAAATAGGTCAGGTTGCCGAAGGCCGAAATACTGACCAGACCGGCCAGCACGATGGCGGCGATGATGAGGCCGTTGTTGCGTGCTTCCAGTTTGTTGGACAGTTCCTCGATCGCAAACACCACACCCGCGAGCGGTGCATTGAACGCCGCCGCGATGCCGGCCGCGCCGCCCGCCACGAGCAGTGCCCGTTCGCTCATGACCGAACCCGGGCGCAGCCAGCGGCGAGCGTCGTGCATGACGCCTGCGGCCACCTGCACCGAGGGGCCTTCGCGCCCGGCCGACAGGCCTCCCAGCAGGCTCAGCGAGCCCAGGACAATCTTGGCGAACGTGAGTCGCAGCGACACGAAGCGGTGCCGCGAATCCCTCGGCAGCAGGGGATCCAGCGCCGTCATGACCTGGGGAATGCCCGAGCCCGCAGCGCCCGGGAAATAGCTGCGTGTGCACCACACGATGAACGCCGTCAGGGCCGGTGTCCAGATCAGAACCACCCAGGGTGCTGCGGCGTACAGGTGCATGAACCACTCGAACGCGGTCTCGCTCATCAGCGTGAACAGGACCACGCACAGGCCGGCCAGGATGGCGTAGCCCAGGACCACGGAGCGGTCCAGCCACGCGCGACCATCGGACAGTTCGTCCTGCAGGTTCTGAAAGAAATCGGGTTCGCGGTTCATGTCGGGCTGCGTCCATTGTGGCATTGGACGCACTGGCGCGCCGCCCGGCTCATGCGGCACAATCGTGGCAGGCGGTTCCGTGCGCCCGGCTGCACCGGTCCGCCGTTCTCTTCAGATACCCCAAGGAATTCCATGGCCTCCGTCAACAAAGTCATCCTCGTCGGCAACTGCGGCCGCGACCCCGAAATCCGTTACCTGCCCTCGGGCAGTGCCGTGGCCAACGTGACGGTGGCCACTTCCAGCCGCCGCAAAGACAAAAACAGCGGCGAAATGATCGAAGACACCCAGTGGCACCGGGTGACCTTTTTCGAGCGCCTGGCCGAAATCGTTGGCGAGTACGTGAAAAAGGGCAGCCCGATCTACGTTGAAGGCCGGTTGCGTTACAGCACCTATATGGACAAGACCACCGGCGTCGAAAAGAACTCGGTGGAAATTGTCGCTACTGAAATGCAGCTGCTGGGTGGCCGCGAAGTCCGTCGCGGTGGTGAAGAAGGTGGCGCAGGCGGTGGTGGCGGTTATTCCCGTCCGGCTGCGGCCCCGCGCCAGGCCCCGCCCGCAGCCCGCCCGGCACCGGCTCCCGCTGCGGCCCGCCCGGCCAGTGGCTTTGACGACATGGACGACGACATTCCGTTCTGACTTTTCACGATCCCTGATGCCACGTCTGTCCTTCAGGACGTGGCCTTCACAACCCGCCCGGCGTTAGCCCGGCGGGTTTTTCTTTGGGCGCGTGCGGTATCTTTGCCCCATGAACTTCTGGGATCAAAACTTCTCCGTCGCTGGCTACAAGTACGGCACCGCGCCCAATGCGTTCCTCATGGCGCAGGCGCACCGGCTGAAGCCGGGTAGCGACGTGCTCGTGCCCGGTGACGGCGAGGGCCGCAACGGTGTCTGGCTGGCGCAGCAGGGCCACCGCGTGACCGCCATGGACGGCTCGGCTGTGGGGCTGCAGAAAGCGCAGGCGCTGGCCGCCGAACGCGGCGTGCGCATCGAGACCGTGCTCGGCGACCTGGCCGACTGGGCGCCCGCGCCCGCCAGCTTCGACGCCGTGGTGCTGACCTTCGTGCACCTGCCGCCGGCCATCCGTGCCGACGCCCACCGCCGCATGGCCGCCGCGCTGCGACCGGGTGGCCTGCTGCTGCTCGAAGCCTTCCACCCGCTGCAGCTGCAGCACGGCAGCGGTGGTCCGAAGGACCCGGCCATGCTCTACAGCCCCGAGCTGCTGCGTGCCGATTTCGCCGACACGCTGGAACAGCTGCTGGCCTGGCAGGGCAAAGTCAACCTCGACGAAGGCCCTGGCCACCAGGGCACCGCGCACGTGATCCGCTGGATCGGTCGCGCGCCGGCCTGAGTGGCTGGCTGTTGCACCGCCCGTGCCCAACGACTCCCGGCACAATTGCGCCATGGAATCCAAGACCAGCCTGTTGCCCGCCAACCACCCGCAGCGCGAGCTGCTGCACAACGAAGTGCATGCGCGCCCGCCCGCGCGCATCCGGCAGCCGGCTCTGCTGACCTACGTGGCGGTCTTCAACGAGGGGGTGGACCGCGAGCAGGAATGTGCGCTGCTGCGCCGGTTGCCCGGGCAGGCGGCGCTCACGGTGGACGATCTGCAAGGCAACTTCCTGCGTCTGCGCCTGCCGGGCTACACGCTCAAGTGGGAGCGCCACACCGAGTTCACCCGCTATTCCATCGTGCAGCCGCTGCCCGAGGGCTGTGGACTGGGGGCCCGCGAGCCCGACCTGCTGACGCCGCTGGCCACCCCCCCGGGCTGGCTGGCGGGCATTCCCGGACGCACCTTTGCGGCGATCCAGCTCGTGATGGTGGAGGAACCGATCCACCCGCCCGCTGCCGCACTGGCCCAGGCCCGCACCTGGTTCGGGGAACACACGGTGGTGGCCTCGCTCATGGGCAACAACGCGCACTCGCTGGCCGTGACCGACTTCTGGCTGCGACCCTGTGGCTTCGAGCGCATGCTCGCGGTCTGTCCGCCCGGCACCTCGGAAACCCGCGCCGGGCGCATCGCCGCACGCCTGTTCGAGCTGGAGACCTACCGCCTGATGGCGCTGCGTGCGCTGCCCGTGGTCAAGGACCTGGCGCCGCTGCTGGCCCGTTCCGAGCGGCAACTGGCCGACATCACCGCGCAGCTGGAGAACAAGGGCGCCTCGGACCAGGCGCTGCTCGACACCCTGGTCTCGCTGGCCGGTGGCGTGGAGCGCGCCACGGCCGAAAACGTCTACCGTTTCGCCGCCACGCGCGCCTACGACACGCTGGTCACGCAGCGCACCAATGAACTGCGCGAGCAGCCGATCCCGGGCACCCAGATGCTGGGTGAATTCATGCAGCGCCGGCTCTCGCCCGCCATGGCCACGGTGGCCGCCACGGCGCAGCGCCTGGCCTCACTGTCTGAACGCATCACGCGCACCAGCGCGCTGCTGCGCACGCGGGTGGACATCGCCACCGAAGAGCAAAACCAGCAACTGCTGGCCAAGCTCACCAAAGGGCAGGAAATGCAGCTGCGCCTGCAAAGCACGGTGGAAGGCCTGTCGATCGCGGCGATCTCGTATTACGTGATCAGCCTCCTGCTCTACCTGGGCAAGGCCGGCAAGGCCGCCGGCCTGCCGATCAACCCCGAGATGGCCGCCGGGGCCTTGATCCCGCTGGTGCTGTGGGCGGTTTGGCGCACCACGAAACGCATCCACGACAAGCTGCACGCTGACCATTGACACCCCCTGTGCCGGCGAGGGGGTGTCAGCTGCATCCGTTGTGCAGCTTCCACTTCTCTTCATGACCGATCGCCCTGGCGAAGGCCGGCACCTGGCAGCGTTCGGCGTCGGCCGCGCTGGCTTCGCCGGGTGTGGGCTTCAGGCCCATGTCCTCCAGCGTGGCCATGTCATCAAAGCCGCCCAGCGGACCGGTTTCGTCCACCCAGGCCTTGGCCAGGGTGAGGGTGCCCACGAACAGCACCAGCACGGCCACCTGCGGCAGCGAGATGCCCCAGCCTTGGCGCCGGGCCGGCACCTCGCACACCCCACCGGGGCACAGCTGCGCCTGTTCCTTGTTGAACAGGTTGTAGAGCTTGCAGCCCAGGCAGATGCCGAACGCGGTCTCGAAGAACATCAGCGTCAGGCAGCTCGCGCAGACCAGCATGTTCACCGGGCCCATGAAGCGGTTGAGCACCATCAGGTAGAGCATGGCCAGGCCCAGCAGCAGGCCCAGGCCCCAGGCAAAGCGCTTTTGCGGCGCGCCCACCCAGTCGGGCGTCTGCTTGCGCACGATCCAGCCTCCCAAGATCATGCTCGGCGCCCAGCGCGGGTTGAGCATGCGCAGCGTCATGTCGATCAGGAACACGATCACGAACAGGCGCGTGGGCTGGTAGTTGGCCGTCAGCAGCGCGCTCATGAACGACACCACCGCCGGGAAAAACAGCAGGCCGGCGGCGGCGCGCACGGTGCGCTCGTTGACCACGCGCACCGGGTAGCCCTCGACGGTCTCGCCGAACTGGAAAAGCTTATTCATAGATATCTCCGAATATTCGGATGATGATGTTATATGGGTCTGAGTCCGTTGTCGTGGGGACATTCCCGCAACGCGTTCGATCCTCCGCCCAGCGGTTGAGCGTGGCCCGGGCCTGCGCGAAAGGCGCCCAGACTCTCAGGTCAGCGCTTTGAGTTTTCTGTAAAGCGAGCGCTCACTGATGCCAAGACGCTCGGCCAGTTCGGATCGGCTGCCGGTGTGGCGCTCCACCATCTCGCGCAGGGCGGCGCGTTCCAGCGCCTTGAGGTCGGCGGGTCGCTCGTCTGGCGCTCCGCCCGGGCCGTCGGTGATCGGTCGCAGGCCGGTTGGCGCTGCCGGGCGAAGCGCCGGACGGCGCCCGGTGGCGATCGCGTCGCGCACGTGCTCGGCCTCGATGCGTTCGCCGTCGCAGAGCAGGGCGGTGCGCTCCAGCAGATTGCGCAGCTCGCGCACGTTGCCGGGGTAGTCCTGCGCCTCCAGCACGGCGAGTGCGGCCGGGCTGAGCTGCAGGCGGCGGGGAGCGGCCACACGTTGCAGCAGGGCGGGCGCGAGCAGCGCCACGTCGCCGCTGCGCTCGCGCAGCGAGGGCAGCTGGATCGGAAAGGTGCACAGGCGGTAATACAGGTCTTCGCGGAAGCGGCCATCGGCCACCAGGCGCTCCAGGTCACGGTGCGTGGCGGAAACCACGCGGATGTCGGCGTGGCGCAGTTCGGTGCTGCCGACGCGGCGGTAGGTGCCGGTTTCCAGCAGGCGCAGCAGCTTGACCTGCATGGGCAGCGGGATATCGCCCACCTCGTCGAGGAACAGCGTGCCGCCGCTGGCCGCCTCGACCAGACCGCCCTTGGCCGTGCTCGCCCCGGTGAATGCGCCGCGTTCGTGGCCGAAGAGTTCGGACTCGAACAGGTTCTCCGGCAGGCTGGAGCAGTCCACCGCCACCAGCGGCTTGCCCGCGCGCGGGCTGGCCTCGTGCACGGCGCGCGCCACCAGCTCCTTGCCGGTGCCTGACTCACCGAGCAGCAGCACGGTGGCGCGCGAAGGCGCCACGCGCGCCACCAGCGAGAGCATGCGCTGGAAGGCTTCGGAGCGGCCGATCATGCCCTGCGCCGCGGGTTGGCTCTGGGCCACACGCAGCGGCTCCATCTTCTCGACGTAAAACGCGGGTTCGCCGTCCGGGCCGGGCAGGGGCGAGAGCTCGATGTTCACGTACTCCTCGCCCTGGGCTGTGTGGTGCAGGTGCAGCACACGCTCGCGCTGGCCCGAGACGCGCGACTGCGCCAGCGGACAGGACTCGCCCGCCTGGTCGCAGGGCACGGCAAAGTGGTGCGAGACCTCGTAACAACAGCGCCCGACCACGCTGCGGTCCGGGCTGTACTGGCGTCGGTAGGCCGCGTTGGCCGCCAGGATGCGGTACTGCGCGTCGAACAGGATGTGCGGCTCGGGCAGACCTTCGAGAAAGGCGGTGAGTTCGGGCAGGGGTTTCAAGCGGGCTCCCGGGTGGCGGCGAATGCTGCCATTGTCTGCCAATACTGGCAGTTTCACCAGCGTGCACCGAAGGCCAACCCTGGCGTGAACCGCAGAAAGGCTTGATTCATAAACACTTTCTGGCGCCGGCCGGGCGTGGCACGTTTCTTGGAATACATGGTGCAAACCCTGTCATTCCATGGACTTTCGAGACCGTTTTTTGCTGCGCAAGCTGGCCGTCGTGCTGGTGATCAAGCTCGTGTTTCTCACGGGGCTGTGGTGGGGTTTTGTGCGTGAGCAGCGCGTGGCGGTGGACACCGACGCCGCTGCCAGCCAGATGCTGGGCAGCCGCCCGGTGCCGCAGGTGTCGACCCAGGAGTGAAACCGTGATCTCTGAGCAGCTTGTTGACCTTTCCCGCCTGCAGTTCGCTGCGACGGCCATGTACCACTTCCTCTTCGTGCCGCTGACGCTGGGCATGGTGTGGCTGCTGGTGATCATGGAAAGCGTGTATGTGATGACGGGCAACGTCATCTGGAAGGACATGACCCGCTTCTGGGGCAAGCTCTTCGGCATCAATTTCGCGCTCGGCGTGACCACCGGCATCACGCTGGAATTCCAGTTTGGCACCAACTGGGCCTACTACTCGCACTACGTGGGCGACATCTTCGGGGCGCCGCTGGCCATCGAAGGGCTGATGGCTTTCTTCCTCGAATCGACCATGATCGGCCTGTTCTTCTTCGGCTGGGACCGGCTCTCCAAGACGCAGCATCTGATGGTCACCATCCTGATGGCGGTGGGCACCAATCTGAGCGCGCTGTGGATCCTGATCGCCAACGGCTGGATGCAGAACCCGGTGGGCGCTGAATTCAGCTATGTGACCATGCGCATGGAGATGGTGGACTTCTGGGCCGTGCTGTTCAACCCGGATGCCCAGGCCAAGTTCGTGCACACCGTCTCGGCCGGTTACGTGACCGGCGCGATGTTCGTGCTGTCCATCTCCAGCTGGTATTTGCTCAAGGGCCGCGACATCGAGTTTGCCAAGCGCAGCTTCCGCGTGGCGGCGGCCTTTGGCCTGGCCAGCGTCTGCAGCGTGATCGTGCTCGGCGACGAGTCGGGTTACACCGTGGGCGAGGCGCAGCAGACCAAGATGGCCGCGCTCGAAGCCATGTGGGAGACCGAGCCGGCACCCGCCGGCCTCAAGCTCGTGGCCAGCATCAACGAGGCCGAGCAGAAGAACGACTGGGAGATCGAGATCCCCTGGGTCATGGGCCTGATCGGCACGCGCTCGGTGAGCCAGCAGATCCCCGGCATCCACGAGATCAAGGCGAAAAACCGCGAACGCATCCAGAGCGGCATCCACGCCGTGACCGCGCTCGAAGCCCTGCGCGCCAACCGCGAGGACGCGGCCGCCAAGGCCCTGTTCGAACAGCACAAGGCCGACCTCGGCTTCGGCCTGCTGCTCAAGAAATACGTGGTGGATGTGCGCCAGGCCACGCCCGAGATGATCCAGAAAGCGGTGGACAGCACGGTGCCCAAGGTCACGCCGATGTTCTGGGCCTTCCGCATCATGGTCGGTCTGGGTTTCCTGATGCTGGCGCTGTTCGGCATGGCCTTCTGGTGCACGCTCAAGCTCGAATGCGGCAAGCGCCCCTGGCTGCTCAAATGGGCGCTGTGGATGCTGCCCGCGCCCTGGATCGCCTGTGAGCTCGGCTGGTTCGTTGCCGAATACGGCCGCCAGCCCTGGACCATCTATGGCGTGCTGCCGACACACCTGAGCGTGTCCACCCTCAGCGTGGGCAGTCTCTACGGTTCGCTCGCCGGCTTCATCGGTTTCTACACCCTGCTGCTGATCGTCGAGATGTACTTGATGGTCAAGTTCGCGCGCATCGGCCCCGGCAGCCTGGGCACGGGCCGTTACGAACGTGAACCCGTTCACCACGCTGTCCAGCACGCCTGAAGGAGCTCCCCATGTTCGACTATGAAACCCTCAAGATCGTCTGGTGGCTGCTCGTGGGCGTGCTGCTCATCGGCTTCGCCATCATGGACGGCCACGACATGGGCGTGGGCACCTTGTTGCCCTTCGTCGGTCGCAGCGACATCGAGCGCCGGGTCGTCATCAACACCGTCGGCCCCCACTGGGACGGCAACCAGGTCTGGTTCATCACCGGTGGCGGCGCCATCTTCGCGGCCTGGCCGCTGGTCTACGCCACCGCCTTCAGCGGCTTCTACTGGGCCATGCTCGCGGTGCTGTGGGCGCTGTTCTTCCGCCCGGTGGGCTTCGACTACCGCAGCAAAATCCACAACGCCACCTGGCGCAGCACCTGGGACTGGGGCCTCTTCATCGGAGGCTTCATCCCGCCGGTGATCTTCGGTGTGGCCTTTGGCAACCTGCTGCAGGGCGTGCCGTTCCAGTTCGACGCTTTCCTGATTTCCACCTACACCGGCACGTTCTGGCAGCTGCTCAACCCGTTCGCCCTGCTGGCCGGCGTGGTCAGCAGCGCCATGATCACGCTGCAGGGAGCCACCTACCTGGCGCACCGCACCGAAGGCGTGGTGCAGGCGCGCACCATCACCGCCGGCACCGGCGCCGCGCTGCTCATGGTGCTGGGTTTCATCGGCGCCGGTGTCTGGCTGCAAGGCATCGACGGTTTTCGCATCAGCTCCGTGATCGACCCCGCGGCCCTGCCCAACCCCCTGGGCAAGACCGTGGTGCGCGAGGCCGGCGCCTGGATGGCGAACTACGCCGCGCAACCGCTGCTGTGGCTGCTGCCCGCCATCGGCGTGCTCGGCGCGCTGGCCGCCGCCGCGCTCATGCGTCTGGGTCACACGCTCACGGCCTTCGTCGCCTCTTCGCTCGCCACCACCGGCGTGATCGGCACCGCCGGGGCCAGCATGTTCCCTTTCATCATGCCGTCGAGCACCCTGCCCGCGGCCAGCCTCACGGTGTGGGACAGCGTCTCCAGCCACCTCACGCTGGCCATCATGTTCTGGGCCACGGTGCTCTTCATGCCGCTCATCGTGGTCTACACGTCCTGGGCTTACCGCGTCATGCGCGGCAAGGTCACGGCCGCGTACATCAGGGAAAACGAGCACGGTGCTTATTGAGCCTTTTGAGCCAGCGCAAGGGAGTTCATATACCCATGCCGGTATTGATGGAACGCAAAGACGGGTCGCAGACACGCCCGTGAGACTCGCCATCCGTTCGAGCCCATTCCCCCAACGAGCTGGAGACAAAGCATGACCCACAACAAGCATCCGCACCCCCCGCCGCGACAGCGCCAGAGCCGATGGCGCACGCTGGTCGCCTGGCTGGCGCTGGCATTGGCCGCCCCTCTGGCGGGCGCCACAACCGCCGCGCCCGGCGCCCCACCCGACGTGGCCGCGGCCCTGGCCGCCGCACCCACCAAGAACAAATCCACCGCCGACCACAGCAAGTTCAAGGAGCTGCAGGGCCCGTTCAAGAGCGGCTCGGAAGTCACCAAAGCCTGCCTGAGCTGCCACACCGAAGCGGGCAAGCAGGTCATGGGCACGCGCCACTGGACCTGGGAGTACACCAACCCCGACACCGGGCAGAAGCTGGGCAAGAAGACCATGCTCAACAGCTTCTGCATCGGCGACCGCTCCAACGAAGCCTTCTGCCAGTCCTGTCATGTGGGCTACGGCTGGAAAGACGACAAGTTCGACTTCCACAACGAGAGCAAGGTGGACTGCCTGGTCTGTCACAACACCGGCGGCTACAAGAAGCCTGCAGGCATGGCCGGCGAGGTGCCCACCGAGCGCATCGAGTTGCCACCGGGCTCGGGCAAGTTCATCGACCCGGTGGACCTGGCCATGGTGGCCCAGCACATCGGCAAGACCAGTGTGGCCACCTGCGGCAGCTGCCACTACGCCGGCGGCGGCGGTGACGGCGTGAAACACGGCGACCTCGATTCCTCGCTCAACAAGGCGAGCAAGGAGCTCGATGTGCACATGGCCAGCAAGGCCCAGGGCGGCGCCGGCTTCACCTGCGCCACCTGCCACCAGGCCGACGGCCACCAGATCGCGGGCAGCCGCATCAGCATGACCGCGTCCGACCCGCACGGTCCGATGCTGCGCGGCGATTCGGTGCACGCCGGACGCAACGCCGCCACCTGCCAGAGCTGCCACGGCGACAAGCCGCACAAGCAGCCCTCGCTGAGCGTGGAGCTGCTCAACAACCACACCAACAAGCTGGCCTGCCAGAGCTGCCACATCCCCGAGTTCGCGCGCGGTGGCGTGGCCACCAAGATGGCCTGGGACTGGTCCACCGCCGGCCAGCTCACCCCCGAAGGCAAACCGATCCAGAAGAAGGATCAACACGGCCACGTGATCTACGACAGCAAGAAGGGCGACTTCAAGCTGGCACAGGACGTGGTGCCCGACTACGTCTGGTTCAACGGCCAGGTCAACTTCACCACGCAGGACATGAAGATCGATCCGACCCAGGTGCTCAAGATCAACAGTTTCATGGGCGGTCCGGAAGATCCGACCGCACGCATCTGGCCGGTCAAGCGTTTCGAGGGCAAACAGCCCTACGACAAGGTGCATTTGCAACTGCTGGTGCCGCACAGGGCGGTGCCCGACGACACGGCGTTCTGGTTCAACTTCGACTGGGACAAGGCACTCACCGCCGGTGCGACCGCCACCGGCCAGCCCTACAGCGGTCAACACGACTTCGTGAAGACCGAGATGCTCTGGCCCATCACCCACATGGTGGCGCCTTCCAAAAATGCCGTGGCTTGCGCCTCGTGCCACGCCGACCCAACGAAAAGCCGCCTGGGTGACCTGCCCGGCGTCTACCTGCCCGGGCGCGACAGCCAGCCCTGGATCGACCGCCTCGGCTGGCTCGCCGTGGTGGGCGCCATCGCTGGCGTGCTGCTGCACACCGCCGCCCGCCTGCTGACCCGCCGCCGCAACCAACGAGAGAACCGCCATGTCTGAGACCACCGCCTCCATGGCCAGCGTCGCCGACGCGGCCAGCCACTCCCCCGCCCGCATCTACATCTACAAGCGCTACGAGCGTTTCTGGCACTGGTCGCAGGCGCTGCTGATCATCGCCATGCTCATCAGCGGTTTCGAGGTGCACGGCAGCTACACGCTGCTGGGCTTCGAGCCCGCGGTGCGCCTGCACACGCTGGCCGCCTGGCTGCTGCTCATCCTCTGGGCCTTCACCATCTTCTGGCAGTTCACCACCGGTGAATGGCGCCAGTACCTGCCGACCCACAAGAAGGTGGTGGCGATGGCGATGTACTACAGCTGGGGCATGTTCCGTGGCGCGCCGCACCCGTTCCACAAGACCGTGCAGAAGAAACACAACCCGCTGCAGCGCCTGGCCTATCTCGGTCTGCTGGCCATGATCTCGCCGCTGATCTGGGGCTCGGGCCTGCTCTACCTGTTCCGCGCCTTCTGGCCCTCCCTGGGCATTGACCAATGGCTCACGCTGGAAGGGGTGGCCTGGGCGCACACGGCGGGTGCTTTCCTGATGCTCACCTTCTTCATCGTGCACGTGTACCTGACCACCACCGGCCACACCCACCGCGCACATCAAGTCCATGGTGACGGGCTGGGAAGAACTGCACGACGACGCCCATTCCGCGGACACACCGTCCGCTCCGCCGCAAGGCCACTGAGGAGTTTTCCATGTCACACGCCCCTGCATTGCCCCTGCCCCCCGAGTCCGGCATGGACCCGGAGCGCCGCACCTGGCTGCTGGCCACCAGCGCCATGGGGGTGGCGGCCACCGCCGCCGTCGCGATGCCCTTCGTGGCCAGCTTCGCCCCAGCGAGCGCGCGAAGGCGCAGGGGGCCGCCGTGACCATGGACCCGACCACGGTGGCCGTCGGCGAGGTGAAAACCGTCGAATGGCGCGGCCAGCCGGTGTGGGTCATGCGCCGCACGCCGGAGATGCTGGCCAGCCTGGACGGCATTTCCGACCTGGCCGACCCGGCCTCCGAAGTGAAGCAGCAGCCCGACTACGCCACCAACACCCACCGCTCCATCAAGCCCGAGGTGTTCGTGACGGTGGGCATCTGCACGCACCTGGGCTGCTCACCCGTGACCCTGCCGAAAGGCACGGCCAACCCCAGCGTGCCGGCCGACTGGAAAGGCGGCTTCTTCTGCCCCTGCCACGGATCCACCTTCGACTTTGCGGGCCGCGTGTTCAGGAACAAGCCCGCGCCCACCAACCTGGTCGTGCCACCGCACAAGTACCTCGCCGACGGCAGCTTGCTGATCGGCGAGGACGACAGCGGCGCCGCCTGATGGCATTTTTTTGAACGGAGAACAGCATGTGGTATTTCGCCTGGATGCTCGGTGTCGGTTTCGCGGTGTTGCTCGCCATCCTCAACGCCATGTGGGGTGAGCACGAGCAGGCCCGCGCGCTGTCGAAAGGCGGTGACGCATGACACCCGCCCCCGCTCCCGCCACGGGCCTGCTCGGCGCGGCGCCCGTGCCGGTGGCCAGCCGCGTGCACCTTCCCAGCCTGCTGGCCGCGCTGGCCATCATGCTCGTGGGCAGCATCTACCCGCTGCTGTTCGCCGATGCCAGCGGCCAGGCCGATCATGGCCTGGCCATGGCCCTGTTCTGGGCCATGAGCGCCGGGCTGGTGCGTGGCGTCGGTTTTGTCCCGCGCTGGTTCGGCGGGCGTTGGCTGTTCTCTGGCTGGGCCTGTGCCGCCGGCCTGTTGCTGGCCGCCTGGCTGCGCTGGGGAGCCTGAGGTGCTGTTCCGCATCCTGCACGACGAACGCAGCGGCGAGCTGAGCTATGTGCTGGCCGACAACGACGCGCGCGAAGCCGTCGTGGTCGATCCGCGCAGCCGCGATCTGCCGGTGCTGCAGGCGCTGCTGGGGGAGCGCGATCTGCGCCTGCGCTGGGTGCTGCGCACCCACCAGCACGACCACCTGCAGAGCCACGAACTCGAACGCTTGCGCAGCCTGGGCGCGCCCGTGGTGCAGGGCGAAGCCTGCGAGGGCACGCACACGGTGGCCGATGGCGAGCACCTGCCCGTGGGGAACGAGATCGTGCGGGTGATCACCACGCCCGGCCACACCGCCGGCTGCCTGAGCTTCGTCTGGCGCGACCGCGTGTTCTGCGGCGGCCTGCTCGCCGTGGACGCCTGCCCGCACCAGCCGCACCCGGCAGACCCCGCCGCGCTGTGGGACAGCATCAACCTGCGCCTCTTCACCCTGCCTGACGAGACCCTGCTGTTTGCCGGCCATGAGCAGCGCGCGCGCGCCGTGAGCACGGTGCTGGAGCAGCGCCGCTGGCACCCTTTCTTTGCCCGGCAGACGCGCGACGCCTTCCTGGCCCGTGTCGCCGCATTGCCGACGCAAGGAGCGGATGCCGTGAGTGCAGCGGCGGGCCACAACACCCAGTCCGCCTGAACGGGCGGCGACCCTGTTTTCTTTTCTACTCCGGAGTTTTCATGAAGCAACTGCATTTCCAGGAAAAATACCCCATCACCGTGGTGGACATCGCCAAGTCAGAGACAACCTACACCACCGTGGACGCCATCGCCGACTACTTCAAGGCCTGCATCGCCGCGACACCGCGCGTGAGCTACATCGCCACCTTCGATCACTTCGCGCACACGAAAGCCATCGGCGGCGACATCGCGCCCGCGATCCAGGCGGCGGTCAACGTGGTGTTCTGTTTTGGCCATGCGCTGCCCAACCCGCAGGTGCTGGCCGTGCGCCCGCGCTCCATCGGCATTGCCGACATGGGCGACCATTTTGTGGTCAGCTTCATGGACGCGCCCATGAAGCCCGCCAACGACGCCATGCAGGCCTGGACACTCGCGCTTCGTAACCATTGACCGGATACAGGAAACGAGATCATGTGGAAAGTCCTCAACTGGGCGCAGAAAAATCTGGTCTGGAGCATCCCGATCGCCATGCTCGCGGGTCTGCTGTTCGGGCAGGTGGCCGACCCGGCCTTCCTGCGCTGGGGCATCCTGCCGCTGACCTTCCTCATGGTCTATCCCATGATGGTCACGATGAACGTGCGCGACCTGCTCAAGCCTGGCGGCAACCGCCTGCAGGGCACGACGCTGGCCGTCAACTTCATCCTCATGCCCGCCATCGGCTACGGCATGGGCCTGCTGTTTTTTGCCGACCAGCCCATGGTGCGGCTGGCCCTGCTGCTGACCGCGCTGCTGCCCACCTCGGGCATGACCATCTCCTGGACCGGCTTCGCCAAAGGCAATGTGCCCGCCGCGGTGAAGATGACCGTGGTCGGCCTGATCGCCGGTTCGCTGCTGGCGCCGATCTACCTCAAGGCCCTGCTGGGCGCGGTGGTCGAGATCCCCGTGCTGCAGGTGTTCCTGCAGATCGCGCTGATCGTGTTCCTGCCGCTGGTGCTGGGCACGCTCACGCAGCGCTGGCTGGTAGACCGTCATGGTGAACCGCGCTTCAACGGCCACTACAAACCCAGGTTCCCACCGTTCTCCACCCTGGGCGTGCTGGGCATCGTCTTCGTGTCCATGGCGCTCAAGTCGCAGGACATCTTTGCGAAGCCCGCCCTGTTGCCCAGCCTGCTGCTGCCGTTGGTGCTGATCTATGCGCTGAACTTCGTTCTCAGCACCCTGATTGGCAAGTTCTTTTTCCAGCGCGGCGACGCCATCGCCCTGGTCTACGGCACCGTCATGCGCAACCTCTCGATCGCGCTGGCGATTGCCATGGGCGTGTTCGGCGAGCAGGGCGCAGATGCCGCCCTGCTGATCGCACTGGCCTACATCGTCCAGGTGCAGGCCGCTGCCTGGTACGTCAAGCTCACCGACCGGCTCTTTGGCGCACCGCCTGTGGCGCCACCCCCCGCGGCTTCCAAGGCCGCCTGAAAGGAAACCCCATGCCCACAACTTCCACCCCTGTCACACCCTACGACGCCCTGGGCGGCGCCGAAGGCCTGCACCGCCTCGTCGACCGTTTCTACGAGCTGATGGACGAGCTGCCCGAGGCCTACGCCGCGCGCCGCATCCACCCCGAGAGCCTGGCCGGCGCCAATGAAGCTCTGTTCGAATTTCTCTCGGGCTGGTTCGGCGGGCCGCCGCTCTACACCGAAAAGAAAGGCCACCCGCGCCTGCGCATGCGCCACGTGCCCTACGCCATCGGCCCGACCGAGCGTGACGAGTGGATGCTGTGCATGCGCACGGCGCTGACCGAGCAGGTGGCCGACGAGAACCTGCGCGCCGGCCTGCTCAACGCCTTCACGCAGATGGCCGACCACATGGTCAACACCGGCGACCGCGCCGGTTGCGGCCACGGTCAGATGCAAGGCCAGTCGTGCGAGACCGCATGAAAAAGGCCCTCATGACCCTGGCGCAGGCCGTGGTGCTGGCCATGGTGCTGCCCCTGTGCGCCATCGCCGGCCCCATCGAACCCGGCCGGCCCCTGCCGGCGTTGCGCCTCAAGAACCAGCACGACCAGGACTGGCAGGTCCCGGCGGGCACGCGGCTGGTGGTGTTCGCCGCCGGTCGCAAGGCCTCGAACCTCGCGCTGACGGTGCTGGGCGCGCAGCACAAAGGCTTTCTGGAAAGCCGTCATGCGGTCTACCTGGCCGACATGAGCAAGATGCCCGGCCTCATCACCCGCACCTTTGCCTTGCCCGCGTTGCGTGAACAGCCTTTCGAGGTGGGTGTGTCGCTCGATGAAACCCTGTTGGCCGGCTGGCCGCGCCAGGACGACGCGGTGACCCTCATCGGCCTGGAGGCCGGCCGCGTGACCCACTTCCAGTACGCCAGCAGCGAGGCGCAGCTGCGCACCGCGCTCGGCCTGGCGCCCTGATCCCGTCACCACCACAACCAATACGCGAGGAGACACCCATGGACGCTATCGACGCCTTCCAGGACCACTACCCCGACAACGTGTCGCACTGCTACGGCTGCGGCAGCAAAAATCAACACGGTCACCAGATCAAGACCGTGTGGGACGGCGACGAAACCGTCACCCGTTTCACACCCGAGCCCTTCCACACCTCGGTGCCTGGCTACGCCTATGGCGGGCTGATCGCCTCGCTGATCGACTGCCACAGCACCGGCACCGCCGCGGCCGCCATGTACCGGCAGGCGGGGCGCGACATGGACTCGCTGCCCGCGTTCCGTTTCGTCACCGGATCGCTGCACGTGGACTTTCTGAAGCCCACGCCCCTGGCCGGCGAGCTGGTGATCCGCGGTCGCATCAAGGAAATCAAAGGCCGCAAGGTGGTGGTCGAGACCACGGTGTACGCGGGCGATGTGGCCACCGCGCGTGGCGAAGTCGTTGCCGTTCAGATGCCGGGAAATTTTGGGTGACACCCCCGCCGCGCTACGCGCGACCCCCTCCAGGGGGCGATGCTGGCGGCCCGGCAAAGCCGGTTCCGCGGCATCTCTGGGTTGGGGCACTTCGCTCCGAGCAATCCGAGCGAGAACGGCGCCCCGCAGGGCGACGTTTCTACTGGGGCGAAGCCGATCAGAAAGCCAGGCTGTTCACACCCGGCTTGAGCAGGTGGGCTGCCACGTCGGCTGGCTTGGCCGGAGTCACGCCGGGGATCAGGTCGGTGGGCTTGAGGCCGGTGTTGGGCAGGTACAGTGCACACACTTCCACCTTGGCACCAGCCTTGATCACGCCTTGCAGCATCTGCTGCGTGGTCACGTCGCGCGGCTTGAGCTTCGGGCCTTCCTTGCCCACGACGGCCATGTCGCCTGCAGCGTCGCACAGCAGCACGCGCACGCTGGCCTTCTGCTCCAGCGCCTGGCCGGCGAGCACCAGGCCCGCGCCCTGTGCCATGGCGCTGCCGCTGTGGATGTTGACGAACAGCTCTTCGGCGTGGACCGTGCCGGTGGCCAGCAGGGCGGCGGTGCCCAGGGCGATCAGGTGCTTCATGCAGGAACTCCTTGAAAATTCGGTTGGCATTCCACCGCGATTGCGGTGGTTGCCGCCATTCTTCCTATACTCATTGAGGTATCCATGAGAAAACGCAAGCTCCTGTGAATGCTGCGGATTCAAGAGCAACAAAATGAACGAACACCAAGCCGATCCCGATCAACTGCCGCTCGTGCGCGACGAACTCGATGTGCTGGGCGACCTGGTGCCGCTGGCCGGGCAGCGCATCATCGAACTGGGTTGTGGCAACGCGCGGCTGGCGCGCAGCCTGGTGCTGCGCCATGCGGGCAGCCAGGTGGTGGGGCTGGAGGTGGACGCCGTGCAGCACACCAAGAACGTTTCGAGTCCGCAGGAGCGGCTGCTGTTCGTGGCCGGCAGCGCCGAAGCCGTGCCGTTCCCCGATGCGGGCTTTGACGGCGCGATGATGCTCAAGAGCCTGCACCACGTGCCGCTCGACGGCATGGACGCGGCGCTCGCCGAGGTGGCGCGCGTGGTCAAACCCGGTGGCTGGTTCTACGTGAGCGAGCCGATATACGGCGGCGCGCTCAACGAGATCGTGCGCCTCTACAACGACGAGAACACCGTGCGTCGGGCCGCGCAGGCCGCACTGGACCGTGCGCTGACCATCGGTACCCAATGGGATGCAGCGGGCGAGCGGCGTTTTGCGCAGCCTGCGCACTTCAAGGACTGGGCTGAGTTCGAGCAGCGCATGCTCTACCCCAGCTTCGCCGACCACCACATCACGCCTGCGCTGGTTGCCCGAGTGCGCGACGCCTTCATGCCGCACATGGGTGCGGACGGTGCGCATTTCGTGCGGCCGATGCACGTGCGACTGCTGCGCCGCACGGGTTGAAGGGCCCGCCCTGTTCGGGCAGGTCCTTCAGCCGATCACAGCGACCTGGTCGAGTAGTACCAGTCGGTCGTCTTGTAGCCTTCGGCCAGACGCGCCTTGATGGCGTCGGGGCTCTTGGGCGGTGGCACGATCACGTCGCAGCCGGGCGTCCAGCCTTCGGGCGTGGCGACCTTGTTGGCGTCGCTGGTCTGCATGGCCTGCAGCAGGCGCACGAACTCGTCGATGCTGCGTCCGTTGCTCATCGGGTAATAGACCATGGCGCGCAGGATGCCGTCGGGATCGATGAAGAAGGTGGCGCGCACGGCCTGCGTGTCGGCGGCACCGGGATGCACCATGCCGTAGGCCTTGGCGACATCCATCTTGATGTCTTCGATGATCGGGAAGCTGATCTCGACACCGAATTTTTCCTGGATGTTCTGCGTCCAGGCCAGGTGCGAATACAGGCTGTCGATGGACAGGCCGAGCAGCTCGCAGTTCATGCCGCGGAAGGTCTCGGCGTGTTTCTGGAAGCCGATGAACTCGGTGGTGCAGACGGGCGTGAAATCGGCCGGGTGCGAGAACAGGATCAGCCACTTGCCTTTGTAGTCGGCGAGCGTGCGGTCACCGTGGGTGGTCTTGGCGTTGAAGGCCGGTGCGGCTTCGTTGAGGCGGGGGAAGGTGGCAAGGTTTTCCATGAGGTACTCCATTCAGGTCGGGTTTCGGAAGAACCGGGAAAGCAGGATGGCTTGTCCGATGAATGAAGTCTATGGATGCGCACATGGCAATAGATTGCGTTTTGTCAAGCCGGCCATTGGCAGTTCCAACCGCGCCGATAGCCAGCCTTTTCCCCGTACCAAGCAAGGGCTTCGGCGGGTAGTCGCTCAGACGGGCGCGTTGGCCGCCTCGGTGTGGATCACACCGCCGCCCAGGCAGACCTCGCCGTCGTAGATCACGGCACTCTGGCCCGGCGTCACCGCCCATTGCGGTTCGGCAAAACGCAGGGTGATGCCGGTGGCATCGGTCGCCAGCGTGCAGGGCGCATCGGCCTGGCGGTAGCGCGTCTTGGCCGCGATGTCGGTGACCTGCGGTGCCTCGCCCGCGACCCAGCTCAGATCTTCGGCGCGCAGGCTGGGCGAGAGCAGCCAGGGGTGGTCATGGCCCTGCACCACCCAGAGGATGTTGTTGGCCATGTCCTTGCGCGCGACGAACCAGGGCTCGTGTTCGTTGCCGCCTTTCTGTGCGCCCTTTTCACGGATGCCGCCAATGCCCAGACCCTGGCGCTGGCCCAGCGTGTAGAACGAGAGGCCCACGTGCTGGCCGATGGTGCGGCCGCTCGGGTCCTTGATGGGGCCCGGCTCTTTGGCGATGTAGCGGTTGAGGAAATCGCGGAACGGCCGCTCGCCGATGAAGCAGATGCCGGTGCTGTCTTTCTTCTTCGCGTTGGGCAGGCCGATCTCTGCCGCGATGCGGCGCACCTCGGTCTTCGGCAGCTCGCCCACCGGGAACAGCGTCTTGCTCAGCTGCGCCTGGTTCAGGCGGTGCAGGAAGTAGCTCTGGTCCTTCAGCGGGTCCAGGCCCTTGAGCAGCTCGTGTTGGCCGGTCGCTTCGTTCAGACGAACGCGGGCGTAGTGGCCGGTGGCGATCTTCTCGGCGCCCAGGCGCATCGCGTGGTCGAGGAAGGCCTTGAACTTGATCTCGGCGTTGCACAGGATGTCCGGGTTGGGCGTGCGCCCGGCCTGGTATTCGCGCAGGAATTCGGCGAACACGCGGTCCTTGTACTCGGCGGCGAAGTTGACGTGTTCGATCTCGATGCCGATCACGTCGGCCACCGCGGCGGCGTCGACGAAGTCGATGTTGGACGAGCAGTACTCGCCGTTGTCATCGTCTTCCCAGTTCTTCATGAAGATGCCGATGACCTCGTAGCCCTGTTCCTTGAGCAGGTGCGCGCTCACCGCGGAGTCCACTCCACCGCTCAAACCGACCACCACACGCTGTTTCTTTGCCATGACGGGATTATCCCGCCGCCGGCGTGTCCTCCCGTTGCGTGGGGTTCAGCCGAGCATGGCCTTCCACATGCCGTTGCCCCAGCTGGTGGCGGCAGCGCCCGAGCGGGCGTTGTGTTCCGGGTCCACAGTGATTTTGAGTTTGGGGGCCTCGCCGGGCGCCACGCTCGACGCCACGTTGATGTTGATCGCGTCCTTGTGCGTCACGTTGGCCCAGCAGATGCCCAGCGGCAGGTCGACCGGACCTGCCGCTGGCGCAGGAGTCTTGCCGGCGATGCGGTCCGTGATGGCTTCGGCCACCTGCTGGCCACTGCCGAAGGCGATGTGACCGCTCTTGGGCAGGGGAGAGCCCTGCGAGTCGCCGATCACGTAGATGCGCTCGTCGGCCTGGCTCTGGAAGCTCGGCAGCTTCACCGCGGCCCAGCGCTCGCCCAGGCCAGCCTGGCGGATCAGCGCCGGTGCGCGCATGGGGAGGATGAGGTTAGCGTGCGCGAAAGGCACGTCGCCCGACGAGGTGGCGAGCTGGCGTTTGCCCATGTCCACTGAGGTGATGGCGGTGTCGGGCATGTATTCGATCTGGCTGGCGTACAGGCTCTTCATGCCGTTCAGGATGGGCTTGGCGATCGGCAACGGCATCGGGTTGGGGTTGGCGTCGATCAGGATGATCTTGCCCTTGGTGCCGCGCTGCTTCATCTGCTCGGCGATCAGGAAGGCGCGCTCGTAGGGCGCGGGCGGGCAGCGGTAGGGTGGCTTGGGCGCGCTGATGACGAAGTTGCCGCCCTTGGCGAGGAACTCGTCCACCTGCTGGCGCACGGCCATCTGCTCGAAGGCGCGAAAGCCCACCGGCAGCTGAGCGCGCGCTTCGGCGTAGCCCTGGATGCCGTCCTCCATGTATTCGACGCCAGGCGACAGCACCAGGAAGTCGTAGGGCAGGCGCTGCGTGGCGGTCACCACCTCGCGCTTGGTGCGGTCGATCGCGGTCACACGTTCGCGCACGCGCCGCGCGCCCAACTGGTCGATGCGCGCGTAGCTGCGCTGGAAATCGCTGGCGGGCTGGAAGCCGGCGATGAAGTGCGCGCTCAGCGGGCAGGACATGAAACCCTCGTTGGGCTCGACCAGGGTCACGTCGGCGCCACCCGCGGCCAGCAGGCCGCGCACCGCACCCAGCCCGCCCCAGCCGCCACCGACCACCACCACGCGTGGCTTGGCCCCCGTGCCGATGGCGGCACACCCGGTGGCGAGGGCCGCGACGCCGATGGCGGTGGCCTGAAGCATGTCGCGGCGACGGGGGGTGAATGGCATCGGCATGGGAGATCTCCAAGGTCAAATACTGAACGGGGTATGGTTAATGCTAGGAGGCTGGCAGCGGGGGAGACAGCGGACAAACCCGTAGATGCCCGGGGCATCGGTCAACCCGTTTCAACGCAGCGACCATTTCCATTGAACGGTGCGCGCCCCCCGACTCTCTACAGTGGAGGCGTGTGCAGCACACAGGCCTGCACCGCCACTGGAACCCCGCCATGACCCGCTTGCCCACACTCTTCATCTCCCACGGTGCACCCACGTTCGCCATCGAACCCGGCATCGCCGGCCCTGCGCTCACCGCCCTGGGCAAGTCGCTGCCGCGCCCGAAGGCCGTGCTGGTGGTGTCGCCGCACTGGATGACGCGCGAGCCGCGCGTGGCCACCAGCGCCGCGCCGCAGACCGTGCACGATTTCGGCGGTTTCCCTCCAGCCCTTTACCAGTTGCAGTACCCCGCGCCGGGTGCGCCCGAGGTGGCGCAGCGCGCCATCGAGGTGCTGCGCGCCGCGGGCTGGGCGGTCGAGGCAGACCCCCAGTGGGGCCTGGACCACGGTGCCTGGGTGCCGCTGCTGCACCTGTTGCCGCAGGCCGACGTGCCGGTGTTCCAGGTCTCGCTGCCGGCGCGGCTCGACGGTGCGCGCGCCTACGCCTTTGGCCAGGCGCTGGCGCCGCTGGCCGACGAAGGCGTGCTCATCGTCGGTTCGGGCAGCCTCACGCACAACCTCCACGAAGTGCGTTTCGACGCGGCCGGCGCCGCTGGCGAGGACTACGCGCGCGAGTTCTCGGCCTGGATCACGCAGGCCGTGTTGAACCGCGACCACGCCCGCCTGCAGCAGACCATGGCCATCGCGCCGCACGCGCAGCGGGCCCACCCCACGCCCGAGCACCTGTGGCCGTTGATGGTGGCCGCGGGCGCAGCGGGCGCTGAAGTGCCGGCCACGCGCATCGAGGGTGGCATCACGCACGGCGTGCTGGCCATGGACTCGTACCTGTTCGGCACACTGCCGCTGCCAGCGTCGGTGGCGGCCGACGCGCTGGCGGCCTGAAGCCACCCACCCGGAAAGACACCATGCAAGACGACCTCATCGTTCACCAGCCCACCGTGCCCGCGCGCCATCTGGTGCTGCTGTTCCACGGCGTCGGGGCATCGCCCGAAGGCCTGCTGCCACTGGGCCAGGCGCTGGCCCGGCCCGACCGCTGGGTGGTCAGCGTGCGCTCGCCGTTTCCGTCCGACATGGGCGGTGGCTGGCAGTGGTTTTCGGTGCGTGGCGTTGACGAGGCCAATCGCATCGAGCGCATCGCGGCGGTGATGCCGCGTTTCGTGCAGACCGTTCATGCCTGGCAGGCGCGCACCGGGCTGGATGCGTCGGCCACGGCGCTGGCGGGTTTTTCGCAAGGCGCCATCATGGCGCTGGAGTCCACACAGCAGGCGCCGCCCATCGCCGCGCGCGTGTTCGCCATGGCCGGGCGCTTCGCCCAGCCGCCGCGGCTGGCGCCGGACGGCACGGCGCTGCATTTCATCCACGGCGAGCAGGACCCGGTGATCGCGCCGGCCTTCAGCGTGGCCGCGGCCGAGCGCCTGCGCGCGCTGGGTGCCGCGCCGCGGGTGGACCTGCTGCCCGGCCTGGGCCATGGCATCGATGGCCGCGTATTGACGCTGCTGAGCGCGGCGCTCGACCCGGACGTGGAGGCTTGAACGCCATGCCCGCGAACACCGCGCCGGCCACGCTGCATCTGCACATCGGCGCGCTGGAAACCGTGGCGTCGCTGAGGGCGCCAGAGGCTGAGGTCCAGCGTTTCGTGCTGCCGATCGGATGCAACACGCTCTGGTCCGCGCCTGGTCACCGTGGCGGGCCTTCGCCTCTGGAACTGGAGACCGCGATCCAGACCGTGGAAGACCAGATCGAAGGCCTGCACCACCCGGGCTTCGACGCCGTGCATCCCGACGCTTGAGCGCTGACGCAGCACGCGCATGTCACACGTCTTTCACAGCCTTGACTTATTCTGGCCTTTACCGGATTCTGCGTGTCTGCAAATCCGGCGGGCGCCCGCGGCTCGGCTTGCGGACGCCCCTCTGTTCCGATCTGTCACACCCACTCTGAAAGCGAGCTTCTCCATGAAGAGCAAGTTGTCCCCTATCGTTCTGGCCACGCTGTTGCTGGCCGCTGGCGTCGCACAGGCGCAAGACAAGACCCTGCGCCTGCTGACCTGGGGTGGTTACGCGCCCAAGGACGTGATCGAGCAGTTCACCAAGGAGACCGGTTTCAAGGTCGAGGTGACCACCTCCAACAACGAAGAGATGATCTCCAAGCTGCGCGCCACTGCGGGCGCCGGCTTCGACCTCGCCCAGCCCAGCCAGGACCGCATCGCCGGGCCGCAGACCGAGTTCAAGATCTACAAGCCGCTCGACATGGGGCAGATCAAGGCCGATCTGTTCATCCCGTCCATGCTCGACGCGACCAAGAAAAACACCACGGTCGGCGGCAAGGTCTACGGCCTGCCGCACATCTGGGGCACCGACGGCCTGGTGGTCAACACCAAGACCTCCAAGGCCACCGACTACGCCGACCTGTGCGCGGCTGAAAACGCCGGCAAGGTCAGCATGCGCCTGAAGCGCCCCACGCTGATCGCCATGGCCTTCGCCTCCGGCAAGGACCCGTTTGCGCTCTACGGCGACGCCAAAGCCTACAGCGCCCTGATGGACGACATGGGCAAGAAGCTCACCGAGTGCAAGAAAAACGTGAAGTTCTACTGGGACGGCAAGGACCAGCTGCTCGCCGGCATCCGCTCGGGTGAACTCACCACGGCCATGATGTGGGACACCGGTGGCTGGGAGCTGAACAAGGCCAACCCCGACGTGAAGTTCGTGGCACCGAAATCGGGCGCGCTGGGCTGGGTGGACACCTTCGCCATCCCCGCCAAGGGCAAGAACGACGCCGCCGCCTACGCCTGGATCAACTTCAACATGCGCCCCGAGATCGCCGCCAAGGTGGCTTCCTCGGCCGGCAACTTCACCGCCAGCCAGGGTGCCGACCAGATGATGGACCCGGTGCTCAAGAAGCAGTTCGCCGAGAGCTTCCCCGAAGCCGCGCTGAAGAACATCAAGTGGTACCCGGCCGTGCCGGCCGGCATCGAAGACATCGAGGGCCGCGTGCTCGACCGCGTCAAGGCCGCCAAGTAAGCCGTGGCGGTGCCGACGCCGGCCGCGGGCGGCCCCGCCACGCACGATCTCGACATCCAGTCCGTGCGCAAACGCTATGGCGCGTTTGCGGCGGTGGATGACCTGAGCTTTTCCGTGCGGCGGGGTTCGTTCTTCTCCATCCTCGGGCCTTCGGGCTGTGGCAAGACCACGCTGCTGCGCATGGTGGCGGGTTTCATCGAACCCGATGCGGGCGACATCGTGATCAAGGGCGCGTCGATGCGCGGCGTCGCGCCCAACAGGCGCCCGGTGAACATGGTGTTCCAGCACCTGGCGCTGTTCCCCATGATGAGCGTGGGCGAGAACATCGCCTACGGCCTGGAGCGCCGTGGCGTGAAGGGCGCTGCCGCCAGGGCCAAGGTGACCGACATGCTGCGGCGCGTCGGCCTGCCGGGCAGCGAAGGCAAGCGCATTCACCAGCTCTCGGGCGGCCAGAAGCAGCGCGTGGCGATCGCGCGTTCGCTGGTGCTGGAGCCCGCGCTGCTGTTGCTCGACGAGCCGCTGGGTGCGCTCGACCTCAAGCTGCGCGAGCACATGAAGGTGGAGCTGAAGCAGCTGCAGGCTGAGGTGGGCACCACCTTCGTCTACATCACGCACGACCAGTCGGAAGCGCTGGTCATGTCGGACCAGGTGGCGGTGATGAACCACGGCCGCTTCGAGCAGCTGGGCACGCCCCAACAGCTGTATTACCAACCGCAGACCGCGTTCGTCGCCGGCTTCGTGGGCAACAACAACCGCTTTGAAGGCACCATCGAATCGCGCAACGGCGAGCAGGTGCTGCTGCGCACGACCAGTGGCATGGGGCTGTGGTCGCAGCGCGTGGGCACGCTGGACGTGGGCCAGTCGGCCACCCTGTTCATCCGTCCCGAGGCCATCGAGATCGGGCGCAGCCCGCGCGAGCTGCCCGCCGGTGAACCGGCCTGGAGCGCGAGCGTGCAGAGCGTGCTGTTCGATGGCGGCAACTCCACCGTGCTGGTGCTCGAAGACAAGAGCCAGACGCCGCTGCACATCGCGCTGCCACTCACCGGCCGCCTCGCCGATCTGAAGTCTGGCGAGACCGTGCACTTCGGCTACCAGCCCGCACAGGCCTGGTGTTTTTCGGCTTGAGGCCATGAACGACGCCACCGCGCACCACCGCTGGATGCTCGGCCTGCTGCTGGCCCCGGCGCTGCTGTGGCTGGTGGGCCTGGTGATCCTGCCGCATGTGGAGTTGCTGCTGCTGTCGCTGCAGGCGCGCGTGGGGCCGGGGGAATACGCCGCCAGCCTCGACCAGTACCGCACCTTCGTCGACGAGCCGCTGTACTGGAACACCTTTGTGCGCACGGCGGTCATCTCGGTGTTGGCCACCGGGCTCACGCTGCTGCTGGCGTTTCCGGCCGCCTGGTACATCGCCAAGGTGGCGCGGGGTCGGCTCAAGATGGTGCTGCTGGTGCTGTGCCTGCTGCCGTTCTGGGTCAGCGAAATGGTGCGCACCCTGGGCTGGCTGATCCTGCTGCGCGAGACCGGCGTGGTTTCCAGCCTGCTGCAGGCCGTGGGCCTGGCTGACCAGCCGGTGGAGCTGCTGTACCACGACGCCACCATCCTGGTGGGCCTGGTTTATGCATCGCTGCTGTTCATGGTGATCCCGCTCGTGAACAGCCTGGAAAGTCTCGACGACAGCCTGATCGAAGCGGCTTACGACCTCGGCGGCAGCACCGCCAACATCGTGCGCCGCATCGTCATCCCGCACGCCGCGCCGGGCATCGCCGCCGGCAGCATCGTCGTCTTCATGCTCTGCCTCGGCAACTACCTCACGCCCACGCTGCTGGGCGGCAAGAACTCGCTCTGGTTCACCGAGCAGATCTACACCCAGTTCATCACGCGGTTCAACTGGAACCAGGGCGCGGCCTTCGGCTTCCTCTTGTTGTTCCTTTCCAGCCTGCTGGTGTGGGTGGGGCTTCGACTGACAGGGCAACGCTTTGGCGCCGTCATGAAAGCAAGCTGACATGATCCCCAGCCTGCCCCGTCCCGCCTTGCAGCGCTTTGGCCTCGGTGCCTTCGTCGCCGGCTTTTTCGTGTTCCTGTTCGTGCCGCTGCTGGTGGTGGCGGTGTTCGCGTTCAACAACGCCGACTACCCGACGCCGCCCTGGATGGGCTTCACGCTCGACTGGTTCGTGGCCGACAACGACGCGCGCACCGGTCTGCTGGCCGACGGCGAGTTGCTGCAGAGCATGGGCGTGAGCGCCTGGGTGGCGCTCTGGGTGACGCTGCTGTCGGTGGGCGTGGGCACCTGCAACGCTTTCCTGCTGGAGCGCTTCGAGTTCCCGGGCAAGAGCGCGATTGCGCTGCTGGCCATGCTGCCGCTGGTCATCCCGGGCGTGATCCTGGGCATCTCCATCCTCGCCTTCGCCAGCCGCATCGCCAACTTCGCCGACGAGACATGGGGTCTGGAGCTGGACTTCCTGCGGCCCGGCCTGCCGCTGGTGATCCTTGGCCAGTTCTGCTACATCGTGACCATCGCCACGCTCACCATCTCGGCCAGCCTGCGCCGCTTCGACCGCACGCTCGAAGAAGCCGCCTACAACCTGGGCGCGAGCCGCCTCGCGGTGCTCTGGACCATCACCTTGCCCTACCTGCGGCCGAGCATGATCGGTGCCGCGGCCATGGCCTTCCTGATGTCGTTCGAGAACTTCAACACCACGCTGATGCTGGTGGGCTCGGACTCACCGCTCACCGTGCTGATGTACAGCCGCATGCGCGAAGGCGCCACGCCGGTGCTCAACGCGATCAGCCTCTTCCTCATGGTGGCCTCGGCCCTGCTGGCGCTGATGCTGCTGTGGCGCAAGCCGCAGGCGCAGTGAACTGCGCCAGACGGTTGCGGTGCGTGCGGGCCGGGATCAGGCGGCTTTGCGACCCCAGAAAGCCATGACCAGCAGCAGCAGCGAAATCACGCCCAAGGCGATCAGCGTGGTGTTGGGCACGTAGTAGGTGGTGTACACCTCCCAGCCCAGCAGGCGCAGCAGGTCAGACACCTCGGTGTAGATGCCCACGAGGTGGCCGCCCAGCGTGCCGGTGATGCCCAGCAGGGCGCTGCCCAGGAAGGCCAGACCGGCCATGACCCAGCGTGATGTGCCTTGCCACACGCTCTCGCCACGGCGCCAGCGCACGAACAGGATCACGGCCCAGTAGGCCACGGTCCAGCTGGCGAGCAGCACGTGGTTGCGGCCCAGGGCCGACGCCGAGATCGTTTCCCAGGGCCACACCATCAGGCCGATGGAGAACGCGATGATGCCGAACACCAGGCTGGCGCTGAGCAGCGGCACCAGCGCGTGGTCGACGGACTTGGCGAGCGGGCCATCGGAGAACACGCGCAGGAAGATCGCCAGCGTGGCGGTCATCCACAGCGCAATGGGAAAGTGAACCATCAAGACGTGATAGGCATCCATGATCAAACTCCTGTATTGCGCTTGAGCAACTGGTTGAGGGCAAAGCCGAATGCCGCGATCAGCGCGAGGCCGGCGAGCAGCGTCCAGCGCCACTGGTTGTAGATCTCGCTGGCGAATTCGGCTTCGATGCCGTAGTGCTTGAGCTGGTCCACACCGTGGTGCGTGGTCACGGGTTGTCCCTGTTTGATGAACCTCGCGCCAGCGTGCCGTGTGCTGTTGAGGTGCGGCCAGCTCACCTGGCCGGGGTAGAAGAGCTCCACCGTGGTCCACTGGTCTTTCCAGACGGGCGCGGCGCCGTCGAACTTCTGCGCCACGATGTGGGCGTCGCGGCCCAGGCCCAGCGTGGCCGGCAGTGACACGTAGTGCCAGCGCCCACCGGTGGCGTTGCGGTGGATGGCGAACGCCACCGCGTAGGCGCCCTGGTCTTTCAGGACCTTGTCGTCCAGCGGATGGCCGGTGTCGAGCTTGCGCGTGAGCGTCACGTCCCAGAAACCATCGGCCCAGCGCCCTTTGCCTTGCACGGCAATATCGGCCATCGATTCTTCGGGCGTGCGCAGGATGCGCCGGGGCAGGGTGTCGCCGTTCTGCCATCCGGCAGCAGGATCAAATGGCACCGCGTCCCCGTCGCGCAGGAAGTAGGTGCTGTCCTGCGACAGCTTGCCGCCCGCCACATCGTCCCACTTCAGGGCCTTGTAGCCGGTGGTGGCGCTGTTGAACATCAGCTTGGGTTGCTTGAGTTCACCGTCCCAGTTGGACGCCGCGCTGCTCTTGCCGGCATCGCCCATCCGCGCTTCGGCGACCACCTGGTCGTCGGACATGTTGATCGGGTTGGAGCGATGACCGCGCCAGTGCCACAGGTCCAGGAAGTAGCCGGCGGCCCGTTGCGCCTTCAAGGTGTCTTCGGTCTGCGTGCTGGCCCAGTCGTTGATGTCGGTACGCGTCTGCGGCAGGTGCTTGCTGACCTCTTCCTGCTTGAGCTTTTTGCCCAGGTAAGGGTGCGCCTTCACGTCGTCGCCCGCCGCATGCTTTGAGAAGGTGGCGATGCCGGGGCCGATGGCCAGGTAACCACCGTAGCGCGCGAACTCGGGCACGCTGCCGTCGTCCAGCATCATGGCCACGCGGTCCTCGTGCAGGCCATTGGGCTCAGAGCCGGGGACCGCCTTGCCTTTGGTGACCCACTTGCCGTCCTCGAACATGACGACGTCGTGAAAGATGCCCGGCTTCTCGGCGGGCCAGCGGTAGCGGAAGAACATGTCGCTGCCGTTGTAGGCGGCCTGCACCTGCAGGGGCACGGTCAACTGCTGGGGGATGCTGATGTTGCGCTTGGGGTCGTCGCGCACGACACCGGTGCCGTGGGTGATCCAGGAGAGCAGCAAGGCTCCGCCGAACAACGCCACGGCGACCAGCAGGCCGCTTTGCGCAGTGGTTTTTTTCATGGGTGGCTCCTGTGAAGATGAGCGCTCAGCCTAGGCCTCACCGGCAGGCCTCGGTTGATATTTGTCAATAAATGCCATGGGCGACCGCGAGCTGTCAGCCATAGGGCAACAGTCTTAAAAATAGGCCTTCGATTTAAGGCTCGCCTAACAATTGGTCGGGGAAAAGACGTGGACTTTTGCGGGATTGCGCAGGAGGTGCTTCAACACATCCGGGCAGATTCAATCCGTTGAAGGTCAGAACCTTGCCCGTCACAGCCTTTGCTGTGGGGGCTGAGGCCGGTTGGATGTTTGCAAACGTTCGTGTGCCCACACGGCCCAAAGCGCCCAAACCCGCCAGACCAACCCCCGGTTCTGAACCGCATCGTGTGGGAGCGCGCCTGCTGCGCCGATTTCTGTTCTGAACCGGCCTCCTGGTGGTCGGTGAAAAGGGCCGCACAACCGGTTACGGTGAACCACGCAAGCTCACGTTTGTTACCGGACCCCTTAAGCGAAGCTTCATCTTGAACTCTTTCAATACATCCACCAGCACTTGCTGGGTTGCTATTGAAAAAGGATCACTTTCATGAAATCGGTTGTTCTCTCTGCGGTTCTGTTGGCTGTTTCTGGTGTGGCGCTGGCAGGTCCTGCGTGCAATGCCCCGAAGGAAAAATGGATGCCCGAAGCCAGCTTCAAAAAGGGTCTGGAAGACCAGGGTTACCAGATCAAGACCTTCAAGGTCAGCAAGGGCCAGTGCTACGAGATCTATGGCTTTGACAAGACCGGCAAGAAGGTCGAGATCTATTTCGACCCGGTCACCGCGGCCGTTCTGGAAACCAAATAAGCCAGCGAGGCGGGCCGTATGCATGCAACGATGAACCTCTCCGCATCGCCGGTCACGGCGCGCCCCGTGTGGGACCGCTTCGTGCGGGTCTTCCACTGGACGCTGGTGTCCTGTGTGCTGCTCAACAGCTTTGTGCTGGACGACGGTGAAGACCTGCACCAGTGGCTGGGCTATCTGGCCAGCGCACTGGTGGTGACCCGCATCGTCTGGGGCTTCATTGGTTCGAAGCACGCCCGGTTTGCCGACTTCTTTCCCACGCCGGCCCGCCTGATGCGGCACCTGCGCGGGATGTTCTCGGGCCAGCCCGAGAAACACTGGGGTCACAACCCGCTCGGCGCCGTGATGATGCTGGTGCTCATGGCGCTGGTGCTGGCGCTCGGGGTTACGGGCTGGATGCAGTCGCTCGACGCCTTCTGGGGCGAAGAATGGCTGCAGGATCTGCATGCGCTGGCCGGTGATCTCCTGCTGCTGTCGGCCGGCCTGCACGGTGCTGCCGCGATCGTGATGGGTCGACTGGAGCGCACGCGCCTGGTCAAGGCCATGGTCACCGGGATCAAAGAAACGTACTGAAATGTCCCCCTTGCGTCCCACGCCTTCACTGGCGTGGACCGGGGCTCCACCGCAGCGCGGGTCGCCGGGCGCATGGCACACTGCCGCCATGCCCGCCACCGTCAACCCCGCCGAAGTGGATTTCACCGCCATCCGCGCGCAAGGCGCGGGCGGGCAGAACGTCAACAAGGTGTCCAACGCGGTGCACCTGCGTTTCGCGGTGCACGCGTCGTCACTGCCTGAAGCCGTCAAGGAGCGCCTGCTGGCCCTGAGCGACCAGCGCATCACCACCGAGGGCGTGGTGGTGATCAAGGCGCAGACCAGCCGCAGCCTGGAACAGAACAAGGCCGAGGCGCTGGAGCGGCTGCAGGCGCTGGTGGACAGCGTGGCCACGCTGCCCAAGGCGCGCAAGCCCACCAAGCCCACTTTCGGTTCCAAACAGCGCCGGCTCGAAGGCAAGGCCACGCGCTCGCAGGTGAAGCAGCAGCGTGGACGGGTGCGCGGCGTCGATTGAACGCCCGGCGCGCCGTTTAGGTATTTTTTAGGATGTTCTTAAGCGCAATTTAGCAGCGCGCCCGCGGCCGGATTTTTAGACTTTCTTCCATGGCAGGTGACGCATGGGGCGCCGCCGCCAGGCAGCAAACGCGGACCCGTTCCGCCCAAGGAAGTCTTCATGCAGTTCACCCAACAGGAAATGAACCAGCTGGCCGCGGCCAGCACCAGCAGCTCGCGCGAAAACCTCTACGCTGGCATCCACAAGGCGCTGCGCGCCGTGATGACCGACACCCTGCTCGCGGTCGGTCGCGCCGACCCGTCGGACCCGCAGGACGTGGCCGACGCCAGCGGGCGCGTGATCGGGCTGATGGCGCAGTGCGAAGCGCACGTGCAGCACGAAAACAGCTTTGTGCACCCGGCGATCGAGGCCCGCATACCGGGTGTCTGCGGCGAGGTGGCACAGGATCACGTCGAGCACCTGCACCACATTCAGCGACTGCGGGCGGCGGCGCAGCAACTGACTGGGCTGGACGCGCAGCTGCAGGCGGGCGCCCTGCACGCGCTGTACCTGGAACTCTCGCTCTTCGTCGCCGACAACCTGCAGCACATGCACGTGGAGGAGACGCGGCACAACGCCGCACTCTGGAGCGCCTACACCGACACCGAGCTGCGCGCCATCCACGACGCGCTGGTGGCCACGATCGAGCCGGCCGACATGATGCAGGTGATGCGCTGGATGCTGCCGCAGATGCACGCGCTGGAGCGCCTGCAGGTGCTCGGTGGCATGCGCCAGGGCGCGCCGGCGCCGGTGTTCCAGGCCGTGCTCGATGTCGTGCAGCCGCACCTGAGCCCGCGCGACTGGGCCAAGCTCACGCAGGGCCTGGGACTGCCCGCGGTGCCGGGTCTGGCGGCGGCGGTGTAAGGTGCGGGCGCTCGGACTTCAGGCCACGGCCTGGAGTTCGACCGGCCCGCCCACGCACAGGCGGAAGCGCCCGCGGCCGGTCTTTTCAATGCAGAGCTTGGGGCACTGCTCCTGCAGGCGGCGCGAGAGCAGCAGCAGGCGCGCTTCGAGGTTGTCGGCCACGTCGGGCAGGCCCAGCGTGGTGTCGAGCCGCAGCTCGCGGTTGCTGAACTCGCTGCGGCCGCTGCGCTGGTGGTCCCGCAGCAGCTTCCACAAGATGGCGCCGGCCACGCCCTTGATGAGGTAGGCGTTGTCGATGAAGACGCTGTCGTTGGCCGGGTAATAGTGCACCTGCAGCGCCGGTCCCCGGGGCAGGGCGGCGAGCGTGGCTTCGCCGTCCCCGGTGGCTGCGGCGGCTTCCGGCTCTTCCTGCATCAGGTCGATCGCCGCGGCCAGCTGGCCGCCCAGCGTGACCAGCAGGTCTTCGTCCTCGAAACTGAAGCGCAGGTCCTGCGGACTCTCCACGAACAGCACGCCCAGCACGCGGCCGGCCGAGCGCAGCGGCACGGCGAGCTGGCTGTGCGGCTCGGGCAGGCCGGGGTAGGGGATCTCGGTGCAGGCCGGCGTGTCCAGCAGACCCCGGTCTTCCAGGCCGCTGCGCACCGCCTGGCTGTAGAGGTAGGCGCTGGTCATGTGCATGATGCGCACCGGTGTGCCCTCGCGCGCGGCCACGCCGATCACGCCGTCGCCCAGCGCGATTTCCGAGCCCACGCCCGAGGTGGCGTAACCGCGGCTGGCCACGGTGTAGAGCCGCTGCGTGGCGGGGTCGAGGATCAGCACCATGGCGTGCGGGATGTCCATGTCCTGTTCCAGTGTCTGCAGCGTGGCCTCCAGCGCGGCGGCGAGCGTGGTGGCCTGGGCCAGGCGCGAGCTGCCGCGGCGCAGTGCGCCCAGCAGGCTGCAGCGCGGTGCGGCTGCCGGCAGGGGTTGACCGTCCAGGCGCTCGATGCCGAGTACCTCGTACACGTCGGCGCCGCGCAGCACGAACACGCTGGCCATGCCGCTGTGCGAGGCGATGCCCGCGAGCTGGGCCTTCATGCTCTCGAACACCGGGCCCCCGGTCTCGGTGCGCAGGTAGCCCAGGTGCAGGCGGTAGAACTGCGCGGTCACCGGGTGCAGCAGCAACACGGTGGCGCGCGGGTGGGCCAGGATGTTCTGGCGCGTCTTGTTGAAGAACTGGAACGACAGCGCCACGTGCCGCTCGTCCACGTAGAAAACCTGCGAGATGTAGGCCACGTTGGGCGTGCCGTCGGCCGCGCAGGTGGCCATGATGGCCGGGATGGCGCCTTCCAGGCAGGGGCGCACTTCACCGAGGGTGACCGCGTTCATGGGTTCACCCCCAGCGGCTGGCCGGCGTTCGGGCCGGGCGTCTGGTCGAAGGCCTGCGACGGCGTGAACTCGATGGCGCTCAGGTCGTCGAAGCGGTGCGCCAGCATGGCGGCGGCAAAATCGGGCGTGAAGCCGATGCGGGCCAGCTCGCCCTGCATCGCCTGCAGGTAGCGCTGCAGGGCGGGCGCGTCGTCCGCTGTGACCTCGCGCAGGCGCGCCTGGCGCGACTTGAGCTGCACCGTGCGGTGGCTGTGCGGTTCGCTGAACACCACCGCCACGCGTCCGGTGCTGGCGACGTCGCGCAGCAACTGGGTGGACTGCTGGCGGTTGAGGAACACCGTGATGCGGTCACCCTGCGGGCTGATCTGGCTGCCCACTGCGCGCATCAGGCTGGGCGTGAGGTCGTGGCCGCAGGAGCTGACGATCACCGAGACCCCGCGCGCCATCATGGCGAGGTGATCCGGTGGCAGCAGCGGTGTGGCGGCGGGTGTTTCCACGGTGTGCGGGACCTCGTGTCGGACAAGCACCGCATGATAGCCAGCCGCCCGCTCGCAGCCAAGCGGTGCGAGCCCGTCAGGCTGGTGGCTGCAGCACCGAAGGATCGGTGAACACCAGGTCCACGGGAAAGCGTTGCCCCGCCAGGTGGTCTTCGATGCAGCGTTGCACCAGCGGGCTGCGGTGCCGTTCGGCGCTGGCGCGGATCTCGTCGGGCGTCATCCACAGGGTGCGCACGATGCCGGTGTCGAGCTCACGGTCGGGCTGCTGGGGGCCGACATCACCGGTGTAGGCGAAGCGCAGGTAGGTGATGTCCTCGCCGGTGGCGGGACGCTGGAAGCGCGAGAGGTAAACACCCACCAGCGCGGTCGGCGTGAATGCGTGGGCGGTTTCCTCCAGCGCCTCGCGCGCAACGCCCTGCAGCGGGCTCTCGCCCGGGTCCAGGTGGCCGGCCGGGTTGTTCAGGCGCAGACCTTCCGGGGTGTGTTCTTCGACCAGCAGGTAACGGCCGTCGCGCTCGATGATCGCGGCCACGGTGACGCTGGGTTTCCATCGGATGTTCATGGAAGCATTATCCCGGCCGACCGGTCGGGCGTTCCTTGAAACGGGAGGTCCTTCCATATCGTGAAATGTGCGCGAGGTCCAGTGGCCTGGCGTCGCCACCGCCGCGGGCACAAGTCCTTGTGCGACAAGGGTTTGCGCGCGCCGGGGCCGTGGGTGCCATCGGTTAAGCTGGCGCGCAATTCATCCACGAGTGAGCGAGGAATCCCATGACTTCTGGTGCAACGACCGACACCATCGCACCCACACCGCAGCGCATTGGCGTGCCGCGGGAAATTTTCCCGGGCGAAAAACGGGTCGCCACCGTGCCCGAGGCCGTGGTCAAACTGGTCAAACTGGGCTTTGCCGTGGTGGTGGAAAGCGGCGCGGGCGAGCTGGCCCAACTCAGCGACGCCGACTACGTGGAAGCCGGCGCGACCATTGCGCCCACCGCTGCCGAGCTGTGGAGCGGCAGCGACATCGTCTTCAAGGTGCGCGCCCCGACGCCAGACGAAGTGGCGCTGATGCACGCAGGGCAGACGCTGATCGGCTTCATCTGGCCGGCCCAGAACCCGGAGCTGATGCAGTTGCTGGCGGCGCAGAAGGTCACGGTGCTGTCCATCGACGCGCTGCCGCGCACGCTGAGCCGGGCGCAGAAGATGGACGCGCTGACCTCGATGGCTGGCGTCAGCGGCTACCGCGCCGTGGTCGAGGCGGCCAACGCCTTCGGCCGCTTCTTCAACGGCCAGATCACGGCCGCGGGCAAGGTGCCGCCGGCCAAGGTGTTCATCGCCGGTGCCGGCGTGGCCGGTCTGGCCGCCATCGGTGCTGCGGCCAGCCTGGGCGCCATCGTGCGCGCCAACGACACGCGCGCCGAGGTGGCCGACCAGGTGGTCTCGCTGGGCGGCGAGTTCGTCAAGGTCGACTACGAAGAAGAGGGCTCGGGCGGTGGCGGTTACGCCAAGGTCATGAGCGAAGGTTTCCAGCAGGCCCAGCGCGAGATGTACGCCAAGCAGGCGCGCGAAGTCGACATCATCATCACCACCGCGCTGATCCCGGGCAAGCCGGCGCCCAAGCTGATCACGGCCGAGATGGTGAAGTCCATGAAGCCCGGCAGCGTGATCGTCGACATGGCGGCCGAGCAGGGCGGCAACTGCGAGCTGACCGTGCCCGGTGAAGCGGTGGTGCGCCACGGCGTGACCATCGTTGGCTACACCGACCTGGCCTCGCGCATGGCCCGCCAGTCGTCCACGCTGTACGCGACCAACCTGTTTCGCCTGAGCGAAGAGCTGTGCAAGACCAAGGACGGCGTCATCAACGTCAACATGGAAGACGACGCCATCCGCGGTCTGACCGTGATCAAGAACGGCGAGATCACCTGGCCGGCCCCGCCGCTGGTGGCGGCACCGAAGCCGGTGGCCAAGCCCGCTGCGGCTCCCGCTGCGAAGAAAGGCCACGGCCATGGCGAGGCCTCGGGGCCCATGCCCGCGGGCAAGCTGGCCATCGTGGCCGGCGTCACGGCGGTGTTGTTCGCGCTGGTGGGGGCCTACGCGCCGGCCGCGTTCCTGTCGCACTTCACGGTGTTCGTGCTGGCCTGCTTCGTCGGCTACATGGTGGTGTGGAACGTCAAGCCCGCGCTGCACACGCCGCTGATGAGCGTGACCAACGCGATCAGCTCCATCATCGCCATCGGCGCGCTGGTGCAGATCTCGCCCATGGCCAGCGCGGCCGGGCGACCCAACACGCTGATCATGGCTTTGGCTGCACTGGCACTGGTGCTGACCGCCATCAACATGTTCGGCGGCTTTGCCGTCACCCAGCGCATGCTGGCGATGTTCCGCAAATAAGAAGGAGACCCTGAATGTCTGCAAGTCTGGCCACGGTCTCCTACATCGGAGCGACCATTCTCTTCATCCTCAGCCTGGGCGGCCTGTCGAACCAGGAAACGGCGCGCCGCGGCAACCTGTACGGCATGGTCGGCATGGCACTGGCCGTGGCGGCCACGGTGTTCGGCCCGCAGGTCACCGCCGCCGGCATTCCCTGGATCATCGGGGCCATGGTGGTCGGCGGGGCCATCGGACTGTACGCCGCGCGCACCGTGCAGATGACCCAGATGCCCGAGCTGGTGGCGCTGATGCACAGCATGGTCGGCATGGCCGCGGTGCTGGTGGGCTACGCCACCTACGTCGACCCGGAAGCCTCCAAGAACCTCGACAGCGCCGCGCACACCATCCACGCGATGGAGATCTACATCGGCATCTTCATCGGCGCGGTCACCTTCTCGGGCTCGGTCATCGCCTTCGGCAAGCTGTCGGGCCGTATCGGTGGCAAGCCGATGCTGCTGCCCGGCCGCCACTGGATGAACCTGGCCGGTCTGATCGCGGTGATCTATTTCGGCCGCCTGTTCCTGCAGGCCGAGACGCTGCAGGACGGCATGCTCCCGCTGTTCGTCATGAGCGCCATCGCGCTGCTGTTCGGCATCCACATGGTGATGGCCATCGGCGGCGCCGACATGCCGGTGGTGGTGTCGATGCTCAACAGCTATTCGGGCTGGGCGGCCGCGGCCACCGGCTTCATGCTGAGCAACGACCTGCTGATCGTGACCGGTGCGCTGGTCGGGTCCAGCGGCGCCATCCTGTCCTACATCATGTGCAACGCGATGAACCGCAGCTTCATCAGCGTGATCGCCGGCGGCTTCGGCACCACCAGCGCCGCACCCAAGCCAGCAGGCGGTGCCGCCGAGCCCGTCGGTGAAGTCAACCCCATCCTCGCCGGCGAGACCGCCGAGATGCTGCGCGAAGCCAAGAACGTAATCATCGTGCCTGGCTACGGCATGGCGGTGGCGCAGGCGCAGCACACGGTGTTCGAGATCACCAGGCACCTGCGCGAGAAGGGCGTCAACGTGCGCTTCGGCATCCATCCGGTGGCCGGCCGCATGCCGGGCCACATGAACGTGCTGCTGGCCGAGGCCCGGGTGCCCTACGACATCGTGTTCGAGATGGACGAGCTCAACGACGACTTCCCCGACACCGATGTGGCCATCGTGATCGGCGCCAACGACATCGTGAACCCGGCGGCGCAGGAAGACCCGACCAGCCCCATCGCCGGCATGCCGGTGCTGGAGGTCTGGAAGGCGCGCACTTCCATCGTCATGAAGCGCAGCATGGCTTCGGGCTATGCGGGCGTGGACAACCCGCTCTTCTACAAGGACAACAACCGCATGCTGTTCGGCGATGCGAAGAAGATGCTCGACGAGGTCCTGGTCGCTTTGAAGACCTGACCGCGCATTGGCCCGGGCGATGGGCGGGTGGTGATCGATGCGCTTTGGCGATGCCGCACCAGAAAAAACAAAGAGCCGGTGTCACCACAGGCTCTTTGTTTTTGTAGCACTGAGGCAAGGACACCACAGGTTTTAGAGTAGCCTGTCAGTCGTTCGTAAGGGAAAAACACGAGGCCGAAAGACCTCGGCCCGGACGACAATGCGCAGTTGCCGACAACCCACAAGAGATCTGGAGATACCGCATGACCGAACCGACGGCCGATCGTCCCTGGCTGGGCGCCTACCCCGCAGGTGTGCCCGCCGACATCGATGTGGCGCAGTACCCGTCGCTGGTGCATCTGATGGAGGAGAGCTTCCACAAAAACGCGGCCCGCACCGCCTACAGCTTCATGGGCAAGGAGCTCAGCTTCGCCCAGACCGACAGCCTGTCGCAGGCCTTCGCGGCCTACCTGCAGGGGCTGGGCCTGGTCAAGGGCGACCGCGTGGCGATCATGATGCCCAACGTGCCGCAGTACCCGGTGGCGGTGGCGGGCATCCTGCGCGCGGGCTTTGTGGTGGTCAACGTGAACCCGCTGTACACCCCGCGTGAGCTGGAGCACCAGCTCAAGGACTCGGGCGCCAAGGCCATCGTCATCATCGAGAACTTCGCCGGCACGCTGGAGCAGTGCATCGCGAACACGCCGGTCAAGCACGTGGTGCTGGCCGCGATGGGCGACCTGCTGGGCCTGCTCAAGGGCGCCATCGTCAACTACGTGGTGCGCAACGTGAAGAAGATGGTGCCCACCTTCAGCCTGCCGCAGGCGGTGCGCTTCAATGACGCCATTGCCAGGGGCACACGCGGCACGCTCAAGCGCCCCGAGATCGGGCCGGAAGACGTGGCCGTGCTGCAGTACACCGGCGGTACCACCGGCGTGAGCAAGGGCGCGGTGCTGCTGCACCGCAACGTGATCGCCAACGTGCTGCAGTCCGAAGCCTGGAACGACCCGGTGATGAAGCAGGTGCCGGCGGGCGAGCAGCCCACCAGTGTCTGCGCCCTGCCGCTGTACCACATCTTCGCCTTCACGGTGAACATGATGCTGGGCATGCGCACCGGCGGCAAAGTGATCCTCATCCCCAATCCGCGCGACCTGCCGGCGGTGCTCAAGGAGCTGAGCAAGCACACCTTCCACAGCTTCCCGGCCGTGAACACCCTGTTCAATGGCCTGGCCAACCACCCGGACTTCAACACCGTCAACTGGAAGAACCTCAAAGTGTCGGTGGGTGGTGGCATGGCGGTGCAGGGCGCGGTGGCCAGGCTCTGGCTGGAGAAAACCGGCTGCCCGATCTGTGAAGGTTATGGCCTGTCCGAAACCAGCCCCTCGGCGAGCTGCAACCCGGTGACCAACACCGAGTTCACCGCGACCATCGGCGTGCCCCTGCCCAACACCTTCATGAAATGCCTGGACGACGAGGGCAACGAAGTGCCGCAGGGCCAGGCCGGCGAGATCGCCATCAAGGGCCCGCAGGTGATGGCGGGCTACTGGCAGCGGCCCGATGAAACCGCCAAGGTCATGACCGCCGACGGCTTCTTCAAGAGCGGCGACGTGGGCATCATGGACGAGCGCGGCTACTTCAAGATCGTCGATCGCAAGAAAGACATGGTGCTGGTCAGCGGCTTCAACGTCTACCCGAACGAGGTGGAAGACGTGGTGGCCCAACTGCCGGGCGTGATGGAATGCGCTGTGGTCGGCGTACCCGACGACAAGTCGGGCGAGGCCGTCAAGCTGGTGATCGTGAAGAAGGACCCGGCACTGACCGAAGCGCAGGTGCGCGACTTCTGCAAGAGCAACCTCACCGGCTACAAGCAGCCCAAGGTGGTGGAGTTCCGCACCGAACTGCCCAAGACCCCGGTGGGCAAGATCCTGCGCCGCGAACTCAGAGACAAGAAGTAATTTCGCGTGTCTGAAGAAGCGCCTATCAGCACCCACCGTGGAACCGGCTTTGCCGGGCCACCAGTGGGGTCCCCCCAGCCAGGGGGGAAGCCGCGAAGCGGCGCAGGAGGGGATCGTCCATGCATCGCCATCGTTTCTGCCCTGCACAACGAACTCGCGTCCGTGCTGGCGCAGATGCCTGACGAGCACAAGCAGACTGTGGCCGGGCGCGCGTTCTGGGTCGGCCATTTGCACGGGCAGGACGTGGTGGCAGTGCTCTGCGGCATCGGCAAGGTGGCGGCTGCGACAACTGCTGCGCTGTTGATCCAGCACTTTGGCGTGCGGCGCATCGTCTTCACCGGTGTGGCCGGCGGCCTGGGTGAAGGCGTGAACGTGGGCGATGTGGTGCTGGCGCGCAGTTTCCTTCAGCACGACATGGATGCCTCGCCACTGTTTCCCCGCCACGAGGTGCCGGGTTACGGCCGCGCACGCTTCGATGCCGATTCGGCGCTGACCGATGCACTGGAGCTGGCCTGCGACCGCATGTTGCACACGCTGCCGCAGCGTCTGGGCACCGAGACGGTGGCCGCGTTCGGCCTGCACACACCGCGTCTTCACCAGGGCCTGCTCATCAGCGGCGACCGCTTTGTCGCCACCACCGCCGAAAGCCAGGCCTTGCAGCGTGAACTGCCGGACGCCTTGGCGGTGGACATGGAGGGTGCCGCCTTCGCGCAGGTGTGTCACGACTTCGCCGTGCCGCTGGCGGTGGTGCGCACCATCTCCGACCGCGCCGACGACGCCGCGCACGTGGACTTTCCGCGTTTTCTGCGGGAGGTGGCCAGCCGTTACAGCGGCGCGGTGGTCGAGGCGCTCTTCACTTGAGCCATCCTCTTTTGCGGAAGTAAAGCATGGGCCCCACGGCTGAGAGCACCATCAATCCCAGCGCAAACGGGTAACCCCATTTCTGGCTCAGTTCCGGCATGTATTCGAAGTTCATGCCGTAGAGGCTGGCGATCATGGTCGGGGGCAGCAGCGCCACGCTGGCCACCGAGAACAGTTTGATGATCTTGTTCTGGTTGATGTTGATGAAACCGACCGTCGCGTCCATCAGGAAGTTGATCTTGTCGAACAGGAAGGCGGTGTGGCTGTCGAGCGAGTCGAGGTCGCGCAGGATCTGCCGCGCGTCTTCGAACTGCTCGGCGCTCAGCATGCGCGTGCGCATCATGAAGCTGACGGCGCGGCGCGTGTCCATCACGTTGCGGCGGATGCGGCCTGACATGTCTTCGTGGCGCGCAATGGCCGAGAGCACCTGTCCGGCGGTGTCGTCCGTCACGGCACCCGCCAGCACCTGGCGACTGACTTTCTCCAGGTCGTCGTAGATGTTCTCCAGCGTGTCGGCGCAGTATTCGGCGTCGGCGTCGAACAGCATCAGGAGCACATCCTTGGCGTTTTCGATCAGGCCGGGCATGCGCCGCGCGCGCATGCGCAGCAGGCGGAACACCGGCACGTCTTCGTCGTGGATGGAGAACAGCACGCCCTGGCTCTTGAGCGAGTCGTTGTGTTCGTTGAGGATGAAGGCCACGCGGATGGCGCGGGGGTCCTCGTCGTCATCGATCAGGAAGTCGCTGCGAACATGCAGCTCGCCGTTGTCTTCTTCGAAGAAGCGGGCCGACTCCTCGATGTCCTCGTCCATCGCGTCTTCGGGGATCGACAGGCCGAAATGCTGTTTGACCCAGCGGCGCTCTTCGGGCGTGGGGTCTTCGAGGTCGACCCAGATCGGCTTGAACTGGGCCAGCTCTTCGAGCGACTCGATTTCTTCCTGGAACAGGCGGCCATTGGCCAGGGTGAATACGTTGAGCATGGGTGCTCCCGGGCGGGGTGTCTGAGAGGCCGGTGCGTTCGGAGGCCGCAGCGGCGGGCGGGGCGGACGGCGCTTTCAGCCGTCCTGCCGCCTGGCCCTGGCCCTGGCCACCGCGCAGGGGGCGGCGCTCAGGCGGGAGCGGGGATGGCTGAAAGCACGCAACTGGGGGGTGTGCTTTCCATTGGGAACTCCATGAGGGAACTGCCGCCGATTATGGCATCGCCAGCGATGCGCCGACCGTTTGTGTTGCTCCAAAAAAGGCCAGCAATTCGTCTTTGCGGCGCCAGGCGTCGTGTTCGCCCAACTCGATCAGCGCATGGACAAAATCGGGTTCAAACAACAGGTAGCTGGCGAGCGCGGCAGCGCTGCCGGCGGAGCCCCGACCCGTGTCGAGCGCCCCCAGGCCGGTCAGGGTGTTGCGCGTGGGGGCGGGCAGGGAGCCGATGTGTTTCCTCGCCAGTTCGTCGAGTGAAAAGCTGGGTTGCAGCGCCAGCACTTCCAGCGGGGTGTAGGGAAGGGCCGTTGCGAGCTCGGGCGGCAGCCGGCTCAGGGTCTGGCTGACCCGCTGCGCCTGCTCCACGTCGGCCTGCAGCGTGTCGTGAAACACGCTGGCCATGGCGTGGCCGGCGATGGTGCCGGCCGTGGGTTCGCCGTTGCCGTTGCCACCCAGGCCGGAGCGCTGAGGCTGCCCGACGCCCATCACCAGGATGCGCCGGGCACCGAACTGGATGGCGGGCGACAGCGGCGAGAGCTGGCGCATGGAGCCGTCACCAAAATGTTCCTTGTGGCCCTCGACCCACAGCGGCACCGCCGGGAACAGGAAAGGGATGGCGCTCGACGCCATCAGGTGTTCGATGGTGATGGGCTGGAAGGACGCGCGCCGTCCGGGGCGGCTCCAGGGTCGGGTGGACGGATCGGGCCGCGTCTGGCAGAAGGTCCAGTGTTCGCCGGTGGTGTAGCTGGAGGCCGTGACGCCCAGCACGTCAATGTCGTGCTGGAGCAGGGCGCGCTCAAGCCCGGGCAGGTCGATCGCACGGTGCAGGGTGTCGACCAGGGGCAGTGTGTCGAGCAGTGCGTGGTGTCGCTTGACCTGCCGGGCGAGCGTCCAGCCAGCGAACACCCGGTTGGCGCGCACCCAGCCCGGGGCCTCCAGCCGGTAGATGTGGCTCGATCTCAGCTGGCTCCAGAACGCCGCCAGCTGGGGCAACGCCTGCAGGCCGAGCGAAGCCCGGCTGGCCAGGTAGCTGGCGTTGAGTGCGCCCGCCGAGGTGCCAAACAGCCACTTGAACGGGAACGCTGGCGCCGTGTTGTCCGCCGCGGGGCTGTTGGCTGCCAGCATGGCAGCGAGTGCCTTGAGCACGCCGGCCTGGTAGGCGGTGCGCGCACCGCCGCCCAGGAGCACCAGGGCGCAGGCATCGCCTGAACGATCGGGCACATCAGTGCCCAGCAGGTTCTGGGCGATCAGCGTATCGAGGGACACAGGATGAAAAAACCTTCCGGACGGGCACCTGGTGTGTGCAGATACAGTGTGCCATTGCCCAAAATCATGACACATCCCCGACTCTCACCCCGCCGCGAGCTCTGGCTGCTGCTGACCATCGCCGGCATCCAGTTCACCCACATCCTCGACTTCATGATCATGATGCCCCTGGGGCCGCAGTTCACGCGGCTCTTTGGTATCACGGACGCACAGTTCGGCCTGCTGGTTTCGGCCTACACGCTCGCGGCCGGCGTGTCGGGTCTGGCAGCCGCCACCTACGTGGACCGCTTTGACCGCAAACGCCTGCTGCTGGTGCTGTATGTGCTGTTTGCGCTGGCCACGCTGGCTTGCGGGCTGGCTCAGGGCTACGGGTTTCTGATGCTCGCTCGGGTGGCCGCCGGTATGTTCGGCGGTGTGCTGTCGGCGCTGTCGCAGACCATCGTGGCCGACGTGATTCCGTTCGAACGGCGTGGGCGCGCCATGGGCATCGTGATGTCGTCGTTCTCGGTGTCCACGGTCGCGGGCGTGCCCCTGGGCCTGTTTCTCGCGAGCCACCTGAGCTGGCAGGCGCCCTTCATCGGCATTGCGCTGCTCAGCGGTGTGTTCGCTGCGGGGGCGGCGCTGACCTTGCCCACGCTGGATCACCACCTGCGCGCTGCGGACCGGCCGTCTGCCTGGCGTGGCATCGGCATGGTTCTGGCGGAGCCCAACCACCAGCGCGCCTTTGTCTTTTCGGCCTTGTTGATGTTCACCGGCTTTACCGTTTTGCCCTACCTCACCATCTACATGCAGACCAACGTGGGCGTGCTGGCCGAAGAGGTGCCTTACCTCTACCTGTGCGGCGGTATGGCCACCCTGTTCACGGCACGGCTGTTCGGCCGTCTGGCCGACCGGTGGGGCAAGCAGCGCACGTTCAACGCACTCGCGCTGACGGTGATCGGGCCCTTGCTGGCGACCACACTCATGCCGCAGTGGCCGCTGTGGGCCGTGCTCGTGGTGTCCACCAGCCTGTTCATATTCATGAGTGGCCGCATGATTCCCGGCATGGCGCTGGTCACCGGTGCGGCCAACCCGGCGTTGCGCGGCACCTTCATGGCGCTCAACGCGTCGGTGCAATCGGCGGCCATGGGCCTGGCTTCCTTTCTGGGCGGGCTCATCATCAGCCGCGATGCAGCGGGCCTGGTGCAGAACTACTGGATGTCGGGTCTGCTGGGCGCCTGCGCCAGTGTGGCGGCGATCCTGATGGCGCGCCGCCTGCGCATGCACGGCTCGGGCGGCGTGGTGCATGCCACTGCCGGAGATCTGGTGCAGCCCGGGTGAGTGACAAGGTTCGCTATTTCCCGCTTTCTTGCAGTGCAGGCTTGCGTCCCTGCGGTTTCATGGGCATAGTGGACTCAAGACATCCCCGTGGCCGCCGGGAGGTCTGCCCGTCCGGCGGCTTGTGTCAACCCGGAGCATAAGGAGGCTCTTCTATGAACCTTACGATCAGCGGTCACCATCTCGAAGTCACGCCCGCCTTGCGCGGTTACGTCACGACCAAACTCGAACGCATTTCCCGACATTTTGACCAGGTGGTCGATATCAAGGTGCTGCTGACAGTGGACAACCTGAAGGAGAAAGACTTGCGCCAGAAGGCCGAATGCAATATCCATGTGAAAGGCCGGGATTTGTTCGCCGAAAGCGCACACGCTGATTTGTACGCAGCCGTGGACGAGCTGGCAGACAAGCTCGACCGCCAGGTTCTGCGCTACAAAGACAAGAGCCAAGACCACCACCACGACTCGGCCAAGCGCCTGATGTGATGCGTGGAACCGGGCCGTGCCATGCAGCCCGGTAAACAATGTTGCAATGCAACAGGCCGCTTCAAAAGTCAAGCGGCTTTTTTGTGCCTGCAGTCTAGCCAACGCCGCTCAACTCGGCATAATTTGCGGTCCAAGAGGCCCCCATGAATCGACTATCTGCCATATTGCCTGCTGCGCAAGTGCTCGTCAGCGTTGACGCGACCAGCAAGAAACGCGCGTTTGAAGAAGCGGGCTTGTTGTTCGAGACCCTGCATGGTCTCAACCGGGCCCTGATCACCGACAGCTTGTTCGCCCGCGAACGCCTGGGCTCCACGGGGCTGGGGCACGGCGTCGCCATTCCCCATGGTCGCATCAAGGGTTTGAAACAGCCGTTGGCGGCGGTGTTCCAACTGGCGAGCCCGATCGGTTTTGACGCGCCCGATGAGCAGCCGGTGCAGCTGATGATCTTTCTGCTGGTGCCCGAGGCGGCAACCCAGAAACACCTGGAAATCCTCTCGGAAATTGCCGAGTTGCTGAGTGACAGCGTTCTGCGCGAGCAGATGAAGACCTCGGTGGAGTCGGGCGCACTGCATCGCCTGATCACCGGGTGGCAGTCGGCCCATGCGGCTGCATGAAACCCACCGTCGTCAGCGCCGACGTCCTCTTTGAAGACCACCGTGATGCCCTGAAGTGGCAGTGGGTGGCAGGGCTGGGGGCTTCGGAGCGGCGGTTTGACGAGGTGGCCATCCGGGAGGCCCGTTCCGGGGCCGATCTGGTCGGTTATCTCAACTACATTCACCCCTATCGTGTACAGGTGTTTGGCGAGCGAGAGGTCGCTTACCTGACGAGCCCGAGCGAAGAAGACAACCGCCGCCGCGTGGCGCGCATCGTGACACTGGAGCCACCGGTGCTGGTGGTGGCCGATGGGCAGACCGCGCCCGATGCGCTCATGGCCATGTGCGAGCGGGCGCAGATCCCCATGTTTGCCACGCCCGAGCCGGCAGCTTTCGTGATCGATGTGCTGCGCGCCTACCTGTCGCGCCATTTTGCCGACCGTGCCTCGATGCACGGCGTGTTCATGGACATCCTGGGCATGGGGGTGATGATCACCGGTGAATCCGGCCTCGGCAAGAGTGAGCTGGGGCTGGAGCTGATTTCACGCGGCCACGGTCTGGTGGCCGACGATGCGGTGGATCTCTACCGCATCAACCAGACCAGCATCGAGGGCCGCTGCCCCGAGCTGCTGCAGAACCTGCTCGAAGTGCGAGGCATCGGTCTGCTCGACATCAAGGCCATCTTTGGCGAGACCGCGGTGCGGCGCAAGATGCGGTTGACCCTGATCGTGCACCTGGTGCGCAAGGAAACCATGGAGCGCGATTACGACCGCATGCCGCACGAGCCGCTGTACCAGGACGTGCTCGGTGTGCCGGTGCGCAAGGCGGTGATCCAGGTGGTGGCGGGTCGCAACATCGCCGTTCTGGTGGAGGCGGCGGTGCGCAATACGATTCTGCAGTTGCGCGGCATCGATACCTACCAGGAATTTGTTGCGCGCCACCGGGCGGCGATGTTGCACAGCGAGTGATCGCTGTTTGAGGGTGGTTGCCGTTTCAGCGCGGGTCCGGCACGCACAGTGGTGTCGCTTGGGTCAGCGGTGGCCCGGCTCGCTGCGGTGGGGGCAGTTCACCTTGTTGCAGTTCGCGTAAAGCGACAGGGCGTGTTCCTGCAGGATGAAGCCACGCGTCTTGGCGACCATCTGCTGGCGTTTTTCAATTTCCGGATCGAAAAATTCTTCCACCCGTCCGCAGTCCAGGCAGACCAGGTGGTCGTGGTGCTGCCCTTCGTTGAGCTCGTACACCGCTTTGCCCGACTCGAAGTTGCTGCGCGTGAGCAGGCTGGCCTGCTCGAACTGCATCAGCACGCGGTACACCGTGGCCAGACCAATGTCGGAATGCTCTTCGAGCAGCACACGGTAGACATCTTCGGCCGTCATGTGGCGCTGCTTGGCGTTCTGGAACACCTCCAGGATCTTCAGTCGCGGCAGCGTGGCTTTGAGTCCCGTGCTTTTCAGTTCATCGATGTTGGTCATGGGCGAGGCTGTTGGCATGGTATGGAACGGTGGGACCTCGGTCATGGTTGCCAATGCACGTGGTGCTCAGGCGGCACGGCAGGCCGGACCCCGGGGCTACAATGAAGTGATCATATCGCCAGCGTGTTGCCTGCTGCATGTCCCTGCGGCCCAAGGCGGTAACGCGTGCCTTACATGGGTTGCCTTCATGCACCAGTCAATTTCCCGTTTTTCTTTCTGCCTGGCCGCGAGTCCGCGTCGCGTGAGGCACGCTTTGAGTGCCCTGGTCGCAGTGGGCATGCTCTCTGCCTGTTCCGGATGGGGTGACAAATTGCCCGATGCGAGCACCCTCGGCGGACTGGTGACACCTTACAAAATCGATATTGTCCAGGGCAATGTGGTCACGCGCGAACAGGCCCAGGCCTTGCAGGTGGGCATGTCGCGCCAGCAGGTTCGCGAGCTGTTGGGTTCGCCCTTGTTGGCCAGCGTGTTCCACGCCGACCGCTGGGACTATGTGTTCACGTTCCGCCGCCAGGGGCAGGCGACCCAGCAACGCAAGTTGACCGTGTACTTCAAGGCCGAGGCACTGGAGCGATTTGAAGCCGACGAACTGCCCAGTGAAGAGGAGTTCGTGTCATCGCTGGATGTGAAGCGCAAGTCCGGCAAGGTGCCCTCGTTGCAAGCCTCGGACGAGCAGCTCAGGGCCTTCCAGGAGCGCAATGCCACGCCAGCGGGCGCGCCGCCACCGGTGCCTGCCGCACCACCTGCATCCACCAGCTACCCACCCCTGGAAACCCCGGGAGCTGTCCGATGAGCGCCGTGCCCCAGCATCCACACCGTGTGTGTGTGGCCGGTGCCAGCGGCCGCATGGGGCAGATGCTGGTGGAGGCTGTGCGCACCAGCGGTGACTGCACGCTCACTGGCGCATTGGACATTCCGTCCAGCCCGGCCCTGGGGCAGGACGCAGGGGCCTTCGGTGGTCAGCCCACCGGTGTGACCATCACAGCCGATCTGGACCAGGGCCTTGCCGGCAGCCGGTTCCTGATCGACTTCACCCGGCCCGAGGGCACATTGGCCCACCTGCACGCGTGCGTGAAGCATGGCGTGAACGTGGTGATCGGCACCACCGGCTTCAGCGAGGCGCAGAAGGTCGACATCGCCGAAGCCTCGAAGTCCATCGCCATCATGATGGCCCCCAACATGAGCGTGGGCGTGAATGTCACGCTGAAGCTGCTGGAAATGGCGGCCAGGGCGCTGTCAACCGGCTACGACATCGAGATCATCGAGGCGCATCATCGGCACAAGGTGGACGCGCCCAGCGGCACGGCGCTCAAGATGGGGGAAGTGGTTGCTCAGGCGCTGGGTCGCGACCTGAAGGACTGCGCGGTCTACGCCCGTGAAGGCGTGACCGGCGAGCGTGACCCGTCCAGCATCGGTTTCGCCACCATCCGCGGCGGGGATATCGTGGGCGACCACACCGTGTTGTTTGCCGGGACCGGCGAGCGCATCGAGATCACGCACAAATCCAGCAGCCGCGTCACCTACGCGCAGGGCAGCCTGCGCGCCGTGCGTTTCCTGGCGAACAGGACGAGCGGCCTGTACGACATGTTCGACGTGCTCGGACTGCCGAAATGAAACACCCCCGCAGCGCTTCGCGCGCCTTGCAGGTCGCAGCATCGCCAGAGTCGATGCTTCTTCGGGCTGTCCGAGCCTGCGCAGGCAGGCTCAGAGCCGCAGCCCTCAGCCCCCTCAAGGGGGCGACACCAGCGGTCCGGCGAAGCCGGCCCGGCGGTGTCCACAGGGGGGGCGCGGTCGTACACCTCGGGCGGCGTTTCGCAAGCATGGAGAACTGAAATGGGTGTGTGGCAAACGGTGCTGCAGGGGGATGCGATCAGCCGCAGTGTGGCACTGCTGTTGCTCGTCATGTCGGTGGCCAGCTGGGTGGTGATTCTCTGGAAAAGCTGGATGCTTCGCAGGGCCGTGAAAGATGTGCAGCTGTCCACGGCGGCCTTCTGGCAGGCGGCGCACCTGGACGATGCGCAGCAGCGCCTGCAGGCCTTTGACCCGCGACGGCTGGTGTTGCCCCTGCTGCAGGCGGCCCGCACCATTGAACAGGCTGCGCCTCAGACCCTGGCCGCCGCTGGCGACCGGTCCCAGCAGCTCACCCGTGTGCTGCGCGATGCGCTGCACCGGGTTCTGCACCGTCTGCAGTTTGGGCAGGTTCTGCTGGCCACGGTGGGGTCCACCGCACCGTTTGTGGGCCTGCTGGGCACGGTCTGGGGCATTTACCACGCCCTCACGGAAATCGGACTGGATGGCCAGTTCCGGATCGAACAGGTGTCCGGCCCGGTGGGTGAGGCGCTGGTCATGACCGCGGCGGGGCTGGCGGTCGCCATTCCGGCGGTGCTGGCCTACAACGTGCTCGGCCGCCAGGTGGCCCGTATCGAGGCCGACCTGGAGGGCTTCGCCCGCGACCTGCGCGAACTGCTGGCCTACAAGGAGTCCGCGGTATGAGCCAAAAAGCCCCCTCCGGGTCTGAGGTTCAGCCGCGCGGCGGAGCACGTCCGTCATGAGTTTTGGTCGTCTGGAAAAGCCCGCCGGGCACCAGCCCATGAGCGACATCAACGTCACCCCGCTGGTGGACGTGATGCTGGTGCTGCTGGTGATCTTCATCATCACGGCGCCCCTCATGGCCAGCCGTCTGGAGCTGGAACTGCCGCGGACTGCGAATCCTGCCGGGAGTCAGGCGTCTGAGCCTGAGGTCTTTGTTTCACTCGGTGTGGATGCCTCGGGCCAGATGTTCTGGGACGAGCAGCCGGTGGACATGGAGGTGCTGGGTGAGCGCCTGCGAGAAACAGCCCGTCGCGATCCGGCGACCGAGGTGCAACTTCGGTTGGACACGTCCGTGCCATACGGCCAGGTGGCTCGACTCATTGCCATGGCGCAGGCCGCTGGTTTGGCCCGTATCGGGTTTGTGACAGATGCGGATACCGCGAAAGCGCTCGGCTTGCCGGTATCCGGTGCACCCAGGTGATGCTTGAAATTCCACAAGGGGCCTGCATGAGGTGTTGCGCCCCGTCGTCATGCCGCATGTCCTGATTGGTGTTGCTCCGGGCTATGCGGTAAGCTTTCGTTACGATTGTGGGTATCGGTGGCGCCACGCCCCCGGCCTCCGGATTGTCATGCGAATTTCACCAACTTGAGGAGTGCGTCAATGAAGCGGGGAGAACATCCATTGGGGCGGCGGGCTTTTGCAAAACTGGCGTTGACCGGTGTTGCGGGGCTCGTTCTGGTTGCCTGCGGTGGCAATGAAGATGGCGATGAGCCGGACAAACAAGGGGCTCGCAACCTGGAAAGCTCGTTCAACGCGATCGGCGCGGGTATGAGCAAAGCCCAGGTGATTGGCATCGTGGGGCAAGCTCCGCATCAAGAGACCAATGGCACTTTGCAGTGGTCCGACTATTCGTATGATTCATCGCAGGGGCTGACTGTGACATTTCAGGTCGTGGGGGGGCAGATTGTGACAGCCAATGTCTATTGGTTTATTCAAGCGGCGGGTACGGTGAGTCGGTCCTTGCGCAAGGACTTCTGATTCGCGTTCCGGGCATGGGCCTGCTGCAGGCCGCGACCGGCTGCGGTGGGGGCATGCAGGAGCGCCTCCATCCCATCCCCTCCCTTCTCTTGGGGCTGGGGATGTGCCTTTGTTGCGGCAAAGGATTCCTTGCTGTTTGCAAGCCCTAAAATCCTCCACTGATGTCGCACCTGTTCTGGTGCGTCGGCCGGGGCCACCGGATAGGGTTCCGCGCCAGCCACTCAAACCAGCCATCAGGCCCCCTGCCTCCCAGTTTCATGCAAGAAAAATACGCCCACAAGGATGTCGAGCGCGCCGCGCACGCCCACTGGAACGCCACCGACGCCTACCGCGTGAGCGAAGACGCAGGCAAGAAGAAGTTCTACGCCTGTTCCATGCTGCCCTACCCCAGCGGCAAGCTGCACATGGGCCATGTGCGCAACTACACCATCAACGACATGCTCACGCGTTACCTGCGCATGAACGGTCACAACGTGCTCATGCCCATGGGCTGGGACGCGTTCGGCCTGCCGGCCGAGAACGCGGCGCTGAAGAACGGTGTGCCGCCGGCCAAGTGGACGTATGAAAACATCGCCTACATGAAGCAGCAGATGCAGGCGATGGGGCTGGCCATCGACTGGTCGCGTGAGGTGGCCACGTGCGACCCCAGTTATTACAAGTGGAACCAGTGGCTGTTCCTGAAGATGCTGGAAAAAGGCATTGCTTACCGCAAGACCCAGATCGTCAACTGGGACCCGGTGGACCAGACCGTTCTGGCCAATGAGCAGGTGATCGACGGCAAGGGCTGGCGCACAGGCGCCACGGTGGAAAAGCGCGAAATCCCCGGCTACTACCTGAACATCACGGCGTACGCCGACGAGTTGCTCGACCATGTGCAGCTGGGCAACCCCAAGGCCACGCTCAACGGCTGGCCCGACAAGGTGCGGCTGATGCAGGAGAACTGGATCGGCAAGAGCGAGGGCGTTCGCTTCGCGTTCCCGCACACGATCAAGGGCACTGACGGCGCGCTGATCGGCGACGGCCGGATGTACGTGTTCACCACGCGGGCCGACACCATCATGGGCGTGACCTTCTGCGCCGTGGCAGCCGAGCACCCGCTGGCCCACCACGCTGCTTTGACCAACCCTGCGCTGGCCGTCTTCATCGAAGAATGCAAGTCCGGCGGCACCACCGAAGCCGAGCTCGCCACGCAGGAAAAGAAAGGCATGGCCACCGGCCTGTTCGTCACACACCCGCTGACTGGCGCGCAGGTCGAGGTCTGGGTCGGCAACTACGTGCTCATGAGCTACGGCGACGGCGCCGTGATGGGCGTGCCGGCGCACGACGAGCGCGACTTCGCGTTTGCGCTCAAGTACCAGTTGCCGATCAAGCAGGTGATTGCGGTGGACGGTGAGACGTTCTCCAACGAAGTCTGGGCCGACAGCTACGCCGACAAGCAACGCGGCGTGTGCGTCAACTCCGGCGTGCTCGATGGCCTGTCCCAGAAGGCCTCCGTGGACAAGGTCGCCGAGCTGCTGGCCGCCCAGGGTTTGGGCGAGAAGAAGACCACCTTCCGCCTGCGCGACTGGGGTGTGAGTCGCCAGCGCTACTGGGGCACACCCATTCCCATCATCCACTGTGACGAACACGGCGCGGTGCCGGTGCCTGAGCAAGACCTGCCGGTGGTGCTGCCGCAGGACTGCATACCCGACGGCTCGGGCAACCCGCTGCACAAGCACGAAGGCTTCCACGCTGGCGTGGTCTGCCCGGTGTGCGGTAAACCCGCGCGGCGCGAGACCGACACCATGGACACCTTCGTGGATTCGTCCTGGTACTTCATGCGCTATTGCGATCCCACCAACAGCGAGAAGATGGTCGCCGAAGGCGCCGACTACTGGATGCCGATGGACCAGTACATCGGCGGCATCGAACACGCCATCCTGCACCTGCTGTACGCGCGCTTCTGGACCAAGGTCATGCGCGACCTCGGCCTCGTGAAGATCGACGAGCCCTTCAGCAAGCTGCTGACCCAGGGCATGGTGCTCAACCACATCTACTCGCGCCGCACCGAGAAGGGCGGCAAGGACTACTTCTGGCCGCAGGACGTGGAACACGTGTTTGACGAGGCCGGCAAGGTCATCGGCGCCAAGCTGATCAAGGCCGTGGGCGACCTGCCTGTGGGCACGGCGATCGACTACGAGGGCGTGGGCACCATGTCCAAGTCCAAGAACAACGGTGTCGATCCGCAGGATCTGATCGAGAAGTACGGCGCCGACACCGCGCGCCTGTACACCATGTTCACCGCGCCGCCCGAGGCCACGCTGGAGTGGAACGACGCGGCGGTGGAAGGCAGCTACCGCTTCCTGCGTCGTGTCTGGGGCTTCGGCAACAAGCTCTCGGCCACGGCGGACCTGGGCGCGCTGGCCACCAGCGTGGGCAAGCTGTCGCTCTCCAAGGCGGCCAAGGCGCTGCGCCTGGAAGTGCACACCGTGCTCAAGCAGGTGGACTACGACTACCAGCGCATGCAATACAACACCGTCGTCTCGGGTGCGATGAAGATGCTCAACGCGCTCGACGACTTCAAACCCGATGGCTCGGCCGGTGACAACGCCGCGCTGGCCGAAGGCTTCGGCATCCTGTTGCGCTGCATCTACCCCGCTACGCCGCACATCGCACACAGCCTCTGGACCGGACTCGGCTACGCCGCCGCTGCCGGTGATTTGCTTGACGCCCCTTGGCTGCAGGCCGATGAGGCTGCCCTGCAGCGCGACGAGATCGAACTGATGCTGCAGATCAACGGCAAGCTGCGTGGCAGCGTGACCGTGCCGGCCAGTGCCGACAAGGCCGCTATCGAGGCTGCGGCCCTGGCCAGCGAGGCCTTCATCAGGCAGGCCCAGGGTGCTGCGCCGAAGAAGGTGGTGGTCGTGCCGGGTCGGCTGGTCAACGTGGTGGTATAAAACCCTGCGCCATGAAGCCCATTTCAAATACCTCTGTCATGAACCCTCGCCCTGCATCACGGTCACCCGATCTGCCTGCTGTTGTGCCCCGGCGTGCCGTGTGGACCGCATTGGCCGGGGCCGGACTCTTTGTGATGGCCGGGGGGCTGGGTGGCTGCGGTTTTGCGTTGCGCCAGGCGCCCAACTTCGCGTTTTCCTCGCTGCGGGTGGCCGTTTATGTGGGTACTCCGGTCTCCCGTGCCCTGCAGCGTGAGTTGGCTGCCTCTGGCATTCAGGTGGTGAACACGGCAGCGGTCGCCGGCCAGCCCCCGGTCCAGGTGGTGCTGGAGGTCTTGTTGGATCAGCGCGAGCGCGCGGTGGTGGGGCAGACCGCTTCGGGGCAGATCCGCGAACTGCAGTTGCGAACCCGGTTCCGCTACCGGTTGAGCACCCCGAGCGGCAAACGCCTGATCGAAGAAACCGAGATGCTGCTGGAGCGCGACATCAGCTTCACCGAAACCGGGGCTCTGGCCAAGGCGGCCGAAGAGCAGCTGATGTTCAACGACATGCAGAATGACATCGTGCAGCAGGTCATGCGCCGCCTGGCGGCGGTGAAGTCGCTGTAAGGGCGCCATGCAGGTTCCTGCGACGCAGCTCGCCAGCCAGCTGCAGCGAGGGCTCAAGGGCCTGTACACCCTGCATGGCGACGAGCCGCTGCTGATACAGGAAGCGGCTGATGCGATCCGCGCTGCCGCACGTGAGCAGGGCTTCACCGAACGCACCGTGCACACGGTGGCCGGTGCGCACTTTGACTGGGGCGAGGTACTGGCCAGCGGCGGCTCCATGAGCCTGTTTGCCGACAGGCAGCTGATCGAGATCCGCGTGCCCTCGGGCAAGCCGGGCAAGGACGGTTCACAGGTGTTGCAGCAGATGGCCGAGGCCGCACGGGACAACGACAGCACGCTCACGCTGGTGAGCCTGCCCCGGCTGGATGCCGCCACCCTGAAAGGCGCCTGGTTTGCTGCGCTGGACAGTTTCGGCGTGACGGTCAAGGTGGACCCGGTCGAGCGCCAGGCGCTGCCAGCCTGGATCGCGCAGCGCCTGCAGCAGCAGGGTCAGCGCGTGGCCGCAGGGGAAGAGGGTCAGCGCACGCTGCAGTTTTTTGCTGACCGGGTCGAGGGCAACCTCTTGGCCGCGCACCAGGAAATCCAGAAGCTCGGCCTGCTGCATCCGGCCGGCGAGCTGTCGCTGGAGCAGGTCGAAAACGCGGTGCTCAACGTGGCGCGCTACACCCCGTTCAAACTCGCCGAGGCGGTGCTGGGCGGTCAGGTGCTGCGTGTGCAGCGCATGCTCGACGGGCTGCAGGCCGAGGGCGAGGCCGCGGTGCTGGTGCACTGGGCGTTGGCGGAAGACATCCGCACGCTCAACCGGGTCCGCGGCGCGATGGACGCGGGCCGCCCGTTGCCCATGGCCCTGCGTGAAAACCGTGTCTGGGGCGTGAAGGAAAAACTGATGGAGCGCGTGCTGCCGCTGCTCAAACCGGCTACGTTGGCCCAGTGGCTGCAGGACGCGCACACGGTGGATGGCATTGTCAAGGGACTCAAGCAGTCCGACTGGCCCGCGGATCCCTGGGGGGCTTTGAACCGCATGGCCTTGCGGGTCGCGCAGGCCTGCGCGCTGAAATAGCCCTCCTTTCCCAGCGGACCACGCCTTTGGCTCGGCGAAGCCGTTTCCTCGGCGTTTGCATGGGTGCTTGCAGCGTTGTCCTCGTCGCTGGTTCGAACTCGGACAGTGGTGGGCACATGGTGTAGGGCATGGTGCGAAAATCGCACCATGAACGCGACCAACACCACCGAACTCATGAACACCCTGGGGCTGCAGGCCAAGGCGGCCTCGGCGCTCATGGCCAAGGCCAGTGCGGCGACCAAACTCAAGGCCCTTCGAGGCCTGGCCGCGCTGTTGCGGGCCAACGTGGCACCGCTGCAGGTGGAAAACGCAAAAGACCTGGATCGCGCCCGCGCCGCCGGCCTGGCCGAGCCGATGGTGGACCGTCTCAAGCTCACGCCCAAAGTCATCGAAACCTGTGCCGAAGGCTGTGAGCAGCTCGCGGCCATGGCCGACATCATCGGTGAAATCTCGGGCCTGAAACAGATGCCCAGTGGCATCCGCGTCGGCCAGATGCGGGTGCCGATCGGCGTGTTCGGCATGATCTATGAGAGCCGCCCGAACGTGACCATCGAGGCCGCCAGCCTGTCGATCAAGAGTGGCAACGCCTGCATCCTGCGTGGCGGCTCGGAAGCCATTGACTCCAACCGCGCCCTGGCTTCGCTGGTGCAGCAGGCGCTGGCCGCCGCCGGCCTGCCGACCGACGCGGTGCAGCTCGTGCCCACCACCGACCGCGCCGCCGTCGGCCAGCTCATCACCATGCCGCAGTACGTGGATGTGATCATCCCGCGCGGCGGCAAGGGCCTGATCGAGCGCATCAGCGCCGAGGCCAAGGTGCCGGTGATCAAGCACCTGGACGGCAACTGCCACACTTACGTGGACGACCCTTGCGACATCGCCATGGCGGTGACGGTGGCCGACAACGCCAAGACGCAGAAGTACAGCCCCTGCAACGCCACCGAGAGCCTGCTGGTGGCGCGCGCCGTGGCGGCAGATTTCCTGCCGAAGATCGGCGCCATCTACGCCGCCAAAGGGGTGGAGATGCGTGGCTGCGCCGAGTCGAAGGCGATCCTGGCTGCGGTCCCGGGTGCGACCGTGACGACTGCGTCCGAAGCCGACTGGTCCGAGGAATACCTCGCACCGGTGATCAGCATCAAGGTCGTCGAAGGGGTGGACGAAGCCATCGCGCACATCAACAAATACTCCAGCCACCACACCGACGCCATCCTCACCACCGACCACGTGCACGCCCAGCGCTTCCTGCGCGAGGTGGATTCAGCCAGCGTCATGGTGAATGCGAGCACCCGCTTCGCAGACGGATTCGAGTTCGGACTGGGAGCCGAAATCGGCATCAGCACCGACAAATTCCACGCCCGTGGTCCGGTGGGCGTCGAGGGCCTCACGTCCCTGAAATATGTGGTGCTCGGTGAGGGTGAAACAAGGAACTGATCTTCCACGCCGCCTTCGGCGCCTCCCCCTGTGAGGGAGCGACACCAGCCGTCCGGTCGATCCGGCCCGGCGGTGCTCCTGGACGGAACATCTCCAGGCGCGGCGTATTTGCGGTAATTCTGAATTTCGGTCGAACCTGCCTTGCAGGTGCACCGATTGCCCCCATTTCTGCCTTTCGACCGCAACTTCCGCTCCCTACAATGGGCCAGGAAGTTCCCACAAAAAGGCACCCATGGTCCCGCATCTTGTTACCGCCCTGACCGGCCCCATCAACGAACTCGAGCAGCGCATCCTCGAATCCACGCCGGTGATCGAGCGCTGGTTCCGGCTGGAGTGGATGGAGCACACGCCGCCGTTCTACAGCTCGGTGGATGTGCGCAACGCGGGCTTCAAGCTGGCGCCGGTGGACACCAACCTCTACCCCGGCGGCTGGAACCACCTCACGCCCGAGATGTTGCCACTGGCGGTGCAGGCCGCCATGGCCGCCATCGAAAAGATCTGCCCCGAGGCCAAGAACCTGCTGCTGGTGCCCGAGAACAGCACCGACGTGTTTTACCTGAGCAACCTGCGGCAACTGCAGCGCATCTTTTACCAGGCCGGCCTCAATGTGCGTCTCGGTTCCTTGTCCAACGACATCACCGCCCCCACCACGATCGACCTGCCGGGTGGGGAGTCGGTCACGCTGGAGCCGCTCATCCGCAGCCGGCGCCGCCTGGGCCTCAAACATTTCGACCCCTGCACCATCCTGCTCAACAACGACCTGAGCGCCGGTGTACCGGGCATCCTGGAAGACCTGCATGAGCAGTACCTGCTGCCGCCGCTGCACGCGGGCTGGGGCACACGCCGCAAGAGCCACCACTTCAAGGCGTATGAAGAGGTGTCCAAGCGCTTCGGCAAGCTGCTGGGCATGGACCACTGGCTCATCAACCCGATGTTCAACCAGTGCGGCCAGGTCAATTTTGCCGAAGAGCACGGACTGGAATGCCTGCGCACCAACGCCGACGCGCTGCTCGGCAAGATCCGCCGCAAGTACAAGGAATACGGCATCAACGAAAAGCCGTTCGTCGTGATCAAGGCCGACAACGGAACCGGTGGCATGGGCATCCTCACCGTGCGCGATGCCAAGGACATCGATGCCCTGTCGGTGGGCACGCGCGAGCGCATGGCCACGGTCCAGGCCGGCCAGCCGGTTCACGAGGTCATCATCCAGGAAGGCGTGCTCACCAACGAGCGCATCAACGCGGCGGTGGCCGAACCCGTGGTCTACATGATGGACCGCTATGTGGTGGGTGGCTTCTACCGGGTGCATGCCCAGCGCGGGGTGGACGAGAACCTCAACGCGCCGGGCTCCAGCTTCGTGCCGCTGGCCTTCGAGCAAAGCGCGCAGCTGCCGCAACCGGGTGTGAAGCCGGGTGCCAGCGTTCCCAACCGCTTCTACATGTACGGCGTGATCGGCCGCCTGGCCATGCTGGCCGCGAGTTACGAGCTGGAAGCCACCGACCCGAACGCTGAAATGTACGAATGACCCCCGCGCCGCGCTTGCAGCGCGTGCCTTGCCGGCCGCGTCATCGTCGGAGCCGATGACCCTTCGTCCCGTCCCAGCCTGCGCAGGCAGGCTGGGAGCCGCGGTCCTCAGCCCCCTGAAAGGGGGCGATGCGAGTGGCCCGGCGAAGCCGGTTCCACCGCATCCTGGTGACAGGCACGCCGCTCCGACTGAGGTTGGGTTCCGCGGCGTTCTGGGTGGCCCCCTCTCGCCGTTGGGGTTGTTGCGTTGCAACATTCTTCACGCCTTGGCCATTTCAGCCAGATTCCCCTCTGGCGGCCTGCGGGCCCTGAGCGCAGAATCGCCCCCATCCTGACAGCCGAACCCGGGCCGACAAGTCCCGGGTATTTTTGTGTCCAGCAACAAATCTTCGCTCACCGCGCTCACCCTGGGGGCCATTGGTGTGGTGTATGGCGATATCGGCACCAGCGTGCTGTACGCCATCAAGGAAATCTTCGGGTCGGGCCACGTTCCTTTCACCCACGAAAACGTCTATGGCGTGCTGTCGATCGTCTTCTGGACCCTGACCGTCATCGTTTCGCTGAAGTACGTGGTGCTGGTGCTGCGGGCCGACAACGCGGGCGAGGGCGGCCTGATCGCCATGCTGGCGCTGGCGTCGCAGGCGGTGAAGGACAAACCGGAACTGCGCAAATGGCTGCTGGTCATCGGCATTTTCGGCACCTCGCTGTTTTATGGCGATGGCGTGATCACGCCCGCGATCTCGGTGCTCTCGGCGGTCGAGGGCCTGGAGGTGGTCTCCCCGGCTTTCAAGCAGTACGTGGTGCCGATCACGCTGGTGGTGCTGTTCGGCCTGTTCTTCGTGCAGAAACGTGGCACCGGCGGCATCGGCAAGTTCTTTGGTCCGATCACCGTGTTGTGGTTCGTGGCGATCGCGGTGCTGGGTGTGTCGCACATCGTCGGCCACCCCGAAATCCTCGCGGCACTGAGCCCGCACCACGCGCTGCGTTTCATGTGGCAGCAGCCGGGCACCACCTTCATCATCCTCGGCGCGGTGGTGCTGTGCGTGACCGGCGGCGAAGCGCTCTACGCCGACCTGGGGCATTTCGGCAAGAAGCCGATCCGCGTGGCCTGGTTCGCCATCGTCATGCCCTGCCTGACGCTGAACTACTTCGGCCAGGGCGCGCTGCTGCTGGCCGATCCCGAAGCGGTGAAAAACCCGTTCTTCAACATGGCGCCCGACTGGGCGCTGCTGCCCCTGGTGGGGCTGGCCACCATGGCCACGGTGATCGCCTCCCAGGCGCTGATCTCCGGCGCCTTCAGCGTGACCAAGCAGGCGGTGCAGCTCGGCTACCTGCCGCGCCTGAACCTGCATCACACCAGCGTGCACGACACCGGCCAGATCTACCTGCCCGTCGTCAACTGGGGCCTGTTTGCCGCCATCGTGCTCGCGGTGGTGATGTTCAAATCGTCGACCAACCTCGCCGCGGCCTACGGCATCGCGGTCACGCTGGACATGCTGATCACCACCGTGCTGACCTTCTTCGTGATTCGCTACGGCTGGAAGTACCCGCTGTGGCTGTGCCTGCTGGCGACCGGCTTCTTCTTCGTGGTCGATCTGGCCTTCTTCAGCTCCAACCTGCTCAAGCTGTTCGCCGGCGGCTGGTTCCCGCTGCTGATCGGCGGCGTGGTGTTCGCGCTCATGATGACCTGGAAGCAAGGTCGCGCCCTGATGGCGGCCAAGCAGCAGGCCGAATCGCTGGACCTCGACAGCTTTCTGGAAGCGGTGTTCATGGCCCCGCCGTTGCGGGTGGAAGGCACGGCCGTGTTCCTGACGGCCGATACCGGCACCGTGCCCAATGCGCTGCTGCACAACCTCAAGCACAACAAGGTGCTGCACGAGCAGAACCTGTTCGTCACCGTGCGCAGCCACGAGGTGCCCTGGATCGCTCTGGACAAGCGGCTGGAAGTCGAGCCGTTGGGCCATGACTGCTGGCAGGTGGTGATCCACTACGGTTTCAAGGACGACCCGGATGTGCCCAAGGCGCTGCGGCTCATGCGTGCCCGAGGCTGCGAGCTGGAGCCCATGACCACCAGCTATTTCCTCTCGCGCGACCTGGTTGTGCCCACGCTGGGCAGCGGCATGGCGCCCTGGCGCGAAAAGATCTTCGCCCAGATGCACCACAACGCGGGCGCTGCGGCCGAGTTCCTGAACCTGCCGAGCAACGCGGTGATCGAGCTCGGGTCCAAGATCGAGATCTGAACTCTGCGGTTTTAGGCCGCTGCATCGCGGGATCGCGGCGCCGGCATGCCCTGCGCCGCTCATGTCCCCCGAGGCCGCGTTGCGGCCTCTCCTCCTTGACTTCGCTTTGCAGGACATGCCGCCGCCCCGATCGGTCGGCGTGGTGGTGCGCCACCGGGCAAACGCCGTTGCACATCCCAGCGTCACAATTGCCGCATGTCGTTCTTCCGTGATCTCAACCTATCGGCCGCCACGGCCGGTTTCGTGGCGGTGCTGGTGGGTTTCACCGGTTCGGTGGCCACCGTTTTCCAGGCCGCACAGGCCTTTGGCGCCACGCCCGAACTCATCACTCGTGGATGTGGGCGCTCGGTCTGGGCCTGGGGCTGTGCTCGGCCATTCCCTCGCTCCTCTGGAAGCAGCCGGTGATGGTGGCCTGGAGCAAGCCCGGCGCGGCCGTGCTGGCCACAGCCGGGTTGGCGGGCGGCTTCACCATGCCGCAGGCGGTTGGTGCCTTCATGGCCTCCGCCGCGCTGATCGTGCTCGCGGGCGCCACAGGCTGGTTCGAGCGCATCATGAACCGCATCCCCATGGCCCTCGCCTCGGCGCTGCTGGCCGGTGTGCTGGCGCGTTTTGGCCTGCAGGCGTTTGCGGCGGCGCAGACCGCGCTGCCGCTGGTGTTGCTCATGCTGCTGGCCTACCTGCTGGGCCGGCGCCTGCTGCCGCGCTATGCGGTGCCGCTCACGCTGGGCGTGGCGGTGGTGTATGTGCTGGTCCGGGGCCAGTTCAACGCGGGCGCGCTGACGCTGGAATGGGCCAGGCCGGTGTTCACCGCGCCCGAGTTCACCCTCAGCGCTTTCGTGAGCCTGGCGCTGCCGCTGTTCATCGTCACCATGGCCTCGCAGAACCTGCCGGGCGTGGCGACCATCCGCGCAGCGGGCTACGACATGCCGATCTCGAAGATCATCACCATGACCGGCGTGGTCACGCTGGTGCTCGCGCCCTTCGGTGCCTTTGCGCTCAACCTGAGCGCCATCACCGCCGCCATCTGCATGGGCGAAGAGGCGCACCCGGACAAGAAGAAGCGCTACACCGCGGCCGTGGCCTGCGGCGCCATCTACGTGCTGATCGGCCTGTTCGGCGCGGCCGTCACCGGTCTGCTGATCGCGTTCCCGAAAGAGCTGGTGCTGGCGATCGCCGGTCTGGCGTTGCTGGGCAGCATCGGTGGCGGCCTGCACGCCGCGCTGCGCGAAGACAGCCACCGCGAAGCCGCGCTCATCACCTTCCTTGTCACCCTCAGCGGGGTGGTCATTGCCGGCATCGGCTCGGCCTTCTGGGGCGTGGTCGCCGGCGCGATCGCGCTGTTTGTGCAACAGTACAGGGCTCAGAAAACCGACACACCATGAACATCCTCTTCGTCGCCGATCCCATCGAGTCCTTCAAGATCTACAAGGACACCACCTTTGCCATGATGCGCGAGCTGCAAAAGCGCGGCCACCGGGTGGCCAGCACCGAACCGCGTTTCATGAGCTGGCGCAGCGACCAGCCGGTGATCGCCCAGGTGCGCCACCTGCAGCTCACCAGCCACGCCGACGACTGGTACACCGTGACCAGCGAGGCGCTGGAGCCTGTGCACAGCTTTGATGCCGTGATCATGCGCAAGGACCCGCCGTTTGACAGCGAGTTCTTCTATGCCACGCATCTGCTGGAACAGGCCGAGCGCGAAGGCGCAAAGGTGTTCAACAGCCCGCGTGCGCTGCGCGATCACCCCGAAAAACTCGCCTTGATGGAGTTCGCGGCCTTCGCGCCGCCGACGCTGGTGACGCGCAACGCCAACGAGCTGCGGGCCTTCCACGCCGAGCACCGCGACATCATTCTGAAACCGCTCGATGGCATGGGTGGCGTAGGCATTTTCCGTGTCGGCGCCGATGGCATGAACCTGGGGTCGATTGTGGAAACCCTCAACGAGGGTGGGGCCACGAGTGTGATGGCGCAGGCCTACCTGCCCGAGATCGCGCTGGGTGACAAGCGCCTGCTGCTGATTGGCGGGCAGGTCGCGCCCTTCGTGCTGGCGCGCATTCCGCAGGGCAACGAGGTGCGCGGCAACCTCGCGGTTGGCGGCAAGGGTGTGGCCCAGCCGCTGTCGGACGAGGACCGTGCCGTGGCCGAAGCCATCGCGCCCGTGCTGGCCGCGCGCGGCCTGCTGCTGGTGGGGCTGGACATGATCGGCAACAAGGTGACCGAGATCAACGTCACCAGCCCGACCTGCTTCCAGGAAATCACCGACCAGACCGGCTTCGACGTGCCGGCGATGTTCGTCGATGCGCTGGAGGCGGCGCTGAGATGAGCCACCCCCGCAGCGCTTCGCGCTACCCCCTCAAGGGGGCGGCACTGGCCGTCCGGCAAAGCCGGCCCGGCGGTGCCCTGGGCGCCACCTTGGCATGCACAGGGATCGCGCTCCGGCGGTCCCAAAAATCGACATGAGCGACATCGAAAAACCCGCAGAGCCGACGAAACAGGCGCGCAACCCGCTGCACGGCCTGACGCTGGAGGCCATCGTCACCGCGCTGGCCGACCACTACGGCTGGGAAGAGCTGGGCCAGCGCATTCCGGTGCGCTGTTTCAACGTGGACCCGAGCGTGGGTTCCAGCCTGCGTTTTCTGCGCAAGACACCCTGGGCGCGCGAGAAGGTCGAGGGTCTGTACCTTTTCATGCTGCGCGAAGAGCGGCGCGCTGGCGGCGGCACGGGTCGCTCCAGAGGCGGTTGAACGCTGCCCCGGTTTGCATCGGGTTCGAAATCCATAGCTGCGCCCCTTGAGTGGGCGTGTGTCGTGGATGCACCACGGCAGGCCATGTTGGAGGGGGCTGGTGGTCCGAATTTGTCAGTCAAAAGAAGTGTTTCTGGTCGACCTCATGGCTTTCCCGCCTTGTTGTGCGCGAACGGGTGCAGTAAAAGCTTGTGTTCAGGGAGCCATACCCATACCCATACCGACACACCGCCCGTTCCATGCCCGAAACTTTTGATCTGACCACCGCTGTCTACACCAAGACCGCCGTTGGGCAACAGGAAATCCAGACCCGCTCGCTCGGTTTGTCACCCTTGGTGCGCCGCATCCTGGTGGTGATCGATGGCAAGCGCTCGGGCAGCGAACTCGCCGCCTTTCTGAGCGGCAGCGGCGACATCGAAGAGATCCTGGCCCAGCTGCTGACGCTGGATTGCGTCGAGGCGCAGGTGCGCGCCAAACCCATAGCCTCGCCAGCGCCGGCCGCTGCCGCCGCGGTGCCGACGAATGAGGCGACCGGGTCGTTGTCCAGCGAGATACCGGGCCTGCCGAGTGCCGACTCGCGCAGCGCCAAAGACAACGAGATGGCGCGCAACTTCATGATCAACTCGATCAACTCGATCATTGGTCAGAACATGCGCATTTCGCTGGTGCACGACATCTTTCATGCCGAGACCACCGAGCAGCTGCGCGTGGTCTACCACGCCTGGGCGAGCAGCATGTCCAACCACAGCATGGGTGCCAAGCGCTTGCCCGAGTTGCGGGAGAAGCTGTTCAAGGTGCTCTGAGCGCGCACCGTGGCGCGTACTTCAATGAGCTGCGGTTTTTGAAAAGACGTTGAGCACGGCCACGCCCGCGATGATCAGGCCCATGCCCAGCAGGCCAGCCAGGTCGATCTTCTGACCATACACCACATAGGCCACCAGCGTGATGAGCACGATGCCCAGGCCCGACCAGATGGCATAGGTCACACCCACCGGTATGGTCCTGAGCACCAGCGAGAGGCAGTAGAACGCCACCGCATAGCCCGCCACCACGACCACCGATGGGCCGAGCCGCGTGAACCCTTCGCTGGCCTTGAGCGCGGTCGTGCCGATGACCTCGGCCACGATCGCGATCCCCAGGGTCAGCCAGGCGGTCAAGCGCTCTTCTCCAGCACGGGCAGGCCGTCCACGAACACCTTGAGCTCGTCGGGCTCGAAGGCGGTCCAGGTTTCGTTGTGGGTGAGGGGCGTGGTGACGATCACCGCTGCCCGGTCACCGGGGTGGTTGAGTTCGGCAAAGTTGACGGTCCAGTCGCGGTCCATCAGGGTGGCTGGCGCAAACGGGTGCTGGCGCACCAGCCAGTGCAGCCTGGTGCTGCAGTGCGCCCACAGCGCCTCGCCGTTGGAGAGCAGGAAATTGAAGCTGCCGAAGTGGCGCACCTGGGGCACGAGTTCACGCAGGGTGAGCGTGAGCTCTTCGGTGCTGGGCAGGCTGGCGTGGGATTTGGAGAGTTCCTGCATCAGCCAGCAGAACGCGCGTTCGCTGTCGGTGCTGCCGATGGGCTGGAAGTGGCTGTGCAGGTGGGGAAAGTAGTCTTTCAGGTCACCGTTGTGGGCAAACACCCAGTGGCGGCCCCAGAGTTCGCGCGAGAACGGGTGGGCGTTTTCCAGTGCCACCTCGCCGATGGTGGCCTTGCGCACGTGGGCGATGATGTTGCGGCTCTTGAGCGGGTAGCTTTGCAGGAACTCCGCCATCGGCGACCGGGCCGCGCTCTGGTGGTCCACAAACAGCCGAAGGCCGCGACCTTCAAAGAAAGCAATGCCCCAGCCGTCGGCGTGTTCACCGGTGTTGCCTCCGCGCTGGCAGAAGCCGGTGAAGCTGAACGAGGCGTCGGTGGGGGTGGCGCAGTTGAGTCCGAGCAGTTGGCACATTGGGAAGACCCCCCTGCGCCGCTGCGCGGCTTCCCCCCTGGAAGGGGGGACCACGCCCTGTGGCCCGGCAAAGCCGGTTCCACGGCGTGTGCTGGATTGGGGGATCCCCTGCTCCGGCGCCGTGCCTCGGTTGGGAGGCTCATGGTGGTGAAGAGCCTATTGTGCGGCGGACTGTTCGTTGTGGGGCGGGGCCGCTTCGGTCGGGTTGCGAGGGTCCACCGCAGGATCAGTCTGCCGCGCGTTCTGCACGCAGCCGCCACGCGGCAACCAGGGCCAGGGCGCAGATCGCCGCCAGCAACCCGAAGGTCTCGTCAAACGCGGCCAGCCGCTCCGGACTGGGGTTGGCCGTGTCGAGCCGGAAGCCGTGGGCGGCGAAGCGCCATTCGAGCACGATGCCACACAGGCTGACGCCCGCGGCACCGCCCAGCATGCGCAGGAAGTTGATCACGCTAGACCCCTGCGGGATGTGGGTGCGCTCCAAACCGCGCATGGCGCCGATGTTGAGCGAGGGCAGGATGAAGCCCAGCCCGATGCGGCCCAGGATCGCCCAGGTCACCAGCAGCGGAATGATGTGGCTGGGGCGGCGCAGGTCGATCGTGAACATGAGGGCGAACGAGGCCGCCAGCAGCACCAGCCCGATGCTCACCAGCCGGTGCGTGGGCTGGCGGTCAGCCAGGCGCCCGACGATGGCGATGGTGATGGCCAGCACCAGGCCTGCTGGCAGCAGGATGCTGCCCACGTAGGACGGCGAAAGCCCCAGCCCCATCTGCATGTAGACCGGCAGCAGGTAGGTGGAGCCGAACAGCGCGATGCCGTAGATGAACGCCACGATGCTGCCCATGGCGAAGCGCCGGTCGGTGAACAGCGAGAGGTTCATCAGCGGGTCGGTGCCCTCGTCGGGCCGCCGCAGCCTGCGCTTGAGCGTGCGCCGCTGCAGCCACACGAACAGCAGCAGGGCCAGCGCCGCGCCGCCCAGCAGGGCGGCGCTGGCGGCCGTGCCACCCTGCAGCTCGACCAGGCCGTTGAGCAGGCACAGCGTGCCCACGGAGGCCAGCAGCAGACCGCGCCAGTCCAGCCCCGAGCCCTGCGGGTTGGCGGCCCCGCCGCCGGGCGCGGTGCCGGGCACGAAGCGCTGCGCGAGCCAGAGCGACGCGATGCAGAACGGCACCACCATGAAAAAGATCGATCGCCAGCCAAAGCCATCCACCAGCAGGCCGCCGATGCTGGGGCCGATGGCCGGCGCCAGCACCACGCCCATGCCGAAGACGCCGCTGGCGCGGCCCTGCTCGCTCGGTTCGAAGGCGCGCAGGATGATGATGGCTGGAATGGGCTGCACCACGCCCGCCGCCAGGCCTTCGGCCACGCGCGCGGCGAGCACCAGCGGAAAGTGATTGGCGAATCCACCGGCCACGCCGCCCGCCAGCAGCAGCCACATGCAGCCCGAGTAGGTGCGCCGGTAGCCGTAGCGCGCCAGCAGCCAGGGTGTGGTCAGCATGGACACGGTCATGGCGGCCATGAAGCCCGAGGTGACCCACTGTGCGCGTTCCTGGCCGAGCGTGAAGTGCTGGCTCATGTCGGGAATCGCCACGTTGATGATGGTCGACGACATGATGGCCGCCATCGTGCCCACCATCACCGAGAGCAGCAGCAGCCAGCGGTAGCGCTCGCCATAGCGTTCGCGCAGCGCGGTGATGGAGTGGTCGGCTGGGGGGGCGCTCATGGGCGCGGCTTGCGGCGACGCTGGGCGTCACGCCACAGGCGCAGCGCCAGCAAGATCAGCGGCACGCTGTGCAAAGCCAGGTCGAAGAGGTCGAGCGGACGGGTGAGCGTGCCCTGCGACAGCATGCGCAGCTTTTCGATCAGGTGCGGCTCGGGCACCACCGGTGCCACGGCCAGCCAGATGGCGATGACCACCAGCCAGACCAACGGGAAGCGGTCCAGCCAGCCCATCACGCAGCGCTCCCGTTGGGGCTTTGACCGGCCTGGAAGGCTGCCAGACAGTTGCCGCAGATGCACGCCTGGCCCCGCGCCGCCTCGGGCAGGCGGTCCAGCAGTTCGGCGCTGAAAGTGAACGAGGTGCACCAGCACGGCGCCTGTTCCACGCCGGTGGCGCGCTGGATCTCCATGGCGCAGCGGTTGTCGCCGCCGCAGAGCGGGCAACGGGTCGGGTCGGTGGACAAGATGGTGGTCTGCATGGAAATGGAACAATCTGCTCAGTGTATCGGCCCGGTGCCTGTGGTATTTTCAAACCGTCCATGCCCCACCTTCGAACCCCCATTTCCATCGTCCTCGCGGCACTGCTGCTTCACGGTGCCGCCCTCGCTGCCGAGCCGCTGCACACCGTGCCCGACACCCTGGCCCAGCGCATGATGGCCTGCACCCTGTGCCATGGCCAGGAAGGCCGCGCCACCAACGCCGGCTACTTCCCGCGCATCGCCGGCAAACCGGCGGATTACCTGTACCACCAGTTGCTGCACTTTCGCGACGGCCGGCGCAACAACGCCGGCATGAGCGATCTGCTCGACCACCTGAGCGACACCTACCTGCGCGACATCGCGGGCCACTTCGCCGGGCTGGACCTGCCTTACCCGCCACCCCAACCCTCTGACGCACAGGTTGACGAACTCGCGCGCGGTGAGGCGTTGGTCCGCCGCGGCGATGCGGCGCGCGAACTGCCCGCCTGCACCGCCTGCCACGGCGCGGCCCTGACCGGCGTCAATCCCGCCGTGCCCGGCCTGCTGGGGCTGCCGCGCGACTACCTGATCGGCCAGCTCGGTGCCTGGCAGACCGGCTTGCGCAAGGCCTTCGAACCCGATTGCATGGCTCACATCGCCCAGCGCCTGCAGCCGGCCGACGTCGCGGCCGTGTCCGGCTGGCTCGCTGCGCAACCCCTGCCCGCCAACACCCGCCCGGCGCCGCCGGCCACCCTGGCCCTGCCGCTGAAATGTGGCCTCTCGTCCCAGAGCGGCGGGGGCGCTCGATGAAGGTCGCGCCCCTGCGCGCCACCCTGGCGGTGTTGCTGCTGGCCTGCGGTGGGCTGGTGGCTGCCGTGTGGTCCGAGCTGCGGGGTGATGCCCTGCCGGCCGCGGAGGCTTTGGCGCCGCCTGCGGCGGAACAGGTGGCCCGCGGGGCCTACCTCGCGCGCGCCGGCAACTGCATGGCCTGTCACACCGCGCGCGGTGGTGCACCCTATGCGGGTGGCCGCGGCATCGAAACGCCCTTCGGCACCGTGGTCGCCGGCAACCTCACGCCCGACCCGGAAACCGGCCTCGGCCGCTGGTCGCCCGAAGCCTTCCGCCGAGCCCTGCACGAAGGCCGTTCGCGCGACGGCCGCCTGCTCTACCCCGCCTTCCCTTACGCCCACACCACCCTCATGCCCGAGGCCGACGTGGACGCGCTGCACGCCCACCTGCGCAGCCTGCCCCCGGTGCACCAGGCCAGCCGGCTGCACAGCCTGCGTTTTCCCTATGACACCCAGGCCGCGCTGGCGGTGTGGCGTCTGCTGAACTTCAAGCCGGGCCGTTTCCAGCCCGACCCCGCGCAGTCGGCCGAGTGGAACCGGGGCGCCTACCTCGTCAACGGGCCCGCCCACTGCGCCGCCTGCCACAGCGCGCGCGATGCCCTCGGTGGCGCCAGCGCGGCCTTCGGCGCCAGCGACCTGCCCGACGGCCACTGGTTCGCCCCTTCGCTGAGCGACCCGCGTCAGGCCGGCGTGCAGCTGTGGAGCACCGAACGCATCGTTGCATTGCTGCAGCGGGGCAGCGTCGACGGTGCCACCGTCATGGGGCCGATGGCCGACGTGGTTTTTCACAGCACGCAACACCTGCAGACCGACGACCTGCGCGCCATGGCCACCTACCTCAAGGCCCTGCCGGTGCTTGAAGAGCCCGAGGCCGCCTTCAGTGCCGCCGACAGCACCCAGATGCATCTCGGCGAGCAGCTCTACCAGCGGCATTGTGTGGATTGCCATGGCGCCGCCGGACAGGGCGCCGCCGGCGCCTACCCGCCGCTCGTGGGCAACCGCGCCGTCACCCAGACCTCCCCGGTCAACACCCTGCAGGCCATCCTCCGCGGCGGCTTTGCGCCCGCCACCGCCGGCCATCCGCAACCCTACGGCATGCCACCGTTCCGCACCTTGCTGAGCGATGTGGAGGTGGCCGCCGTGGCCAGCTTCGTCCGCCAGAGCTGGGGCAATGCCGCGGGCGCGGTGTCCTCGCTGGAGGTGCAGCGCGTGCGCTAAGTTCGGTCTTGCGTCGCGTGGCGCCTGGGTGACCGCGCGGTGGGGCGCCGGGTCACTACCATCGTGCCATGAACACCGCCACAACCTCCGACGAAGGCCGCATCAGCACCGAGGTGCGCGGCCATGTGCTGCTCATCGGCATTGACAGGCCAGCCAAACGCAACGGCTTCACGCCGGGCATGCTGAGCGCGCTCGCCGAGGCCTACACCCGGCTCGACGACGAGCCCGCGCTGCGTGTGGGCGTGCTGCACGCCCACGGCGGGCACTTCACCGCTGGGCTCGACCTGCCCAGCTTCGCGCCGCTCATGCAGCGCGGCGAGTACGCCGTGCCGCACGGCCTGGTGGACCCGCTCAACCTCGGCGATGCCGGCTGGCGCCGCCGCACCAAGCCGATGGTGGTGGCGGTCAAAGGCATCACCTACACGCTGGGCATCGAACTCATGCTCGCGGCCGACATCGTGGTCGCGGCGGACAACTGCCGCTTCTCACAGCTCGAAGTCCAGCGCGGCATCATGGCCACGGGTGGCGCCACGCTGCGCATGGCCGAACGCGCGGGTCTGGGCAACGCGCTCTTGCACCTGCTGACCGGCGATCAGTTCGACAGCGCCGAAGCGCTGCGGCTGAACTTCGTGCAACGCGTTGTGCCTGCGGGGACTGAGCTCGATGAAGCCCTGCGCATCGCCGACGCCATCGCACAGCAGGCGCCGGTGGCCGTGGTGGCGACGCGGCTCAACGCGCTGAAGGCGGTGGAGCAGGGGCCGCTGGTCGCCATGGCCGAGTTCGACGCGGTGCAGCAGCGGCTGGCGAACAGCGAGGATGCGAAGGAGGGCGTGGCCTCGTTTGTGGCGAAGCGGACGGCGGTGTTCAAAGGACGCTGATGGCGTCAAAGCGCAACACGCTCGGGTGACCAAGGGGGCCGCGGATGCCCCTTCATAATGGCAGGCACACCAAAAAAACTGAGCCCCCGCCTTGCTGTCTCGCCTGACCCCCTACCAATCCCAATACGTCGCCTGGCAGCTGTCTCGTCGCATGGGCGCCGATTCGGCCGACCTGTTGGCGTCCACGCTGGTCGATGCGCAGGTGGACCTGAACCCGCATCAGGTGGAGGCGGCGTTATTTGCATTTCACAGCCCCCTTTCAAAAGGGGTGATCCTGGCCGACGAAGTGGGTCTGGGCAAAACCATCGAGGCTGGTTTGGTCATCGCCCAGCGCTGGGCCGAGCGCAAGCGCCGCATCCTCATCGTCGTGCCGGCCAACCTGCGCAAGCAATGGCACCAGGAGCTGCAAGACAAGTTCAGCCTGCATGGGCTCATCCTGGAAAGCCGCAGCTACAGCCAGCTTAAAAAGGAAGGGCAGCGCAGCCCCTTCGAGCCCACCAACCGCGTCGTCATCTGTTCCTACCAATTCGCCAAGTCCAAGGCAGACGACCTCAAGCGGATACCGTGGGATCTGGTGGTCATGGACGAAGCGCACCGCCTGCGCAACGTCTATAAACCCAGCAATGTCATTGGCAAGACGCTGAAAGAAGCGCTGGCCCACGCGCCCAAGGTGCTGCTCACCGCCACCCCTTTGCAAAACTCCCTGCTGGAGCTGTACGGCCTGGTCAGTCTGGTGGACGAGCGCGTGTTTGGCGACCTTTCCAGTTTTCGTGACCAGTTCGGTGCCTTGGGCCATGCCGACACCTTTGCCAAACTGCGTGCCCGTTTGCAGACCGTGTGCCTGCGCACGCTGCGTCGCCAGGTGCTGCCCTACATCTCGTACACCAAGCGCATCCCCATGGTGGAGCAGTTCTCGCCCTCGCAAGACGAGCAACACCTGCGCGAACAGGTGGCCGAGTACTTGCGCCGCCCGCAGCTCAATGCCCTGCCGTCGGGGCAGCGCCAGCTCATCTCGCTGGTGCTTTGGAAGTTGCTCGCCTCCAGCAGCTACGCCATTGGGGGCGCCCTGGGTACCATGGCCCAGCGCCTCGAAGACAGCCTTGCCGAGAAACCCGCCGAGGCCCTGGCCGAATCGCTGGACGAAGACTTTGAATCCCTCGACGAGATCGAAGAAGAGTGGGCCGAGCCCGAAGAGGCGTCGGCCACCCAGCTCGCCAGCGTGGCTGAAGAGTTGGCCGAGCTGCGCGAATTCCAGCGCCTGGCCACCCACATCAGAGACAACGCCAAAGGCCAGGCCTTGCTCCAGGCGCTGGGCAAGGCCTTTGCCGAGCTGGAGCGGCTGGGCGCCAACCAGAAGGCGCTGATCTTCACCGAGTCGCGCCGCACGCAAGACTATTTGCTCGGTCTGCTGGAGCAAGGCCCCTACGCGGGGAAGACCGTCTTGTTCAACGGCACCAACACCAGCCCGCAGGCCCAGCAGATACACGCCGCCTGGCTGCAGCGCCACGCGGGCACTGACCGCATCACAGGCTCGCGCTCCGCCGACACGCGCGCTGCCCTGGTGGAGCACTTCCGCGACAGCGCGAAGATCATGATCGCCACCGAGGCTGGGGCCGAAGGCATCAACCTGCAGTTCTGCTCGCTCGTCATCAACTACGACCTGCCCTGGAACCCCCAGCGCATTGAGCAGCGCATTGGCCGTTGCCACCGCTACGGCCAGAAGCACGACGTGGTGGTGGTCAACTTCGTGGACCTGAGCAACCCTGCCGACCAGCGCGTCTACGAGCTGCTGGCACAGAAGTTTCAGCTGTTTGAAGGCGTGTTCGGCGCCAGCGACGAGGTGCTCGGCACCATCGGCAGCGGTGTGGACTTCGAGCGCCGCATCGCCGAGATCTACCAAACCTGCCGCAACCCGCAGGAGATTGAAGGCTCGTTTCAGCAGCTGCAGCTGGACTTGTCTGGCGAGATCAATACCGCCATGCTCAAGACCCGGCAGCTGTTGCTGGAGAACTTTGACGAAGCGGTGCAAGACAAATTGAAGGTGCGCCAGACAGAGAGCACCAGCGCCCGCAGCCGCTACGAGCGTCTGCTCATGGATCTGACCCAGGCCGAGCTGGAAGACCATGCCGAGTTTGACGACACCGGTTTCACACTCCAGTACACGCCGCCCGGCCTGAGTGCCGAAGACGCACCGCCGGGCCGCTACGAACTGCCGCGCCGCAGCGGCGAAGCCCACCTCTACCGCACCGGCCACCCCCTGGCCCAGGCGCTGATCGACCAGGCCCGCCAACGCAACCTGCCCCCCGCTCACCTGCGCTTCAGCTACGACGGCTATGGCGCCAAAGTCTCCACCCTGCAAGCCCTGCGCGGTACCAGCGGCTGGCTGGCCCTGAGCGTGCTCACCGTCGAAGCCCTGGGCACCGCTGAAGATCACCTGCTGCTGGTGGCCACCAACCAAGCTGGGCAAGCCCTGCACGACGAAGACACGGAGAAGCTGCTGCGTCTCCCCGCCGAGTTGTTGGCCGATGCCACCGCTGCAGCCAATGCACCTTCAGGCCTGCAACAGGCCATTCAAGGCCAGCAAGAGCAGCGAGTGCGCGAGGTGAACCAGCGCAACCTGGGGTACTTTGATGCCGAGGTGCAGAAGCTCGACGCCTGGGCCGATGACCTCAAGGGCGGCCTTGAAAACGAAGTCAAAGAGCTGGACCGCGAGATCAAGGACGTGCGGCGCACCGCGTCAGTCGCCGCCACCTTGGAAGAAAAATTGGCGCATCAGAAACGGCAGCGTGAGCTCGAAGCCAAGCGCGGGCAGTTGAGGCGCCAAATTTTTGACCGACAAGATGAGATTGACTCGCAGCGAGGAAGTCTGATCGCTGCGCTGGAAGTTGGCCTGTCAAGCCAGCTGAAAAGGACAGACGTTTTTTATGTGCAATGGGAACTGACATAGGGATGGATCATGGGAACACCAAACGAAGAGTTGGTACAACGCATTTCGGCTGCGCTTCAAAAGACGGGGCTGGCGCTACCTGATGAGATAAACAAGCTCTCAGAGAAGATCTTGTCGGGAAAGGTGAAGCCAGAGGACTGGTATGCCTTGTTTGAGAACTCGCTTGAAAAACAAGTTGCCGGAGGCACAGATGGCAGCTAAGGCACCACTCAAGTCTCTGAGAATCAAGCACTTCCGTGGATCAACCAAAGACTTCTCGCTAACTTTTGATCCCAGCAAATCGTTGACGCTGATCTATGGCGAAAACGGCACAGGGAAGACCACGATCTCTGATGCGTTTGACTTTCTTGGCAACGCCAAGGTCGGCTCATTGGAAAACCGTGGTTTGGGATTGTTGAAGCCCTACTGGCCGACGCTGGGGCAGCCTCTTACCAACATCCTCGTGGAAGTGACCATGGGCGATCAGGTTTGGAGGGCTCAGTCCGCATCCAAAGGTGTGTCAGTAACGCCGGCAGACACAGCTCGTCCCAAGGTCGAGGTGCTCCGCCGGGCTTCGATCCTGAGCTTGGTTCAGGAGGCACCCAAGGAGAAATACGACGCCCTCAAGCCATTCATCGATATCTCGTTGGCCGAGCAATCCGAGGCTGCTTTGCGAAAACAAGTCAAAGAGTCGGAAGGCGTACTGAATACCGCGGCGAACAGGATCGCTGAGAACCGCGAAACACTGACCAGGCTGCACAAGGAGTCTGGCAGCACTGAGGCGTCGTTTCTGGTGTGGGCACAGGCGATTCTGCAGAACCCGCCTACCGACCCGACCGAGGAAGTCGAAAAGCTCCGCCTTGGGCAGAGAGCCATCGAGGCCATCGAGCGGATGCGTGATTCGATTGACAGTGCCAGCGCTGAATCACAGGCGGCTGCAGGGGCTCTTTCAAGTGCGGAATCTGCGTTGGCTCAGATCGAGGCTGCGGCTTTGGCGGAAGACGCTGCGTTCGAGCGCATCTTGTCCGCAGCCAAGGACCATTTCGCCCAGCATCCAGTGGGTGATCAATGCCCGCTGTGTGAGAGTGGTGAGCGCGTGACGGACTTGGCTGATCGCGTCTCTGCGCGACTCGCCAAGTTAAAAGCGGTGACAGATGCCCGCAAAGCTTTGGGACAGGCGCAGTCAAATGCCACGTCCAAGCAGGCGATTTTCACCTCCGCAATCACTCGCTCGAAACAGGCCGCCTTGGGTGCATGTGATAAGACGCAACTCTTGGCTGAACAATGGGCCACCACGAGTCCTGGTTTGGCCGCAGTACTTGATCAGATCGCTGAGCAGGGCGTGATTGATGCCATTGCTGTTGAGGTGTTACTTGCCGCAAGCACGTCAGCGGTTGCGCTGATCGCTGACCTGGAAGGCAAGAAAACCTGGTACACGACCGTCAGGACGGTGTACGAGCAGTATCAGACGAATTTGGACAATCAGAAGGTGGTTTCCAAGGTCTTGCCTCGGTTGCGTGCTGCGCTGGCCATCTGCGAGAACGAGCGCAAGTACTTCCTCGATGCCATCCTCTCCTCAATCGCGCAGGAGGTGGGCCGCCTCTACGAAATCATCCATCCAGGCGAGGGGTTGAACAAAATCAGTCTGAAGCTTGATCCGAACAAGACTGGCTCGGTGGATCTGTCTGCGCAGTTTTTGTCCAGCCAGGACCAGCCTCCGCACGCCTACTTCAGTGAATCCCACCTGGACTCGTTGGGACTCTGCATCTTTCTGGCCTTGGCTGCGCTCCGCGAGCCTGAACGCACGCTGGTCGTGATGGACGATGTGTTGGGCAGCATTGATGAGCCCCATGTGGATCGACTCATTGAGATGCTGTACGACGAGTCCAAGAAGTTCAAGCACACCCTCATCACCACGCACTATCAGCCTTGGCGCGAGAAGTTTCGTTGGGGGTGGCTGAAGAATGGTCAGTGCGAAATGATGGAGCTGGGTGTCTGGGATGCGAATACGGGTATCGCCACTGCCAAACTGAGCCAGGCGCCGTTGATCGAACTTCGCCAGCACCTCGCAGCCAATCCGCCGCTGCTCCAGTCTGCCTGCGCTACAGCTGGGGTCTTGCTCGAAGCCATGTGCGACTTCTTGACGGTGCGCTATGAGTGCGACGTGCCACGTAAGAAGGGAAGGCTGACCTTGGGCGACCTGTTGCCCAAGGTTTGTGAAAAGAAGCTCACTGCCGCTTTGCGCGTTGAGGTCAGAGCTGCGGATGGGACATACACCGAGGTCAAGATCGGCGACAAGCTCAAGGCATTGAACGAAATGGCTCAGTTGAGGAACATCTTTGGCTGCCACTACGCTGAGTTGGCGAACCACATGCCGCACAAGGACGCATTGGATTTCGCCACCTTAGTGCACGAGGTCGGCGCCGCCTTGATTTGTGACGATGAGGGCTGGCCTGGCAGCGACAAATCGGGCTCCTACTGGGCCACGCGCCAAGAAACGCGACGGTTGCACCCGCTCAAGAAGCCTTCATGAAACATCAAAAACTCGAACTCACCTGGATCGGTAAAGACCAGCGGCCCCGGCTGGAGCCGCGCATCTTGCTTGAGGACTCGGCCCGCAGTTACCACGCCAAGCAGCGGGTGACGGAGAAAGACCTGTTCGACAACCGGCTGATCAAGGGCGACAACCTGCTGGCATTGAAAGCGCTGGAGGCGGACTATGCTGGTCAGATTAAGTGTGTCTACATTGATCCACCGTTCAATACTCAACAAGCATTCGAGCACTATGACGACGGCATAGAACATTCGTTGTGGCTTGGGTTAATGCGCGATCGTCTTGAGATAATTAATCGATTGCTATCAAAGGATGGCAGCATTTTTATCCATATAGATGACAACGAGCTAGCCTATCTAATAGTGGTTGCTGATGAGATATTTGGTAGAAGTAATAGGGTAGGCGTTATCACGTTCAAGCAAAGCTCGGTGTCTGGCCCGAAGGCCGTTAACCCAGGCATGGTGACAACAAATAACTACATAGTTTGCTATGCCAAAAACAAATCACACTGGAAGCCTAACAAGGTTTTTGTACCAGGAAGGAGAGATGATCGATATTCGAAGTTTGTCGATAATTTTGAGCTCGACTGCTCCGAGTGGAAGCTCATTGCCCTGAAGGATGCGTTTGTTCGATACAGTGGCCTTTCGTCTTGGGACGATGCCAAGAAGAAATATGCCGAGAAGCTGGAAGAGAGGGTCAACCAATTCGTCCTTCTCAACGCTTGTAGAGTCGTTCGCACGGCACGTGTAGCTTCCAAGGATGTTAACGAATCCGCGCGGCAAGCTTTGGAAGCCTCCAATAGTCATCCTGGAATCGTTCAAATTTCTCGGCGAGAAGATAAGGATGATTACTATTTCTTGTCCGGGGAACAGTTGATTTTTTACAAAGCGAAGACTAGGAAAATTGATGGAGTTTTGCAGACCGCCTCACCTTTGACCAATCTTTGGGATGATTTGCTTTCAAATAATTTGCACAATGAAGGCGGCGTCGCATTTCCCAATGGGAAAAAACCAGAGGCATTGATTAAACGCTGTCTCGAAATTGCTACAAATGAAGGTGATTGGGTTCTCGACTCATTCGGAGGATCAGGCACGACCGGTGCAGTTGCGCACAAAATGAAGCGACGGTGGATCATGGTAGAGCTAAGAGAACACTGTGATACCCATATCGTTCCGCGCCTTAAATTGCTTATTGATGGGCAAGATTCGGCCGGAGTGACGCAGGCCACCGGCTGGCAGGGCGGCGGCGGCTTCCGTTACTACGAACTGGCTCCCACGCTGTTGAGCACCGATCGCTGGGGCAACCTGGTGATCAACCCCGAGTACGACGCCACCATGCTGGCGGCGGCCATGTGCAAGCTGGAAGGCTTCACCTACGCGCCCAGCGAGGTGTTGTGGTGGCAGCAAGGCCACAGCAGCGAGCGCGATTTCATCTACGTGACCACGCAGACGCTGAGCGCAGAACAGCTGGAATCGCTGAGCACCGAGGTGGGCGAAGGGCGCTCGTTGCTGGTGTGCTGCGCGGCCTACCGGGGCGTGACCGCCGCGCAAGCGGCCGAGCGCTGGCCCAACCTCACCATCAAGAAGATTCCCAAGATGGTGAAGGACCGCTGCGAGTGGGGCCATGACGACTACAGCCTGAACGTGGCCAACCTGCCGATGGCGCAGAAGCCGGTGGCTGAGGTGGCGGCGCAGGACGACCTGTTTGCCGGGGACGGGGCATGAGCCCGGCGGCCGACGATGGCGAGCTGGTGCTGTACCAGGCACCCGACGGGCAGGCGCGCATGCAGGTGCGCCTGTCGGGCGGCACCTTGTGGCTGACCCAGCAGCAACTGGCCGACCTGTACCAGAGCACGCCGCAGAACATCACGCAGCACATTCGCGCCATCTATGCCGACGGCGAGGTGCTGGAGGCGGCAACCTGTAAGCCGTACTTACAAGTTCGATCCGAAGGGGGGCGCGACGTGAGCCGCAGCCTCAAGCACTACAACCTGGACGTGGTGCTGGCGGTGGGCTACCGGGTGCGGTCGCACCGAGGGGTGCAGTTTCGCCAGTGGGCCACCGAAACGCTCAAGGGTTACCTGGTCAAAGGCTTCGTGCTGGACGACGAGCGCTTCAAGCGCGGGGCCGATGCGGATTATTTTGAAGAGCTGCTGGCGCGCATCCGCGACATACGCTCTTCAGAAAAAATGTTCTGGCGCAAGGTGCTGGACATCTACGCCACCAGCGTGGACTACGACCCCAGCGCCGAGGCCTCTCAGCGCTTTTTTGGCACGGTGCAAAACAAGATGCACTGGGCCGCACACGGCCACACCGCGGCCGAACTGATCGCGCTGCGGGTGGACGCCAACAAACCGCACGCGGGCTTGCTCACCTGGGCAGCCGCTCCGACGGGTGGCGCACCGCGCAAGGCCGATGTGGCCGTGGCCAAGAACTACCTGACGGAAGACGAACTGCAGGTGCTCAACCGCATCGTCAACGCGTACCTGGAGTTCGCCGAGTTGCAGGCACTGAACCGCCTGCCGGTGACGATGGCGCAATGGATCGGCAAGCTGGACGACTTTTTGCGCCTGTCGGGCCGCGAGATCCTGACGCACGCCGGCCGCATCAGCGCCGAGGCAGCGCAGGGCAAGGCCGAGGCTGCATTTGAAGCCTACCGCCAGCAGCAGCGCGAGCTGCCCAGCCGCGCCGAGCAGGACTTTGAAACCGCCTTGCTCAAACCGGTGAAGGCGCTGGAAAAGCAGGTGTCCAAAGCACCGGTGCCCAAGAAGGCCACGGCAGCCAAGACAAGCCAAACACCAAAGACCAACAAAAAGGGAGGCGCATGAGCCAGCGCGAAGTCAACGCCATCACGGGCCGCCTGAGCCTGCGGACGCCACAACACGAATCCTTGAAACAGCTGGCCAGCGCCATCGAAGCCGCGCCTGCCATGCTGCAGCACGAGCGCGATGACGCCGACGTGGCGGCGGTACTGCAAGCATTGAAGGGCCTGTTCCCCACGTTGCAGGACTTTGAGCGGGAATTCCCCTCGCTGTGTTTTGCGCTGGCCACCGGCGTGGGCAAGACGCGGCTGATGGGCGCGTTCATCAGCTACCTGTTTCAGGCGCACGGCATCAGGCACTTTTTTGTGCTGGCGCCCAACCTCACGATTTACGACAAGCTGATCGCCGACTTCACGCCCAACACGCCCAAGTACGTGTTCAAGGGCATTGCCGAGTTTTCGTCGTACCCGCCGGAGATCATCACCGGCGACAACTACGAAGAGCGCGCCCAGGCGCTGGGCGACCTGCTGTCGCCGGTGACGATCAACATTTTCAACATCTCGAAGATCAACTCCGAGGTGCGCGGGGGTAAGGCGCCGCGTATCAAGCGGCTGAGTGAGTACATCGGCCAAAGTTACTTTGAGTACCTGGCTGATTTGAAAGATCTGGTGCTGTTGATGGACGAGTCGCACCGCTACCGCGCTTCGGCTGGGGTGCGCGCCATCAACGAGCTGAAGCCTTTGCTGGGCCTGGAGCTGACGGCCACGCCGTTTGTGGAAACCACCAAGGGGCCGGTCGCGTTCAAGAACGTGGTGGTGGACTACCCGCTGGCTCGTGCCATGGAAGATGGCTTTGTCAAAGAGCCGGCGGTGGTGACGCAGCGCAACTTTGACGCCAAGTCCATGCCACCCGAAGAGGTAGAGCGCGTGAAGCTACAGGACGGCGTGCGCATGCACGAGTCCACCAAGGTGGAGCTGAAGACCTACGCACGCACCCAGGGCGTGAAAGAGGTGAAACCCTTCATGCTGGTGATCGCGCGCGACACCACACATGCGGGCGACCTGCTGACCTACCTGCAGTCTGGCGATTTCTTTGCCGGGCGCTACCGCAACAAGGTGATCCAGGTGGACAGCAGCAAGACCGGCGCGGACGAGGAGGACATGATCCGCCGTCTGCTGGCGGTGGAAAGCGTGGACGAACCGACCGAGATCGTGATCCACGTGAACATGCTCAAAGAGGGATGGGACGTGACCAACCTTTACACCATCGTGCCGCTGCGCGCCGCGAACGCGCGCACGCTGGTGGAACAGTCCATCGGCCGGGGCTTGCGACTGCCATATGGCAAGCGCACCGGCGTGGACGCGGTGGACCGGCTGAACATCATTGCGCACGACCGGTTTCAGGAAATCATCGACGACGCGAACCGCGCGGATTCGCCGATCAAGCTCAAGACGCTGATTCTGGAGGCGCCTGACCGGGAGAACGCGGGCACCCGCAGCGTGACGGTGAGGCCGAATCTGGCGGAGCGCCTGGGTGGGGGCGGGGAACCTGGTTCTACCGATGGCAGTGACGGTAGCGGGGCAGAGGAATCCCGTGGTACTGCGAAGATTGAGCCGGTGTTTGCCACGCAGCAAGAGCGACAAGCTGCGGCCGTGGTGATGGATGTGCTGGGGCAGTACGAGGTGCGCCGCGACGAAGCGCCCACGCGCCAGGCCTTTCTGTCGCCCGAGCTGCAAGCCCAGATCGCGCAAGCGGTCAAAGAACGGCTTCCGCCTGTGCAGGCAACGCTGGATGGTGTGGACGCGCCGCTGGAGCTGGACCTGACCGATGTGGTGCGGCGCACGGTGGAAGAGGTGGTGAAGCAGACCATCGATATTCCGCGCATTGCCGTGGTACCCAAGGGCGAGGTCACCAGCGGCTTCCATCCGTTCACGCTGGATGTGTCAGGCCTGCACCTGCAGCCGAAAGACCGTTCCCTAGTGGGGCAAGACTTGCGCACCCACAAGCAGTTCACGCTGTCGGCCCAGGGCGGGCGCACCGAACGGCGGCTGGAGGACTACATCGTCCATGCGCTGATCGACTTTGACGACATCGACTACACGGTGCATGCCGGGCTGCTCTACGATCTGGCGGGGCAGATGGTGAAGCACCTGCAGAGCTACCTGAGTGACCCGGAAGAGGTGCGCAATGTGCTGGACCTGGACCGTGTGTTGATCGCCAAGAACATCCATGCCCAGATGGCGACTCACTTTTATGAGTCGGCTGGCGGATACGAGGTGGTCATCAGCCGTGGTTTCACCGCATTGAAGGAACCGACTTACACGGTGGCGGCCGGGCAGCCGGTGCGCAACTACCGGGATACGGTGGACGAGCCAAGCCGCATCAAACAAATGGTTTTCGGCGGGTTCAGCAAATGCCTGTACCCGCAGCAGAAGTTCGACTCGGACACCGAGCGGCGCTTTGCGGTGATCCTGGAGCGGGATGCGAACAAGTGGTTCAAGCCTGCCAAGGGGCAGTTCCAGATGTTCTACAAGCTGGGCCCAGAACAGCCGGAATACGTGCCCGACTTCGTGGCCGAGACCGAGCACTTCGTGTTGATGGTGGAGACCAAGGCACGCAATGAAATGGAAGCGGCACACGTAGTGGCCAAGGCAGAGGCTGGTGCGGTGTGGTGCCAAAACGCTTCAGACCACGCCAGCAGCGTGGGCGCCAAACCCTGGAAATACCTCCTGATTCCGCACGAGCAGGTGACGGAAGACAAAGGAGTGGCGGACTACCTGCGTTTTGAGAAGCTGCCCTCATAGTTTTTCGGTGGCTGGCTTTCTCATGGAATTTCTGGACCTCTCCCCCATCCGCCTCATGAAGCCCGCAGAGTTGCGCCAGGCCAAGAGTCTGTTGAGGAAGCTCTCAAGGCATCACGAGAGGGTTCGTGCGGACGCCGAAAAGCCAAAGGCAGAACAGAAGGGCTATGAGGCCCTCAGAGCAGTTCGAACGCAGCTGTATGCGGAGGTGGATCGACTGTCAGCTCAGGTGCTTGGACGGTATGCGCGCGGTGAACCCATGTTGACCGCTGCTGGCGGTCATGGCTGAGGTTCAGATGTCGGCGGGTTGCCAGCGGTGCGGCAAGAGCTCATCGATGCGGCTGGCCTTGTGCGCGGGCAGCCGGGTGAGCACATCCTTGAGGTAGGCATATGGGTCGTGCCCGTTCATGCGTGCCGACTGGATCAGGCTCATCACGGCCGCTGCTCGCTGACCCGCGCGCAGGCTACCGGCAAACAACCAGTTCGAGCGCCCAAGGGCAATGGGCCGGATCTGGTTCTCGATCCAATTGTTGTCAGCCGGCAATTGCGGGTCATCGACAAAGCGCGTGAGCGCTGTCCAGCGCTTGAGGCTGTAGTCCAGTGCCTTGGCTGTGGCCGAGTTGCCCGCCACCTGCTGGCGCTGCAGCACCATCCACTGGTGCAAGGCGTCCAGTATCGGCCGGCTGTGCTGCTGGCGCACCTGCAGCCGTTGCGGTGCAGGTAGGGCCTGGACTTCCCGTTCTATCTCATAGACCCGGGCGAACTGCGTCAAGGCAAACTCGGCGATCTGGCTCTTGTTGGCCGCGTGCAAATCAAAGTACTTGCGTCTGGCGTGAGCCAGGCAACCAGCTTCTGTGACGCCTTGGGCGAAGCTGGCTTTGTACCCGGCGTAGTCGTCGCAGATCAGGCTGCCGCGCCAGTCGCCCAGGAAGGCTCGGGCGTGTTCTCCGGCACGTGACTCGCAGAAGTCATAGACCACGGCCTTCATGTCTTCAAACGCTCCCGGGGCATAGGCCCACAGGTAGGCCCGGTGCGTCTTGCCGTTGCCCGGCTTGAGCATGGCCACCGGGGTTTCGTCGCCGTGCAACACCCGGTGGCCGAGCAACTCGGCCCTGAGGGCCTCGACCAGCGGTTGCAAGCGCGCGCCGCAGGTGCCCACCCATTGCGCCAGGGTGGATCTGGGAATGGCCAGACCGGCACGACCGAAGATGTTCTCCTGCCGGTACAAGGGCTGATGGTCTGCGTACTTGGCCACCAGCACCTGGGCCAGCAGGCCAGTAGTCGGGATGCCTTTGTCGATGACGTGGGCGGCCACCGGCGCCTGCGTGATGGTCTGGCACTTTGCGCAGGCCCACTTGCCCCGGATGTGACGTTCCACCGTGAAGACGCCCGGCACGTAGTCCAGCTTCTCGGCCACATCCTCGCCGATGCGCTTGAACTGACAGCCGCACTGGCATGTCGTGGACGTGGGTTCGTGGTGTATCTCGCGCCGTGGCAGATTGGCCGGCAGCAGTGCGCGTTTGGGTTGCTGCTTCTGGGCAGCAGGTTGTGCCGGGCGCAATTGCTCGATCTCGTGCGCGACGGCGGCCAGGTCGCTGTCGAGCTCCTCTTCCAGCAGGTTGCGCTGATCGGCGCTGTGACGCTCAGATTGGGCGGCGAACTTCAGCCGCTTGAGCAGCGCGCACTCATAGGCGAGCTTCTCGTTGAGGGCACGCTGGTGGCGCAATTCGGTGAGCAGGCGCTGGGTGACTTCACGCAGTTGCTCTGCGTCCAGTTCGCCTAGGGCTTGCTCGTCGATCACCATGACCCGCAGTGTGCCAATCACCAACAGCCAAGGCCATTGGCAAATCTCCCAATTGCCATGGATTCATCGTCGAACGGAAGATTCAGATCACGGTGATGGCGCCGCGCGAGCCCACGCGTTGCCAGGGTAAGCCCAGCACCAGGGCGTCCAGCTGAGCGTGTTCCAGTGCCACGTTCGGACTGCCCGGCGGCGCCCAGACGAACTTGCCCTGGTGCAACCGGCGCGCAACCAGCCACAGTCCCACGCCGTCGTGCACCAGAACCTTCAGGCGATTGGCTCTCTGGTTGGCGAAGACGTAGGCGTGGTGCGGATGGGCCGCGCCGAAGGTGGTGATCACCCGCGCCAGGGCGGTGTCGGTGCCCGCGCGCATGTCCAGCGGGGCGGTGGCCAGCCAGGCCGCATCGATGCGGATCACCGCAACAACTCGCGCAGCATCTGGGCGCACTGGGCCGTGGCGGACAAGGGCCAGTGCACGGTCACGGATATGCCGGGATGTTGGCATTCGATACGGATGTCGGCCGCTGGCGTTGAGGAGGCAACGCTGGGCTGCTCACTGGCAGCCGTTGACGCTGCGCTGCTCAGCTCGATGGGAATGAAGGCCGGGGTCTGAGGTGTTGCGACTGTCGTGGTGATGCCACCTTCGATGCGGTGCAGTCCCTGTGCCCACTCCTTGCGCCAGCGGTGCAGCAAGTTGGCATTCATGCCATGTTGCAGGGCCACCGCCGCGATCGATGCGCCGGGCTCCTGGCACATGGCCACCAGTTCGGCCTTGAATTGCGGGGTGTAGGTGCGGTGCGTACGGCGCTGCGCATAGCGCTGGGTCTGAGGGTCTTTGAGCATCGTGTCCACGTTCATGTTGCGTGCACATGATCTTGCTCAGACCGACCAGGTCATTCAAGATGGGTTTGCCAGCCGCTTACCTTGGACGGGAGTTGGGGCTTGAACGGTACATGGTCATTCACCTCCAGCGTCACGACGGTTACGAGAGCCGTCTTCAGGTTCTTGAATTTGGTGTCCGCTGGGAGTGGGAGTGGGGTCGGAATGACTGGATGTGGGACTTGGCGGGTCGAAAGCCACGCAAAGATGGGACGTTGGGTTCACTCCCTTCCTCTGTCGGCTTTGATCGAGCCAAGATCATTCGGCGAAGGCTGGATGGGACCTGGGAATCACTGATCCGACAGGGGGATCAAGGAGCGCGCGATGCATCTGGTGCCGAATGAGTTGGTGTATGGCGTGGCGCCCGAAATTCTGTTGGACTGTGCAAGACAGCTTCATCTGCGTGACGGCCGACCTTTTTCTCTGGATGAATTTTGTGAAGCATTGGGGGCGCCTGTGCGGGAGGCATTGCCGGTGCTTTATGCAATGGTGGCGGACGGCTTCTTTCAGGCGAATGCAGAGTGCTCTGACCGATATTCAGTGACTAACAAGCTGGCTCAGCTCGCGCTTGCCAATGCTACAAATGGGTTGCTTCGAGTTGAAGCGAAAAAATTGCTCGAACGGGTGATCGAACGCGCCATCAAGATCAATGCCGACCCCGAGAAGCACCGATGCCAAGTGGATTGCATCGTGGTGTTTGGATCCTTTCTGGGTGATAAAGAGGTTCTGGGGGATCTGGATATTGGTGCAGAGTTGCGCGAACTCAGGCCTGCCGGCGGACGGGTATCAATTGACGAGGTTCGGCGGTTCATGCGCGGAGCTGCGTCGCCAACGACCAAGGTCATGTCTGCTCTGCGGTTGCAGAAGCCCAAGCAGATCAGCATTCACCGGCTCGAAGAAGTCTTGCGGCTGGGAACTCCGTTCCGCGTTGTATTTGGTGACCTACCGAGACGGTCTGATTCGTGATCGCGGTCAGACGTCACGTCTGTTCTGTAAACCGCGTCACCAACGACTCGCCCCATTCCCAGGGCCCCGTGATCGTCAGCGTCACCGTGGTCCAGTCGCCGTCGGTCTGCAGCTGCTGGTCGGCGTCCCAGGCACCGCCTTCGTCCAGAGGCCCGCGCAGGCCGGGGCTGTGGCGTTCGGCCCAGTCCAGCACGGCCCGCACTTCGGCCAATACCGCGGGCAGCTCGGCCGCGCGCACGCTGGCCATGGCGTCCCAGGTGCCGGTGCCTTCGCCATCGTCGCTGGCGTCGAAGATCAGGTATTGCAGTGCCATGGGGTTGATTGTCTGTGCCACGTAAAACGGCGCCCGAGGGCGCCGTTGCGTGCAGTGAAGGGGTTGGCTCGGTGAGGGCCCTTGCCCCTGCCCTCTCCCAGAGGGAGAGGGGACATGCGGGGATCTCAGGCTGCGGCCTTGACCTTCAAACGCCACGCGTGCAGCAGCGGCTCGGTGTAGCCGCTGGGCTGGGCCAGGCCTTTGAAGACCAGGTCGCAGGCGGCCTGGTAGGCCATGCTGGTGTCGAAGTGGCCGGCCATGGGCTGGTACAGCGGGTCACCCGCGTTCTGCTGGTCCACCACGGCGGCCATGCGTTCAAACGTCTCGCGCACCTGCTGCTCCGTCACCACGCCGTGGTGCAGCCAGTTGGCCATGTGCTGGCTGCTGATGCGCAGCGTGGCGCGGTCTTCCATCAGGCCGACGTTGTGGATGTCAGGCACCTTGGAGCAGCCCACGCCCTGGTCCACCCAGCGCACCACGTAACCCAGGATGCCCTGGGCGTTGTTGTCGAGTTCCTGCTGTTTTTCTTCGGCGGTCCAGTTGGGGTTGGCGGTCACAGGGATGGTCAGCAGGCCGGTGAGCAGGTTGTCGCGCTCGGCGTTGGCGTCGATCTTCTCCATCTCTTTCTGCACGTCGGACACCAGCACCTGGTGGTAGTGCAGGGCGTGCAGCGTGGCGCCGGTCGGGCTGGGCACCCAGGCGGTGTTGGCGCCGGCCTTGGGGTGGGCGATCTTCTGCTTGAGCATGTCGGCCATCAGGTCGGGCATGGCCCACATGCCCTTGCCGATCTGCGCCTTGCCGCGCAGGCCGCAGGAGAGTCCCACCAGCACGTTGTTGCGCTCGTAGGCCTGGATCCAGGCGCTGGTTTTCATGTCGCCCTTGCGCACCATCGGGCCGGCGAGCATGGCGGTGTGCATCTCGTCGCCGGTGCGGTCGAGGAAGCCGGTGTTGATGAAGGCGACGCGGCTGGCGGCGGCGGCGATGCAGGCTTTCAGGTTGACCGAGGTGCGGCGCTCTTCGTCCATGATGCCGAGCTTGACGGTGCTGTCGGGCAGGCCGAGCACCTGTTCGACGCGGCTGAAGAGTTCGGCAGCGAAGCCGACTTCCTTGGGGCCGTGCATCTTGGGCTTGACGATGTAGACCGAGCCGGTGCGGCTGTTGCGGATAGCGCCGCTGGCGAGCTGGCCGTGGCCTTGCAGGTCGTGCAGGGCGATGGTGGTGGTGACCATCGCGTCCATGATGCCTTCGGGGATCTCTTGGGCGTCCGTGCCCCAGAGGATGGCCGGGTTGGTCATCAGGTGGCCGACGTTGCGCACGAAGAGCAGCGAGCGGCCGTGCAGGCGCACTTCGCCCGAACCCGTGGGCGCGGTGTACACGCGGTCGGGGTTGAGGCCGCGCGTGAAAGTCTTGCCGCCTTTGGCGACGTCTTCGGTCAGGTCGCCCTTGAGGATGCCGAGCCAGTTGCTGTAGGCCAGCAGCTTGTCTTCGGCGTCGACGGCGGCCACGGAGTCTTCGAGGTCGAGGATGGTGGACAGAGCGGCTTCAACCACCACGTCGGCAATGCCGGCCGCATCGCTCTGGCCGATGGGTTTGGAGCGGTCGATGATGATGTCGATGTGCAGGCCGTTGTGCACGAGCAGGGCGCTGGAGACGCCGCGCGCATCGCCCTGGTAGCCGACGAACTGGGCCGGGTCTTTCAGGCCGACGACCTGGCCGCCCTTGACGGCGACCTGCAAGCTGCCGTCCTTGACGAAATACACCGTGGCGTCGCTGTGCGAGGCGCCGGCCAGCGGAGCCGCTTCGTCGAGCAGCTGGCGCGCGAAGGCGACGACCCTGGCGCCGCGCTTCTCGTTGTAGCCCGGGCCTTTTTCGCAGCCGTCGGCTTCGGAGATGGCGTCGGTGCCGTAGAGCGCGTCGTACAGCGAGCCCCAGCGGGCGTTGGCGGCGTTGAGCGCGTAGCGCGCGTTCAGGATCGGCACCACCAGCTGCGGGCCGGCCTGGATGGCGAGCTCGGCGTCCACGTTGGTCGTGGTGGCCTGGGCGTCGGTTGGCACCGGCACCAGGTAGCCGATGGTCTCCAGGAATTTGCGGTAGCCCGCCATGTCGGTGATCGGGCCGGGATTGGCGTTGTGCCAGGTGTCCAGCTCGGTCTGCAGGCGGTCGCGTTCGGCCAGCAGGGCGGCGTTTTTCGGGGCGAGGTCGGCGACGATGGCATCAAAGCCTTTCCAGAAAGAATCGCTGGAAACGCCTGTGCCGGGCAGCACGCTTTGATTGATGAAGTCGTAGAGGGCGGTGGCGACCTGCAGACCGTGAACGGAAGTGCGTGCGGTGGTGGCGGACATGGCAATACCTCGGACAGGTGAAACGAATGGGGCAGGCGTGTCAGGTGTCCCGGGCTGCACGGGCAAACATCGTGCCGGGTGCTGTACCGAAAGGGGACATTCCCCAGGCTGGACACAAGAAGAGGAATGTTATTCCATACCTGGATCGGTATTAAATAACAAAGGTCCGATTGATAAGTGACTTTTTTGAATGTAATTTGCCGCTATCGGAGGGCTGGTGTCACTTGGCTGGCGCGTAGAGACCGTGGCGGTCCATGCGTTGTTGCAGCGCATCGACGCTCACGTCCAGCATCGTGGCCGCGGCCGGCAGGTTCCAGTGCGTTTCTTCCAGGGCGCGCACCAGGTGCGAGCGTTCCAGTTCTTCGTTGCGGGTGAACTCGGGCAGTTCCGATGGTTTTTCAGCGAAGTCCACGGGCGCGCTGGGCGTGAGCAGGAGATCGGAGGAGGAAATGCGGCCATCGGTGCTCAGCAGCACGGCGCGCTCGATGACGTTGCTGAGTTCACGCACGTTGCCCGGCCAGGTGTGTTGCAGCAGGGCGGCCTCGGCGGAGGGGTCGAGCGTGGTGGGCGGTTTGTTGTAGCGCTTGGTGAACACGGTGGCGAAATGTTGCGCAAGCAGCCAGAGATCGCTGCCGCGGGCGCGCAACGGTGGCACGCGGACCGCAAACACGCGCAGCCGGTACAGCAGGTCGGCGCGGAACTGCCCGGCGCGCGTCATCGCCTCCAGATCGCGGTTGGTGGCGGCCACGACGCGCACATTGATCAACCGGTCGGTCACGGCACCCAGCCGCCGCACCCGGAGGTTTTCCAGCACGCGCAACAGCTTGGCCTGCAGGCTCAGGTCCAGCTCGCCGATCTCGTCGAGGAACAGGGTGCCGCCATCCGCCGCTTCGAAAAGCCCGATGCGCCGTTCAGCGTGATCGCCGCCTTTTTCGTAACCGAAGAGTTCGCCCTCCATCAGGTGCGCGGGCAGCGAGGCACAGCTGACTTCGACAAAGGCGCCCTTGGCGCGCGGCCCCGAAAAGTGGCAGGCCCGGGCCACCAGCTCCTTGCCGGAGCCCGTCTCGCCGCAGATCAGGATGGGTGCCACCGGGGAGGCGTCGGACGGTTCGTTCTGGATCAGGACCTGGATCAGTTCGCGCAAGGCCTGGATGGGACGTGATTCGCCCAGGATGCATTCGATGCCGCCGTGTTCGGCTTCGCGGCGCTTGTAGTAGTCGAGTTCGCGCCGGGCGTTGGCCTCCGCCAGGGCGCGGTCGATCACGTCTTTCAGGGTCTTGAGCGGGACCGGCTTGGTGAGCAGGTCGAAGGAGCCCGCCTTCATGGCATCGACCGCCACCGCCACGTTGGCATGCCCCGACACCATCACCGTGCGCACCTGGTCGTCGTTGCGGTGCAGTTCGCGGATCACTTCGAGTCCGTTGATGCCGGGCAACTGGTAGTCCACGATGGCCACGTCGGGCATGAGACGGCGCGCCGCCTCCAGGCCCGCGACCCCATCGCTGGCAATTTCCACCGTGTGGTGGTGTTGCTGGAAGAAGCGTGCGATGTTCTTGGCCAGCATCGGCTCGTCTTCGATGACCAGTAGGGTTGCCATGGTGCAGCTCTCGGGTTGGGGCTTTCAGGCCGGTTGGGTCAGGCAGGGCGCGGAACGGGGCAGCAGAATTTCGACGCTGGTGCCTTGCGGGGTGGCCGGCGCCAGCGTGAGGTGGCCATGCCACTGCTCGACCATGCGTTTGACAAGGGCCAGACCGATGCCCAGGCCGCCGCCCTTGGTGCTGAAGAACGGGCGGAAGAGGCGCTTCTGCACTTCGTCCGAGATGCCGGTGCCGCTGTCGGCGAGGCGCAGCCCGGCCAGGGTGGGCGTGCTGCACCAGCTGATGTCCAGGTGGCCCCCGCCGGGCATGGCCTCGATGGCGTTGGCCATGATGCTCAGCAGGATCTGGCGCAGGGTGGCCGGGTGGGCATCGACCTGCAGGGCCCTGGTGTTTTCTACATTCCAGACGATGTGTCGGCGGGTCATTTCGGGGGCCATCTCCAGCAGGCAGGTCTCGACCAGCGTGCCCAGATCCACCGCTTCGGGCTGCAGCTGGGGCGCCTGCGACACGTGCACCAGCTCCGTGATCCAGCGGTCGGCCCGGTCCACGGCGTCGATCACGCCTTCGCTCACTTCGCTGATCTCGTCTTCGTCGAGGTGGCCGCCGTTCATCAGTTCGGCCGCCGAGCGGATGGATGCCAGCGGGTTGCGCAGGTTGTGGGCCACGGCACTGGCGAGCTCGACCGCCGAAGCCAGGCTTTGCGCTTCGGTCAGGCGCAGCTGCTGGTCGCGCAGGGTCTTGTCGGCATGGGCCACGATCCAGTACAGGGTGACAAAGAGGCCGATGGCACACAGGAAGCAGGCGATCCAGAGCTGCTGGAGGCCGCGGTGGATCGCGGCGTTGAGCTGGGTGGGCCGCTTGTAGACCTCCATGACACCCAGCACCCGGTCGCTGTCCCGGGCCAGGATCGGGATGTAGGTTTCCACAAAAAAGCCGTCTTGCGTCGACATGCCGACGTGTTCCGTCTTGCGGTCGTGGAAGACTTCTTCGAGGTTGACGTCTTCCGCGTGCACTTCGAGACGGCCCGTGAGCGCGGTGTCGAGCTCGGGGTTGTCGTCAAACCGCTTGCCGACCAGGCTCTTGTTGGTGGACCAGAGCACCGACTTGTCGAGCCCGTAGGCGTTCGAGCGCACGGTGTCGCTCATGGCGACGATGTGCTCCATGGAGCGCAGGAAGCGCTGGCGCAGTTCGGGATCGGCGGGATTGGCCAGGAACTCGGCCGACCGGTCGGTCGTCAGCAGGTTCTGCATGAAGGCCCCGGTGACCTCGCCCTCGCGCTGCAACATGCGTTCGGTCAGCACGTTGGACAGCACCAGCCCGAGCACGATGGCAATCGCCGAGATCACAAGCAGGCTCGCCAGCGCGAACCGTTTGCGCAGGTTCAGCGGCTGTGGTGGCCTCAGGATCTCGGAGACGGTCATTTGGTTTAACCCGGTGTCCAGTTCCGTTGCGCAGCGAAATCGGTGTGTACGGTTGGTTACATTGCCAGTGCCCCCATGGGCTGTCAATACCAAGAACTGGGTATCTTGTGCAACAAATGAAGCGGGCGCCGGACCGGCAAAAAGTGGTTGCTGGCGCGCACTTCCCACCTGCTGCGTTGCCGGCTGATCGGCGGGGTGCCTGTGCGACTCTTTGTAACGATCGGGGCGTGGTACGGCCCTTCATCCGGTGGACGGAATCCATCATGATCGGCCGCCTGGACGCCGACAGAGGGCACCCTTTTTGCCCACGCGGACCATGAGGGTTCGATCAGAGGCTGAGGGCGTTGGCATGATGAGCACCTTGATTCACGAAACCGGAACCATGAACGCCGAGCCCAACGCCCCTTCCGCCGACATCCCGCAGCCGCTCAAGGGCCTGCGCGTGGTCGAGTTCACCCACATGGTCATGGGCCCCACCTGTGGCATGGTGCTGGCCGACATGGGGGCTGAAGTCATCAAGGTCGAGCCGATCGACGGCGACCGCACGCGCCACCTGCTGGGCTCGGGCGCGGGCTTCTTCCCGCTCTTCAACCGCAACAAGAAAAGCATCGCCATCGACCTGCACAGGCCCGAGGGCGCCGAGCTGGCGCGCAAGCTCGCGGCCGGCGCCGATGTGGTGGCCGAGAATTTCAAGCCCGGCACCATGGGCAAATACGGGCTCGACTACGCGGCCCTGTCGCAGGTGAACCCGCGCTGCATCTACATCAGCCTCAAGGGCTTTCTGCCCGGCCCCTACGACCACCGCACCGCGCTGGACGAGGTGGTGCAGATGATGGGCGGCCTGGCCTACATGACCGGGCGCCCCGGCGATCCGCTGCGCGCGGGCACCAGCGTGAACGACATCATGGGCGGCATGTTCGGCGCCATTGGCGCGCTGGGTGCGCTGATCCAGCGCGGCATCACCGGCAAGGGCCAGGAGGTGCAGAGCGCGCTGTTCGAGAACAACGTGTTCCTCGTCGGCCAGCACATGCTGCAGTACGCCATCACCGGCCAGGCGGCCGCGCCCATGCCCGAGCGCATCTCGGCCTGGGCGGTGTACGACGTGTTCACCGTGAAAGACGGCGAGCAGATTTTCCTGGCCGCCGTGAGTGACGCGCAGTGGACCACCTTCTGCGATGCGCTGGGTTTTGCCGACCTCAAGGCCGACCCGCGTTTCCCCGACAACAACGCCCGCGTGAGGCAACGCCCGCAGCTGCTGCCCATCCTGCGCGAGCGGCTGGCCGGGCGCAGCGCCGCCGATCTGGCCGCGCTGTTTGAACGGGTCGGCTTGCCCTTCGCCCCCATCCGCAAGCCCGAGGAGCTGTACGACGACGAACACCTGCTGGCCACCGGCGGCCTGGCCGACATCACCCTGCCCGACGGTGCGCGCGCCGGCCAGACCGCCAAGACCACGCTGTTTCCCTTCACCATGGACGGTCACCGCCTGGGTGTGCGCCTGCAGCCGCCCACCCTGGGGCAGCACACGGTGGAGTTGCTGCAGGCTTTGGGCTATGCCGAAGCCGATATCCAGCGCCTGCATGCCCAGCGCGTGGTCGCTGGCTGAGGGAGGCGCCATGCCCAACGCCCCCCAGGTCCACATCAGCGAAGTCGGCCCGCGCGACGGGCTGCAGTCCGTCCAGACCGTCATGTCCACGGCCGACAAGTGCCGCTGGATCGATGCGCTGGCCGCGGCCGGTCTGCGCGAGATCGAGGTGGGGTCGTTCGTGCCCGCCAGGCTGCTGCCGCAGATGGCCGACGTGGCCGAGGTGGTGGGCCACGCGCGCACGCTGCCTGGCCTGTGCGTGATGGCGCTGGTGCCGAACCGGCGCGGCGCACAAGCCGCGCTGGCCGCGGGCGTGCACAAGCTCACCCTGCCGGTGTCGGCCAGTGAAGCGCATTCGCTGGCCAATGTGCGCAAGACGCGCGGGCAGATGCTGGCCGAGTTGCGCGAGGTGATCGCGCTGCGCAACGCCGAGGCGCCCGGGGTGCCGGTGGAGGTGGGCCTGTCCACTGCGTTTGGCTGCACGCTGCAGGGCGCGGTGGATGAAGACGACGTGATCCGCCTCGCGCTCGCCTGTGCGGACGCGGGCGTGGACGAAGTGGGTTTGTCCGACACCACCGGCATGGCCCACCCGGCCCAGGTGCGCCGCCTGTTCACCCGCCTGCGCGCCGAACTGGGCGAGCGCGCCGGCGCCGCCCACCTGCACAACACGCGCGGCCTGGGCCTGGCCAACTGCCTGGCCGCGTTCGACGTGGGCGTGCGCAGCTTCGACAGCTCGCTCGGCGGCCTGGGCGGCTGCCCCTATGCGCCCGGCGCCAGCGGCAACGTGGTCACCGAAGACCTGGTCTTCATGTTCGAAGCCATGGGCGTGTCCACCGGGGTGGACCTGCAGAAACTCATCGCTGCACGGGAGCCGCTCAAGGCCGGCCTGCCCGGCGAGCCGGTCTACGGCATGACACCCGAGGCCGGCCTGCCCAGGGGCTGGCGCGCCTGAGGTTCATGAAGGCCGCCCCGCCAGCCGGGGCAGGGGCGGCTCTCCGTGGTGGATGCAAGCCCCCGGCTGGAATAGACTCTTCGTGGAGCGCGGGTGTCGCGTTCATGCCTGTTGTACTTCTCAGAGGAGGTTGGATATGAAAACATCGCTGTGGGGCCTGTGTGCTGTGTGCGTGGCTTCTCTGCTGTTGACCGCCTGCGGCGGCAATGACGATGGTTATGGATCGGTGGCCGTGAGCGATTCGACGCGGCGCGTGGCCATCTCTACCGGCGCGCTGACGCAGTCGGTCGCCAACGACGAGGCGCGCGACGAATGCGATGCCAGCGATTGCCGGGTGGTGCTCCAGTTCGAGCAGTGCGGTGCGGTCTCCGTGGGCACCAAGGCCGGTGGCGGTTTTGTGGTGGTGGCGAAGGGGGCTGGTACGGCCTTCGATGCGCAAACTGCGGCCAACAACGCCTGTACCGCCCAGGGCGGGGAGGGTTGTGGCCCGATCCCCAACCTCGAAGCGCAGTGCAACTGAGCTGCGCTTGAGCACGGAAGCGCTCCGGTCGGCCGGAGCGCGCTGGTGCTGCTGGCCACGCCGCCCCAGTGTGGCGAATTTGGTTAAAAGTTGATGCATGATTTCCGTTGATTGCCCTCTTTTGTTGAGGTAATCTGCGGCTCCATGGACAAGCTCAAGCAGCTCGAAACCTTCGCTTCCGTGGCCACCCGCGGCAGCCTCACCGCCGCCGCCAAGGCCGAGGGCGTGGCGCCGGCCATCATCGGCCGCCGGCTCGACGGCCTGGAGTCGCGTCTTGGTGTCAAGCTCATGGTGCGCACCACGCGCCGCATCACCCTCACGCACGAAGGCAGCGCCTTCCTGGAAGACTGCCAGCGCCTGCTGACCGACCTGGCCAACGCCGAGGCCAGCGTCAGCGCCGGCGGTGTGAAGGCCAGCGGGCACCTGCGCCTCACCGCGCCGGCCGGTTTCGGCCGCCGCCACGTGGCACCGCTGGTGCCGCACTTTCGCGAACTGCACCCCGAAGTGACGATCTCGCTCAACCTCAGCGACCGCGTGGTCGACGTGGCGGGTGAAGCCTACGACTGCGCCGTGCGCGTGGGCGACCTGCCGGACTCGTCGCTCGTGAGCGTGCGCCTGGCCGACAACCGCCGGCTGTGCGTGGCCACGCCGAAATACCTGCAGCAACACGGCCGACCCGCCACGCCGGCCGACCTGGCGCGGTTCGACTGCCTCACCCTGTCCAGCGATGCCTCGCAGACGCGTGGCTGGGCCTTCGCGGTGCCGGCCTCGGTGGGGGAGGGGACCGACATCGTGCACCTGCGACCGGGCGGTCCGCTGGACTGTTCGGACGGGCAGGTGTTGCACGAGTGGTGCCTGGCCGGCTACGGCATCGCCTGGCGCAGCATCTGGGAGGTGGAAGCCGACATCGCGGCCGGGCGGCTGGAGGTCTTGCTGGAGGACTACGCTGCGCCGCCCAACGGCATCTACGCGCTGTTTCCGCAGCGCAAGCACCTGGCACTGCGCGTGCGGCTGTGGATCGACTTCCTCAAGCACCACTACGGCCAGCCCGATTTCTGGTCGTCCGGGCGCACCTGATCTGGCGCTACAGTCGGGGTTGCGGGCCGCCGCTGGTGAGCGGTCGAGTTCATAGGGGACAACATGAAAAACGGATGCAAATACCTGGGCGTGGTGATGGCCTTGCTGCTCGTTGCCTGCGGCGGTGGTGGCGGTGACGAGGTGTCGCTGCCCAGCGCAGCGGAACTGTGCGGCAGCGTGGGCGTGCAGCCCAAGATCGCCAATGGCAGCAACTGCGCCACGCCGGAAAAAACGCCGGTGATCCTGCTGGTCGTGGTGGGGGCAGAGGGCAACTCCAGCATCTGCTCGGGCGTGCTGCTCACGCCGGCGAAGGTGCTGACGGCGGCGCATTGTGTGCCCGCCGGCACGCGCCGGGTGGCGGCTGCCGTGTGGCGCGCCGACGGCAGCGTCACCGCGTTGAACGCCAGCGGCTGGGTGCCCCATCCCGGCTTCGCCCAGAGCAGCACGGGCTATGTGAACGATGCGGCCGTGGTGACCCTGCCCGGCGCCATGCCCAACCCCACCATGCCGCTGCTGGTCAGCCAGCCGTCGAGCGTGGGTGACTCGGTGTTTCTCTCGGGCTGGGGCGGTCCGGGGTTCGAGCTGGCGGTGGGCTTTGCGAGCCTGACCACGGTCAACGACAACCACGTGGGCTTCACCTACACCGGCAAGCTCAGCAACGCCTGCGCGGGGGATTCCGGTGGCCCGGTCTACCGGGCGGTGGGCGGGCGCCAGGGCGTGGTCGGACTCACGTCGTCCGGCACGGTGGCCAACTGCGAGGTGGGTGATCGTTCGCTGTTCACCAACACCCAGGGCGCTTCGGTGCTGAATTTCATCCGTTCGCAGGCGCCGGGCGCGGCTGAAATCTGAAACCCTGTCGCCGTCATGGCGGCCTGACGTGCGTCAACCGGCCAGCGGCCCGTAGAGATCCCTGCGCCGCGCCGGCAACGGGGACGACCGGCGTGCACCGGTCAGGGCCTCCCGCGTCAGGGTTGTCCGCAGCAGCGCCGCGTCGCGCCCGGCACGGGTCCACACGCCCCCGTCGGGGCCCGCCACCGTGCTCAGTCCGCCGTAGTGAACGCCCGGTTCGTTGCCGCAGGCATTGGCGTAGGCCACGAACACCCGGTTTTCGCAGGCGCGCGCCGGCACCAGCAGGTTCGGCACCTCGTCGAACGCCATCATGTTGGCCGTGGGCACCAGCACCGCGTCGGCGCCCTGCAACGCCAGCAGGCGCACGGTCTCGGGGAACTCCACGTCGTAGCAGATCAGCAGGCCCAGGCGCCAGCCTTGCCATTCGAACAGCTGTGACGCCGCGTCGCCTGCGCTGAACTGCGCGCGGTCCATGTCGCCGAACAGGTGGGTCTTGCGGTAGTTCGCCAGGCGCGTGCCGTCGGGGGCGATGGCCTGCGTGGCGTTGAAGGGCTGGCCGCCGTGCGGGTGGTGTTCGGGGTAGCCGTAGACGATGGCGACGCCTTGGCGCTGCGCGATGCTGGCCACTGTCTGCGCCAGCGGGCCGTCGGCCGGCTCGGCCAGGGCCTGCACGCGTCCGGGACCGATGGCGTAGCCGGTGAGGCCCATCTCGGGGCACACCAGCAGTTGCACGCCCTGCGCCCGGGCTTGGGCGGCCGCGTCGTCGAGCCGCTGCAGCGCCTCGGCGGTCGTGCTCGCGTAGCTGGTTTGCCAGAGGGCGAGGGTGAGGGCTTCGGTCGGGGCCATGCTGACGGGGTGCTTGAGGGGGATTCAGTCGGGCAGCGCCATCGGTCCGATCTGTTGGAACACGTCGCCCGGCCCCGGGTTCTCGGCATGACACCGCCCACCCAGGTGGTGCACGATGCCCCAGACCGCGTTGAGCGAGGTCTGCACCGCGCCTTCGACCCAGGCCGGCGTCCACGACACGTCGTCGCCCGCGATGAAAATGCCGCGCTCGGCGGCGGGAAAGGCGTCCTGCATGAAGTGGCTGTACATGCGGTGGTTGTAGCGGTAGTGACCGGGCAGGGCGCCCTTGAAGGCGCCGAGGAAATGCGGATCGGCTTCCCACGACACGCTGATCGGGTCGCCCACGATGTGGCTGGCGATGTCCACATCCGGGTAGATCTTCTGCAGCGCCGAAAGTGCGAGCTGCACGCGCTTCTGCGTGTCGTGCGGCAACATCTTGAGCGCGTCGCCCATCCAGGCGTAGGAGAGGCAGATCACACCCGGCTTGTCCGGCCCGTTGTCGAACAGGTAGGTACCGCGCGTGAGGCGGTCGGTGAGCGTCATGCCCAGCGTGGGCCAGCCGTTGGCCTTCAGGTCGTTCCAGAACGGGCGGTCGACCATGACGAAAGTCTTGCTCGACTGCATGTAGCGGGTGCGGTCCAGCGCCATCCAGTGCTTCTGCGAAAACAGCGACTCTTCCACCGCGATCTGCGTGGTCAGCAGCCAGCTCTGGCAGGTGGTGAGCGCGGCCGGGTAGTGGCGCGTGTTGCCCCAGGTGTCGGTCAGCGCTAGCTGGCCGTCGGGCGCGCGCGTGATGGCGGTCACGCCGTGTCGCGGCGCGCCCTGGTGCAGGCTGGCCAGCGTGGTGCCGGCTGGCCAGTGGCGCAGTTCGTGTGCGGCGGGCGCGTGGTGCCACAGGCCCACGGGCACCTGCTGGGCGCCGCCCACGATCAGGTGCTGGTCTTCATCGCAGCCGGTCAGCACCACGCGCAGGATCTCCAGCATGGAGTTGGGGAAGTCCGAGTCCCAGCCACCGGTGCCAAAACCCACCTGGCCAAACACCTCGCGGTGGCGGAACGAGAGCGCGGCAAACGCCGGCGACTGCGCCACGAAATCGTAAAACGTGCGGTCGTCCCACAGCGGCACCAGGCGGTCCCACAGGGCTTTCAGGCGCGGCACGTCACGTTCGCGCAGCGCCTGCTGCAGGCCGCTGAAACCGGCGCCGTCTTCGAGCGCGCGGGCCCAGGCCCCGGCCACCTCGGCAAACAGCGGCGGCAGGTCGGCCAGGTGGCGCGCCCAGTGCGTCTGGCCTTCGAGGTCGATCACGGTGCAGCCGGCGGCGGGGGTGAGCGGGTTGGGGAAGGGCCGGGTCTGCAGGCCGAGCCGGTTCACGTAGTGGAAAAACGCCGTGCTCGACGCCGGAAAGCGCATGCCGCCGAGCTCGGCCACCACACCCTGGCCGCCTTCAAACGGCTGCGAGCGCAGCCGCCCTCCCATGCGCGAGGCCTCGTAGACCACGGGCTTGAGGCCCAGCTTCATCAGCTCGTAGGCGGCCACCATGCCGGCCATGCCCGCGCCCACGATGGCGACCTCGCTGCCCAGCCGCTCCGGCGGCAGCTCGCCCAGCCCCTGCGGGTGGGTGATCCAGTCGTCAAAGGCAAACGGAAAGTCCGGGCCGAAGATGGTGACGGGGGCGTCGGCGGTGCGGGTGGCGGTCATGGTGGTGATCTCAAAACAGGCTGGTCAGAAGCCACGCGGCCGTGCCCCACATCATCAGCGCCACGGCGCCGTCCAGCAAGCGCCAGATGTGCAGCGAATTGAGGCGGCGGCCCAGCCAGAAGGCGGCAGCGCCGAGCACAACGAACCACACCACCGAGCCGGCGGCCGCACCCAGGCCAAAGGTGGTGCTGCCCTGCCCGTAAGCCAGCGAGGCGCTGCCGATGAGCACGGCGGTGTCGAGCCAGGCGTGCGGGTTGAGCACCGAGAAGGCCAGCGCCGAGAGCACCGCCTGGCGCCGTGTCACGGGGGCTGGTGCACGGCGTTGCGCGCCGGGTTCGTCATCCAGCGAGGCCGGGGCCTGGGGTTTCAGGAAACGCTGGAACGCCTGCCAGCCGTAGACGCCGAGGAACAGCACCCCGGCGCCCACCAGCGCGCCCAGCAGCTTGTCGCTCAGGCCACCCAACTGCGCCAGGCCGAGCACGCCGAGCGAGATGAGCACGATGTCGGCCACGGCGCAAACGGCCACCGTGAGCCACAGGTGCTGGCGCTGCAGGCCCATGCGCAGCACGTGCGCGTTCTGTGGCCCGATGGCCATGATCAGGGACATGCTCAGCAGCATGCCGGCGGAGAAGGTGGGGAAACTCAGGGTCATGGCGGTTCTCGGTGGCGTTCGCCGGCACCCGTCACGGGGGGTGCATCGGTCATGGCCCGGAGTCTGCCGCCGTCCGGCCATTGTTTAAATCATTTCAACAAAAAATGATATTGGTTAAAAAATACTCTATTCAAGTCAGACCAGCTCAGACCAGTGTGCGCACGCGGTGCACCACGTCCTGCCGGCACCTTGGGCTTCCTGCTGGCCACGGTGTTCGTGGCGCTGATGCACACCGCCATCCCCTCGCCGGCGGCCCGTTCGCCCACGCCCGGCGCGCGTTGGGCCCCACCGGCGGCTTCATCGCGGGGTTCGCCACGCTGGTGGAGTTCGATTTCCCGCCCCGGCCATGAAGATGGTGGTGGGCTGCGGCGTGATCGCCGTGTTCAGCGACGAATGGATCAGCTTCGGCGGCCTGCCGCTCACCGCCAACACCGTGACCATGGCCTCGCTGTTCAAGCTGCGCGCCAGCGGGCCCCTGCTGGAGTGCCCGTTCCGCGCGCCGTTCCACCCGCTGTTCCCGGCGATTGCCCTGGTTTGCGGCCTGGTGTGTCTGTTCGCGGTGGTGAGCTTCAACGCCATGCTCTCGGTGCTGATCCTGGGCCTGATGGCACTGGCCTGCGGCCACTTCCGGATCGGTTCCGCGCAACGCGATGCCGCCCGATGGATGCCATGCTGGGCGTGGTGGAATGAATGCTCGGCGGTTGTGGTGGCTAGACTAGAACGCATCACCCCCGCCGGCTGAAAGGATGCATCCGTGAGTCTGGGCACCACCCTGGGGCAGCGCGCCTACCGTTTCGAGAACCTGCGCGAGGTCATGGCCAAGGCCACGCCCTTGCGCTCGGGCGACTGCTTGGCCGGCCTGGCCGCCGCCACCGAGCAGGAGCGCGTGGCCGCTCGCTGGGTGCTGGCCGACGTGCCGCTCGCGCGCTTCCTGAGCGAGGCGCTGGTGCCCTACGAAGACGACGAAGTCACCCGGCTGATCATCGACAGCCACGACGCCGCCGCCTTCGCCCCGGTGGCCTCGCTCACCGTGGGCGGTTTTCGCGACTGGCTGCTCGGCGAACGGGCCACGCCCGAGGCGCTGCGCCGGCTCGCCCCCGGCCTCACGCCCGAGATGGTGGCCGCCGTGAGCAAGCTCATGCGCAACCAGGATCTGATGCTGGTGGCGCGCCGCTGCGAGGTGGTCACCCGCTTTCGCAACACCCAGGGCCTGCGTGGTCACCTCTCGGTGCGGCTGCAGCCCAACCACCCCACCGACGACCCCGCCGGCATCGTCGCCGGCCTGATCGACGGCCTGATGCACGGCGCGGGCGATGCGGTGGTCGGCGTCAACCCGGTGTCCGACAGCGTGCCCGACCTGGTGCGGCTGAACCACCTGCTGGCCGAGGTGCTGGCGCGCGGCGCCATCCCCACCCAGACCTGCGTGCTCACCCACGTCACCAACACCATGCAGGCCATGCAGCTGGGCGCCCCGGTGGACCTGGTGTTCCAGTCCATCGCCGGCACCCAGGCCGCCAACCAGTCTTTCGGCATCGACCTGGCGCTGCTCGACGAAGCCCGCGCCATGGCCCTGGCGCTGGGCCGGGGCACGGTGGGCCACAACGTGATGTATTTCGAAACCGGCCAGGGCAGCGCCCTGTCGGCCAACGCGCACCACGGTGTGGACCAGCAGACCTGCGAGGCCCGCGCCTACGCCGTGGCGCGGCGCTACCAGCCGCTGCTGGTGAACACCGTGGTTGGCTTCATCGGCCCCGAATACCTGTACGACGGCAAGCAGATCACCCGCGCCGGCCTGGAAGACCACTTCTGCGGCAAGCTGCTGGGCCTGCCCATGGGCTGCGACATCTGCTACACCAACCACGCCGAGGCCGACCAGGACGACATGGACAACCTCATGGTGCTGCTGGCCACGGCGGGCCTGAACTTCCTGATGGGCGTGCCCGGCGCCGACGACGTGATGCTGAACTACCAGAGCACCTCGTTCCACGACGCGCTGGTGCTGCGCGAGCTGTTCGGCCTGAAGCGCGCGCCCGAGTTCGAGGCCTGGCTGCAGGGCGTGGGGGTGACGGGGGCCGATGGCCGCCTGCTGCCGGCCGCCGCGCAAGGCGCGTTGTCGCAACGCCTGTGGACCCTGCCGGAGCCCGCATGACACCGGACCAGACCCCCGCGCCGGGCACCGAAATCGAGACCGGTGCCGACCCCTGGGCGCGCCTCAAACGCTACACGCCCGCACGCATCGCGCTCGGCCGCAGCGGGGTCAGCCTGCCCACGCACGAGGTGCTGGGCTTCTCGCTCGCCCACGCGCAGGCGCGCGACGCCATCCATCTGCCGCTCGACGTGGTCACGCTGGCCGACCAGTTGCAGGCCGATGGCTGGCCCGCGCCGCTGACGCTGCGCAGCCGAGCCCGCGATCGCCACGAATACCTGCTGCGCCCCGATCTGGGGCGTCGACTCGACGGGGACAGTGTGGCGGCACTGCAGGCCTGGCACACCAGTGGCGCATCCCCGGATGTGGCGCTGGTCGTGGGCGACGGGCTGTCGGCCCTGGGCATCCAGCGCCATGCCGTGCCGCTGCTGGGCGCCATCCGCGCGGCGCTGGGCGGGCCGTTGACCCTCAGCCCACCGGTGCTCGTGAGCCAGGCGCGCGTGGCCGTGGCCGACGAGGTGGGCGAACAGCTCGGCGCGCGCATGGTCGCCATGGTCGTGGGCGAGCGCCCTGGCCTGAGTTCACCCGACAGTGTGGGCATCTACCTCACCCACGCGCCCCGCGTGGGCTGCACCGACGCGCAGCGCAACTGCATCTCCAACGTGCGGCCTACCGGACAAGACCCGCTCACCGCTGCGCGGCGCCTGGCCTGGCTGGTGCACCAGGGCCTGCGCCTGGGCGTGACCGGTGTGGCGCTCAAAGACCACAGCGGCCTGCCCATGGTGTCCCAAGCGCCTGCCCATCTGGATGCTGGCTAAACTGGTCTGAACCGTCTTCGGATCGATCAAGTTTCTCTCATCCATGCTGGACGCCCGCCAACTGCAAGCCCTGGCCGCCGTGATCGAACACGGCGGTTTCGGACCGGCCGCACAGGCCCTGAACCTGACCCTGGCCGCTGTGTCCTTGCGCATCAAGTCGCTGGAGTCGCACCTGGGCCAGCGCCTGCTGGTGCGGGGCAAGACGGTGCGCGCCACCGCCTCCGGGCAGGCGCTGCTGGCGCACGTGAAGCAGTTGCAGATGATGGAGGCCGACCTGCTGGTCGGCTTGCAGGGGGGCGAGCCGCGTGGCGCGGGCGCCGCCTGGCAGAGCCTGAGTGTGGCCATCAACGCCGATTCGGTGGCGGGCTGGTTTCTGCCCGGCGTGGCGCCGCTGCTGCAGCGCCACCGCTTGTTGCTGGAGATCCTGATCGACGACCAGGACCACACGCACGACGCGCTCAAGAGCGGCGACGTGATCGGCTGCGTGACCACGCTCGCGGAACCCATGCGGGGCTGCGTGGCCGAGCCGCTGGGCGTGATGCGTTACCGCTGCGTGGCCGCGCCGGCCGTGGTGCAGCGCTGCCGCACTCCGCGCGGTGCGGTGTCGCCGCACAAGCTGCTGGCACAACCGGCCATCATCTTCAACCGCAAGGATGCGTTGCAGGACAGTTTTCTGGCGCAGCACTTCGGCCTGAAGCAGCCGAACTACCCGAAGCACTTCGCGCCCGCGGTGGAAGCTTTCGAGACCGCGATCGAACTCGGCCTGGGCTGGGGCATGGTGCCCGAGCAGCATCTGGCCCGGCGGCCGGGGCTGCAGGAAGTGCTGCCCGGCGCCACGGTGGACGTGGTGCTCTACTGGCAGCACTGGGCGCGCGAGCCGCTGTCGGCCCAGCGCCTGACACAGGCGGTCAAGGCCGCGGCCCATGCCAGCCTGCCGCCGGTTTCAACGGATTGAACGGCAGCGGGATTGCCGGGGCTTCCCCCGCACGGGTACGGGTTCAGGTGCTGGTGCTCGACACCTGGGTCGACCGCAGCGCGTGCCGATCTGCGCGGCGATGCTGCCCGAGCGCCACCGCCTGCCCAAGGTGCGCGCCTGCACCGACCACCGGGCGCGCTGGCTCTCGGGCGAGGTCCCGGCTGGCCTTGTGCCCGCCTGAAACAAGCGCAGAGGCCCGCCGCCTAAAATCCCATCCCTATGCTCAAGATCAAACAGGAACTGCTGGCCGGTCTGGCCACCGCGCTCGACGCGCTCTCGCCCGGCGCGGGCGCCAAGGCCGCCTTCGAATCGCCCAAGGTGGCGGCCCATGGCGACTTCGCCGTGACCGCGGCCATGCAGCTGGCCAAACCGCTCAAGCTCAACCCGCGCCAGGTTGGCGAAAGCCTGCGCACCGCGCTGCTCGCAATGCCGGTGTACCAGCAGTGGGTCAGCGACATCGACATCGCCGGACCCGGCTTCATCAACATCCGCCTCAAGCCCGCCGCCAAACAGCAGATCGTGAAAGAAGTGCTGGAGGCCGGTGCGGGCTTCGGTGTGCAACCGGCCAACGGTCAGCGCCTGATGGTCGAGTTCGTCTCGGCGAACCCGACCGGCCCGCTGCACGTGGGCCACGGCCGCCAGGCCGCGCTGGGCGACGCCATCTGCAGCCTGTACCAGACCCAGGGCTGGGACGTGCACCGCGAGTTCTATTACAACGACGCGGGCGTGCAGATCGGCACCCTGGCCAACAGCACCCAGTTGCGCGCCAAGGGCTTCAAGCCCGGCGACGAACAATGGCCCGAGGCCGCCTACAACGGCGACTACATCCAGGACATCGCCAACGACTACCTGGCCAAGAAGACGGTGCATTCGGATGACCGCGAATTCACCGCCAGCGGCGACGTGGATGCGCTCGACGACATCCGCCTTTTCGCCGTCGCCTACCTGCGCCACGAACAGGACCTGGATCTGCAGGCCTTCGCCGTCAAGTTCGATCACTACTATCTGGAGTCGAGCCTGTACACCAGCGGCAAGGTGGACGCCACGGTGCAGAAGCTGCGCGACGCCGGCAAGACCTACGAGCAGGACGGCGCGCTGTGGCTCAGGTCCACCGACTACGGTGACGACAAGGACCGCGTCATGCGCAAGGGCGACGGCTCCTACACCTACTTCGTGCCCGACGTGGCCTACCACATCAGCAAGTGGGAGCGCGGTTTCAGCAAGGTGATCAACATCCAGGGCACCGACCACCACGGCACGATTGCCCGCGTGCGCGCCGGCCTGCAGGCCGCTGGCGTCGGCATCCCGGCCGGGTATCCGGACTACGTGCTGCACACCATGGTGCGCGTGGTCAAGGGCGGCGAAGAGGTCAAGATCAGCAAGCGCGCCGGCAGCTACGTGACGCTGCGCGACCTGATCGAATGGACCTCGAAAGACGCGGTGCGTTTCTTCCTGCTCAGCCGCAAGCCCGACACCGAATACACCTTCGACGTCGATCTGGCGGTCCAGAAGAACAACGACAACCCGGTCTACTACGTGCAGTACGCCCATGCGCGCATCTGTTCGGTGCTGGCTTCCTGGGGCGGCGATCCGGCCACGCTGGGCGGCGTGGACCTCTCGGCGCTGGACAGCCCGGCCGCGCAGGCGCTGATGCTGCTGCTGGCCAGGTACCCCGCCATGCTGGCCGACGCTGCGCGCGACTTCGCGCCGCACGACGTCACCTTCTACCTGCGTGAACTGGCCGCCAGCTACCACAGCTACTACGATGCCGAGCGCATCCTGGTGGACGACGAGGCGGTGAAACTGGCCCGCCTGGCGCTGGTGAAAGCCACGGCGCAGGTGTTGCACAATGGCCTCGCGGTGCTGGGCGTGAGCGCCCCGCAAAAGATGTGAAGCGGAAACCCCCTATGAAACAACAGACATTGCAGGCACACAAACAGCACGGCAGCACCATCGTGGGCTTCGTGGTGGGCCTGCTCGTGGGGCTGGGCATTGCGCTGTCGGTGGCGGTGTACGTCACGCGCGTACCGGTGCCCTTTGTCGACCGGGGCGTGTCGCGCAAACCGGCGCAGGATGTGGAGGAGGCCGAGCGCAACCAAGGCTGGAACCCCAATGCCGGTCTGGCCGGCAGCCCGGCCACCCTGCCACCACCGGTTGTGAGCCCGGAGCCGGCGCCCGCTTCAGCCGTGGCTGAACCGGCAGACAGTCCCGCCGCAACGACCACCGAGCCGGCCGCCGACAAGACCGCCGCCCGGCAACCAGAGCCGACGCAGGCCGATCCCCTGGGCGACCTGATGCGGGCGCGCACCGGCGCGGTCAAGGGGGCCGAACCGTCGGACAGTGCGTCGGTGCCGGCCGATCCTTTCACTTACTTCGTGCAGGCGGGCGCGTTCCGCGCGCCCGAAGAAGCCGAAGCCCAGCGCGCCCGACTCGCCATGCTGGGCATGGCGGCCGACATCAGCGAACGGGAGCAGTCCGGGCGCCCCGTTTTCCGGGTGCGCGTCGGACCATTCAGCCAGAAAGCCATGGCCGACGCCACGCTGGAACAACTCGAAGTCAACGGGGTGGATGCCGCCCTGGTGCGCGTTCAGCGCTGAACCCATCCCGGAACTTTTCCCATGGCCTGTGAAACCAAGCAGGTCAACACAAGGAGTTTGATTCGATGCAACGCCGCGATCTATCCCGTTCTCTGCTGGCTGCCGGTGCCCTCGCTGCCAGTGGCCTGGGGCTCAGCCCCGCCTGGGCGCAGCGCGTCGGGTTCCAGGAGGGCAAGGACTTTGTCCGACTGAGCAAGCCGGTGCCGGTCAGCACGCCACCGGGGCAGGTGGAAGTGGTGGAGTTTTTTGCCTACTCCTGCATCCACTGTCACCATTTCGAGCCGCTGCTCGACGCCTGGATCAAGAAGCTGCCCGCCGATGTGAAGGTGCGCCGCGTGCCGGTGGCCTTCAACACGGCTTTTGTGCCCATGCAGCGCCTGTATTTCGCGCTGGAATCCATGGGCCTGGTCGATGCCCTGCACCAGAAGGTGTTCAAGGCTTTTCACGAAGAGCGCTTGCCGCTGACCACGGCGCCGGCCATCACCGCCTGGGTGGAGAAGCAGGGTGTTGACCGTGAAAAATTCACCGGTTTCTTCAACGGCAGTGCCATCAAGATGGCCGAGGCCGCCATCGGGCTGCAGAACGCTTATGACGTTGAAGGCACACCAGCGCTGGGTGTGGCGGGCCGTTTTTACATCGGTGGGCAGGGTCCGCGCACGATGCTGATTGCCGATTCACTCATTGCTGAAGCACGCAAAACCTGATCCCGGGTTCCCCGTGCCGCGAGCAAGACCCGCTGCAGGCGGGTCTTGTGCTTTTCGGGTCGGTTCATTGAGCGCTGGACGCCGACAAGTGGCCTTTGCACCGTTACAATGAATGCAAGATTTGTGCCCTATTAAAGCCATGCCCACACACCACCTTCCCCCCCCATGGATCCGCAGTCTCTTTGTCACGATGGCCGGTCTGGTGCTGGCAGGCGCGGCCCAGGCGGAGCTGGCCGACAAAGACAAGCCCATGAACATCGAGGCGGACTCGCTGCGCTACGAAGACACGCGGCAGACCAGCGTCTTCACCGGCAATGTCCTGATCACCAAGGGCACCATCGTCATGCGGGGCAGCAAGATGGACGTGCGCCAGGATCCGCAGGGCAACCAGTTTGGCGTGGTGACCGGCACGGCGGCAGCGCCTGGTTTCTTCCGCCAGAAGCGCGAAGGTCTGGACGAGTGGATCGAAGGCGAGGGTGAGCGCATCGAATACGACAGCAAGGCCCAGACCGTGGTGTTCACCGGCAGCGCCGTCTTGCGCCGCTACCGCGGCACCCAGCTGAACGACGAAAGTGTGGGCAACCAGATCACCTACAACAGCCTGACCGAGGTGTTCACCGTCAAGGGTGGACCCGCCAACCGCACGGCCGCCAACCCCTCGGGTCGCGTGCGTGCCATGCTCACGCCCATTCCCGATGCGGCGTCCCCGGCACCCGCCCCGACCGATCCTGCCAAGCTGCGACCCAGCACCGATCTCAACGAGAAGCAGAAGTGACGACCATGCTCATGGCCAGCACGCCTCAGGCGATGGCGGTGCGCAGCAGTCTGGAAGTCCGGGGTCTGAAGAAATCCTATGGCACCCGCACGGTGGTCAAGGATGTCTCGCTCAAGGTCGACAAAGGTGAAGTGGTCGGCCTGCTGGGCCCGAACGGCGCCGGCAAGACCACCTCGTTCTACATGATCGTGGGCCTGCTGCGTGCCGATGGCGGGCAGATCCTGCTCGACGGCCAGCGCATCGAAGGCTTGCCGATCCACCGCCGTGCCCGGCTGGGCCTGGGTTACCTGCCACAAGAGGCCTCGATCTTCCGCAAACTCACGGTGGCGCAGAACGTGCGCGCCGTTCTGGAGCTGCAGCACGATGTGGATGGCAAACCCCTGACCGAAGCAGAAATCGGCAGCCGCCTCGATGAACTGCTCAAGGACCTGCGGGTGGACCATCTGCGCGATTCGCCGGCGCCCGCCCTTTCCGGGGGCGAGCGGCGCCGGGTGGAAATCGCCCGGGCCCTGGCCACGCGCCCGCGCTTCATCCTGCTGGACGAACCCTTTGCCGGCATCGACCCGATTGCGGTTCTGGAGATCCAGCACATCATCGGTTTTCTGAAGTCCAGGGGCATCGGTGTGCTGATCACCGATCACAACGTGCGCGAAACCCTGGGCATCTGCGACCACGCCTACATCATCAGCGACGGCCATGTTCTGGCCAGCGGTCCCACCGCAGAGATCGTGGAAAACGCCGAAGTACGCCGTGTGTACCTGGGCGAGAACTTCCGCATGTGAACATGACCGCCACGCTCGTCATTGCATGTACTTCGCGGCCCCCCGAGGGGGTTGATTCGCCTTGGGGCGGCCCGGCGGCGTCTTGTGGCCCCCACGCCTTGCCGCTGCGCGGCGCGCTGCCCCCCAAGGGGGTTGATTCGCCTTGGGGCGGCCCGGCGGCGAATCTCCGTTTCCCACTGCTGTACGCCCAGGCATGAAGCAAGGCCTCTCCCTGCGTGTATCGCAGCACCTGGCGCTCACGCCCCAGTTGCAGCAATCGATCCGCCTGCTGCAACTCTCCACGCTGGAAATGGCGCAGGAGGTCGAGCAGATGCTCGACGAAAACCCGTTTCTGGAGCGCACGGAAGAGATCGCCGAGCGCGAGGCTTTCGGTCTGGAGCAGGTCGATGCGCCGGTGAGCGCCGGCGAACAGATCGCCGATGCCGCGCTGCCGGTGGCCGACGCCGTGGCCGCCCCCGCCGAATTTGACGGCCCGCTGCCTGACCGCGTCAGCAGCACGTCCGACGCGCCCGCCGACAGCGGCTCAGGCGACGAGATCGAAAGCCGGCTCGACGGGGCCACCCCGGTGGAAGAAAGCTGGGAAGGCGACGGCACGGTCGAGATGGCGCCTGACGACAGCGAATGGGGCGGCGACGCACCGGCGCGCAACAGCGGCTCCGGTGGCGACGACGAAACCGCCAGCGCAGCCGACCTGGCCCGCAGTCCCGTCAGCCTCCAGGACCACCTGCACGAGCAGGCCCGCTGCCTGCGGCTGAGCGACGAGGACGCGGCGGCGCTGTATTTCCTCATCGAATCGCTCAACGACGATGCCTACCTCGAAGACGACATGGCCGAGCTCGCCCTGGACTTCTGGCGGCTCATGCACGGCCGCGAGGCCACCTCGCCTGCCATCGAAGAGCTGGAGGCCGTCGAAGCGCAGCTGCGCATGGCCCTGGGCTGGCTGCAGCACATGGAGCCCACCGGCGTGGGTGCGCGCAACCTCGGCGAATGCCTGCGCCTGCAGATCGAAGAGCTGCGCAACACCCCCGAAGCGCGCGCGGCGCTGGCCATCTGCAACCAGTCGATGGAGCTGGTGGCCAAACGCGACATCAAGCGTCTGTGCGCCCTGTGCGGCATCGACGACGAAACGGCGCGCGCCGCGCTGGGTGTCATCGCGCGGCTTGAACCCAAACCCGGGCGCCGTTTCATCGATGTGGAGCGCAACGTGGTCGTGCCCGACGTCATCGTCACACGCGCCGGCCGGGGCTTCAAGGTCATCCTGAATCCCGACGTGATGCCGCGCCTGCGCGTGCACGACGTGTACGCCAACGCCATGCGGCAAAACCGCGGCGGTCGCGACAACGGCGGCGAAGCCGGCCACGCCGCCATGCAGCAGCGCCTGCAGGAAGCGCGCTGGTTCATCAAGAACATCCAGCAGCGTTTCGACACCATCCTGCGCGTATCGAGTGCCATCGTCGAGCGCCAGCGCAACTTCTTCATGCACGGCGAACTCGCCATGCGCCCGCTGGTGCTGCGCGAGATCGCCGACGAGCTGGGCCTGCACGAGTCCACCATCAGCCGCGTGACCACCGCCAAGTACATGGCCACGCCGTTCGGCACCTACGAGCTCAAGTACTTCTTCGGCTCTTCGCTCGGCACCGAAACCGGCGGCAACGCGTCGAGCACCGCGGTGCGCGCCCTGCTCAAACAGTTCATCGCCTCCGAAGAGCCCAAGAAACCGCTGTCCGACAACCAGCTCTCCGACCTGCTCAAGGAGCAGGGCATCGAGTGCGCGCGCCGCACCGTGGCCAAGTACCGCGAGGCACTTCGCATCGCACCGGCCAACCTTAGAAAAAGCCTGTGAATCAATTGAAGTTGTTTCTCCCCTGTGCGGCCGGCGTGGAGGACATGCTCGCCGACGAGGTGCAGCGCATCACCAACGAACCGCTGGCCTTCAAGGCCCGCGGCGGTGTGGGCATCAAGGCCTCGTGGCGCGACGCCATGCGCCTGAACCTGTACAGCCGCCTGAGCCAGCGCGTGCTGGTGCAGCTCTGGCACGGTGGTTACCGCGGCGAGCAGGACCTGTACAACGCAGCCAGCGAGATCGCCTGGGAAATCTGGTTCACGCCGCAGCAGACCATCAAGGTCGAGATCACCGCGCAGCACAGCCCGCTGACCAGCCTCAACTTCGCCGCACTGAAGATCAAGGACGCGATCTGTGATCGCTTCCGCGACAAGCGCGGCGAACGCCCCAGCGTGGACACCACCTGGCCCGACGTGCGCATCTACGCCCACGTCACCACCGAAGAACTCACGCTCTACATCGACACCTCGGGTGAGCCGCTGTTCAAGCGAGGCTGGCGTGAAGACAAGGGCGATGCACCGCTGAAGGAAACGCTGGCCGCGGCCATGATCGCCGCCACCGGCTGGAACGGCGGCGAAGCCGAAACGCTGGACGCCATCACCCCGCTGTACGACCCCTGCTGCGGCAGCGGTACGGTGGTGATCGAGGCCGCGCAGATCGCGCTCAACATCCCGCCCGGGATGCTGCGCCGCTTCGCGTTTGAAAAAATGCTGCCGTTCCAGCAGCATGTGTGGCACGCCATCCAGGACGAAGCCGAACGCGACATGCGCCCTTGGCCCGAAGGCCATGCGCCCATCGTCTTCGGCAGCGACGTCTCGTTCCGCATGGTCGATTTCGCGCAGCGCAACGCCGAGCGCGCGGGCGTGGCCCACGCCATTGAACTGCGCGGCGGCGACGCCCTGCAGCGTATGCCGCCCACCCAGAAACCCGGTGTGATGCTGCTCAACCCGCCCTACGGCGAGCGCATCGCCGCGGCCGGTGTGGCTGGAGAAAACGCCAGTGCCCGCGCCCAGCGCATGGAGCCGCGCGCCCCCCGCACCGGCGCGGCCGGCAAGGCTGCGCCCCCCGCGCCCGGCCTGGGCCGCGAGAGCGCGCAGATGGCCGACGGCGGCGACGGCAGCGAGTTCTTCCAGCAGCTCGCGGCCCACTGGAAAAGCCACTACGCCGGCTGGAGCGCCTGGTTGCTCACGCCCGACCTGAAGCTGCCCGGCAAGATGCGCTTCAAGGAATCGCGCCGCGTGCCGCTGTGGAACGGTCCGATCGAATGCCGGCTGTTCCGCTTCGATCTGACCGCTCGGCGTGCCCCCGACGCCACACCGCCGGCGGCATGAGCAGAACGGATCCGGTGACGCTGGTGCTCGACACCAACGTCGTGCTCGACCTCTTCGTCTACGAAGACCCGGCCACCCTACCGCTGCGCGCGACCCTGGCCGAGCCACAGATCCGCTGGCTGGCCACGCCCGTCATGCGCGAAGAACTGCGCCGCGTGCTGGCCTACCCGCAGGTGGTCAAACGCCTGGAGGCCCGGTCCCTGACCGCCGAGGCCGTGCTCGCTGCCTTCGATGCCCGCGCGCAGCTCGCGGACACGGCCCCCAAGGCGCCCTTCACCTGCAAAGACACCGACGACCAGCAGTTCATCGACCTCGCCGTTGCCCACACGGCCGTGCTGCTGAGCAAAGACAAGGCCGTGCTGTGCATGGCCAAACGGCTGGCCACACTCGGTGTGAGCGTGAACCGCCAATGGGAGCCCGCCGCCATTCAACCCCAACCCATCACCCCATGAAAACCATCGTCCGCGCCTTCTTCAAAACCGTGCGCGCCGTGCTCGGCCCGTTCATGCTGCTGAAAGAGCGCCTCACCCAGCCGAAAGGCGTGGTGCGCGAGCCCGCCGCGCAGACCACCGTCAACCTGCAGTGCCAGAACCTCGCGCTGTACCAGTTCAGCACCTGCCCGTTCTGCATCAAGGTGCGGCAGGAGATGCGCCGCCTCTCGCTGCCCATCGAGCAGCGCGACGCCCAGCACAACGCCACCCACCGCGCCGAACTGCAACAAGGCAGCGGCGCGACCAAGGTGCCTTGCCTGAAGATCACCGATGCGTCTGGCCAGAGCCAGTGGCTGGTCGATTCGGCCGCGATCATCGGCTACCTGCGCGGGCGCTTCGCCACGACCTGAGCCGCAGGCTCAGCCGGCCAGCAAGCCAGCGCTCACCCCAGCCGCATCCGGCCGCTCAAACACCGTGTTGTGCCGCGCCGTCAGCGGTCCGCCGCCGGGAATGGCTTCGCCCTGCGCCGTGATGCCCACGGCCTTGAACTTCCACACCGCGCCGATGCGCTTGAGGTAACCCACATGCTGGCCGGCCGCGTCCAGCACGGCGAACACGCCCTCGTTCACCGGACGCAGGCTCAAGGGTCCCGGCGCTGCGCTCACTGGACGACCCTCCGTGCTGCGCTCATGCCGGGGTCCGCACCCCGGCGCGCACGCCGGGCAAGGGGGCGACTGCCAGCGCGTCGGCGCGCTCGCGCCGCCCGCTCAGGATGCGGCCGAGGTTGCCCTCGATCCAGTCCGCCAGGCCTTCCACCTGACGTGCCACCTCCACGCCCATCGGTGTGAGGCTGTATTCCACGTGCGGCGGCACGACAGGGTATTGCGTGCGCAGCACGAAGCCATCGCCCTCCAGCCACTGCAGCGTCTGCGCCAGCATCTTCTCGCTCACGCCGCCGATCTTGCGGCGCAGGTCGCTGAAGCGGTGCGTGCCCGCCAGCAGCGCCACCAGCACCAGCACGCCCCAGCGGCTGGTCACGTGCTGCAGCACGGCGCGTGAAGGGCATTCGGCCGCGAACAGCTCGCCGCGTTCCATCAGCTTGGCGATGGCGGGGGCTTCGGCACCGGGCAACGGTTCGTTGGCATTCATGGGGTACTTACCTTTGTGTGCGTACTTACGAAAAGTTTGTTAGGTCGGTATTCTCCGCTCCTCTGTTCATCCCCACAAGGAGTTTTTCCATGATTGCCATCACCGGCGCCACCGGCCAGCTCGGCCGCCTCGTCCTCCAGAACCTGCTCAAGACCGTGCCCGCCAGCCAGATCGTGGCCGCCGTGCGCAGCCCTGAAAAAGCCGCCGACCTCGCCGCGCTCGGCGTGCAGGTCCGCCAGGCCGACTACGTACAGCCCGCCACCCTCGAAGCAGCCTTTCAGGGCGTGGACAAGCTGCTGCTCATCTCGTCCAGCGAAGTCGGTCAGCGCGCCACGCAACACGCCGCCGTCATCGCCGCCGCGCAAAAGGCCGGCGTGAAGCTGCTCGCCTACACCAGCCTCCTTCGCGCCGACACCTCGCCGCTCGCCCTCGCCGCCGAACACAAAGAGACAGAAGCCATGCTGCGCGCCTCGGGCCTGCCCCATGTGCTGCTGCGCAACGGCTGGTACACCGAAAACTACACCGGCAGCGTCGGCGCCGCATTGCAATACGGCGCCGTCATGGGCAGCGCGAAAGACGGCCGCATCGCCTCCGCCACCCGGGCCGACTACGCCGCCGCGGCCGCCGCCGTGCTCACGAAGGACGACCAGGCCGGCAAGGTGTACGAACTGGCGGGCGACACCGCCTACACCCTGAGCGAACTCGCCGCCGAAATCGCCCAGCAGTCCGGCAAGCCCGTGGTCTACAACGACCTGCCCGAAGCCGCCTACGCCGCAGCCCTGATGCAAGTGGGCCTGCCCGAAGACTTCGCCGCGCTGCTGGCCGACTCGGACGTGGGTGCCTCCAAAGGCGGCCTGTTCGACGACGGCCACCAGCTCAGCCAGCTCATCGGCCGCCCGACCACGCCGCTGGCCGGTGTGGTGAAGGCCGCGCTCGCGGGCTGATCAGCGCAGCCAGACAGGGGTCGCTCAGACGGCATGCGCCTGAGCCGGGTGTGTGCCTCGCTCGCACCCATCTCGCGCGGATGCCGCATGACCCCAGAGCGTCCATGCCAGCGAACAAAAAGCGACCCCCTGCAAAGGGGTCTCTTCCGTCCCGAGGCGATAGTGTTTATAAAGAACCCGTTCACGCACGCGGTCCAACTGCTGGTTTGCGAGAGCCCGTGTAGCCCGTTGCCTGGTCGGGTTTTCCGGGATTGGGCGACGACCTGCAGGGCGCTGGGCTCATAGACCGGCGTTCGTGATCTGCTGCGAAACGTGAAAACGTGACCGTGGAGGGCCAAGACATGGCACACGATGTGGACATGGTTGTCAGAAACGGTCGGATCGTCGACGGGACTGGGGCCGAGGCCTTCGAGGCCGATATCGCCATCTCCGGCGGGCGCATTGTCGAGGTCGGGACGCTCTCAGTGCGTGGACGCGATGAAGTCGACGCGCAAGGGCTGGTGGTCACCCCCGGCTTCGTCGACATTCACACGCACTACGACGGGCAGGTCACCTGGGCGGATCGCCTCATACCTTCATCAAGCCACGGTGTGACAACTGTCGTGATGGGCAATTGTGGCGTGGGCTTCGCCCCATGTCGGCCCGATCAGCATGAGATGCTCATTGGTCTCATGGAAGGTGTCGAAGACATCCCCCACCCGGTGCTGGTGGACGGATTGCCATGGACCTGGGAGACGTTTCCCCAGTACCTTGATTTCCTCGCTACCCGACGGTACGACATGGACATCTGCGCCTACGTGCCGCATGCCCCTGTCCGTGTCTATGTGATGGGCCAGCGCGGCGCAGACCGGGAGCCCGCGACGCCGGCCGATCTGGAGCAGATGGCCCGCATCGTGCGCGAGGCTGTGGAGGCGGGTGCGATGGGCTTTTCAACATCGCGCACTTTCTTCCACCGTTCCGCCGATGGCAAGTCCACACCGAGCTTCGAGGCGGCCGAGTTCGAGCTGATGGCACTCGCACAGGCCCTCAAGGCGTCGGGCAAGGGCGTCATGCAGCTGATCAGCGATTTCGACGACCCCGAACAGACCTTTGCATTGCTGCGCCGACTGGTGCAGCGTGCGGGGCGGCCGTTGTCAGTCTCTCTGCTGGAGGGAAGTTACGGCCCGATGACACTGCGCTGGCACGACGTACTCGACTGGGCGGCCGAGGCCACCTCCGCCGGGCTCCCGATCAAGGCCCAGGTCCTCAGCCGGGCGATTGGCGTGATGCTGGGACACGAGTTGACGCTGAACACGTTCTACACCTGCGGGTCCTACGTCAAGCTGGCACAGTTGCCCTTCGACGAGAAGATTCGTGAACTGAGGCGGCCTGAGGTTCGCGCGCGCATCCTGGCGGAATCAGCCGATCCCGATCCGACCATCGTGCTGGGGCGCCTGGCGCGGGAGTTCGACCACATGTTCCTGCTCGGCGATCCGCCGGACTACGAGCAGCCGGTCGGGCAGAGCATTGCGGCTCGGGCAAAACGTCTGGCGGTCTCACCGGAAGAGCTTGCCTACGATCTCATGCTCGAGCGAAACGGGCGCAACAATCTCTACGTGACCCTGTGCAACTACGAACACGGTTCACTCGATTCATCACTGGGCATGATGCGTCACCCGGGTTCGGTGCTCGGGCTGGGCGACGGCGGTGCCCACTGCGGGACGATCTGTGACGGAAGCTATCCGACCTTCATGCTCACGCACTGGGTCCGTGACCGGACTCGTGGCGAGCGTCTGCCCTTGCCCGCGGTGGTGAAGCTGCTCAGCTGCGACACCGCACGTGCGGTGGGTCTTGAGGACCGCGGGCTCATCGCCCCCGGCTACAAGGCGGACCTGAACCTTTTCGATCTGGATCGCCTGCATCTGCACGCGCCGGAGGTGGCCCATGATCTGCCGAGCGGCGGACGGCGCCTCGTGCAACGCGCAGATGGCTACACCGCCACGATCGTGAGTGGCGCTGTCGTGTACCGAGGTGGCGTGCCGACCGGACTGCTGCCTGGTCGGCTGGTGCGGGGGCCACAGGCTCCTGCCCTGCACTGAGTGGCGTGGCCCCGGAGTCGCTCGCCAGAAAGCCCGGGCGGCTTTCGGGCCGGATCTTCTGCCGCATGAACCGAAGCCGCCGATGCAGAAACCCACCAGAATGAACAGGCTCAGGAGGGCGCACCGGGTCGAGGGCGTTTGTGGCGTTCGAGCAGGCGGGCCTTCAGAGGGGTGAGGGACTACACTGCCCGCACCGTAAAACCCGACCCCGCTTCAACATGACCTCTGAAACCCCGATCCAGCCGATGGACAACGAAGACTTTGACGCGCTGGACGCCATCCTGGACGACCTGCGCGCGCGCGGCGAAGACGTGCCGCAGTGGGAGTTCTGCGAAGGCGCCATGGCCGCGCTGCTGTGCACGCGCCGCCTGGTGTTGCCCGACGAGTTCCTGCCCCTGTTGCTGGGCACGGGCGACAGCCAGCCCGGCGTGGCCAGCGGCGAAGAGGGCGACACCTGGTTCGCCGATGAAGCGCAATACGCGCAGTTCATGACCCTCTGGACACGCCGCTGGAACGAGGTGGCCAGCGCGCTGGGGGCGAATGTGGAGACGCTGGAGGACGAACGCAGCTACCACCCCGAGGTGATGGACGTGCGCGGCGCCGTCGCGGGTTTGCCCGAGGCGGAACGCGCCGAAATCGGCGATCAGGAGCTGCCGGCGTTTGCGCAGGTCTGGGCGCTGGGCTTCATGTTCGTGGTGGAAAACTGGGCCGAAGAATGGGCCGAGCCGCGCGACAAGGAAGTCGTGGCCATGCTCAACGATGCGCTGGAGGCGATCGTGGTCCTGACCGAAGACGACACCGACGAACCCACGGTGTGCATGCACAGCGAAGACGGCCCGCCGAGCGTGAGCGACGAGCGCCTGAATGCGTTTGGCGCGGCGATCTGGGCGGTGTACGACCTGCGCCAGATCTGGCAGAGCCTGGGGCCGCGCGTGGAGCCGGCCCGCAAGGCGGACGAGCCGGGCCGCAACGATCCCTGCCCCTGCGGCAGCGGGAAAAAATACAAAAAGTGCCACGGCGCTTGAGCTTGCCCGCCGCGCTCGCTCACCGCGTATGGCTCGCTGATCTCGATCGGGCGCCATCGCAGGCGCGCTTCCAGCACACGCCGGGGCTCCGGCTTCGCCGGGCCAAGGGCGTGGTTCCCCGGGGAGGAAGCCGCACAGCGGCGCAGGGGGGCTCTTGTCAATCCCTTTGCATCTCGCGCAGCAGGCCCAGCACTTTGGCGCGGCTGCGCTCGAAGTCGGTGTTGAGCAGGGTGCTCGCGCGGGCCATGCGGTTGTTGCGGGCCAGCGCCAGCGCCTGAGACGCCATGGTGTGAAGCCGGAGGTGCTCCTGCTGCAGGTCGAGGAAGCGTGGGTCCCGGTCGGTCATGCGCGGGTGCATCCGGGCCAGCCACTGGCCGAGATCGCAGTGGTGCGCATCGGGCAGCGGCCTGATGCCGTGGGTGTGGGTCGAATCCACCGCCAGGTGTTCGTTGAAGAGCACACACCATTCCAGGTGGTGAATGACCGCTGCCCGGGTGTCGAGGCGCTCGGGCCGCAGGGCGGTGGTCGGGCCCGGCGTGGACAGACGCGGTGTCCCCGGCGCGGAACGGTTGGGCATGAACGAGAGCAGCCAGGGCAGGCGTTGAAGCAGTTGCTGGAATCTCATGGCTTGGGGTGTGTGACAAGGACCCGCCGTCGGTCCTTGGGCCAGCGGGTGCAACCGGTACCTTAGCGGCGCGGGCCCTGCGGGGCGCTGGCAGCCTGTCAAAAGTGACAACGCCGGCCTTGGGGCGCCATTTTTGGTGTGGATGCATCAGCGATGTGACGCATTGCACCCTGATAGGGGCGATCCGAGGGGCGGACGGCGGGATCAGTTCATCAGATCGAAGTCCGCCTGGGCCAGTGTCTGGCCATTCACCTGCAGTTCGATGCGGTGCGGACCGGGGTAGAGCACCCGTGTGGTGACCGGGCGCAGGCTGTGGCGTTTGCTCAGTGTGCGCTGTTCGCCGGGGCCCAGCGTGAGCTTCCAGCCCTTGAACACCTTGGGCGAGGTGGACCCGTTGGCGCGCACGTGGTGAACCACGTAGTCCACCAGCAGGTCCTGCGGCTGCGGGCTGCTGGACGCCAGCGAGACCGCCAGCGCGATTTCGCCGCCCACCGCGGCGCGGGTGGCCGAGAGGCCGAGCGAGACCGTGCCCCGCAGGCCCTGGCCCACACCCCAGGCGGACAGGGTGGGCGCGTGGCCCTGTTTGATCAGGCTGCGGCTGGCGTGGCGCAACAGGGCCGTGCGCGCCGGGCTGGCGGCACGCAGGTGTTGGTGCACCCAGTCGGCGACCAGCTCGGGGTGGTCCTTGGCGATGTCGTTCAGGTGGTTGGCCACGCTGCGGCGCACGTAGGCGCTGGGGTCGTCCTGCAGGGCGCGCAGCAGGGGCAGCGTGGGCGTGGGGTCGGCCACCAGCGCCTGCAGCCGCAAACCCCAGGGCAGGCGCGGGCGGCTGCCTTCGCTCACCAGCCGGCGCACGTGGGCGCTCGGGTCTTCGACCCATTGCGCCAGCGTCGCCAGCACCGTGTCAGGTGCCCGCTGGATGAAAGGGCGGATCGCGAACTCGGCCGAGAAACGCTGCGTGAGCGCGTGCAGGCAGCGCAGGGCGCGTGGCACATCGCCCATGCCGCGGCGGGCCACACAGTCCCCCATGGACCACACGATCCAGCCCGAGAGGCCCTGTTCGCTCTGAGCGTCGCTCAGGCCCGCAGGTTCGCCCCGAGCGTCCAGTGGAATGGGCGGCGCGAGGCTGGCTTCGAGCACGCTGGCGGCGTCGGCAAAGTCGGCGGGCAGGGCCGCCTCCAGCGCGTCGGCGATCTGCATGGCGCGGGCCTTGAATTCGAGGGCGTCCAGGCCACTGGCGGCGCGGAGTTCAAAGCCCTGACGGTCGAACGCCGGCCACACGCGTTGCAGGTGTTGCCCAGCGCGTTGCACTGTGCCGGTGTTGATGAGGTTCTTGAAGGGTTCCATGCCGGTCCGTTCACAACATCGGCGGCAATTCGCGCGCCAGAAAATCCACCACCGCACGGATGCGCCGGCTGGTGCGGATCTCGCGGTGCACCACCAGCCAGACCGGCATCGCCGGCACCGGCAGATCGGGCAGCACCGCCACCAGCAACGGGTCGTGACGCAGCAGGTAGCTGGCCACGAAGCCGATGCCCAGGCCGGCGCGCACCGCGGCCCAGTAGGCGATCAGGTCGTCGGTGCGCAGCGCGAACTGTTCCGGCCCCACCGGGTGACCCATGGCCGCGAATCCCCGGTAGATTTCCTGCACGCGGTCATTGCCCACCAGCTCATGGGCCAGCAGATCGGCGGGCGTCAATGGCGTGCCGCGCCGGGCCAGGTAGCCGCGGTGCGCGCAGGCGCTCACGCCCACCTGTCCGATGCGCCGCGCCACCAGCGTGCCCTGCGCCGGACGCAGCATGCGGATCGCCACATCGGCCTCACGGCGCAGCAGGTCGCTCACCGCGTTGCTCACCACCAGCTCGATCTGGATGCCGGGCAATGCGGTGCGCATCTGGGCCAGCAGCGGCGGCAGCAGAAAACAGGCCACCGGCTGGCTGGCCGAGATGCGCACCGTGCCCGAGAGCGTGGCCTGGGCCTGTTGCGCACCGCGCATCAGCGTCTGCGCGCCGGCCTCCATGGCCCGCGCCGCTTCGGCCAGCCGCAGGGCGGCGGGTGTCGGCACGAGCCCCCGACCTGTTCGCTCGAACAGCGGCGTGCCGAGTTGCGCTTCCAGTTGCGTCACATGCCGGCCCACCGTGGGCTGGCTGATGCCCAGCGCACGCGCCGCGGCCAGCAGGCTGCCATGCTGGTGCGCCGCCAGGAACGAAGGAATCAGCTGCCAGTTGAAGTCGAACATGTTCGGAAATGCACAACCGGTGTGCACATTCGGTGGATTGTGCCGCCCGATCCGGGCGCCCACAATGACCGCATGGCTGAACCACACACTGCTTCTTCTTCGGGCTCCGGCCTGCACACGGTCCTGGGCGCGGGTGGCGTGATCGCCCGCGAGCTGTCGCTGCAACTGGCTCGCGATGGACGGCACATCCGTCAGGTGGGGCGCCATCCGGCGGCGGTGCAGGCCAGAGATCAGCTGAAGACCGCCGACCTGCTGGATGCGGGCGCCACCGCCGAGGCGGTGGCCGGCAGCGAGGTGGTGTACCTGGTGGCGGGGCTGGCCTACGACGCGGCCGTCTGGCAGGCGCATTGGCCGCGGGTGATGCAGAACACCATCGATGCCTGCCGCCGCCACGGTGCGCGCCTGGTGTTCTTCGACAACGTCTACGCCTATGGCCGGGTGGACGGCGCCATGACCGAAGACACCCCGTTCAACCCCTGCAGTCGCAAGGGCGAGGTGCGCGCGGCCATCGCCTCCACGCTGCTCGGCGCCATGCGGCGCGGCGAGCTGCAGGCGCTGATCGCGCGCTCGGCCGACTTCTATGGCCCGGGTGCCCGGTTGAGCTTGCTCGAAGCGGTGTTCTTCGCTCGCCTGCGCGCCGGCAAAGCGCCGCAGTGGGTGGGCAACCCGGATCTGGCGCACACCTTCACCTTCACGCCCGATGCCGGGCTCGCGCTGGCTGTGCTGGGACAGACACCCGAGGCGTTCGGTCAGACCTGGCACCTGCCCACGGCGCAGTCGCTGGACGGCGCGGCGGTGACCGGCCGGGCGCTGGCGCGGGCCGTGTGCGCGCTGGCCGGTCAGCCCGATCGCCTGCAGGTGGCGCCAGCCTGGCTGCTCCACGCGATGGGCTGGTTCGTGCCGGTGCTGCGCGAGAACCGCGAGATGATGTACCAGTACCAACACGGCTACCGCTTCGAGAGCGGCAAGATCGAACAGGCCTTCGGCCTGCGGCCCACGCCGTACAGCGAGGGCCTGGCCCGGACCTGGCGTTCAGCGGCCTGAGGCGAGGAGGGTGCGCAATCCGGTCAACGCGTGCGCCACCGTCGCCTGGCGCACCGCAGCGCGGTCGCCGTCAAAACGCCGGTGCTCGGTGAACACGCCAGCGGGTGTGGCCCAGCCGAACCACACCGTGCCGACCGGCTTTTCAGGGCTGCCGCCGGTGGGGCCGGCGACGCCGGTGACGGCCACCGACCAGTGCGCATGGGCGTTGGCCACGGCGCCCGCCGCCATGGCATGCGCCACCGGCTCGCTCACCGCGCCGTGCGCCTCGATCAGCGCCGCGGGCACGCCCAGCAGCTCGGTCTTGGCGGCGTTGGAATAGGTGACGAAACCGCGTTCGAACCAGTCGCTGGAGCCGCTGAGTTCGGTGCAGGCGCCGGCGATCAGGCCACCGGTGCAGCTCTCGGCCGTGACCATCATCTGGCCGCGTGCCCTGAGTTCGCTGGCCAGTTGTTCAACCAGTTCAGGGATGGGGGGCATCTCAGTATCTCCAGGCTGCGATGACGAGCAGCGTGCACAGCGCCGCCGCAAAATCGTCGAGCAGGATGCCGAAGCCGCCACGCGGGCCGAAGCCCTTGAAGGTCCGGTCGGCCCAGGCCATGGGCCCGATCTTCACGGCGTCGAACACTCGGAACAAGACAAACGCATAGAGCTGGCCCCAGAAGCTGGTGGGCGAGACGAGCCAGAGCACGAGCCAGAAGGCGACCACCTCGTCCCAGACGATGTGGCCCGAATCGGCGATGCGCATGTGCTGGGCCGTCACGGTGCAGGCCCACCAGCCGATCAGCGTGCCCAGCCCGATCAGGGCCGCCCAGCCGGCGTCGGACATCGAGGATGGCAACAGGGCGAAGACAGCCCAGGCCCAGAGCGTGCCCACGGTGCCCGGGGCCCAGCGGGCCAGACCCGACCCGGCGCCCAGCGCGATGAAATGCGCCGGGTGCGCGAGCAGGAAGCGCACGCCCGGGTGAGCGATCGGGGCGGGCTGCGCGAGGGCCGCGCGGAGCGGGAGATCGGTGTCAACCATCATGGGTCGATTATGGAACGCGGGTGCGTTGGCGGTTGCCGGGGGGCCGGTCAGGCGAAGTGGTCGAACCCGCGTGTGGGCACGGCCACCGTCTGGCCTTGCTGGCCGATCAGGCGCAGTGTCCCCGCACCGGCGATGATGCGCCCGATGCGCTGCACCGGCGTCTGGCTGGCGCGGGCCGCGGCCAACACCTGCTCACGGATATTTGGCCCGGCGGAGAACAGCAGTTCGTAGTCGTCGCCGCCGTGCAGCAGGCATTCGAGCCGCTGGGCTTCGGGCAGGCGCGCCAGGTCGGGCGGCAGGGGCAGGGCGCCGAGTTCGATCTCGGCCCCGGCGCCGCTGGCGCACAGGATGTGGCCCAGATCGCCGGTGAGACCATCGCTCACATCGATCGCGGCGTGGGCCAGCCCCGCCAGCGCCTGGCCGAGCGCGACGCGGGGCGTCGGACGCTCCAGCCGTTCGCGCAGCCGGGACAGGGCATCGGGCGCGCTGTGGGCGTTGGCCCAGGGGGTGCCGCGCAGCAGTTCAAGGGCCAGCCGGGCCTCACCGACCGCACCGCTGAGGTAGAGGTCGTCACCGACCTGCGCCGCATCGCGCCGCAGCGCCTGGCCCGGCCGCAATTCGCCAAAGATGGTGATGCAGAGGTTGAGCGGTCCGCGCGTGGTGTCGCCGCCGACCAGCGGGCAGGCGTGCGCGTCGGCCAGTGCGAAGAGCCCGCGCGAGAAGGCCGCGAGCCAGGCGTCGTCCGCCCGGGGCAGGGCCAGCGCGAGCGTGAAGCCCAGCGGCCGGGCGCCCATGGCCGCGAGGTCGCTGAGGTTGACGGCCAGGGCCTTGTGTCCCAGTGCCTCGGGCGCTGCATCATGGAAAAAATGCACGCCTTCGACCAGCATGTCGCTGGAGATGGCGAGCTGGTGGCCGGGGCTGGGTAGCAGCAGGGCGCAATCGTCACCGATGCCCAGCGCCACGGCGGGGGTCGTTGGCGACCCTGCGCGCTGGAAGTGCCGGCGGATGAGGTCGAACTCGGTGCCCGGTGCAGGCGCGGCGTCTTCACGGGGTTTCATGGGGTGCGCAAGTCGGTCAGGCGCGCGCTGTCGTCGCCCGCGGCGGGCGCATCGGTGCCCGGTGCCGGCGCGGTGTTCGGGCTGGTGATGCTGCGGTCCCAGAGGTCTTCAGCGGGTGCGCTGGCGTCGGCCGCGCGCGCCAGGTAGGCTTCGGCCCAGCGCCGGCTGGCTTCGTCCATGGCGTCGTGCCGGGTGTCGGCTGCCCAGGCCGCTTCGATGTCGCTGACGTCTTCGGTCGGCGCCGCCGCCGCGGTGCGCGGCGGCAGGAAGAAGCCCAGCGGATGGCTGCGCAGTCGGCGGCGCAGGGCGAGGTGGATCAGGCTGCGGTTGACGTCGCTGATATTTTGCGCCTTCAGGGCGAGACGAAACGCCAGGTAGAAGCTGACGAACAGGTTCAGCGGGCCGACCACCAGCACGCCCGCCACGGCCCACCAGAAGCCGGCATCGACGAGCGCAGCCGGCCCCAGGGCCGCCGCCGCCGCCGCGAGCTGCCCGGCGGCCAGGGTCACGTGGCGGATGTCAAGACCGAGGCCGAAGAACTGGGCAAATGCCGGCACCAGGCCGAGCATGAAACCCAGCGAGGTGTTGGCGGCCAGGCCGGAGATGTTGTCGCGAAAGAACTGCGCCCAGCGTGCGGCGCGTTGGGCGCCCAGCACCTGCGTGAAACGGGGGTTGTAGCGGATGGCGGAGTCGAGCCGGTAGTAGACAAACCAGTTCTCCACCCAGCCGGCGATGATGCTGGAGGCGAACAGCAGCACGCCGGTGAACGCCGCGAACAGGGCACTCGGGCCGAGCAGGTGCAGGGACTCCAGCACGTGGGAGGCCTCGCCCGCATCGATCATGGGCGCACCCGTGGCCTGCACCAGCACGACGCTGATCAGCACCACCACCGGCACCACCAGGCCGACGTTGCCCAGGATGGCGGCGATCTGCGACCGGAACAGGTGGGCCACCTCGTCGACAAATCGCCGTACCGCACCGCGTTGCTGGATGTCGCGCAGCTTGGCGACCATGGCCGGCGCGGTCACGGCGGGCTGTTTGGTCGCCACGGTGAAGTGCAGCAACTGGATCAGCACGAAAGACAGCGCGTAGTTCAGCCCGGCGGCGAAGCCGGCCCAGAAGGCCGAGAGGGCCAGCGCGGTGACGCCGAACTTGACCCAGGTGGTCAGCCCCAGGACGGCGCCGCCGCCGCCGGCCATGCCCAGCATCTGGCGGTATTCGCTGGCGTTGCGGGTGATGTAGCGTTCGCCGGTTTCGGCGCTGCGTTCGGCCACCTTGGCCGCCGTGAGACCGGAACTGTGGGCGACCAGGGCGCGGATGCTGCGGTTGTCCTGCCCGAGTTGCGCCAGGTCTGCGAGCAGCGCGGCCGTGGCCCGGTCGGGCTGCTCGGAGAGCATGCAGTCGAGCAGTTGCTGGATGCGCACGATGCGTTCGGCCAGCTGCCGCAGCCGGAACACGATGCCGACCGAGACGCCGTGTTCGTCCAGGTGCGCGTAGACCGACTGGGCCGCAACGCGGCACACATCAAGCTGGCGGCGCAGCTTGTTCACCTCGTGCCGCACCTGTCCGCTGCGCGCGCCGTGGCGCAGGGCGCTGCGGCGCACGGCCTCCGCCTGCACCGGCAGCGCGTGAAAGGCGCGCCGGGCGCGCTCTTCGTGGCTCATGCGGCCGCGGATCTCGCTGGCGAAACCGGTGGCGCTGACCTGGCCGACGCAAAAGACCAGGGCGTCGAGCAGGGTCGCCTGCCAGTGCGACGGGGTCTGTGGATCGGGTGCCGTGGGTGCGTCGCTGAGCAGCAGCAGCCGGATGTCTTCCAGCGTCCGCGTGTCCAGTGCCTGCAGCCAGCGCACGTCAAAGCGGCCCGGCAGCAACAGCCCGAACAGGTCGGTGATGTCGTTGGTCTCGGGTGTGCCGGGCAGCAGCTTGCGGCGCAGGCGGTGGCCGAGCTCGCTCAAAAAGGCCGTGCGCGGAGCGAAACCGAAGTCGGCCAGCAGCGGCGTGAGGTCCACCGTCTGCAGGAAACGGGCCCACCAGCGGTGCCAGCGGGCCAGCCACGCCGGGTCTTCACGGACCGTGGCCAGCAGCTGGCGCACGCGCCCCACGCTGGCCTGAGGATCTTCGCCTTCGCCGCGCACCCAGCGCAACGCGTCCATCAGCCAGAGGTGGCGCTGCGCGAGGGGCGCGTCCGGGTCCAGCGTGTCGAGCAGGTCGGTGAGTGTCATGAAAGCGTGGATGTGGGCAAGCGCGTGCCCGCGCCGCTGCCAGTGGCGGCGGTCAGTGGAGCACGCGCGCTGCGCCTGGACCCGCACCGGAAGCGCCGGCGCTGAGCGCGAACTCGGGCACCAGGGCTTCGAACCGCTCGCCATCCTCGGCGACACAGAAAAAACTGCCGCGCATGGTGCCGTTGGGCGTCTGCAGGCGTGTGCCGCTGGTGTACTGGAAGGATTCGCCGGGCCGCAGCAGCGGCTGGTTGCCCACCACACCCAGGCCCTTGACCTCTTCGGTGTGGCCCTGGGCGTCGTCGATGATCCAGTGGCGCGAGATCAGTTGCGCAGTCATGTCACCGGTGTTGGTGATGGTGATGGTGTAGGCAAAGGCGTAGAGATCCTCGTCGGGCGAGGACTGCTCGCTCAGGTACTGGGGCTCGACCTCGCAGGTCAACTGGTATTTCGACATGAGCGGCATGTTACCGCGGCGCGGCAAATCCTTGCCGGGCCTGCGAAAATCGGCACCAGTCCTGTTTCCAACTTCTACGTGCCATGACCACCTACCGCATCGCCCCGTCCATCCTGTCCGCCGACTTCGCCCGCCTCGGGGAGGAAGTGAAAAACGTCATCGCCGCCGGCGCCGACTGGATCCACTTCGACGTCATGGACAACCACTACGTGCCCAACCTGACCTTCGGGCCCATGGTCTGCCAGGCCCTCAAGCCGCACGCGAAAAAACCTGACGGCACGCCGGTGCCGATCGACGTGCACCTGATGATCCAGCCGGTGGACGCGCTCGCGGGCGCCTTCATCGACGCCGGTGCCGACCTGGTGAGCTTCCACCCCGACGCTTCGGCCCACGTGCACCGCAGCGTGCAGGCCATCAAGGCCAGGGGTTGCAAGGCTGGCCTCACCTTCAACCCGGCCGAGCCGCTGGACGTGCTGGACTACCTGATCGATGACATCGATCTGATCCTGATCATGAGCGTGAACCCCGGCTTCGGCGGCCAGAGCTTCATCGACTCCGCGCTGCGCAAGATCGAAGCGGCGAAGAAGCGCATCGAAGCCAGCGGGCGGGACATCCGGCTGGAGGTGGACGGCGGTATCAAGGTCGACAACATCCGCCGCGTGGCCGACGCGGGCGCCGACACCTTCGTGGCTGGCAGCGCGATCTTCGGCAAGCCCGATTACAAGAGTGTGATCGACCAGATGCGTGTGGCCCTGGCGTGATGTTCCGGGGCATCACAGCCGTCATCGTGGACCTCGACGGCACGATGGTGGACACGCTGGGCGACTTCGAAGTGGCGCTCAACCGCACCATGGCCGATCTGGGCCTGCCCGGGGTGGACCGTGCCGCCGTCGAGCGCACGGTGGGCAAGGGTTCGGAGCACCTGATCCGCAGCCTGCTGGCCGAGCAGTTGCGGCGCCCCGAAGTCATCGGTTGTGGCCAGGCGTGTCCGGCCCTGAGTGTGGATGCCCTGTACGAGCGTGCCTGGGGCCAGTACCAGCACCATTACCGGAGCATCAACGGCCAGTTTGCCGATGTGTTCCCCGGCGTGTTCGACGGGCTGCAAGGCCTGCGCACCGCCGGCCTGCGGCTCGCTTGCCTGACCAACAAACCACTTGCGTTTGCACAGGGACTGCTGCAGGCCAAGGGTCTGGAGGAATTTTTCGAGAAGGTGTTCGGTGGCGACAGCTTCGAGCGCAAGAAGCCCGATCCGATGCCGCTGTTGAAAACCTGCGAAGCGCTGGGCACGTTGCCTGGGCAGACCCTGATGGTGGGCGATTCGCAGAACGACGGCATCGCCGCACGCGCCGCGGGATGCCCGGTGGCTCTGGTGACCTACGGCTACAACCACGGCGACCCGATCGCCGCGGCGCCGCACGACCGGTTGATTGGATCGCTGACCGAGTTGCTGAGCTGAACGCGACCCGCGCAGCGGCGGTGGGTGGGGGCTGCAGTTATTTCTTTTTGCCCAGCAGCGCGTCCTTGAGCTGCCAGTCCGCCGGCTTGGGGCCGAGCCAGATGCGCATCAGCGCGTTGAAAAACTCAGGCTCCTTGAACGGTTCGCCTTCGACCTTGCCCTTGATCGTGAGCACGGTGCCGGTGCCCGGGATCCAGTCCAGCAGGAAGGTCTCGCCTTCCTTGAGTTTCTTGTGGTCGCTGAACACCTGGCTCATGCGTATCACGCCGGGTATCAGTTTGGAGAATGCGCTGCGTTCCATGTTGTCTTCCATGCCGCGAGAGAACAGCTTGCCGAGCTCGGTCGAGTCGATTTCGCGCAGCATGGTGATCGTCATGCGCTTGGGGCCCGGCGCGGCCAGCACCTCATCGGGCGTGCTCGCTTTCTGGCTCAGGTACAGCCCGGCGGTGTAGACCTTGAACACCGCCTTGTAGCGCACGCCGGCGCCGTTGAGCTGCAGCGAACTGCCCGCCAGGCTCACCTGGTCTTCCAGCTTGACGCCGCTGAGTTCGATCGTGGCTGCCGTGGCCTGCAGCGCCCCCAGACAGAGGCACAGCCCCAACAAGGGGCCAGCCATGGAACGCGAAATGTGGCGATGGGGGGTTTTCATGGCGTGAGGTCCACACAGAGAGGATGTTGAAAAAGAACGACCGTTCGAAAAGAATTCTCAGCACCCCCATGGCCGAATGCAACAGGGTTTCACCGGAGAACCCTGCCATCGGCCGCGTTTTCTGGCCGGGAGCGCGACAGCTTTGCTACACTTTGGCCCCATGTTCATCCCACGCACATCCTTCACAGGTGGTCTGCCGAGCCGCAATGGCCGGGGAGCCTGGCCCTGGCGCAAGCCAGCGTAAACGTGCACTCCCCCGGCGGTGCGCAGACTCCGGAACAGCCCCCAGGCAATCCCAGCCCGCGCCACCCCAGCCCCCGAACCCGGCAGCGCGCCTGACCGGGCACCCCAGAAAAAAGGTTCCCCACCCCTGCTAGGCAGCCAGGAGCCGATGGAGCGTCTGAACATGATCACCGAACTCGAATTCAAGAGCCTGGCCAGCCAGGGTTACAACCGCATCCCGCTGATGGCCGAGGCCTTTGCGGACCTCGAAACCCCGCTCTCGTTGTACCTCAAGCTCGCCCACGGGCGGGGCGACGGCAAATACAGCTTCCTGCTCGAATCCGTCGTCGGCGGCGAGCGCTTCGGCCGCTACAGCTTCATCGGCCTGCCCGCGCGCACGCTGCTGCGCGCCAGCGGCTTCGGTGCCGAGGCCAAGACCGAAGTCGTGCGCGACGGCGCCGTGGTCGAGACGAACCACGGCAACCCGCTGGACTTCATCGCCGCCTACCAGCAGCGCTTCAAGGTCGCGCTGCGCCCCGGCCTGCCGCGTTTCTGCGGCGGTCTGGCCGGTTACTTCGGCTACGACGCGGTGCGTTACATCGAGAAGAAGCTCGAAAACTCCTGCCCGCCCGACACCCTGGGCTGCCCCGACATCCTGCTGTTGCAGTGCGAAGAGCTGGCGGTCATCGACAACCTCTCGGGCAAGCTCTACCTGATCGTCTACGCCGACCCGGCCCAGCCCGAGGCCTACGCCAACGCCAAGAAGCGCGTGCGCGAGCTGAAAGAGGCACTGAAATATTCGGTGAGCGCGCCGGTGGTCAAGCCCAGCCAGAGTTTCCCGGCCGAACGCGACTTTGCCAAGGCCGACTACCTGGCCGCGGTGGAGCGCGCCAAGGAACTGATCGCCGGTGGCGACTTCATGCAGGTGCAGGTGGGCCAGCGCATCAAGAAGCGCTACACCGAGTCGCCGCTCTCGCTGTACCGGGCGCTGCGGTCGCTGAACCCGTCGCCCTACATGTACTACTACCACTTCGGGGACTTCCACGTGGTGGGTGCTTCGCCCGAAATCCTGGTGCGTCAGGAGCAGGTCGATGAGGGGCAGAAGGTCATCATTCGCCCCTTGGCCGGCACGCGCCCACGCGGCGCCACGCCCGAGAAGGACAAGGCCACCGAGATCGAGCTGGTGAACGACCCGAAGGAGCGCGCCGAGCACGTGATGCTGATCGACCTCGCGCGCAACGACATCGGCCGCATCGCGAAGATCGGCAGCGTGAAGGTGACCGAGGCCTTCGCGGTGGAGCGCTACAGCCACGTGATGCACATCGTGAGCAACGTCGAAGGCACGCTGGTCGAAGGCATGACGAATATGGACGTGCTGAAAGCCACCTTCCCGGCCGGAACGCTGACCGGCGCGCCCAAGGTGCACGCGATGGAGCTGATCGACCAGCTGGAGCCCACCAAGCGTGGCCTCTACGGTGGCGCCTGCGGCTACCTCAGCTACGCCGGTGACATGGACGTGGCCATCGCCATCCGCACCGGCATCATCAAGGACCAGATGCTCTACGTGCAGGCCGCCGCCGGTGTCGTGGCCGATTCCATTCCCGAGATGGAATGGCGGGAAACCGAACACAAGGCCCGCGCGCTGCTGCGTGCGGCCGAGCTGGTGGAAGAAGGGCTGGAGTGAACACCATGAGCAAACCTATTCAACTCCTGATGGTCGACAACTACGACTCTTTCACCTACAACATCGTGCAGTACTTCGGTGAGCTCGGTGCCGATGTGACCGTGGTGCGCAACGACGAGATCACCGTCGACGAGATCCAGCGCCGTGTGGACGCGGGACAGGTGGATCGTCTGGTGATCTCGCCCGGCCCTTGCTCACCGGCCGAAGCCGGCATTTCAGTGCCCGCCATTCAACACTTCGCAGGCAAGCTGCCCATCCTCGGCGTGTGCCTGGGCCACCAGAGCATCGGCGCGGCCTTCGGCGGCAAGATCATCCGTGCGCAGGAGCTGATGCACGGCAAGACCAGCGTCATCACGACCACACAGGAAGGCGTGTTCGCCAACCTGCCCGAGCAATTCACCGTCAACCGATACCACTCGCTGGCCATCGAACGCGACACCTGCCCCGACTGCCTGAAGGTCACGGCCTGGACGCCCGACGGCGAGATCATGGGCGTGAAGCACAAGACCCTGGCGATCGAGGGTGTGCAGTTTCACCCCGAGAGCATCCTCACCGAGCACGGCCATGCCATGCTCAAGAACTTCCTGGAGCAGGCCGCATGAAGACCATTGATCTGCGCAGCGACACGGTCACGCAGCCGACCGAGGCCATGCGCGCCGCCATGATGGCTGCGCCCCTGGGCGACGACGTGTTCGGCGACGACCCCACGGTCAACGCGCTGCAGGACCGCATTGCCGCCATCACCGGCAAGGCCGCTGCGCTGTTCATGCCCTCGGGCACGCAGAGCAACCTCTGCGGCATCCTGGCGCACTGCGGCCGGGGTGACGAGTACATTGTCGGCCAGCTGGCCCACACCTACCGCTACGAAGGTGGCGGCGCAGCCGTGTTCGGCAGCGTGCAGCCACAACCGCTGACGCAGGATCCGCAGGGCAGCATGGCGCTGGGCGACATCGCCGCCGCCATCAAGCCCGATGACCCGCACTTCGCCCGCACCCGCCTGCTGTGCCTGGAGAACACCTGGAACGGCCATGTGATGCCGGACGACTACCTGCGGGAAGCGACGGCCTTGGCGCGCCAACATGGGCTGGCCACACACCTGGACGGCGCGCGCGTGTTCAACGCGGCGGTGGCCTCGGCCGCCGCCGGGCAGGGTGCCCATGCCCGTGTGCGGCAGATCGCCGACCATTTCGACAGCCTCTCGGTCTGCTTCAGCAAAGGCCTGGGTGCGCCGGTGGGCTCAGCACTGTGCGGCTCGCAGGAGCTGATCCAGCGCGCCCGGCGCATCCGCAAGATGGCCGGTGGTGGTTTGCGCCAGGCCGGCCTGCTGGCGGCCTGTGCGCTGCACGCGCTGGACCACCATGTGGACCGACTGGCCGACGACCACGCCAACGCACGCCGCCTGGCTGAAGGCCTGAGCGGCATGGAGGGACTGACCGTGAAATCGGCAGAGACCAACATCGTTTTTGTCGATGTGGCCGATGGCAGAGGCCTGGCGCTGCTGGATTTCCTGAAGGCGAACGGTGTGCTGGCCACCGGCCTGATTGGCTTGCGTTTCGTCACCCACCTCGACGTGGATGCGGCCGGCATCGATCACGCCATCGCCACCGTGCGCCGCTTCTTTGTCGAAGCGCCCGTTGCGCCAGTCGGCGCAGGACGAACCGGCCCCTACTGAACCTCAGCCCGGAGAACACCATGCCCGACACCCCGCAAGTGCTCATGTTCATCGCGGCGGGCTGGCTGCTCAACCTCACGCCCGGCCCCGATGTGCTCTACATCGTGAGCAACGCGCTCAAGAGCGGCGTGCGCGCCGGCATCGTGGCCGCGCTGGGCATCGTCAGCGGCTGCTTCGTGCACGTGTTCGCGGCAGCGCTCGGCGTGAGCGCGTTGCTCGCCACCTCGGCCACGGCGTTCATCGTGCTCAAGTGGATCGGCGCCGCGTACCTGGTGTGGATGGGCATCAAGCTGCTGTTGGCCAGGGGCGGCTCTTCGGTGGTGCCCACCGATGCCGCTCGGACCAAAGTCCCTGCCGACCTTGGGCGCATCTACCGACGCGGCTTCCTCACCAACGTGCTCAACCCCAAGGTTGCGCTGTTTTTCCTGGCCTTCGTGCCGCAGTTCATCGCGCCCGGCACGCCCGACAAGGTGACCGCCTTCCTGCTGCTGGGCCTGCTGTTCAACCTCAACTCGTTGCCGATCAACTTCGGCTATGCCTGGCTTGCCGGCTGGGCCGCAGGTCGCGTGAGCGCCGTGCAGCGCACCATGCACTGGATGGACCGCGCGGCGGGCGCCATGTTCGTCAGCTTTGGCCTGAAGCTGGCCATGTCCGACAATCCTTCTCGCTAAGTTCTGGAGACACCCATGCCCAACAGCCACAAGATCACCCCGCAGGAAGCTCTGCAACGCACCATTGAGCACCGCGAGATCTTTCACGACGAGATGCTGCACCTGATGCGACTGATCATGAGCGGCGAGATGTCGCCGGTCATGATGTCCGCGCTCATCACCGGTCTGCGCGTGAAGAAGGAGACCATCGGCGAGATCACCGCCGCCGCGCAGGTGATGCGCGAGTTCTCCACCAAGGTGAACGTGGCCGACAAGACCCACCTGGTGGACATCGTGGGCACGGGCGGCGACGGCTCGCACACTTTCAACATCTCCACCTGCTCCATGTTCGTGGCCGCGGCCGCGGGCGCCAAGGTCAGCAAACACGGCGGGCGCAGCGTGTCCAGCAAGAGCGGCAGCGCCGACGTGCTGGAGAGCCTGGGCATCAACATCAACCTGTCGCCCGATGCCATCGCGCGTTGCATTGAAAAAGTGGGCGTGGGCTTCATGTTCGCGCCCAACCACCACCCGGCCATGAAAAACGTAGCGCCGGTGCGCCGCGAGCTGGGCATGAAGACCATCTTCAACATCCTCGGCCCGCTCACCAACCCGGCCTCGGCGCCGAACATCCTGATGGGCGTTTTTCACCCCGACCTGGTCGGCATCCAGGTGCGCGCGCTGCAGCGCCTGGGCGCCGAACACGCGGTGGTGGTCTACGGCCGCGACGGCATGGACGAGGTCTCGCTCGGTGCCGCCACCATGGTGGGTGAACTGAAAAACGGCGAGATCACCGAATACGAGATCCACCCCGAAGACTTTGGCCTCACGATGGCCAGCAACCGCACCTTGCGCGTGGAAACGCCCGAAGATTCCAAGGCCATGCTGATGGGCGTGTTGAACAACAGCGACGAACCGACCATCAAGGCCGCCAAAGACATCGTGTCGCTCAACGCCGGTGTGGCGCTCTACGCCGCCAATGTCTGCGAGGACATGACCCAGGGCATCGCGCTGGCGCGGCGTGCCATCGAGTCCGGTGCTGCGGCGCAAAAGTTGCGCGAGCTGACCGACTTCACGCAAGCCGCCACCGCCACCGTTGGCCCCTGATCGATGTCATGAACCTCCCGGTCTGGATGCAAAACGAAGGCGCCTGGATCGCCATCGGCATCTCGATGCTGTTCATCGTGGCCGGTGTGGTGATGCACCGGGTCATCAAGAAGGTGCTCCAGTCGCCTCCACCCCAGGAAAACAAAACCCATGAGTGACATCCTCAACAAGATCGTGGCCGTCAAGCACGAAGAAATCGCCGCCGCGCGCAAGAAGAAACCGCTGGACGTGGTGCGCTTCGACGCCGAAAGCCGTTTGCTCACACGCGACTTCGAGGGCGCCCTGCGCGCCAAGATCGCTGCCGGCCAGGCCGCTGTGATCGCCGAAATCAAGAAGGCCAGCCCGAGCAAGGGCGTGCTGCGCGAAGACTTCATCCCGGCCGACATCGCCCAGAGTTACGCTGAAGGCGACGGCAAGGTCAGCGCGGCCTGCCTGTCGGTGTTGACCGACAAGCAGTTTTTTCAGGGCAGCGCCGACTACCTGAAACAGGCCCGCGCCAGCTGCGACCTGCCGGTGCTGCGCAAGGACTTCATGGTGGACCCGTACCAGGTCTACGAGGCACGCGCCATGGGGGCCGATGCCATCCTGCTGATCGCCGCCTGTCTGGACGACGCGCAGATGGCCGATCTGGAAGCGATTGCCCTCAGCATGAACATGGCGGTGCTGGTGGAGGTGCACGAACGCACCGAGCTGCAGCGCGCGCTCAAGCTCAAAACCCCGCTGCTGGGCATCAACAACCGCAACCTGCGCACGTTTGAGGTGACGCTGCAGACCACGCTGGACATGCTGCCCGACGTGCCGGCCGACCGCCTGCTGGTCACCGAGTCCGGCATTCTTGGCCGCGACGACGTCACCAAGATGCGCGCTGCGGGTGTGCACGCTTTCCTGGTGGGCGAAGCCTTCATGCGCGCGCCCGAGCCGGGCCTGGCGCTGGCCGATCTGTTTGCCTGAGCGGTTACCGATGCAAGGTGCGCTGGATTGGGATGCTCCCGGAGCTGCTCAGGAAGCGGTGGTGCCGCAGTTGCAAGCGGCCGACCCCACGCAGTGGCCGGTGCAGGCCGACTGGTCGGCACTGGTCGGCGATTTCTGGGCGTCTGCCACCGGGCAGGCGCTGCAAGCCTTCTTGCAGCAGCGGCTGGACAACGGTGCCGTCATCTACCCGCCTCAGCCGTTGAGGGCCTTGGCGCTGACGCCGCTGTCCGAGGTGCGGGTGGTGATCCTGGGCCAGGACCCCTACCACGGACCAGGTCAGGCCGAGGGATTGGCGTTTTCCGTGGCACCCGGTGTCAGGATTCCGCCCAGCCTGCGCAACATGTTCAAGGAACTGCAGCGCGACCTGGGTCTGGCCATGCCGGCCAATGGCTCGCTGGTGCGCTGGGCCGGGCAGGGCGTGCTCCTGCTCAACACCTGCCTGACGGTGGAAGACGGCCAGCCCGCCTGCCATGCCGGCCGGGGCTGGGAAACGCTGACCGACGCCCTTGTCCGGATCTGCAGCGAAACCGGTGACCCCAAACTGTTCCTGCTGTGGGGTGCCCACGCCCAGAAAAAGGCCGCGCTGATCGACGGTACCCGCCACCAGGTGTTGCGTGCCAACCACCCGTCGCCCCTGTCGGCGAGCCGTGGTCCGCTGCCGTTCCTCGGTTGTGGTCATTTCGGGGCCGTCAACCACTGGCTGAAATCGTCCGGACAAGCGCCTGTGGCGTGGTAATCACCGATCGGGACGCAACCCGGTTAAAAACCATGGCATAATGCTGGGCTGCGCTATGGAGGGGTGGCCGAGTGGTTAAAGGCAGCAGACTGTAAATCTGCCCGCTTACGCGTACGCTGGTTCGAATCCAGCCCCCTCCACCAGTGATCGATGAGTGATGTGCGAGCGATTGAGATCGAGGCGCTCTGAATGTTGGAAGCCCTTGTGGGTGTGAAGACGGTTCGGGCGGGAGTAGTTCAATGGTAGAACTCCAGCCTTCCAAGCTGATCACGCGGGTTCGATTCCCGTCTCCCGCTCCATGTGCTTTTGATGGCTGGATGTGTGAAGTTTTCTGAGATGTCCGGGTTGTCCGGGTATCTTGGCCCTTGTGGCTCAGTGGTAGAGCACTCCCTTGGTAAGGGAGAGGTCGCGGGTCCGATTCCCGCCAAGGGCACCATATTTGTTCTGGTGTTTCGGCAGTTTTGATTTTGGAGCTGAAAAATGGCAAAAGAGAAATTTGAGCGGACCAAGCCGCACGTGAACGTCGGCACCATCGGTCACGTGGACCACGGCAAGACGACACTGACGGCGGCGATCACCACCGTGCTGTCGGCCAAGTTCGGCGGTGCAGCCAAGGCCTACGACCAGATCGACGCGGCTCCGGAAGAAAAGGCCCGCGGCATCACCATCAACACCGCCCACGTGGAATACGAAACGGCCAACCGCCACTACGCCCACGTTGATTGCCCCGGCCACGCCGACTACGTCAAGAACATGATCACCGGTGCCGCCCAGATGGACGGCGCCATCCTGGTGTGCTCGGCCGCTGACGGCCCCATGCCCCAGACCCGCGAGCACATCCTGCTGGCCCGTCAGGTGGGCGTGCCTTACATCATCGTGTTCCTGAACAAGTGCGACATGGTCGACGACGCCGAGCTGCTCGAACTCGTTGAAATGGAAGTGCGCGAACTGCTGGACAAGTACGAATTCCCCGGCGACGCCACCCCCATCATCCACGGCTCGGCCAAGCTCGCCCTCGAAGGCGACAAGGGCCCTCTGGGCGAAGAAGCCATCATGAAGCTGGCCGATGCGCTGGACACCTACATCCCCACGCCTGACCGTGCGGTGGACGGTGCCTTCCTGATGCCCGTGGAAGACGTGTTCTCCATCTCCGGCCGCGGCACCGTCGTGACCGGTCGTATCGAGCGCGGCATCGTCAAGGTCGGCGAAGAAATCGAGATCGTCGGTATCAGCGACACCCAGAAGACCACCTGCACCGGCGTGGAAATGTTCCGCAAGCTGCTGGACCAGGGCCAGGCTGGCGACAACGTCGGTATCCTGCTGCGCGGCACCAAGCGCGAAGACGTGCAGCGCGGCCAGGTGCTGTGCAAGCCCGGCTCCATCAAGCCGCACACGCACTTCACCGGCGAGATCTACGTGCTGTCCAAGGATGAAGGTGGCCGTCACACGCCGTTCTTCAACAACTACCGTCCGCAGTTCTACTTCCGCACCACCGACGTGACCGGCTCGATCGAGCTGCCCGAAGGCAAGGAAATGGTCATGCC
>NZ_JBVPZA010000008.1:0-220321 GCF_055703065.1 Hydrogenophaga sp. L310
TGCGCATTCATTTTTTGCAGCAGTGGTTCGGCCTGTCGGACCTGGCCATGGAAGAAGCCCTGTTCGAGACGCCGCTGTACCGTGAATTCGCTGGTCTCTCGGGCAGCGAGCGCATTCCGGATCGCGTGAGCATCCTGCGCTTTCGCCACCTGCTCGAAGAGCACCAACTCAGCCTGCAGATACTGGCCACCGTCAACAGCACGCTGGCCGCCAAAGGGCTGCTGCTCAAGAACGGCACAGCCATCGACGCCACGCTGATCGCAGCACCCAGCTCGACCAAGAACAGCAGCGGCGAGCGTGATCCTGAGATGCACCAAACGAAGAAGGGAAACCAATGGCACTTCGGCATGAAGGCGCACATTGGCGTGGATGCCGATTCGGGACTGGTGCACACGGTGGTGGGCACAGCGGCCAACGTCAACGATGTGACGCAGGCCGGCGCGCTGGTGCATGGTGAAGAGAGCGATGTGTTCGCTGACGCAGGCTACCAGGGTGTGGCCAAGCGCGAGGAGACGCAGGCGATCAATGCCAACTGGCACGTGGCCATGCGCCCGGGCAAACGCAAAGCGTTGGACAAGAGCACGCCCATGGGCGCGATCATGGACAAGCTCGAACATGTGAAGGCCAGCATCCGGGCCAAGGTGGAGCACCCGTTTCGGGTGATCAAGCGCCAGTTCGGGTTTGTGAAGGTGCGCTACCGCGGATTGGTCAAGAACACGGCGCAACTGCACACGCTGTTCGCACTTTCCAACTTGTGGATGGCGCGGCACCGGCTTTTGCAGAAGGCGCAGGGATGAGTGCGCCTGCAACGCGCCCATGGGCCTCGATGAGGCCCCGAAAGGCCGGTAAATCGACCTTTGAACGGTGGAAACTGATCGAAACGGGCACGGCGGTTTCATGTCGCGAGATCCATGCGCTCAACGCCCTTCACCGCTCCGGTTTTGAACATCATCCCTAGGGCTTTGCGGCGCAGCGTGTCCAGGCCGGGTCCGGCAGGCCCCGCGTGTGCGGACACGGAACCCGGGGCAGAGCCGGCCAGCTCGGCATCGTTCGCGGGTGGCGCCACAGTCGGCAACGTGACGGCAGGCGGTGGTGGCGCCACAGGCGCGGAGCGCGTCACCACCGGCTCGATCAACCCGAGCGCCAGCAGCGTGTCCAGATGCCCCTGCAACTGCGGCAGACCGCGCGCCATCAGGGCAGACACCGCATCGCGGCCATTGACCATGATCAGCACCGTGCGCGTGGCGGGCGACAGCCCCGCCTGGCGCCGGGCGATCTCGGCCTTGCCGCTCTCGGTCTTCCGAAACACCTGACTCGACATGCCGGTCTCCTCGTCTCTTGTTATGGGCCCCGACCTCAACCGATATGGCTCTCATCACCCGACGCGAAGTGCCCCAACCCAGAACGCCGCGGAACCGGCTTTGCCGGGCCGCCAGCGTTGCCCCCTGTGGGGGGTAACGCCGCAGGCGGCGCGGGGGGATCAACAAATCCTTGGCAGTTGTTCTCCACTCAGCCAGTCCACCACCCGCCGCCCACCGAAGCGCGTGGCCATCTGCACGAAATGGTGCGGGTCGGCCGTGACCTCGCCGATGCGCGCCGCGTCCTGCCCCAGCGGGTGCGCGCGCATCGCGGCGAGCACCGTCTCGGCCGCCTCGGCCGCCACCACCGCGATCAGCTTGCCTTCGTTGGCGACGTAGAGCGGGTCCAGGCCGAGCAGTTCACACGCCGCGTCCACCTGCGGCTTCACCGGTATGGCCGCCTCCTGCAGCAGCATGCCCACGCCCGACTGGCGCGCCACCTCGTTGAGCGTGGTGGCGAGGCCGCCGCGTGTGGGGTCGCGCAGCACGCGCACCGCGCCGGGCGCGGCAGCCAGCATGGCGGCCACCAGCGTGTGCAGCGCGGTGGTGTCGCTCTCGATGGTGGTCTCGAAGGCCAGCGATTCGCGCTTCGAGAGCACCGCCACGCCGTGGTCACCGATGCTGCCGGAGAGCAGCAGCACGTCGCCCGGGCGCGCGTTGCGCCCGCTGATCTGCACACCCGGCGGCAGCACGCCCACGCCGGTGGTGCTGATGAACACGCCGTCGCCCTTGCCCTGCTCCACCACCTTGGTGTCACCGGTGACCACGGGCACGCCGGCCTCGCGCGAGGCGGCGGCCATGGACTTCACGATGCGCTGCAGGTCGATCAGCGGGAAGCCTTCTTCGATGATGAAGCTCGCGCTCAGGTACAGCGGCTTCGCGCCCGACATCGCCACGTCGTTCACCGTGCCGTGCACCGAGAGGCAGCCGATGTCGCCACCGGGGAAGAACAGCGGCGAGATCACGTGGCCGTCGGTGGCCATGACGAGGCGACCTTGCGCCGGGTCGAAGGCCGGCAGCGCCAGCACCGCGCCGTCGTCACCCTGGCGCAGGAACTGATTGTCGAAGGCCGCGAGGAACAGCTCCTCGATCAACTGCGCCGCGGCCTTGCCGCCCGCGCCGTGGCTCATGTCGATGCGGCCGTGTTTGATGTCGAGCGGCCGGATGTAGTTCTTCTTCACCGGTTTGGGCGCGGGCGCCTCGCCACCGGCGGCTTGCTCGATGTCGGTTCTCATGGGGTGGCCTCTTCGATGGCGGTGGTGACGACGATGGGGATGTCTCGGAAACGGCCGTAGGTGTAGTGCGCGGCGCAGGCGCCTTCGCTGGACACCATGCAGGAGCCGACCGGGTTTTCCGGCGTGCAGACGGTGCCGAAGATCTTGCAGTCGGTCGGCTTCTTCACGCCACGCAGGATCGCGCCGCACTCGCAGGCCTTGTTGTCGGCCACGGGCGTGTAGCTCAGGTCGAAGCGGCGCTCTGCGTCGAAGGCGGCAAAGGTCTCGCGGATCTTGAGCGCGCTGTAGGGCACCTCGCCCAGGCCGCGCCACTCAAAGCTCGGCCGCAGCTCGAACACCTCGGACACCAGGGCCTGGGCCTTGAGGTTGCCCTCGGGCGTGACGGCGCGGGTGAATTCGTTTTCCACGTGGGCGCGGCCTTCGTTGACCTGGCGCACCAGCATCAGGATCGCCTGCATCACGTCCAGCGGCTCGAAGCCGGCGATCACCACCGGCTTGCGGTATTCCTCGGCGAAGTGCTCGTAGGGCGCGGAGCCGATGACGATGCTCACGTGCGCCGGGCCGATGAAGCCGTCGATGGGCACGGTGCCGAGCTGGCGCACCTCGGGCGATTCGAGGATGTGGGTGATGGCCGAGGGCGTGAGCACGTGGCAGCACAACACGCTGAAGTTGGCCAGGCCTTCGCGCGCCGCGTCGCGGATGGCGAGCGCCGTGGGCGGCGTGGTGGTCTCGAAACCGATGGCGAAGAACACCACCTCGCGCTGCGGGTTCGCGCGGGCGATGGCCATGGCGTCGGCGGCCGAATAGACCATGCGGATGTCGCCACCGCGCGCCTTGGCTTTGATGAGCGAAAGGCTGTCGGAGGCGGGCACGCGCATGGTGTCGCCGTAGGTGCAGACGATGGCACCCCGTTCCAGCGCGAGACGGATCGCCAAGTCGATGCGGCCGATGGGCAGCACGCAGACCGGGCAGCCCGGGCCGTGGATCATGCGCACGTTGGGCGGCAGCAGCTCCAGAACGCCGTAGCGGCTGATGGCGTGTGTGTGGCCGCCGCAAAACTCCATGAAGCTGTAGCTGCGATCCGGGTGCGCTTCGGCAGCGATGCGTGCGCCGATCTGGCGGGCGAGGTCGCCGTCGCGGAATTCGTCGATGTATTTCATGCCCCCACGCTCCCCATTTCATGTGGTTCGCTGCCCCCCAAGGGGGCTGACCCAGCTTGGGGCGGCCCGGCGCTGGGCCCCACGTCTGCCCCTCCGTCGTTGATGGCCTGCATCTCGGCAAACAAGGCCAGGGTCTTCTCAGCTTCCTCCGGGTCGATCACACCGATGGCGTGGCCCACATGCACGATCACGTAGTCGCCCACCTGAACGTCGGCCACCAGGGCGATGGAAATTTCCTTGCGGATGCCGCCGAGGTTCACCACAGCCTGGTCGTTGGGGCGCAACTCCACCAGGAGCGCGGGAATGGCTAGACACATGGTTCGGTTTCCTTCACGGGTTGTTCTTGTGCGGTGATCGAGGCCAGCTGCTGGGCGGCGACCCAGGCCTGGCCGAGCGCGAGGCCGGCGTCGCCGCAGCCTTTGTCGAGTGGTCGGTGCACGCGCAGGTTCGCAGCCTCCAGGCGCTCGGTCACGCGCTCGCGCAGGATGCCGTTGAAGAAACAGCCGCCGCCGAGGCACACGTCGCGGCTGCCGCGCTCAAAGGCGGCACGGACAGCCCAGTCGGCCAACGCGTCGGCCAGCGCGAGGTGGAAGCCCGCGGCCGCGGCGTCCACGCCATCGGCGCCGGCATCGAACAGCGCGGGCATGAGGCCGCGCAGGTCGAGGCGGTTCTGGGCGTCGATCACGGCGCCGGGCAACGGGGCAGTTTCCGGGTGTTGGGCGAGCCAACGCGCGGCGGCGGCTTCGAGTGCAATGGCGGCTTGGGCTTCGTCGGCCTGGCGAACGCTCAGGCCCAGCGCGCCAGCCGCCGCGTCGAACCAGCGGCCGGTGCTGCTGGTGGCCGGGCAGTTCAGGTTTTTTTCCAACATCTGCTGCACACCTGCGGCCACGGCCTCACCGACTTGCGGCGCGAAGCGTGAATGGATCTGATCGCCCTGGCAGAGCGCGTGCAGTGCGCTCGCGGCCATGCGCCAGGGCTCGCGCGCGGCACGGTCGCCGCCGGGCAAAGCGAGTGGCATCAGGTGCCCCAGGCGCAGCCACTGCGCGCCGTCCACCCAGAGCAGCTCACCGCCCCAGGCTTGCCCGTCGGTTCCGAGGCCCACACCATCGAGCGCGAGGCCGATGACGGGGCCGTCGATGCGGTGTTCGGCCACGACGGCAGCGATGTGCGCGTGGTGGTGCTGAACACCGATGGCGGGCACGCCGAGCGCGGCGGCGAGCTGGACCGCGAGCTGGGTGCTGAAGAAGTCGGGGTGCAGGTCGTGCGCCACGGCGGCGATGGGCGCGCCGTGGCCGGCCAGCAGGGCCTCGATCGAGGCTTCGAGCGCGGCGCAGGCCGCCGGGTCGCTGAGGTCGCCGTGCACCGCTGACCAGACCGGTGCGCCGTCCACCAGCAGGCAGGCGGCGTTTTTCAGCCAGGCGCCGCAGGCGAGCACGGTGGGCAAAGGCGCAGTGTTCATGGCGGGCAGCGGGTCAGAGTGTGGCGTCCGCAGACAACGCTGCGCGCGCTTGCGCGAGTTCGGCTTCGAGCTGCGCCACACGATCACGCAGTGCCGCTTCCGCTGTCGATGGCGCGGGTTCAGCGTGGTGGTGATGGCCGTGGCCCATGGCGTGGTCGAGCCAGTGCAACCAGGCGTCCATGCCTTCGCCGGTGGTGGCCGAGAGCTGCAGGATTTCGATGGTGGGGTTCACACGCCGGGCCAGCTCGATGCAGCGCGCGACGTCGAACCTCACGTGCGGCAGCAGGTCGGTCTTGTTGAGGATCATGAGCTGTGCCGCCGCGAACATGTCGGGGTACTTGAGCGGCTTGTCTTCGCCCTCGGTCACCGAGAGGATGGCGACCTTGGCGGCCTCGCCCAGGTCCCACACCGCGGGGCAGACCAGGTTGCCCACGTTTTCGATGAACAGCAGGCTGTGCGCATCGTCATGGTGGTGGTGATCGTGTTCAGGGTGATGCCCGTGATCGTGGTGGTCGTGGCTGTGATGACCGTGGTCGTGCAATTGCGCGAAGGCTTCGCTCACCATGGGCGCGTCGAGGTGGCAGCCCTTGCCGGTGTTGACCTGGATGGCGGGCGCGCCGGTGGCGCGGATGCGGTCGGCGTCGAAGCTGGTCTGCTGGTCGCCCTCGATCACGGCGACGTGCAGGCCGGGGGCGTGACTCTTGAGCGCTTCGATGGTGGCGCAGAGCAGCGTGGTCTTGCCCGATCCGGGGCTCGACACGAGGTTCAGCGCGGTCACGCCGTGCGCTTCGAAGTGCGCGCGGTTCTGCAAGGCCACGCGGTTGTTGGCGCCGAGGATGTCGGTCTCCAGCTTGATGGCGCGCGCCTGGCTCATGCCGGGCACCGAGACGCGGGCCGCGCCGGCACCGAAGTGCAGGTCGCCGTTGCCGGGGTTCACCCGCACCACGCCCGCTTCGCCCGCGTGGGTCTGGATATGCCGGGCATGGGCCGGGCTGTTGTCACTGCATCCGCATACGACACACATGTTGGTTCTCCTTTGTTGTGCTCACCAAAGCACCGTCCGAAACGAGGGGCAGTTGCCCAGTCGCACCGCGGAACCGGCTTTGCCGAGCCGCAGGTGCGGTCCCCCTCCCGCCGCAGGCGAGAGAGGGGGAAGCCGCGAAGCGGCGCAGGGGGTGCTTCCTAGCCATCATCGCTGACCTGCATGTCAATCACACGCAATTCCATGCCGCCCGTAGGTTGCAACTGGTAGCCGCCGCAGGCCGGGCAGGCGTCACCGCGCTGGGCGATGGCCACGGTCTGGGCGCAGCCCATGCACCAGGCCTGGCCGGGCGGTTCTTCGATCTCGATCAATGCACCGTCGAGCACCGTGCCGGGTGCCAGGCTCTCCAGCGCGAAACGCAGGGCGCGCACGTCCACACCCGCAAGCTGGCCGGCTTCGAGCCGCAGCGACAGCAGGCGCGAAAAACCTTCGCTCACCGCCGTGTCTTCGACCAGCTGCAACACACCACCGGCGAGGCTGGCTTCATGCATGTTGCACCTCCTGACCGGCGGGCTGCGTGTGCATCGAGTCAAACGGTACGCAGGGGTCGAACGCGGCCATGAGCAGGCGCACGCGGCGCTCGGTGTCTTCGGCGGGCTGACCCCCATCCAGCGCGGCGATGGTTTGCGCCACCACACCCTGCGGGTGGAAGTTCCATTCGGTGGGGGCGAGCACACGGCAGGCGGCCACGCGCGCGTCGCCACCCGTGCCGTCGATCTCCACCTGGTGCACGAGCAGGCCACGCGCCATCTCCACCCAGGCCATGCCCTGACGCGGCCCGGTACGGAGCGAACCAAAGGACAACCAGCCCGCCCCGCTCTGGTCCGATTCGTCGGGTTGGCACAGGCGGATCAGCTCGGCGATGCGGCTGCCCAGCAGCGCCCAGGGCGTGAGCGGTAAATCGGCTGACAGATCGTTCAAGCGCGTCCAGCTACCGGTGTGGGCGCTCTCGCCCTGCCACAACGGGTGCAGCGCGAAGCCGTGTTGGAGCGCCAACGCAGCGGACAGGGCGCATTGGCCATCGGCGTCCGCGTGGGCACGCAGCGCGGTGGCAAGGTCCAGCGGTGCGGCGCTGTCGGCCGCGCGCGCGGCGCGCACCAGCGCGGGCAGCCAGCCAGTGTGGCGACGGCTCCAGTCGTGTAACCAGTCGGCACCGCAGGCATTCCAGGCGCGTTGCCAGGTGTGGGGCGGCATCTGCAGCAGCTCGTCTTGCAACCAGGTGAGGGTGGCGGGCCAGGGGTCGGCCGGCAGCGTGGCCGCTGGCAGCAGCAGCGGGCAGCGTTGCAACGCGGCGTGTGCGGCATCGGTCCAGGCGGTGGCCGCAGGACCGGGCTCGGCGGCCAGCAGGCGTGGCCAGTCCAGGCCGATGCGCCGGATGTGTTCCTGCGCGGTCTCGGTGCGCAGGCGCTGCGCCACCTGCTGCGGCGCGGGCAGCAGGCCGGGCGAAGCGGCTTCGATGGCGAGCTGCGAGCACAGTCGGTGCGCGTGGCTGCAGAGGTTGAACAGACTGGCCATCAGGCCGGGCAAGGCGCTCACCGCCTGACCGCGGGCCAGGCGCGGCGCCCAGTCCTGGCGGCTGCTCTGCAGGGCCAGCGGCAGCGGCGCGCCGGGCGCCGCACTCAGGCTGCCGGCCAAGTGGGACAGCGCGGTGCTCATACAGCAGCTCCCGCATCTGGCCGGCGGGCCATGAAGAACGCGCGGCGTGGTGGCAACGGCTCGGCTGCGACGGGCGCCAGCTCGGGTGCTTCGGGTGCGGGGCGGACCAGCGCCAGCGAAGCCAGCGCGGTCTCGCGCGCCAGGTCCTGGCCGGTGAAACCGTTCATGGGTGAAAACAGCGCGCAGGTCTCGTGGTAGCCGATGGCGGGGTCGTGCGCACCGATGAAGTCAAACCGCTCGCTGCCGAAGTCGCGCACGGCCTTGCGCCCCACACGGTTGCCGTGGGGCAGGTTGACCAAGGGCAGGCGCAGCAGGCTCATGAACCAGGGGGTGATCAGCACGCCTTCGGCCACCGGCTCTAAGCCCTCTTCAGCACCACCCGCCCATTCAAAACCGACCGCCTCGACCGACAGCGCCGGGTTGAGCAAGGGGATGCCCACCATGCGTTCGGTCTGCACGCGCACGAAATGCGTGACCAGCGCAGACACGCGCTGGTCCAGCCATTCGGGGGTGGGCTGAGATGGTGCAGACATGGGCTCAGCTTTCTTCGGCCGGCAGCAGCAGAAATTGATCGGACTCGCAGTCGCAGTTCGGGCAGCGCCAGTGCGCGGGCAGGTCGGCGAACGGCGTGCCGGGAGCGATCTGCCATTGCGGGTCGCCGAGCGCCGGGTCGTAGACCCACCAGCAGATCTTGCATTCGAGGCGCGAGCCGGGGCGGAGCACGTCGCGGTTGCCCAGGTACGAGCCTTCAAAACCCTCAAAGTGGTCCGCGCCGGCCATGATTCAAACGCCCTCTAGATAGTTCATCACGTCGGCCAGGCGCTCGTGCGAATCGCGCAGGTCTTCGGGGGCGGCCATGGCCACTTCGGGCATGTCCACCACCTCGACCGTGTTGAGGATGACCTTGTCCATCGAGTTGTAGTACACCACGCGCCAGCAGTTCGGCAAGCGGGTGTTGGAGATGCGGCAGTTACCGTAGCCGCGCGAGAGCATGAGCACGCGGCCGGTGCCCAGGTGGTGGTCGAGAAAGCCGATGTCTTCGGGCGTGACCGGCAGCAGCGTGAGGTTGACCACGTGCGAGACCTGGCCGGGTTTCCAGCCCGCGACCTGGTCGCGGATCTCTTCCACCAGCAGGGGCGCGTTCTGCACGTTGGGTGGCAGCGGACCGGCCCAATGTGGCATGGCACCCTGGGGCCACACGTCGTCCACCGCGATGGCGCGCAGCAGCGCCGGCACCGGGCCGACCTCGATCACGTCGTCGATCAGCTTGCGCTCGCCCTCCACGGTGCGGAAGGTGATGAGGCGCCACACGCCGGCCAGCACCGCCTCCTGGATGCGCACTTCCAGCGCGCCGTCCTCTTCGCGCACCAGGGCGCTGGCCTCGCCTTCGCCCAGGATCTGGTTGACCAGCCGCAGGTCGGCCGCGGGCAATGCGGTCAGCGAGACCTGGCCGCCCGGGCCACGCTCGGCTGTGCGGTCCAGCAGCGCCAGCACCTGGTCCAGCACCGCGCGCGCGGCGTCGCGCCCGGCCAGTTCTTCGGGCTCGGGCAGCACCGGCGGGCGGTAGGTGTCCATGTCTTTCGGCATCGGCAGGTAGTCCAGCGACTCGTCTTCAGACTGGGTGCCCGGGCCGAGGGCGACGAGCGGAATGGGGAAGTCTTTCATGGGGTGTCCTTGGTGGTCTGTGGGGTTCAGTGGCAGCTGCTGTCGCTGCTGGTGCTGCCCTGGCTCACCACCGGGATGCCGATGGTGGGCGGGCGCGAGGGCGGCATGGTGAGTGCGGCGGCCACGCCGCTCAGGTACACGTCCCAGTCCTGCATGCCGGCGATGGCGGTGACGTACTGGCCGTCGCGGAAGAACAGCAGCGTGGGCCAGCGCTGCGAGCCGTAGCGGCGCGCCACCGCGTCCTCGTTGTCGCGCGGCACCACGGCGATCTGGAAGCGGTTGGCGAAACTCTTCATGAGTTCGGGCAACACAGCCGCCACGTCCTGGCCTTCGGGGAAACGCACCGGGTCGCCGGCGAGCAGCACGACGCGGTCGCCGCCACCCGCGCTCCACGCGGCCACGGTGGTCTCTTCGACCCAGGCGGCGCCGAAGTCGCGCGCCAGGCGCATCACCAGCGGTGGCGCGGGGTTGGTGTCGGGCACGGGCAGCGCAAAGGCGCGGCTGGGGGTTTCTGTGGCGGTGTTCATGGGGTCTCCTGTGTGGGTGTTTTAAAGCTGGCCGGACAGCTGCTTCAGCTGCTCGGCGGTCATCCGGGAAGGCAGCGTGAAGCCCGCGTCGCCGCTGGCGTCGAAACCCTGCATGGCGCCGAGCACGAGGTCGAGCGCGCTGTTGACTTCGGCGGCGCGGGTGGCGGTGATGTGCTCGCGCGCATCGCCCAGGAACACCAGCAACCAGTCGCCCGGCTCCAGCGGACCGACCAGCGCGGTGGTCACACGGCGGCGCTCGCCGCGGCCTTCGCACCAGGCGTGGCCGGGCTCGGTGGCGGTGACCTGCATGGGCATGCCGATGCACATGATCAGAGGTCCTTCGGCATGAAGCGGTCGTCGCCGATCCGGCAGGCGGTGTCGGGCGCGGGGCGCTGCGTTTCGTAGGCAGCGAGCGCAAGTTCGTCCATGGTCACGGCCTCGCGTTCGCCCAGCGGCGTGCGGCGCGGTGCGGGCTCGCCGCCCCAACGCGCGATCTGCTCCACGCCCAGGGCCAGCGCCTCCTCCATCGCGGCCTTCACGACCGGGCGCAGGCTGCCGCCGTAGTCTTCCAGCTCCTGCGGCTGGCAGCCGATCAGCAGCACCTGGGCCGGGTACTTGCCGGTGAGCTGCGCGAGCGACAGCACTTCCTGGAAACCGGTCTGGTGCAGGCTCATCTTTTTCGCGCCCATGAAGCGCGGCACATCGTCGTCGCGCACCTGCTTCAGCGTGCCGGGCTCCAGGCCGTAGTCGATGGCGTCAAAGATCAGCAGCGCGTCGGACGCCTGCACGTGCTGGATCAGGTACAGGCCCTGCGTGCCGCCGTCGATGAGCGACACGTGTTCGGCGAACTCGAAGCGGCGTTGCAGCGCTTCGATGCAGCGCACGCCGAAACCTTCGTCGGCCCAGAGCAGGTTGCCGATGCCGAGCACCACGATGGTCTGCGGCTGGGCGGGGGTGTCACCACAGGGGTGACAGGTGGATTCGGACGGATGGGCGCTCATGGTGGGTGGTCCCGAAAAACTCAAAGGGAGGAAGGGGTGACCGGACCGGAACAGAGGCGCTTCCAGGCGTGGAAGCTGTCCCAGGCGGCCTGGTGCGCGAGCCAGAACGAGACGTCGATACGAAACAAGCGCGCGCAGCGGATGGCGGTGTCGGGCGACATCGCGCGCTGGCCGTGCACCAGCTCGTGCAGCCGGCGACGAGACAGGCCCAGCACCCGGGCCGCCTCGCTCTGACTCAGGCCCAGCGGCGCGAGGCAGGTGCGCGCCAGCAGCCGCCCCGGGTGCATGGGCGTGCGCACCGGCACGCCCCGCGGCGGGGTCACCGGCGCGATGGTGTGCAGACGATGTGGAGCAAGACGCGACATGACAGAACACCTGTTGGAACGAAGGGCTTGGCGCCAGGGTGCGGAGGAACCGGCTTTGCCGGGCCTCTCGCACCGCCCCCTGGAAGGGGGTGACGCCGAAGGCGGCGCGGGGGTCAATCCTTAAAAGTCCGACGGCCGGAAATCATCGTGGACACGATGGATTGGCGGCCCATGATGTCTTCTCGGATCGCGGCGTACACGTGCAGCGTGATGAAGATGATCAGCGCCCACATGCCCAGGTGGTGCCAGGTGTGCACGTCCTGGCTCTGGCCCATGAGGGGAATCACCCAGCCGAACATGCGCTCTTGCCACGAGCCCATCTGCGCGCCTTCGCCGTACAGCGCGAAGCCGGTGACGATCATGAAGAGCGTGAGCATGAGGAAGCCCGAGAACATGGCAAAGCGCGCCAGCGGGTTGTGGCCCACGTAACGGCCCGGCCTCGGGATCAGGAAGGCGTACCACTTGAGCATGGTGAGCACCTCGTTCCAGTAGGCCTTCTGGAAGACCGGCACCCAGAACATTTCGCGCGCGTGGTGGTTGCCCACCAGCGCCCAGTAGGTGCGGCCGATCAGGCCCACGGCCAGCAGGTAGCCCGCCGTGAAGTGCGCGAAGCGGATGTAGCCCATGAGGTAGTGCGCGCTGGCCTCGCCCGGCATGGTCGGCAGCGGGCTGCCGATGAAGTAGCCGGTGAGCGCCAGCACGGTGATGGACGCCGCGTTGATCCAGTGCCAGAGGCGCACGGGCGCTTCGTACACATAGACCGACTTGGTGGTCTGACCGTGCGAGACGGCGCTTTCGTCGATGCCGGTGGCGTCGATGAGCTGTTCGGGGGACGTGGTGGACATGGTGGCCTCCAGAAAACGGTTGCCGTGGATCGGGGTGGCCGTCAGGCCGCCAGCTGGCCGAAGAGCACCAGGCCGGACGCGCCCAGTACCGCGCCCAGGCCGCCCAGCGCCCAACCGCTGCGCTCGGCGAGCGCGCGGCGGATGCCCATGCCCGCGACCACGCCGCCGGTGTGCAGCGCGGCCGTGGTCAGCAGGAAGCCGATGGCGTAGCCTGCGAAGCCCGTGGCCGGCGTTTCAGCGCCGTGCGCCAGGCCGTGCAGCGAAGCCGCCGCGGCCACCAGCCCCAAGCCAACGGCCGCCGGCATCGGCTGGCGGGCCAGCACCAGCATGGCGCCGAACAGCACCACCGACAGCGCCACGCCCTGCTCCAGGAACGGCAGGCTCACGCCCGCGGCGCCCAGCGCGGCGCTCGCCACCAGCGCCAGCAGAAACGTGGCGGGGCCTTGCCAGGCCTTGCCCTGCGGCAGGGCCGAGACCGACCACACGCCCACGGCGACCATGGCCAGCAGGTGGTCGAGACCGAAGGGGTGAACCAGCCCCTCAAACAGGCTGTGGGTGCCGTGGCCGGTGTGGGCCTGGGCTGCGCCGGCGAGACCGGTCAGCAGCGCGGCGGCGGTCAAACGGCGGATGTTTTTCGATTGCATGTGTTTCTCCTCGTTGTGGGGTTCAGCGCACAGTGACTCTGCTCATCTCCTGGCCGTCTTCGCTCATCACGTGAGTCGAGCAGGCCAGGCAGGGGTCGAAGCTGTGAAGCGTGCGCAGGATCTCCAGCGGCTGCTCGGGGTTGACCATGGGCGTGTTCATGAGCGAGGCCTCAAAGGCGCCGATCTGGCCCTTGGTGTCGCGCGGCGAACCGTTCCAGGTGGTGGGCACCACGCACTGGTAGTTCTCGATCTTGCCGTCCTTGATCTTGATCCAGTGGCCCAGCATGCCGCGCGGTGCGGCGACCGTGCCCACGCCCTTGGCTTCTTTCGGCCAGGTGGACGGGTCCCACTTGTCGGCGTTGACGGTGCTGGTGTCGCCGGCCTTGATGTTGCCGATGAGCTGCTTGAAGTCGTCCATCATCATCTCGGCGGCGTACTGGCTCTCCAGCGCACGGGCCAGGGTGCGGCCGATGGTGGTGGGCAGCAGCTGCTTGAGCGAGAAGTTGGTTTCCGGCAGGCCCAGGGCCTTGGGGATCGCGCTGTTGATCGCCACCGCCGCGCCGTCCACCTGCTCCTTGACGCGCTGGCAATATTTGTTGCCTTGCATCGCGTGGGCATAACCCAGGATGTAGCGCGACAGCGGGCCGACCTCGACCGCGTGGCCGCGCCAGCGCGGGCTCTTGATCCACGAGTACTTGGCGCTTTCGTCCAGGTTTTCGATCTTGGTGCGCGTGCCCTTGAAGTTGGGGCCTTCGGGGGCGTAGTTGGCTTCGGTGACGCCGTCCCAGGGGTGCAGGCCCTTGGTTTCGTCGCCGTACTTGTACCAGCTGTGGCTCACGAATTCCTGCACCTGCTCGGGGTCACGCGGGTCGATGGCGTGGATCTTGTCCCAGTTGCCGTCGAGGATCACGCCGCCGGGCAGCTGCTGCGTGCTGTGGTCGTAAGGCACCTTTTCATACGTGCCGTAGTCGGCCACGTTGGTGGCGCTGAGGCCACCGCCGTACAGCCAGCCGGCGTTCTTGTAGATGGTGCCGATGGCGAGCACGTCCGGGATGTAGACGTTGTTGTTGAAGTCGATCATTTCCTGGATGCGGGCCTGAACGAAGTTCAGCCGCTCCATGTTGATCGGGGCGCCGGCGGCGCCGTTGCCGTCGAGGTTGATGGCGCAGGGCACGCCGCCCACCAGGTAGTTGGGGTGCGGGTTCTTGCCACCGAAGATGGTGTGCACCTTGACCCACTCTTTCTGCAGGTCCAGCGCTTCGAGGTAGTGCGTCACCGCCATCAGGTTGGCCTCGGGCGGCAGCACATAGGCCTTGCTGCCCCAGTAGCCGTTGGCGAACGGGCCGAGCTGGCCGCTCTCGACGAACTTCTTCAGGCGGTTCTGCACGTCGCGGAAGTAGCCGGCCGACGACATGGGGTGCGCGGGCGACACCAGCTGCTGCAGGTCGCTGGTCTTCTTCGGGTCGGCCTGCAGGCAGGACACGACGTCGACCCAGTCCAGCGCGTGCAGGTGGTAGAAGTGCACCGCGTGGTCGTGCACCTGCAGCGTCTTGGCCATCATCTCGCGGATCAGGTGGGCGTTCAGCGGGATCTGGATGCCGAGCGCGTCTTCCACCGCACGCACCGAGGTCAGCGCGTGGCAGCCGGTGCAGACGCCGCAGATGCGCTCCACGAAGGCCCATGCGTCGCGCGGATCGCGGCCTTTCAAAATCACTTCCAGACCGCGCCACATGGTGCCGGTGGAGACCGCGTTGCGGATGACGTTGTTGCTGTCGAGGTTGACCTCGCAGCGCATGTGGCCCTCGATGCGCGTGACCGGGTCGACGACGATGCGCCGGCCGGTGTTGTCCATCTTGAAGCCCTGTGTTTCGTAAGCACCCATGGTGTTGTTCCTCTTTGTTCTGGATCAGCTGTTGGAGGACGCGGCTTTTTTCTCGACGGCCTTGTCGCGAGCGCGCTTGGCCACCGAGATGGCGGCGTGCGCGGCGACTGCGGCCCCCACCACACCGGCCGCCGTGCCGCCGATCTGATCGGCGTTGGCTTCGATGCCGAAGGCGTGGATGTCGGTCAGGCGGTCGTAGAACGAGCCCTTGTCCCAGAAGCCGTCTTCACTGCAGCCAATGCAGCCGTGGCCGGCCTTGATCGGGAAGCTGGTGCCCTCGTTCCACATCACGGTGGAGCAGGCGTTGTAGGTGGTGGGGCCTTTGCAGCCGACCTTGTAGAGGCAGTAACCCTTGCGCGCGGACTCGTCGTCCCAGGTCTCGACGAACTGGCCGGCGTCGAAGTGCGGGCGGCGGTAGCACTTGTCGTGGATGCGCTGGCTGTAGAACATCTTCGGGCGGCCCTGGCGGTCCAGCTCGGGGATCTTGTCGAAGGTCAGCATGTAGGTGATCACGCCCGTCATCACCTCGGGGATGGGCGGGCAGCCCGGCACCTTGATGATGGGCTTGTCGGTGATGACCTTGTGGATCGGCGTGGCCTGTGTCGGGTTGGGCTTGGCGGCCTGCACGCAGCCCCAGCTGGCACACGAACCCCAGGCGATGATGGCCTTGGCGTCTTTCGCCACGTGCTTGAGCTTTTCGATGAAGGGCTTGCCCGACTGGATGCAGAACATGCCGTCTTCGTTCAGCGGCGGGTTGCCTTCCACGGCCAGGATGTACTGGCCCTTGTACTTGACCATGATCTCTTCGAGGATGGCCTCGGCCTGGTGGCCGGCGGCGGCCATCAGGGTGTCGTCGTAGTCCAGGCTGATCATGGAGAGCACCACGTCCTTGGCCAGCGGGTGCGCCGAGCGGATGAACGACTCGGTGCAACAGGTGCATTCCAGCCCGTGCAGCCAGAGCACCGGGGTGCGCGGCTTGGTTTCCATGGCGTGCGCGATCATCGGCACGAACGAGGGCGCCAGCCCGAGCGAGGTGGCGGTGAGCGAGCAGTACTTCAGAAAACTGCGGCGCGAGATGCCCTTGCGGCGCATCACCTCGTAAAAGGTTTCCATCATGGTTGTGTCTCCGTGGGCTGGTGTGGGGCGGAACCGGGCCCCGCCAATGCAGGCAGGTGTGTAACCGTTCGCAATCGCCAGGCCACGATGGGCCAACCAAGGGAAAACACCGATCAACGCATTTAACGCATTGATTTACATCAACTTTTTCCGACCCGTTTTGTCGATTCCAAAATCAAGTACCAACATAGTGGACGGACAACTTCCATTCGCATCAACAAAACGAAAACAGAAAAGACACTCTCGGAAACTCACCCGCCACCCACGCAGGCAAAAAAAAGCCGACCCTTGCGGGGTCGGCTTGTGATCTCTGGCATCTCTTGGGGACGCTGAAGCAATATTTTCTGGTTGGACTGGGTTGTCTCCTCGGTCCCCCGCGGTCACCAGCGGCGTGCGCTGGGTGCGAGTGGTGCCTACTGTAATGCCTTGCACCAGCGCTGTGCATCCGGGGTTTCCCTTGCTCCCTTGCAGGGTGGCACAGGATGTGCTCAGTGCCGGGGGTCGTTGGAAAAGGTAACAAAATGCACCAAAACCGTAGATCCCCTGGATCCGTGGCGGCTGGACTGGCCCTCGCCATCCCCTCGCTGACCTGTGCGCAGACCGCACCTGCCGGGGCCACCAGCCCCGCTGCCGACGCAGCGGCCACGCTGCCCGGCCCGGCGCTCGCCGCCATCAGCACCATCAGCGGGGCCGACACCGCCTGGCTCATGGTGTCCACCGCGCTCGTGCTGCTCATGACGTTGCCCGGCATCGCGCTCTTTTATGGCGGCATGGTGCGCCGCCTCAACGTGATCAACACCATGGCCAGCGTGGTCGGCATCGCGGCGGTGGTCAGCGTGTTGTGGTTTGCGCTGGCGTATTCGCTGGCGTTCACGCCCGGCGACGGCGCGCTGGCGGGCTGGATCGGCGGCGTCGAGCGCATGGGCTTTGCCGGGCTCGATTACCTGGGCGCCACCGGCCAGGTGGCGGTGAGCCACATCGCGCCGCACGTGCCCGAGTCGGTGTTTGCCATGTTCCAGCTCACCTTTGCCATCATCACCTGCGCCCTCGTGGTGGGCGCGCTGGTGGAGCGCATGCACTTCGGCGCCCTGCTGCTGTTCGCCAGCCTGTGGCTGCTGCTGGTGTACGCGCCCGTGGCCCACTGGGTCTGGGAGCCGGGCGGCTGGCTGGCCCAGCTCGGTGCGCTGGACTTTGCCGGTGGCGCCGTGGTGCACATCAACGCCGGCGCGGCCGCGCTGGTCTGCGCCTACGCCCTCGGCCCGCGCCAGGGCTACGGCCGCGAACCCTTCATCCCCTTCAACCTGGGCCTGACCATGGCCGGCACCGGCCTGCTCTGGGTCGGCTGGTTCGGCTTCAACGCCGGCTCGGCGCTCGCCGCCGACGGGCGCGCCGGGCTGGCGCTGGCCGTGACCCACATCGCCGCCGCCGCGGGCGCGCTCTCGTGGATGGCCGCCGAATGGCTGGCGCGCAAACGCGCTTCGCTGCTCGGCCTGTGCTCCGGCGTGGTGGCCGGACTCGTGGCCATCACGCCGGCCGCGGGCTTCGTCACGCTGCGCAGCGCGCTGATCATCGGTCTGGTGGCGGGTGCGGTCTGCTACTGGGGTGCCACCGGCCTGAAACGCCGCCTGCGCGCTGACGATTCGCTCGACGTGTTCGGTGTGCACGGTGTGGGTGGCCTGGTGGGCGCGCTGCTCACCGGCCTGCTGGCCGATCCGGCCATCGCCGGGGTGGAGGGCAGCGTGCTGACGCAGCTGATCGCCTGCATGGCCGTGCTGACCTACAGCCTGGTCATGACCGGCGTCGTGCTGTGGATCACCTCGCGTGTGGCGCGCCTGCGCGTGCACGAGGTGGACGAACGCGCCGGGCTCGATCTGTCGCTGCACAACGAACAGCTCGGGCATTGAGATGCACCCCCCGCGCCGCTTCGCGTCACCCCCCTCAAGGGGGGCGGCACTGGCCGTCCGGCAAAGCCGGCCCGGCGGTGCCCTGGGGTTTTACCCCTTCACTCGTTGTTGATCTTGCTCCGGCGACATCGACAACTTGGGCCATTGAAAGGACGCTGCCATGACTTCCACCGAAATCTTTGCCACCGCCGCCCATCTGCATGTGCTGCTGCGCCGCAAGACGGGGCGCGTGACCGACACCGAGTGGATGGCCACCAACGCCGACTACGCGCGCGCCATCGTGCGCTTCGCCCGCGAAAAGGCGGTCAGCGACGGGCTGGACGAGCTGCTGCCCTGGGCCGACAAGCTGGAGACCGCGAGCACCGGCATGGGCGCACCCGTGCGCAAGCCCCTGCTGCAGAGCGCCGCCGAGGCCCTGCGCGCCGCGCAGACGCCAGCGCCCCCGGCCAGCCGTCCCAGCGGTTTCGCCGACCCGGTGCCGGCGAGCGGGTTCCGCGAGTCGGCGCTGCCCTCGGGGTTTGACGGCGGCAAACGAACCGATACCGACGGGCCGGACACGCCGCGCTACGTGGGTGGCATCCGCTAGCCTGGAGTCACGTCCCGGCCGCGATCCAGCGCGCCGCCTTCTCCGCGATCATCAGCGTCGGGCTGTTGGTGTTGCCGCTGGTGATGGTGGGCATCACGCCCGCGTCCACGACGCGCAAGCCGGCCACGCCGCGCACGCGCAGGTGGCTGTCGACCACGGCCAGCGGGTCATCGGCGCTCCCCATCTTCGTCGTGCCCACCGGGTGGAAGATGGTGCTGGCGATGTCGCCGGCCAGGCGCGCGAGCTCGTCGTCGGTCTGGTACTGCACGCCGGGCTTGAACTCTTCGGGTTGGTATTTCGCCATCGCCGGCTGCGCCACGATGTGCCGCGTCACGCGCAGGCTGTCGGCCGCGACCTGCCGGTCCTCGGCCGTGGAGAGGTAGTTGGGCGCGATGGCGGGCGCGTCTTCACCGCGCGCGGTGCGGATGCGCACATGGCCGCGGCTGCCGGGGTTGAGGTTGCAGACGCTCGCGGTGAAGGCCGGGAAGCTGTGCAGCGGCTCGCCAAAAGCATCCAGGCTGAGCGGCTGCACGTGGTATTCGAGGTTCGCGTGCGGCTGCGCCGGGTCGCTCCTGGTGAAGGCGCCGAGCTGGCTGGGCGACATGCTCATGGGGCCGCTGCGCTTGAGCGCGTATTCGATACCGATGCTGGCCTTGCCCCAGAGCGAGTTGGCCAGGGTGTTGAGCGTTTTGCCGCCCTGCACCTTGTAGACCGAGCGGATCTGCAAATGGTCTTGCAGGTTCTCGCCCACGCCGGGCAGTTCGTGTTTCACCTCGACGCCCGCGGCCCGCAGCACCGGCGCCGGGCCGATGCCCGAGAGCTGCAGGATCTGCACCGAGCCGATGCTGCCCGCGCTGAGCACCACCTCGCGCGTGGCCGACACGCTCACGCGCTGGCCGCCGCGCCGCAGCTCGGCGCCGGTGCAGCGCAGCGCGCCAGCCGCGTCGCGCTCCAGCCGCAGGCGCTCCACCTGGGTCTCGGTCCAGACCGTGAGGTTGGGCCGGTGCATCACCGGGCGCAGAAACGCCTTGCTCGCGTTCCAGCGCCAGCCGGCTTTCTGGTTCACCTCGAAATAGCCCACGCCCTCGTTGTCGCCGGTGTTGAAGTCGTCCGTGGCCGGGATGCCGGCCTGCTGCGCGGCCTGGGCAAACGCGTCGAGCACGTCCCAGCGCAGGCGCTGCTTTTCGATGCGCCACTCGCCGGTGCTGCCCACCGCCTTGTTGCCGTGCAGCAGCGTGAAGGCGGGGTTGCTCAGGCTCTCGTTCGCCGCGTCGAGGCGGTAGTGGTCTTCGTGCGCCCGGAAGTCGGGCAGGCTGTTCTGCCAGCGCCAGTCGGCGTCGCCGGTGAGCTGTGCCCACTGGTCGTAGTCGCGCGCCTGGCCGCGCATGTAGATCATGCCGTTGATGCTGGAGCAGCCGCCCAGGCCCTTGCCGCGCGGGTAGCGCAGCTGGCGGCCGTTGAGGCCCGGGTCGGGTTCGGTCTGGTAGAGCCAGTCGGTGCGCGGGTTGCCGATGCAATACAGATAACCCACGGGGATGTGGATCCAGTGGTAGTCGTCCTTGCGGCCGGCTTCGACCAGCAGCACACGGCGCGACGGATCGGCCGAGAGCCGGTTGGCCAGCAGGCAGCCGGCCGTGCCGGCGCCGATGACGATGTGGTCGAAGGTGGTGGTGTCGCTCATGGTGGGTTCACTCGGGTGGCAAGCTGTCGTCGGGCAGGCTGAAGTCGCCGCGGTGGAAGGCCGCCACCACCGCCTCGGCTTCGGCAAAGCGGTGCGCGGGTACCAGCACGCGCACCTGGATCGCGCCGGCCAGCAGCGTGTGCGCCTGCACCAGGTGGGCGTCGGCCACCACCGCGGGCACGCCGGCCGACTGCAGGCAGCCGCGCAAAAGGTAGGCCTCGGTGGGGCTGAAGAAGGTGGCCAGCGTCTGCCAGTCGCCTTCGGCCGGGTCGTAGGGGCTGTCTCCGTGCATGGTCAGGGGCGCCAGCGAAGGCGCCGGGTATTTGAAATGCTCATGGTCTGCTCCCGGGAATGGCGCGAGTTTGTGGACCGGCTGCGCAAAAGTCCAATGAAATCGCCAGCGGCTTGGTATAAGTTCGGCAAATAACGAACACCCCCATGCCCACGCCCGTATCCCCCAACGCCCTGCCCGGCCGGCTGCCCACGGTGGACCCGCAGACCCTGCGCGCCTTCGTCGCCGTGGCGCGCGAAGGCAATGTGTCGCGCGCCGCGTTGCGCCTGCACCTGAGCCAGCCCGCGGTGAGCCTGCAGCTGAAAACCCTGGCCGAGGCCACGGGGCTGGCGCTGTTCACCCGCACGCCCCAGGGCATGGCGCTCACGCACGACGGCGCGGCCCTGCTGCCCATGGCCGAGCGCGCGCTCGCCACCCTGGCCGACTTCGGCCAGGCCGCCGCCGCCCTGCACACCACGGTGCGCGGCACGCTGCGCATCGGCACCATCCTCGACCCCGAGTTCACCCGGCTCGGCGCGTTCCTGAAACAGCTCGTCGAGTCCAGCCCGCAGGTGGGCACCGAGCTGCGCCAGGGCATGAGCGGCGACGTGCTGGCGCAGATCGCGCGCGGCGAGCTCGACGTGGGCTTCTTCCTCAACCTGCCTGACGACCTGGTGGGCGCGCCCTACCGGCTGCGCGCGCTGACCCGCTTCACCTACCGCGTGCTCGCGCCCGCCGGCTGGGGCCCGCAGGTGCGCGGCAAAGACTGGAAAGCCCTGGCCGCCCTGCCCTGGCTCGCCACGCCACCGGCCAGCGCCCACCACCGGCTGCAGCGCCGCGTGTTCGGCCCCGGTTCGCTCACCGGGCTGGAGCCGCGGCGCGTGGCGCTGGTGGACCAGGAAGCGTCCATGCTCGACCTGGTGAAAAGCGGCGTCGGCCTGAGCCTGGTGCGCGACGCCATCGCCATGCGCGAAGCCCAGGCCCGCGGCCTGGTGGTGGCCGACCAGGTGGCGCTTGAATGCGACCTGAGTTTTGTTTGTCTGGCCGAACGGGCGGGGGAGCCGGTGATAACGAGTGCCTGGGGGGCGCTGGAGGCGGTTTGGGGGTAAGGGGGTGTTCGTTTGACTTGTTTCGACCGAGGCTGTGTGAAAACTCCGCCTCAGCGCATTCGGACAGAAGCACGACCTCCCAGACCGATCCGAAAGCGCCGATCTCGATTTAGGGAAGGGGGTCGAGAACCCCTGAATTTCCGTTTTCAGCGTGTTTTCAGACAGCCTCGACCCGTTGCGGACATCGACACCTCAAAAGGGACGACCGGTATGCGGCGCTCACCGCCCCTTCGGGAATCCGTTTGGCTGAGGCTGAGACAAACCACTGACCGCAATTTGCCAGTGGAGGTGCACACGCGGATTCAACTTATAGATAAGGCTCGGCTTAAGACTTTTCAGGGTCGGATCAATAGTAGTCACCGCACCTGGTAAATATCATGCGGGACTATGCTCGAATGGGAGACAGGGTGGATAACCCCGAGCTTTCAGAAGGATCAGGGCTTCTAAGAATTGAACAAAGATTGAGACGCGAATGAGATACAATAGTTGCCATTTTACTAAAATGGAGCACATAGCATCAAACATCAAGCCGCCGGAGTAATAGTTTTTTCATGAAAATATCATCCCCGATTTTCTGTAGGAGCTGGTTCAATAGTTGGCTGCTTCAACGGGGCTCGGACAGGAGCAGCAGGAGCTGGGACAGGAGGAGCAGGGGTTGCCAAAGCTTCTGGAGAACCTGGTGTCAACTCAACAAATACGATTCCTGCCAAGACCTTATCCTCTTGCCAACTAATATCACCACACTTTAATTCGGAAGTCTGCCAGTTGTAATAAACATGGTCAAATATGCCGCGAGTTATAGCTTGAAATTTATACCAGTTAGTGTTAGAAATATAGATTCTTCGAATTTCCAGAGCTTGACTGATTGGCACCCCAGAAACAAAGGTCTTCTTTCCGCCGTTTTCCCTGTGCCGTCCGGTTAAACATATATCTTTTGCTTTCTCCGCAACCAGTTGAATGATCCGTTGATTACTTTCCGAAAACCCATTCGAATCACGGACCAGATTGGATGTGGAAAGACATCCGGTCAATGTGAACGCAATCCCAATTGACGAGCACAGCTTATAAAAGGAAAAAGACATTTTTACTCCAGGTTGGAACAGGTTTTCGAGAAGACTTCAGGACCAATCGTGTCAACGGTGAGTTGCACATTGAGGTACCGCTGTATGAGCAGTTTTTCGACCGGGCGACACTTCGCTTGCGCGTCTACAAGGACAAATTGAAGGTGCAGTTGTACTAAAGGAGATCCAACCAGGGGCGAACGGACGCATGTTCTGCTGACCCGGCACAGGAACTGGGCGCTCTGTGCCTAAAGCACGGAGGCAATGGTGTTGACATCTTTTTTAATCACCCAGCAACCAAGGATGACGACAGTCTAATACCAACCAAGGAAAAGGGGATTTGCTAATCGGACGTATGACCTGAAGTGTCCGACACCTGTCCACCGCAAACTCGCAGCTCAGCCAGCCCACCTCCCCTACCGCACCGCCCCAAACCGCTGCTCCATCTCGCGCCGCATGGCCTTGCGCACCTCGGCCGCCGCGTGGCGGCGGCGCTCGTCGGGGGTGAAGGGGCGCAGGGGGGCCACGGGAGTCGGCTTGCCGGCGTCGTCGACCGCGACCATGGTGAAGAAGCAGCTGTTGACGTGGCGGTTTTCCTGGGTGCGGATGTTTTCCGCGATCACCTTGATGCCCACTTCCATGGACGAGTTGCCGGTGTGGTTGACCGAGGCGAGGAAGGTGACGAGTTCGCCCACGTGGATCGGCTGGCGGAACACCACCTGGTCCACGCTCAGCGTCACCACATAGGCGGCGGCGTATCGGCTGGCGCAGGCGTAGGCCACCTGGTCGAGCAGCTTGAGGATGGAGCCGCCGTGCACGTTGCCGGAGAAGTTGGCGGTGTCGGGGGTCATCAGCACCGACATGCTGAGCTGGTGGGCGGGCAGTTCCATGGGGGTCTTCGCGGGGGGTGGGTTGAACGGGGATTCGGCCGGGCGCGGGCACGCGCAGCCGCGATGTTGCCACGCGGCGCAAAACGAATGCGGGTGGTGGTCCTGCGCCACGGTGTTCCGCGCGCAAAATGGCGCCACCGCCACCGAAGGCACCCACCGCCCGCCCCCGACTGCACCGTGAACGCCCCCCACCGCCCTCCCTACCGTGTTCTTTTCCTCTGCATGGGCAATATCTGCCGCAGCCCGACGGCCCACGGCGTTTTCGAAGCCCGGGTTCAGGCCGCCGGCCTGGGCGACCGGGTGCAGGTGGACTCCGCCGGCACGCACAGCGACCACGTCGGCGCCCCGCCCGATGCGCGCAGCCAGGCGCACGCGCTCCAGCGTGGCTACGACCTCTCGACCCAGCGCGCACGGCAGCTCCAGGTCAGCGACTTCGAACATTTCGACCTGATCCTGGCGATGGACGGGGACAACCTCGCACTGGCCCGGGAGCGCTGCCCGCCCCAACAGGCCCGCAAGCTGCGGCGCTTCGCCGAGTTCTTCCAGCACCACGACAGCGCCGTGGTGCCCGACCCTTACCAGGGCGGGGCCCGCGGGTTTGAAGAGGTGCTGGACCTGGTGGAAGACGGCTGCGAAGGGCTGATGCAGCACGTGCGACAGGCGCTCGACGGCGCGGGCTGAACCGTCGCTCGCCGGGGCGTTCCGGGGTACGCTCAACAGGCCTGTCCTCTGGGAATCTATGCACATCCTCTGGAAATACCTCCGTCCCCAGCGAAAGCTCGTCGCGCTGGCCTTGCTGCTGGCGGCCGTGAGCCAGATTCTGGCGCTGGTGGACCCCATCATCTTCGGCTGGCTGATCGATGGTTACGCCACACAGCGCCACACCAAGAGCGACGAAGAGCTGGTGCGCGGTGCGCTGCTGCTGCTGGCCCTGGCGGTGGTCGTGGCGCTGGCGTCAAGGGCCACCAAGGCGGTGCAGGAATACGTGACCCGGCTGGTGGTGCAGCGCTTCGGCACGCAGATCTTCAACGACGGCCTGCGCCAGACCATGCGCCTGGAAATCCAGGAGTTCGAGGAGCGGCGCAGCGGCGAAACCCTGTCGTTGCTGATGCGCGTGCGCGCCGACACCGAGCGCTTTCTCAACGCCTTCATCAATGTGCTGTTTGCCGCGGTCATCGGCATGAGTTTTCTGGTCTGGTACGCCGTCACCAAGAGCTGGGCGCTGGTGCCGGTGTTCCTGATCGGCCTGCTGGTGCTGGGCGGCCTGAGTGGTTTGCTCAGCCGGCAGATCCGTGGCCAGCAGCGCTCGATCAACCGCGAGACCACGCGCAACGCCGGCTTCATCACGGAGTCGCTGCGCAATGTGGCGCTGATCAAGAGCCTGGGGCTGACCTTTCGCGAGATCCGCCGACTGGAAGCCAAGACCGAGGCCGTCTTCGCGCTCGAAATGGCCAAGGTGCGGCACATCCGGTGGCTGACGTTCTGGCAGGGCTCCGCGCTCAGCCTGCTCAAGCTGTCGGTGCTGTTCACGCTGCTGTGGCTCATTTTTCGCGACGTGCTGAGCACCGGCGAGCTGATCGCGATGCAGTTCATTGCGGTGGCGATCCTGGCGCCGCTGCAGGAGCTGGGCACCGTCATCCTGGCGTGGCGCGAAGCCAGTGCGTCGATGAGCAACTTCGCCGAACTGATGGCCAGGCCGGTGGACCGCCGTCCGCCGCAAGCGCTGCCGATCGGTCCGATCGAGTCGCTGCGCTTTGACAACGTGGTGTTCCGCCACCGCGGCGCCATGGGCAATGCGATCGACGGCGTGTCCTTCCAGGCGGTGCGCGGCGACACCATCGCCTTTGTCGGCCCCTCGGGTTCGGGTAAGTCCACGCTGGTCAAACTGCTGCTGGGCCTGTACCGGCCCGCCGAGGGCGAGGTCTATTACAACGAGGTGGGCAGCCGCAACCTGCGCTACAACGAGGCGCGGCGCCAGGTCGGTTATGTGACGCAGGAGACCAGCCTGTTTGCCGGCACCGTGCGCGAGAACCTGTTGTTTGTGCGCCCCGACGCGAGCGACGAGCAGATCCTGCACGCGATGGCGCAGGCTTCCTGCACCGGCCTGCTGGCGCGCATGCCGCAGGGGCTGGACACCCTGATTGGCGAGTCGGGCACCAAACTGTCCGGGGGCGAGCGCCAGCGCCTGTCGATTGCCCGCGCGCTGCTGCGCGAACCGCGCCTGCTGATTTTTGATGAAGCCACGTCGGCGCTGGACTCGATCACCGAACAGAAAATCACCGAGACCATGCGCGAGGTGTCCAGCGCGCGCACCCAGATCACGCTGCTGATCGCCCACCGCCTGTCCACCGTGCTGCACGCGGACACCATCTACGTGCTGGAAAAGGGGCGCATCACCGAGAGCGGCAGCCATGCCGATCTGGTGGAGCAAAGAGGGCTTTACTACGCCATGTGGCGCCAGCAGATCGGGGAGCGGGACCAGGCGGTCGAGATCGAGCCCGATTGAGCCAAGGGGTCACCCCCATGAAGCCCAAGAAAAAAGGCCTCGAAACCGAAGTTCCGAAGCCTTTTGCGCTGTGCTCAGCACAAGGCTGAGACGGCTGGACTGCAGGGCTTAGTAGCCGCCGCGGCCACCGCCGCCGCCGTAGCCGCCACCGCCGGAGCGATCACCGCCACCACCGTAGCCGCCACCGCCACCGCCGTAGCCGCCGCCACCCGAACGATCACCACCACCACCGTAGCCGCCGGTGCGGGGAGGACGTGCCTCCATCGGACGGGCTTCGTTCACGGTGATGCTGCGGCCGCCGAGCGACTGGCCGTTCATGCCGGAAATGGCGGCTTGCGCTTCGGCATCGCTGCCCATTTCGACGAAACCAAAGCCTTTGGAGCGACCGGTGTCGCGTTCCATCATGACCTTGGCGCTGGAAACAGTGCCGAATTCGCTGAAAGACTGTTGCAGGTCTTCGTCGCGAACGGTGTACGGCAGGTTGCCGACGTAAAGTTTATTGCCCATGGGGACTCCTCAAAATACATAAAACAAAAGCGATGGGGGTCCCGAAAGCACAACAAACTGGAAAAGTACCGAGGTAGCGCGCGAAACTGACCGATCACCTGACTTGTGCGAGTTTTTCGACTCGCACTCGCGCATTATGCGCCTTGCACGGTGAATTTACCGAATCGGCCAGTGAACATCCCTGGTCCGACACGCCACAGGCCTCCTGCACCGACAAAGAAAAAGCCCGCAACTTCTTCAAGTTGCGGGCTTTCTGTCTGGTGCGGCTGGCAGGAATTGAACCCACGACCCCTTGGTTCGTAGCCAAGTACTCTATCCAGCTGAGCTACAGCCGCGAAGCCCTCGATTCTACACACCCATGGGCGGGGTCGAAGCCACGGCGTGGCGCTGGGCGGCTGGCTGAGCCAGGAAGAAGCGCAGCATTTCGGCCGAAGCGTCCGGGCCTTTGGCGTCGGTGTACGAGCCCGCGGCGTTGCCGCCCGACCAGGCGTGGCCCGCGCCGTGCAGGGCCCAGGCCTCGACGAGGCAACGCCCGTCCGCGCCCAGGTGCCGGGTGCGGGTGTAGCGCTGCCCGGCGTCGGTGGTGCCTTCTTCGCGGTGTTCCTTGAGACCGTTTTTGCCGGCCTGGCTCGTGAACGCTGCGAGTGCCTGGCTCACGATCTGGTCACCATTGCTCTGCTGCACCGTGTGGTCACGTTCGCCGTGGAACACGATCATGGGCACGGCCTGGGTGGCGGGGCGCCGCGGGTCTTCGGGCGTGCCCGGAAAATGCGCACGGCCCATCACGACGCGACCTTTCATGGCGGCCATGGCGGAGGGGATGTCGTGCGCGGCCGCATAGGGCAGGCCCGAGTGGGCGCCCACCGCGGCAAACAGTTCGGGGTGGGTCTGGCCCAGGATCACCGCCATGGCTGCGCCGGCCGACAGGCCCGCCACGTAGATGCGGCGCGGATCCACCGGCTGTTCGGCCGCCACCGCTTCGACCATGCCGGCAATCAGCGCCGGCTCGCCGCCCTCGCGGACCTGGTCGTGCGGGCTGAACCAGTTCCAGCATCGCGAGGGATTGGCGCTCGCGGCCTGCTCGGGGTAGAGCACCAGAAAGCCGTGCTGATCGGCCAGGCGGTTCATCTGCGTGCCGGCGGCAAAGTCGTCGGCCGACTGGGTGCAGCCGTGCAGCATCACGACCATCGGCAGGGCTTTGGCCTGGGCCTGTGCGGCCTGCGGCGGCAGGTACAGCTTGTAGGCACGGGTGCCGGCCGCCGAGCTGAAGCTGCGCGCAAGGAACTGGCCCTCGGCCGTCTCGGCGGGTCTGGCGGCGGCGGACTTCCTGGCGGCAGGGGCGCGGGCGGTCGGCGTCTCGGCTTCTGCCGAACCCGCCACTTCGCGCGCCACCACCTCGATGGTGTCGCTGTCACGGGGCGCGCGTTGCCCTGGTGCTGCGCGGGGCGGCTCGGTCGCGCCACCCAGACCCGCCGATGACAGGGCCTTGCGGATCGTTTCGGTCACGCCACGCATGGGCCCGCTCTCGGTGTTCAGCCCGGCGGCCTTGAGCGCACGTTCAATGGTGTCTTGGATGTTCATGGCGGTGGCTCTCGGGACGGACAAGGGGCGGTCGGGCGTTTGGAGGCGGTGTTTCAAATCGGGGCTTTGCTTTCGGCAGGCGGTGATGGGTGTGCACCGGCTGCCATGTTGAAGGGCGTTGATGTCAGGCGATGTGTCAGACCATGCGCCCGGCCAGTGCACGGCGCACTTCAGGGCTGGCCTGAAAGACCCCCAGCACCGACACGGACTCGATCGCGGCCAGCGCCAGCTCGGGGGTCACGTCGTCGGCGATGCGCGCCAGACCAACCACCTGGATGTTCAGCCGCTGACCGGCAGCCACCGCGCGCTCCAGATCGGTGCGGTTCAGGTGCTGCAGACCCAGCATGAGCATGCGCCGTGCCACCGTCTGGCGCAGCGTGTCTGCGTGCGTGGCCAGCAGGTTGCGCACGGCGGTGCGGATCAGGTCGGAGCGGTTGGAATAAAAGCCTTCCTGCACCAGCAGGTCCACCTGCCCCAGATCCACCACGCCCAGGTTGATCGTCATCTTTTCGGTTTCGCCGATCCGGGTTCTGGGGTCGGCCAGTTTGGTGTTCGTCATCTTAATACCATCCACATGGAATCTATATGGATGGCATTTGAACATGTTTCCGTCCAGGCTGCCGACCGGCGCCGCCTGCGATGGCTCGCTACCGGAGGCACCTGGACCCTCGCACGGCTGTTCAGCGCGCGGCGCTGCACCTATCATCCGCCTGCTTCGGCACTCTTTATCCACCACCAAGGAGCGAACATGGCAGGCAGCTACGAACTGGGTTCGAACGACAAGGGTCAGTTTTCGTTTGTCCTGAAAGCGGGCAACGGCGAAGTGATCCTGCGCAGCGAGCAGTACGACACCAAGGCGTCGGCGGAGAACGGCATCCAGTCGGTGCAGGCCAACTGCGGCAACGACGCGCGCTACGAGCGCAAGGACGCGTCCGACGGGCGCTGCTACTTCAACCTCAAGGCGGCCAACCACCAGGTGATCGGCACCAGCCAGATGTACAAGACGGCGGCGGGTCGCGACGCGGGCATCGAGTCGGTGAAGACCAACGGCACGGGCACGGCGGTCAAGGCCGTCTGAGGCATTCGCCGTTCAGGACACCCCCGCATCGAGCAGTTTCTGCACCAGCGGGTGTTGCACCTTGCGCGCGGTGCCGATGGCGTAGTAATGCTCCTGCACGCCCTCGCAGGAAGCGAACCACTGGAGGCCATAACCCTGCGAAAGCTTGGAGCGCATGCGCTCGGAGGCGGGGAACACGCCCATGCCCGAGGAGCCGAAGGTGGCGAGCAGGGCGCTGTCTTCGAACTCGCCCACCAGATGGGGCACCACACCTTGCTGCTCAAACCACTGGTCGAGGCGCAGGCGCACCGAGGCGTGTGAACTCGGCAGCAGCACCGGCACCTCGGCCAGGCTGTGCGGAAAGTGGTGGCGGGCCTGCTCCAGCCAGGCTTCGGGGGCGTACCAGCCCAGCGGCGAGGCGCCCATGGCGTGGCTGTAGAGCTTGAGGTTGGGGTTGGCGGGTGCGGGCCGGTCGGACAGCACCACGTCGAGCCGGTGCAGGGCCAGGTCGGCCAGCAGGTCGTCGAAGTCGTCTTCGTGGCACACCAGGCGCAGGCGCGGCTCTTCGAGCGCCGGGGCCAGCAGCTCGCGCACGGCGAGCTTGGCCAGGCCGTCGGAAATGCCGACCATGAGGCGCACGCTGCTCTGGCTGGTGGCGTCGCGCACGGCGGCGGGCAGTTGTTCGCCGAGCTGGAAGATCTGCTCGGCCACCTGCAGGGCCGCCTGCCCGGCCTCGGTGAGCGCCAGGCCGCGCCCGGCGGGCTTGAACAGCGCGTGGCCCAGCGACTGCTCCAGCAGGCGCACCTGGGCGCTGATGGTCTGCACCGCCATGCCCAGCCGTTCGGCGGCGTGGGACATGCCACCCTCCTTGGCCGTGACCCAGAAGTAATACAGGTGCTTGTAGTTGAGGTCCTGGCTCATGCTTCGTGGTTGGCTGAATGATTGTTCGTTATTGTCTGCTTTTTCAGAAGCGAGTGCAGCCCTATCTTCGAGGCTCCCTGTTCACCTCTGGAGAACCCTCATGGAACGCACGACTCGCCACCCTTCCCTGCCCGCCCGCCCTTCGCTCGCCCTGGACCGCCCGCAGGTGGCCCGGGTGCTGCGCAACACCTACGCCCTGCTCTCGCTCACGCTGCTGTTCAGTGCCGGCGTGGCCGCGCTGGCGGTGGCCGGCAGCTGGCCCGCGCCCGGCCTGGTGATCACGCTGGTGGGCTTCTTCGGCCTGCTGTTCACGGTACACAAACTGCAGAACAGCGCCTGGGCGCTGCCCGCCGTGTTCGCGCTCACCGGCTTCATGGGCTACACGCTCGGCCCGCTGCTGACGCACACGCTGGCCCTGCCCGGCGGCGCCGGCACCATCGTGGCCGCGCTGGGCGCCACCGGGGCCACCTTCGTGGCGCTGTCGGCCTATGTGCTGACGACGCGGCGTGACTTCAGCTTCATGGGCGGCTTCCTGTTCGCCGGCATGGTGATCGCACTGGTGCTGGCCGTGGGCGCCTATTTCTTCCAGATGCCGGCCCTGGCGATGGCGGTGTCGGGTCTGGTGGCGCTGTTGTCGGTGGGCCTGATCCTGTTCGAGACCAGCCGCATCGTCAACGGCGGCGAGACCAACTACGTGCTGGCCACCGTGGGCCTGTTCGTCTCGGCCTTCAACCTGTTCACCAGCCTGCTGAGCCTCATGGGCATCGGCAGCAACGACTGATTCCATCCCTTCACCGAAAGGACAAGCACATGCAATCCCTTCCCGTCAACAGCCCGCAAGCCGCCGCCCGCGTCCTGGCCATGGCCCTGGTGGCCGATGGCCACTACTCGATGACCGAACTCCGGGCGCTGGACCGCCTCGACGCGCCGGCCCGTCTGGGCTTGAGCCCGGAAGCCTTCAAGAACGTGCTCGACCGGTTCTGCCAGGACCTGCTCGCCATCGGGAACGGTCGCTGGACCGGGACGGTCGATGCCACCACGCGCGAGCAGCTCATGGCGGAAATCACCCGGCCCGACTTGCAGGACCTGATCGCGCAGCAGTGCGAGGCCCTGACGCTGGCCGACGGACACCTGGCCGACGGTGAAGTGGATCTGCTGGACGCGCTGAACGTCGCATGGCGCCGGCCACTGGGCGTCTGACCATGAAGACACTGATCTGGAGCCTCACGGCCCTGCTGGCCGCCGTGTGGACCGGGCTGGTGGCCCTGACCCAGCAGCTCGCCGGCTGGCTGCTGGGCACCATGGACGCCGGTGCGCTCGCGCAGGCGGGCGGCGCGGTGGGTGGCTGGTCGGTCCCGGCAGCGCCGGCCTGGCTGGCCCCATGGGTCGACACCGCAGCACTCGCCGCGCTGCAGGCCCTGGCCGCGGATGGGGTGCAGTGGCTGGGCGCGGTGCTGCCCTCGGGCGACGCGCTCATGGCCTGGGTGGGACCGCTGTTGTGGGTGGGCTGGGGCTTCGGCCTGTTGACGCTGCTGGCGGTCGCCGGCCTGCTGCACTGGCTGGTGGGGCGGTTCGCGGGTCACACCAAGCTGCAGGGCGCAACCGCCTGAGGCACGGTCGCATCGGCACCGCCGGGCGACCGCACCACGCCGTTCAGTTCTTCCAGAAGAACAGGGCGCTCATCACCAGCCCGGTGACGATCACGCCAAGGCGCACCCAGGCCGCGGGCAGGCGTCTGGACCAGCGGGCGCCGAAGAAGCCGCCCGCGGTGGCCGCCACCATCATCAGCAGCCCGGCTTTCCACGCAATCGCGCCGGCGATCACGAAGGCCGCCACCGACAACCACGACAGCACCAGCGAATTCAGGTTCTTCAGCGCGTTGACCGTGTTCAGCCGCGTCTCGCCGGCCACGGTGTAGAGCGCCATGAGCAGGATGCCCAGACCGCCGTTGAAATAGCCCCCGTACACCGCAACCACGGCCAGCGCCGGTTCGCGCCAGCGGGCCAGGCCGTGCCCTTCGGCCGATGCCGCCTGCGCGCGCCGGGCGATCGCCGGGCCAGCGGCAAACAGCGCGGTGGCAAACAGCAACAGCCAGGGCACGATGCCCGAGAACACCTTCGCCGGCGTGACCAGCAGCAACAGGGCGCCGACCACGCCGCCGACGGCGCTGATGAACATCTCGCGTTTCAAACGCCGCACAGGCAGTTCACGCAGCTCGGTTCTGAAGCCGAGGGTGCTGCCCAGGTAACCGGGGCTCACCGCGAGCGCGCTGGTGGCGTTGGCCACGATGGGCGGCACGCCGGTGAACACCAGGGCGGGAAAGGTGAGGAAACTGCCACCGCCGGCGATGGCGTTGAGCACGCCCGCGGCGAACGCGGCAGCGGCGAGCAGGGGCGAAGCGGTGAGAAAGTCCATGCGCCGATTATTCCGGGCGACCCGTGTTCGATTGCCTGCATGGTGGACAAAACTGTCCGGCGAGAACCGTGCTCCGCACCCGGCCACGCGGGCAGCCTCCGGCGTGAAAGGCCTTCCTTGAGGGGGTCGCGCGCCGCATGGCGGGGTTGCGTGGAGCTTCCTCCGGCGAGAAATGCCCACCCCAGGATGCGGCGGAACCGGCTTTGCCGGGCCACTCGCATCGCCCCCTGGAGGGGGTCGCGCGCAGCGCGGCGGGGGTGTTTCTTCTACCGCGAACGGCCGAGTCGGACCTGCAGGCGGTCGAGCACGTCGCTGATCGACTTGGCGTCGGCGATGTCGCCCGCCGGATGGGCCAGCTCGTGCTCGGCCACGGACAGGTTCAGGCGCACGTAGGTGCTGTCGAGCGCGTGGCGCGTGGCCAGCAGTTGCTGGGCGATCTTGGTGCAGTCGGCGCCGTCTTCGAGCAGCTTCTGCAGACCGCGCACCTGGCCTTCGGCGCGGCGCAGGCGGTGCATGAGCTCGGCCTTGCGATCAGCGGCCAGCGGCTGTGGCGGGACGGCGGCGTCGGTCATGGCCAGGCGGCTTCAGGCCGAAACCGGAATGATGTTGGCCACCGGCTCGGGCGCCAGCAGCGAGCCTTCGCGCAGGCCGCGCACGGTGGCGAAGCTGAGCCAGAGCACGATCATGGTGGTGGACGCGAGCAGCAGCACACCGGCGTTCTGCAGCACGCCGTGCCAGGCGCTGTCGGGCTGCAGCTCGGCCAGGCGCAGGGTGAGCGTGGTGAAGGCCGCGAACGGGAACGACAGCGCCCAGAACGGCACGCCAAAGGGCTGGCCCGCGATGCGGCGCACGACCGGCAGCAGCCACAGCACGAAGAACAGCGCCACGCCCCAGAGCGCCTGCACCGCCGCCACCGGCGCCTGCATCTGGATCAGCACCAGGCCGATCACGGCGGGCGGCGCGATGGTGATGAACCAGGCCGGCAGCACGCGCTCGGGCAGCGGGCTGTGGGCGAGGCGCCGCGCCAGCACCAGCGTCAGCACCACGGGCCAGAAGAACAGGCCGATGCCCATCTGCGCGGCCGACCAGCCGTCGATACCCAGCGGCAGCCCCGCCAGCGGCGCGACCACGTTGCCCACCACCGGGATCAGCAGCACCGGCGTGACCGAGGGCCACAGCCCCGTGTTGCCCGGGCCCTGGCCGGGCTGAGCCGCGGCGGCCGGCGAGATCCAGCGGCTCAGCACCCACAGCGTGGCCCAGAGCTGGGTGAGGCTGCCCGCCCACCAGAGCACGCGCCAGAGCGGTGCCAGGCCGCCCTCGGCGCCCCCCAGCGCCACACCCACGGTGGCCAGCAGCAGCAGCGACACCGGGAACGCGGCCACAAAGGCGTGGCGCACCGGGTGCTTCAGGTCGTCGGCCAGCGCGGCGGGGTAGCGCGCGATGCGCAGCAGCGAAGCGACCATCAGCGCCAGGAACACCAGCAGCGCGAGCGCGCCGATCACCAGCGCGACGCCGCTGGCCATGTCACCCAGCACGCTGTGCGCGCGATGCCAGGCCAGGCTCAGGCCGCACAGGCCCATGACCAGTGCGAACCAGCCGGGCATGAGGAATTTCAGGGGCGTGGGGCTGCTCATGGGCGACACCTTGGGTGGTTCAACAAAAGATCAGTTGCACTTACCGCCGGAGCAGGAACCGTTGCCCTCGGGCACACCCAGCTTCTTGAACAGGATGCCGGGCGGGCAGAAGCCGGTGATGCCGGACTGGAACAGGTTGAAGCCAGCGAAGGCGGTCAGCGCGAGGAACCACTCGCTGACAAAGATCGGGCTGCCCGCGTAGCCCAGGGCCAGCGACAACATGACAACAAAACCGGCCATGATGCGGATGTAACGTTCGACGGTCATTTCAGACTCCTAAGAAAGACAGGTTGGAAAAAATCAGGTGGCAGCGGCCGCCAGCGCTTCGTATTTGCGGCGGTACACCGCGTAATACAAGACGGGGATCACGACGAGCGTGAGCAAGGTCGACACCGCGATGCCGAAGATCAGCGACACGGCCAGGCCGTTGAAGATCGGGTCGTCGAGGATGAAGAAGGCGCCCATCATGGCGGCCAGACCGGTCAGTGCGATCGGCTGCGCGCGCACCGCGGCGGACTGCACCACGGCTTCGGCAAAGGGCACGCCGCGCTTCGTCTCCAGCTCGATGAAGTCCACCAGCAGGATGGAGTTGCGCACGATGATGCCGGCCAGCGCGATCATGCCGATCATGCTGGTGGCGGTGTACTGCGCGTTCAGCAGCGCGTGGCCCGGCATCACGCCGATGATGGTCAGCGGGATCGGCGCCATGATGATCAGTGGCGTGAGGTAGCTCTTGAACTGCGCCACCACCAGCAGGTAGATCAGGATCAGGCCGACGCCATAGGCAGCGCCCATGTCGCGGAAGGTCTCAAAGGTGATCTGCCACTCGCCGTCCCACTTCACGGCGTACTGGCGGTACGGATCTTTCGGCTGGCTGATCCAGTACTCGCCCAGCTCGCCGGTGTTGGGCAGCGCGGCCTGGTCCATCGACGAACGGATGCCGAACAGGCCGTAGAGCGGTGAATCGAGCGAGCCGGCCATGTCACCGAACACATAGGTCACGGGCAGCATGTCTTTGGTGTAGCGCGGCTGGTCGATCACGCCGCGCTCCACCGTCACCAGCTCGGACAACGGCACCATGGCGCCGTTCGCCGCCTTCAGGGGCAGCGCGAGCAAAGCGTCCAGACCCACCTGCTGGTCCAGCGGCAGCTGCAGGCGCACCGGCACCGCGAACTTGGCGTGGCCATCGTGCAGGTAGGCGGCATCCGAGCCCGATAGCGCGGCGTAGACGGTCTGAGCGATCACCTGCACCGGGATGCCGAGCGATTCGGCACGCTGGCGCTGGATCCGCAGGAAGGCGCGTGGCGCGTGTTCTTTGAGCGAGGTGTCCACGCCCACGATGTCGGGCGTGGCCTTGTAGGCCTCGGCCACCCGCAAGGCGAGTTCGGCGCGGCCTTCCTGATCGGGGCCGTAAACCTCGGCGACGATGGGCGACATGACCGGCGGGCCGGGCGGCACTTCCACCACCTTGACGCGCGCGCCATGACGGGCTGCGATCTGCTCCAGCTCGGGGCGGTGGCGCTGCGCGATGGCGTGGCTCTGTTCGCTGCGGTCGTGCGCGTCGATCAGGTTCACCTGCAGGTCGCCGCCTTCGGCTTCGGCGCGCAGGTAGTACTGGCGCACCAGGCCGTTGAAGGTGATGGGGCTGGCGGTGCCGGCGTAACCCTGCACGTTGGCCACTTCGGGCTGCGCAGCGAGGTAGGCCGTCATGTCCTGCAGCGCGGCGGTGGTGTTTTCGAGCGGCGTGCCGGCGGGCATGTCCACCACCACCTGGTACTCGCTCTTGTTGTCAAACGGCAGCATCTTGAGCACCACACCCACGAACGAGTTGGGCACCAGCGCCAGGCTCACCGAAAGCAGCAGCGCCCCGCCGATGCCGGCGGCCAGCAGCCAGCGCTTCTTCGCGCTCTGCAGCAGCGGCGTGAGCGTGCGGGTGAAGAAATTTTGCAGCGTGCGCGTGATCTTGCCCGGGCCGTGGGCGGCGTGGCCTTCGCCCGTTTTCGTCAGCTTGAGCGCGAGCCAGGGCGTGACGGTGAAGGCGATGGCCAGCGAGATCGCCATGCCCATGCTGGCGTTGATCGGGATCGGGCTCATGTACGGGCCCATCAGGCCGCTCACGAAGGCCATGGGCAGCAGCGCGGCGATCACGGTGAAGGTAGCGAGGATGGTGGGGCCACCCACTTCGTCGACCGCGCGCGGGATGATCACGGAGAGCGGTACGTCGGGCGTGAGCATGCGGTGGCGGTGGATGTTTTCCACCACCACGATGGCGTCATCGACCAGGATACCGATGGAGAAGATGAGCGCGAACAGCGAGACGCGGTTGAGCGTGAAGCCCCAGGCCCAGCTGGCGAACAGCGTGGCCGTGAGCGTGAGGATGACGGCCGCTCCGACAATCACCGCCTCGCGCCGGCCCAGCGCCAGACCCACCAGGATGATCACGCTGCCGGTGGCGAAGATCAGCTTCTGGATCAGCTTGTTGGCCTTGGCGGCGGCGGTTTCGCCGTAGTCGCGCGTGATGGCGACTTCCACGTCGTCCGGGATCACGGTGTTCTTCAGGTTGTCCAGCCGCTCGCGCACGCCAGCGGCCACGTCCACCGCGTTTTCACCGGGCTTCTTGGTCACGGTGATGGTCACGGCCGGGTGGTTCTGGCCCTGTTGTCCGGCGTGGGCCGCATCGGCGGCGCCGGGCGTGAACCACACGTAGCGTTGCGGCAGCTGGGCACCGGCTTCCACCCGCGCGACCTCGCGCAGGTAGATCGGGCGGCCATTCGACACGCCGACCACGATGTCGCCCACGTCTTGGGCGTTCTGCAGGAACTCGCCGGTTTCCACCGACAGCATGCCGGGCTCGCCCGCCGCGGGGCTGGGGTTGATCACCGAGCCCGAAGGCATGGCCTGGTTGGCCGAAGCAATGGCGCCCTGCAACGCCTGCACGCTCACGCCGCGCTCGCGCAGCCTGGCGGGCTCCAGCCACACATGCACCGCGCGACCGGGGCCGCCGATGGTGACCACCTCGCGTGTGCCGGGCACGCGCTTGAGTTCGGTCTCGACCGCGTGCGCCACCCGCTCCAGATCGAGGGCGCTCTGCGCGTCTTTGGTCCACAGCGTGGCCGCCAGCACCGGCACGTCATCAATGCCCTTGGGCTTGACGATGGGGGTGAGCACACCCAGGCCCTGTGGCAGCCAATCCTGGTTGGCGTTGAGCACGTCGTACAGGCGCACCAGCGCCTCGGTGCGCGGCACACCCACCTTGAACTGCACCGTGAGCACGGCCACGCCGGGGCGCGCCACCGAGTAGCTGTGTTCGATGCCCTGGATCTGCGAGAGCACGTGTTCGGCCGGAGCGGCGACCATCTTCTCCACGTCGGCGCTGGACGCGCCCGGGAAGGGGATGATCACGTTGGCCATGGTCACGTTGATCTGCGGCTCTTCCTCGCGCGGCGTGACCAGCACGGCGAACAGGCCGAGCAGCAGCGCGACCAGCGCCAGCAGCGGCGTGATGGCGTTGGACTGGAAGGCCCGCGCCACGGAGCCCGAGAAGCCGAGCTTCTCGGGTGGGGATGCATCGTTGGGGTGGCTCATGCTGGCCCCTTATTTCACGACTGGCTGTGCGCCAGACAAACCCGCGCGCACCGGGTCCAGCGCCACGCGGTCGCCAGCTTTCAGACCGGCCAGGACCTCGACGCCGGCCGCCCCGTGCGAGGCACCGGTGCGCACCGCGCGCAGCGCGAAGCCCGCGGGCTGGCCCTCGCCGCGGGTGGCCACCACGTACACGCCGGTGAGTTCGCCGCGGCGCAGCAGCGCCGACTCGGGCACCACCAGGCGCTGGTTGTCGGGCTGCCCCGTGCCGCCGACAAAGCGCACACGCACCTGACGGCCAGGCACCTGGCTGGCGCCGTCGGCCGCGCTCAGGTCGAGCCGCCATTCGACCGTCTGAGATACCGGGTCTGCTGCGGGCAGGCTGGTCTTGCTCGCGGGCGCCACCCACTGGCTGGTCCCCGGCAGCTGCACCTCGACGCGCTGCGCCTGCTGGGCCAGCGTCTGCATCGAAGCCGGCACATGCACCACGGCGCGGATCGGCTGCGGCGCGTAGACCGTCAGCACCGGTGTGCCGGGCATGGCCAGCCCACCGGCTTCGGCGTGCGTCTGCAGCACCCAGCCGTCGTACGGTGCGGTCAGGCGCGTGAAGCCCTGGGCCACGCTCGCCTGCGTCTGGCCGGCGCGGGCGGCCGCGGCACCGGCCTGCGCCGCCTTGTACTGGGATGACGCCGTGTCCAGCGCCGCCTGGGCCATAAAACCTTGGGCACGCAGTTCGCGCGTGCGTTCGAAGTGTGCCTTGGCGTTGGCGAGGTTGGCATCGGCCTGGGCAAAACCCGCCTGGGCCTGCGCCACGCCCGCCTGGGTGGCTCGATCGTCGATCACGGCCAGCACCTGGCCGGCCTTGACGCGATCGCCGGCCTTGACCGACAGCGTGGCGATGCGGCCCGAGGCCTGGGCCGAGAGCACGCTCTGGCGCACGGCCTGCAGGCTGCCGTCCAGCTCCAGGCCAGCGCCCACAGCCTGCGCGCCCAGCGTCATCACCGGCACCTGGGGCCCGGCGACGGGCGTTGCCTGATCAGCCGCCCTCACCGACCCCGCCATCAGCACCGCCGCACCAGCGAGCAGGCTGAGCGACAGGGCGCCAATCACGAGCCGGCGCCGGGCAGGCTGCCACTGCGCCAGCGCCAGGACGGTGGTTTTGAGGGGCTTTGAAACGGGTCGGGTGAAACGGGCGGGCATGGCTTTCTCCTATACGGGTCGTAGTATACACACATACCCCCTGGGGTACAAGATCTGCTCGAACCAGAAAACAGGATGTTGCGCCTTTTCTTTGACCGCCCGGCCCCTCAGCCGCCCGTGTCGATCACAGCGGGGGCGAAAACGGAACCCGCGGCGCCACCGCGCACAACAACTCATAAGCGATCGTGCCCGCCGCAGCGGCCACCTCGTCCACCGGCAGCGCCGCGCCCGTTGCCGAGCGGCCCCACAGCACCACCTCGGCCCCGATCCCGGCGGGCACGCCGGCCGCGTCCAGCGGTGACAGGTCCACCGCGAGCATGTCCATGCTGACACGGCCCAGCACCCGGGTGCGCACGCCCGCCACCAGCACCGGCGTGCCGGTGGGCGCGTGGCGCGGGTAGCCGTCGGCGTAGCCGCAGGCCACCACGCCCACCCGCATGGGGGCTTCGGCGGTGAACGCCGAGCCGTAGCCCACGGTGTCACCCGGATGCAGCTGCTGCGTGCCGATGAGCCGGCTGGCGAGGGTCATCGTGGGCTGCAGGTCCCAGCCCGCGGCGGTGTTTTCCGGGTAGTCGGGCGCGCAGCCGTACAGGGCGATGCCTTCGCGAACCCAGTCGCCGGCCAGCGTCGTCACGCCGTCGCCACGCAGCGGGGTGCTGGCATGGCGCAGCAGGGCCGCGCTGTTGCACAGGGTGCGCTCACCCGGCAGGTCGGCGGTGGCCTGCTCGAACGCGGCCACCTGGTGGGCAATGCCGCGCGGACCGTCGGCGTCGCTGAAGTGCGTCATGAGCGAGATCTCTTCCACCTGCGGCAGCGCGTTCAGGCGCGCCCAGGCGGCGCGGAAGGCGGTGGGGGTGAAGCCGAGGCGGTTCATGCCGCTGTTGAGCTTGAGGAACACGCGGTGCGGCACCTGCGTCTTGTGGGCTGCGAGCCAGTCGATCTGTTCGATACAGTGCACCGCGTGCCACAGGTGCAGGCGCGAGCACAGTTCCAGATCGCGCGGTTCGAACACGCCTTCGAGCAGCAGGATGGGGCCGCGCCAGTCCAGCGCGCGCAGGCGTTCGGCCTCGGCCAGATCGAGCAGGGCAAAGCCGTCGGCCGAACGCAGCGCGTCAAAGCAGCGCTCGATGCCGTGGCCATAGGCATTGGCCTTGACCACCGCCCAGACCCGGGCATCGGGCGCACGCACGCGGGCCTGGTTCAGGTTGTGGCGCAAGGCTTCGGGGTGAACGGTGGCGAGGATCGGGCGGGGCATGGGCAGACAGTCAGGGGTTGAGTTGGGTTGGCCAAATGATGCTGGCCTGGGCCGGACACTGCGCGGGCGCAGACAGCGTGAATGGGTCATTCACACGCTTTTGTATTACATACTGTCACAAATGGCGTGCTATAACCGCCGACACTGGAGACCGGTCGCAAGACTTTCGCACGAAACAGCCGCACAGGACCAGGCGCACCCAAGGCCCGGCACACAAAATCACCTCCATGAAGCGCGGCTTCTACACCATCATGACGGCGCAGTTTTTCAGCTCTCTGGCTGACAACGCGCTGTTTGTGGCCGCCATCGAGTTGCTGCGCACACGCGGCGCACCCGAATGGCAGAGTGCGGCACTGGTGCCGCTGTTTGCCCTGTTTTACGTGGTTCTGGCGCCTTTTGTGGGCGCGTTCGCCGACGCAAAACCCAAAGGCCAGGTGATGTTCATCAGCAACGCCATCAAGGTGGCGGGCTGTCTGCTGATGCTGGCAGGTGTGCACCCACTGCTGGCCTACACGTTGGTCGGCCTGGGTGCCGCAGCCTATTCACCCGCCAAATACGGCATCCTCACCGAACTGTTGCCACCTTCGCAACTGGTCAAGGCCAACGGCTGGATCGAGGGTCTGACCATCGCTTCCATCATCCTGGGCGTGCTGCTGGGCGGACAGCTGGTGGCGCCCTGGATGGCTGACCGCCTGCTGGCGATTGATCTGCCGCTGCTGCACACCGGCATCACGCACCCGACCGAAGCGGCGATCGGCGCGCTGGTGTTCATCTATGCCATCGCGGCCTGGTTCAACACCCGCATCCCGCTGACCGGCGTGACACCCCGCCACATGCCCAAGAACCCGCTGGCCCTGCTGCCCGACTTCTGGCGCTGCAACAGCCGGCTCTGGCGCGACCACCTGGGCCAGATCTCGCTCTCGACCACCACGCTGTTCTGGGGCGTCTCGGGCAACCTGCGCTACATCGTGCTGGCCTGGGCCGGCGCGGCGCTGGGCTACAGCACCACGCAGGCCTCGTCGCTGGTGGGCGTGGTGGCGCTGGGCACCGCCGTGGGCGCTGTGGTGGCCTCGATGCGCATGCGGCTGGACCAGGCCACCCGCGTGATGCCGCTGGGCATCGCCATGGGCGTGCTGGTGATCCTGATGAACTTCATCGACAACGTCTGGGTCGCGGCACCCTTTCTGGTGCTGCTCGGTGGCCTGGGGGGGTTCCTGGTGGTGCCGATGAACGCCCTGCTGCAGCACCGGGGCCACAACCTGATGGGGGCGGGCCGTTCCATCGCCGTGCAGAACTTCAACGAACAGGCCTGCATCCTCGGTCTGGGCGCGCTCTACAGCTTCTCCACTGCGGCCGGCCTGTCGGCCTTCGCCGCCATCACCGCGTTTGGTCTTGTGGTCGCGGGTTTCATGTGGCTGATCATGAAGTGGCACCAGCACAACCAGCGCACGCACCCGCACGAACTCGAACGCCTGATGGAGATCGCCCGCCGCGACGATCTCCATGGGTGACGCGCCCTCAGGCGCGGCGCGGGGTTCAGTAACTGATATTGGTCTGCTCAAAGCCGTCCAGGTTGACCAGGCGGTGCTGAGCCAGCACCTTGTAGAGCTCACCCTCCCCCACCGAGCGGGAGAGGTAGGCGTCGCTGCCGGCCAGACCGGCTTTCAGGCGGTCCATGGTGCCCGCACTGGGCGCAAACATCACCACCACCGGACTCTGCCCGTTGGGCAGCCTGCGCTGCTTGGCGCTGCGACAGATCTGATAAGCGTCGGGCTCCCCATTGAGCCGGTCAATGACCACCAGCCGATAGGGGTGGGCCTTGAGCATGGCCAGGGACTGAGCAGCCTCGCGCGACCAGTCAATGGACAGGTTGTAGCGTTTGAAGCGCTTGTGGAGGATGCGGCCTTCGACCAGGCTTTCAGCCACCAGCAGCACGTCACCCCGCCTGATCTCGGGCACGGGCGACCGGGTGTGTTCGGCCGCTGCGCGTGTGGAGCGCGAGGACGTCGAGCGGGCGCCGGCAGCGGGCGTTGGCAACACATCCAGGCCCCCAAAGTCGGTCAACCCCATCACGCCGGGCCGAGGCATGCGGGAAGGGCGCGCCTCGATCGCCGGGCGAGCAGGCGTCGCGGAGGTGGGGGTCTGGGGAACGGGCGCCTCACGGCTGCGTTCCATGCGCTGCGTGGCCGGGAACTCCGTTTCGAACGAGGGCGGCCGAAGCCGGGCAGCGGGCACCAGCGGGACTTTGCGGCTGTCCGCCGGCTCGGTGGCTGCGAAACCGCGATCGGCGCCCTGACGGGGTGACACCGGAGTTGTGGCGTTGGCGCGAGCCGCGGCCGGCCGCCTCAGACCCACCAGCTCATCCATCGCCGCCAGCACCGACACCAGCCTGACGGGTTTGCGCTGCAGGGGCCAGCCAGTGTCCCCGTCGTTGTGTCCCACCAGCAGCACCTTGCCCGGCAATTCCGCATCGCACACGAGGTGAAGGGCCTGGGTGTTGTCGGCGTTGACGATCAGGATCTGGGCATCCATCACCTCGTCCTGCACGGTGTAAGCGGGAGGCCGGCGGGCGGCCAGCTGGAAAAACGACTCGAAGGTCGCCGACTCGTTCTGTGCGAAACCCACCAGGGCCACCGTATACGCAACTGCCATTCAAACGTCTCCACTGAAGGCAAAGGAACTACCCGCCTGAAGAGTATGCCCGCTTTGGTGCATCCCCGGGCAAGCCGGCACACGAATGGTTCATCGCCGCGACCCCGTCCCCCTCCCGCGCACAAGGCCACCACGATCTGCCATAGTGAACCCTGGATTACAGGAGCCTCCATGCACACCATCTACGACTTCGAAGCCCAGTCCATCGACGGAAAGCCGGTCGCCCTTGAGCAGTTTCGCGGCCGTCCGATGCTCATTGTCAACACCGCCAGCGCCTGCGGTTTCACGCCGCAGTTCGGTGGCCTGGAGCAGCTGCACCAGACCTACGGCGCGCGTGGCCTGGTGGTGCTGGGCTTCCCGTGCAACCAGTTTGGCAGCCAGGACCCCGGCAGCAATGAAGACATCGCCACCTTTTGCCAGCGCAACTTCGGCGTCAGCTTCCCCATGATGAGCAAGATCGACGTCAACGGCCCCGAGGCCCACCCGCTCTACCAGTGGCTCAGCGCCGAGGCCCCCGGTCTGCTGGGCAGCAAGGCCATCAAATGGAACTTCACCAAGTTCCTGGTGGGCAAGGACGGGACGGTGATCAAGCGTTACGCGCCGCAGGACGCACCCGAGAAGCTGGCGAAAGACATTGAAGCCGCGTTGGGATAGACCCCGAGCGGGGGGAGCCTATATCCAGTTCAGCAGCCAGCCCGCCACCAGCGGCAAGGCCACCGCGCTGAACAGCGCCGTGAGCCCCATGGCCAAGCCGGCGAAGGCGCCCATCTCTTCGCTCACCAGAAACGCCCGCGCGGTGCCGATGCCGTGCGCCGCGGTGCCGAGCGCGAAGCCGCGCACCGTGGGGTCCTGGATGCGCAGCGCGTCCAGCACATAGCGCGCACTGGCCGCACCGAGGATGCCGGTGCACACCACGAGCACGGCGGTGAGCGTGGGCAGGCCGCCGATCTTTTCGGCAATGCCCATGGCCACGGGCGCCGTGACCGACTTGGGCGCGAGCGAAGCGATGGTGGCCTTGGACGCACCGAGCACCCAGCCCACGCCGATGGCGGTGACCGTGGCCGCCAGCGTGCCCACCACCAGCGCGCCCGCCATGGGCAGCCACAGGCGCTTCACGCGCGCGAGCTGCTGGAACAGCGGCACAGCCAGCGCCACGGTGGCCGGACCGAGCAGGAAGTGCACGAACTGCGCGCCTTCGAAGTAGGTGGCGTAGGGCGTGCCCGTGGCCCAGAGCAGCGCGCCGAGCACGATGACCGACAGGGCGACCGGGTTGGCCAGCGGATGGAAGCCGCTTTTGCGGTAGGCCACGAAAGCGCCGTGGTAGACCAGCAGCGTGACCGTCAGCCCCAGCAGCGGCGAAGCGGAGAGATAGACCCAGACATCGGCCAGGCGGCCGACGGCCACACCAGCGAGTGGCAGACCTTCGTTCATGCCGTGTCGTGATCAGAGGGTGGCGACACGCGCTTCATCAACCACGCCATGGTGAGCGCCGCGCTGGCCAGGCCCACCAGCGTGCTGAGCACCAGCGCCACGCCGATGGCCAGCGCCTCGTCGCCCAGGCGCTGCAGGTGCAGCATCACACCGACACCCGCGGGCACGAAGAGCAGCGAGAGGTGTTGCAGCAGGGTCTGCGCCGTGGGCTGGATGGCGCCGAGCAGCGAGGGTCGCAGCACCAGCGCGAGCAACAGCAGCGCCATGCCCACCACCGGGCCCGGCACCGGCGCCGCCAGCGCGCGCACCAGCGCCTCGCCGATGAGCTGGAACACGAGCAGGGTGGCGAGCGCGGGGATCATCAGCCTCTCAGAGCAGCTCTTTCGGGATGTTGCCGCCGTTGGCCGCGATGTGGCCCAGCACATTTTTGTGCAGCCACATGTTCATCTGGGCGGAATCGGCCATCTTGTCGTCGGGGCAGTACAGCTCCTTGGCCAGCTCCTTGCGCGCGGCCAGGCTGCTGTCCAGGCCCAGCAGCTTGAGCAGATCGACGATGGAGGTCTTCCAGTTGAGTTTCTCCGGGTGGTTGGCGGCCTTCTCCGTCAGCAGGGCAACCACGTCCACCATGGCGATGGGGTTGACCACGGGCTCGGCCGGAGCCGCGGCGACCGGAGCGGGTGCTGCGGCGGGAGCCGGCGCAGCCGCAGGGGGCGGTGTGATGACGGGCGCAGCAGCGGCCTCTTTCATACCCAACTTTTCCAGGATGTTGCTGAAGAAACCCATGTCAAATCTCCAATGGCGTCATGAACACAAAGCACGGCGCCAGACGCTGATGGCACCGCAGCCCCAGCTTATCGCTGTATGGCGACAGGGGCGTTACTTATTTGTATCGCCGTGGCGGCCGGGTGCGTGCACAGGCCGGCGCCTGTGCGGAAATGCCCGCCGGTGTCAGCCCAGCGCGTCGTCCAGCAGCTCGACCCAGTGCCGCACCGGCGTGGCCGTGCCGCTTTGCAGGTGCGTGATGCAGCCGATGTTGGCGCTGGTGATCACGTCCGGCTGCAGCTCGCTCAGGTGGCCGAGCTTGCGGTCGCGCAGCTGGTACGACAGCGTGGGGTTGAGCACCGAATACGTGCCCGCCGAGCCGCAACACAGGTGCGCCTCGTTCTTCGCCACCATCACCGTGAAACCCATTGCCGACAGGTGCTGCTCCACACCGCCCTTCAGTTGCTGGCCGTGTTGCAAGGTGCAGGGCGGGTGAAAGCCGATCACCTTCTTCGCGTCGGGTTGCTTCGCCAGCTTGGGCTTCAACACCGGCACCAGCGCGGGCAGCAGCTCGCTCAGGTCTTTCGTCAACTCGCTGATGCGCGCGGCCTTGGCCGCGTAGGTCGCGTCGTACTGCAGGATGTGGCCATATTCCTTCACCGTCACGCCGCAGCCCGAAGCGTTCATCACGATGGCCTCGACACCGGCCTCGACGTGCGGCCACCAGGCATCGATGTTGGCGCGCATCTCGGCCATGCCGCCGTCCTGGTCGTTCAGGTGGAACTTCACCGCGCCGCAGCAGCCAGCCTTGGGCGCGATCACGGTCTGGATGCCGGCGGCGTCGAGCACGCGCGCGGTCGCCGAGTTGATGTTGGGCATCATCGCCGGCTGCACGCAACCCGCGAGCATGAGCACCTTGCGCGCATGGGTCTGCGTGGGCCAGCGCCCGGCGTCCTCTTGGGCGGGCACCTTGTTCTTCAGCGAAGCCGGCAGCAGCCCGCGCACCAGTTGCCCCATCTTCATGGCCGGGCCGAACAGCGGCGAAGGCAGGCCTTCCTTCAACAGCCAGCGCACCGCTTTTTCGCCCGCCGGACGCGGCACTTTTTCGTCCACGATCTTGCGACCGATGTCGATCAGGTGGCCGTAGTCCACGCCGCTGGGGCAGGTGGTTTCGCAGTTGCGGCAGGTGAGGCAGCGGTCCAGGTGCAGCTGCGTCTTGCGCGTCGGCTCGGCGCCTTCGAGCACCTGCTTCATCAAATAGATGCGACCCCGCGGACCGTCGAGCTCGTCGCCCAGCAGCTGGTAGGTCGGGCAGGTGGCGGTGCAGAAACCGCAGTGCACGCACTTGCGCAGGATGGCTTCGGCGGCGCGACCATCGGCGCGCGCCTGGTATTCGGGGGAGAGGTTGGTTTGCATGTGAGATCAGCCCTTTGAAACTGGGCGCCGGGCCGCCCCAAGCCGGGTTTGCACCCCCTGGGGGGGCAGCGACCCGCTCGGCGGCGGAGCGAGGGGGCTCATGTTCTGCCGGGGTTGAAGAGGCCTGCCGGGTCGAACTCGGCGCGCAGGCGTTGCGTGATGGTGTCGATGACGGCTGTCTGGCGGTCGAAGCGCGGCACACCGGGCGCACCGTCGGCGCCGGCACGGAACAGCGTGGCGTGGCCGTTCACCGCCGCGGCGGCGCTGCGGATTTCAGCAGCGGCCGACGCAGGCGCCCAGAGCCAGCGCTGCGCGCCGTGCCACTCGATCAGTTGCGCAAAGGGCAACGAAATGACCGCTGCGGTCTGCGGCACCGACAGGCGCCACAGGCAGAGATCGGGCGCGGGCGCGTTGAAAAACGGCAAGGTCTGGTCCCGGCAGGCGGCCCAGTCGGGGCCTGTCTCGGCGTTGTCCATGCGCTGGCCGCCCGCTTCGCGCGCCAGCCGCTCGCAGGCGGACTCCACCGCGGCCACGGCACCACGCAGGCGCAGGAACAGCAGCTCGGGTGCGTCGGCCTGGGTCTGGTCCTTCACCCAGCAGCTGGCATTCAATGGCAGCGGCTGACCACCCCAGCGGTGCAGCTGTTCCAGCGCGTCGTGCTGGCCCAGCGAGAACACGAGCGTGGCTTCGGCCGGTGCCACCGGCAGCACCTTGAGCGAAATGTCGGTGACGATGCCCAGCGTGCCCATCGAGCCGGCCAGAACACGGCTGACGTCGTAACCCGCCACGTTTTTCATCACCTGGCCACCGAAGGTGAGCCACTCGCCCCGGCCGTCGATGAACTGCACGCCGAGCACGTAGTCGCGCACACCGCCGGCGCTGGCGCGCGCCGGGCCGGCCAGCCCGGCCGCGACCGCGCCACCGATGGTGGACGCGGAGCCAAAGCGCGGAGGTTCAAACGGCAGGCACTGGCCCTGTTCGGCGAGCGCCGCTTCCAGCTCGATCAGCGGCGTGCCGGCCCGCACCGTCACCACCAGCTCGCTCGGCTCGTGGCTCACGATGCCGGCCCACCCGCTGGTGGACAGGGTCTCACCCGCGACGGGCTGACCGTAAAAGGCCTTGGTGTCGCCACCGATGATGCGCAGGGACCGGCGCGCAGACGCGGCGGCGCGCACCTGGTCGATCAACTGGCGGGGGGATTCGGTGGGGCTGTAACTCATGGCCGCCATCGTAGCGGCCACACCGATGCGGGTTTTGAATTTTTTGCACGCGGCGCTGCAAATGCAGCGCAAGGGCCCGGCAGGGCGACTACCGCGTGTACCCGAGGCACATGCCCGCATTGGGCCGGCCCTTGCACTCGCGTTTGAGGCGTTTTTCCCGCGCCGCGGGTTTCTCGCTGGAGGGCGCGTCGACGAAGGTGACCTTGCTCGGGGGCTTCTGGCCACCAGAACTCCCTGGGGCCTGGCCCGTCGCGGCGATCGCGATGGGCGTGATCGCCGTCAATGCAAAAACGAACGATCCGGTCGCGATCCGACCGGTCCACCCGCGTGACAGTGCCTGGGACATGGTTTCCTCCTGATGTTGTGGTGTCCTGCCACGATGATACGGAGCAAAACGAAAAAAACCCCGTGTGCCTTGCGGCAGCACGGGGTCAACATCCAAAGGAGACTCTGGGTAACAACGCGGTGGCGACGGTCGGTGAACCTTGTCGCGCGCCGCGCTGGAACCGTTCAGCGGTTGTAGGCGGTTTCGCCGTGGGACGTGATGTCCAGACCTTCGCGTTCGGCTTCTTCCGAGACGCGCAGACCCATGATCAGGTCAACAATCTTGTAGGCGATGAAGGCCACGACGCTGGACCACACGATGGTGATGACCACGCCTTCGGCCTGGATCAGCAGCTGGCTGGCGATGGAGTAGTCGTCGCCCTTGACGCCGCCGAGCGAGCCGGCCGAGAACACGCCGGTCAGCAGGGCACCAACGATGCCGCCGACGCCGTGCACACCGAACACATCGAGCGAGTCGTCCGCGCCGAGCATCTTCTTGAGGCCCGAGACGCCCCACAGGCACAGGAAGCCAGCCACCAGGCCGATGACGATGGCACCCATGGGGCCCACGGTTCCGCAAGCCGGGGTGATGGCGACCAGACCCGCGACCGCACCGGACGCGGCGCCCAGCATGGAGGCCTTGCCCTTGCCCAGCGTCTCACCCACACACCAGGCCAGCACGGCGGCGGCGGTGGCGAACAGGGTGTTGATGAAGGCGAGCGTGGTGCCGCCGTTGGCTTCCAGGTTGGAGCCGGCGTTGAAGCCGAACCAGCCCACCCACAGCAGCGAGGCACCGACCATGGTCAGCGTCAGGCTGTGAGGCGCCATCGATTCCTTGCCGTAGCCGATGCGCTTGCCCAGCACGTAGGCACCGACCAGACCGGCCATGGCGGCGTTGATGTGCACCACGGTGCCGCCGGCGAAGTCCAGCGCGCCCTTGTCGAACAGGTAGCCACCGGTACCCCAGACCATGTGGGCGATCGGGATGTAGCTGAACGTGAACCAGATGGCGCAGAACAGCAGCACGGCGCCGAACTTGATGCGCTCGGCGAACGATCCCACGATCAGCGCGCAGGTGATGCCGGCGAATGTGCACTGGAAGGCGATGAAGATGTACTCGGGGATCATCACGCCAGCGGTGAACGTGGCGGCGAGCGAGTCGGGCGTGATGCCCTTCAGGAACACCTTGTCGAGGTTGCCGAAAATCAGGCCCTCACCACCGAACGCCAGGCTGTAACCGTAGACGGCCCACAGCACGGCGATCAGCGAGAAGACGACCATCACCTGCATCAGCACCGACAGCATGTTCTTGCTGCGCACCAGGCCGCCGTAGAACAGGGCCAGGCCGGGCACGACCATCAGCAGCACGAGGATGGTGGAGATCATCATCCAGGTCACGTCGCCCTTGTCGACGGTTTCCTTGACGGCCTCTTCAGCGGGTGCCGCTTCAGCAGCAGCAGGGGCTTCAACAGCCGGTGCCTCGGCAGCGGGTGCTGCGGCCGGCGCATCGGCCGCGGGTGCCGCATCGGCAGCCGGTGCTGCGACAGCGGCCGGCGCTTCGGTCGTGGTCTGGGCCACGGCGTTCAGGCCACCAAAAGCCAGTCCAACGCCCAACAACAGGGTTGCAAGTAGTTTTTTCATGTTGATGATCTTTCTTGTGCAGGGCGTTGATCAGAGCGCTTCTTTGCCGGTTTCACCGGTGCGGATGCGAACCACCTGTTCGAGGTCGGTGACGAAAATCTTGCCGTCGCCGATCTTGCCGGTGCGTGCGGCGCCTTCGATGGCTTCGATCACGCGGTCCACGAGGCCGTCGTCCACGGCGGCTTCGATCTTCACTTTGGGCAGAAAGTCGACCACGTACTCCGCGCCGCGGTACAGCTCGGTGTGGCCCTTCTGGCGGCCGAAGCCCTTGACTTCGGTGACGGTGATGCCTTGCACGCCCATGCTGGAAAGCGCTTCGCGCACTTCGTCCAGCTTGAACGGCTTGATGATGGCTGAAACCATTTTCATGCTGTGATTCCTCTTCTAGTACGTGGTGCTCACGCCGTGAGGCATGCACCGGGGCTGACACGGGCAGTGCTGGCCACGAGGGCTGACACCACTTTGGATGCGGACTGTTTCATGGCAGCGCCATGGTCTTGATTCAATCGCTTACACCCCCAAGCACGGACCGTGCCAACCGCGTTCCGATCGGATCGGGCCGAGGCGACCCGCGCTGTCGTGAAAACACCGCGCAACGCCAGCGTGGTGGCCGGCGGATCGGCGGCCTGTGCCATGATGGGCGCGCTCGTGCCGACTGGGGTGGCTGTCACCACCGAACCCAGGCACCAAATTTGTGCATCGAAGTTCCAACGCCCGGAGAGGCGCTTCAGGACTGCCGTGCACCGAAACAGGGAGGAAATTCAGATGAGTCTGTCATTGGTGCACAGCCGTGCGCTGCTGGGCCTGGAAGCGCGTCCGGTGCAGGTGGAAGTCCACCTCGCCAACGGCCTGCCCAGTTTCACGCTGGTGGGTCTGGCCGACACGGAAGTGAAAGAAGCGCGCGAACGTGTGCGTTCGGCCATCGCCAACGCTGGGCTCGAATTCCCCAGCAACAAGCGCATCACCGTCAACCTCGCCCCGGCCGATCTGCCCAAGGACTCGGGCCGCTTCGACCTGCCGATCGCGCTCGGCATCCTCGCCGCCAACGGGCAGATCAACGCCGCCCGGCTGGCGGGCTGGGAATTCGCGGGCGAACTCTCGCTGGGCGGCGAACTGCGCCCGGTGCGCGGCGCCCTGGCGATGAGCCTGGCGCTGCACCGCGACGCCAACGCCGCCACCGCAGCACCCTCCCGGCTGGTGCTGCCGCCCGGCAGCGCCGAAGAAGCCGCGCTGGTGCCGCAGGCAAAGGTGTACCGCGCCCGCCACCTGCTGGACGTGGTGGCGCAGTTCCTGCCCGAAAGCGCAGCGGGCGGCGAGGCACCCCCCGACGACGGCGGCTGGGTGCGCCTGGCCGCGACGCAGATCGGTCAGACCGTGGCCTACGCCGATCTCGCCGAAGTGAAGGGCCAGGCCGCGGCCAAACGCGCGCTGGAGATCGCGGCGGCCGGCGGACACAGCGTCCTGATGGTCGGGCCGCCCGGCTCGGGCAAGAGCATGCTGGCCCAGCGCTTCGCCGGCCTGCTGCCGCCGATGAGCGCGTCGGAAGCGCTCGAATCCGCCGCGGTGGCCTCGCTAGCCGGGCGCTTTCGGCTGGACCACTGGGGGCAGCGCCCCACCTGCGCACCGCACCACACCGCGAGCGCCGTGGCGCTGGTGGGCGGGGGCTCGCCACCGCGGCCGGGCGAAATCTCGCTCGCGCACCACGGTGTGCTCTTCCTCGATGAACTGCCCGAATACCCCCGGGCCGCCCTGGAGGCGCTGCGCGAACCGCTGGAAAGCGGCCACATCCGCATCTCGCGCGCGGCCATGCAGAGCGAGTTTCCGGCGCGCTTCCAGCTGGTCGCCGCCATGAACCCGTGTCCCTGCGGCTTTCTGGGCCATCCCACCCGCGCCTGCCGCGACACGCCCGACCAGATCGCGCGCTACCAGGGCAAGCTCAGCGGCCCGTTGCTGGACCGCATCGATCTGCACGTCGAGGTGCCCGCCCTGCCGCCGAACGATCTCCTGCACGGCGTGGCCGGTGAACCGAGCGATGCGGTGCGCGAGCGTGTGGTGGCTGCGCGCGAGCGCGCCCAGGTCCGGCAGGGTTGCACCAACCAGGCGCTGGCCGGCCAGGCATTGGACCAGCACATCCTGGCCGATGCCGCGGCCCTCAAGTTCCTCAACACCGCCGCTGCCCGCCTGGGCTGGAGCGCGCGCAGCACCCACCGCGCGTTGCGCGTGGCGCGCACCATCGCCGACCTCGCCGAGGCGGACACGGTGGGTGTGGGGCATGTCGCCGAGGCGGTGCAATACCGGCGGGCCCTGCGGCAGGGAAGCTGAGCCGCCGGTGGCCGGCTGGCCGACTGGCGACATCAGTGGCGCCGTGGAGCCGGAGGCGCCCTCCCTTCACACGCGTCAGGCACTGCGCGGCAGCACCGTCAGCACGCCCACGATGAAGGCGTGCAGGTCGGTCATGTCGTTCTGCAGGAACTGCTTCGTGCCCTCGTCGGTAACCTCGCCATCGGCCGTGATGAGACCGGGCTTGAACTGGACGACTTCGGCAATCGCCTGTTTGAAGGCGCGTGCCACCGGCGGGCAGTCGGCGTCGTAGTCCGATCTGTAGAGCGGCAGATCCTTGATCGCAATCTCGCTCAGCACCAGCTCGGGCGGAGCGACCTTCACCAGCGCATTGGCGAGCAGGCGGTTGATCGACTTCGATGCAAGGCTGCCGAGAAGTATCCGACCTTGTAGGTGGCCATGGGGCGCTCCTGTGAAGTGGGGGTGGAGCCTGCTTGCACACCGAGGCCGGCCTGCCTCCAAGGCGCGACAGCGGCAGGCCACCGGTCAGCGATCTGTCAGCACCGGCATCGTGGAATGCGTCAGCACCTTCTGGGTTTCACCCTGAAGCAGGTGGCACCACTTCAGCCACAGTGCTGAGGCTGGCGCACCATGCAAAACGGCGCCCGAAGGCGCCGCGGCTTCGCTGAGACCGACAGCGACTCACTCGATCTTGAGCCCGGTCTGTGCGATCAGGTTCTTGAAGAATGACGTTTCCTCACGGATGCCGCGCCCAAAGGCTTCGGCTCCCTTGTAATCCGGGTACTGGCTGAACTGGGCCATCAGGGCACGGGCGTCCGGTGCATTGACCGCCTTGCCGACTTCGGCGTCCATGCGGGCAATGATCGCCGGCGGCGTGCCACGCGGGGCAAAAACGCCGAACCAGGTGCCTCCGGGTATGTCCAGTTTCTGCTCGCGCAGCGTGGGAACGGCCGGCAGCTCGGGGTGGCGCTCGGGGCTGGTCACGGCCAGCGCCTTGAGGTTGCCCGACTTGATCTGGGCCAGCGCCACCGGGTCGTAGATCACGTCGATGCGCCCGCCCAGCAGGTCGGCCAGCGACTCGGCAGATCCTTTGTACGGCACATGGGTGAGCTGGATGCCGGTCTTGAGGTGCACGATCTCGCCGTTGATGTGCGTGGCCGTGCCCGCCCCGACCGAGCCGAAGTTCAGCTTGCCGGGGTCCTTCTTCGCCAACGCAATGAATTCGGCCATGGTGTTGGCCGGTAGATCCTTGCGTGCGGCCACCAGACCGTAGCTGCTGGACATCATGGCGACCGGCAGCAGGTCCTCCAGGGGGTCATAGGGCACCTTGCGCAACAGGGGGGTCAGGTTGACCACGGCATTGGGCGTCATCAGGAAGGTATAGCCATCGCCGGGACTTCGTGCGGCCTGTTGGGCGCCGATCGTGCCACCGGCGCCGGCCTTGTTCTCGATCACCAGGCTCTGGCCCAGGCTTGCCGCGACCTTGCTGCTGATAAGCCGTGCGATGGCATCGGCGTTGCCACCGGCCGGGTACGGCACGATGACCTTGATGGGCTGGGCTGGCCAGGCGGCCTGAGCCTGAGCCTGGGCTCCGGCGGCGGCCAGCGCGGCCGTCAGACCCACGGCCGTCAGCATGCCCAGACGGGTGAAGCGGGAAGTGACTTGCAGCAGTTTCATGGTTCGGGATCTTTCTTTGGTTCGATAACGTCGGTGCCAGGCTTTCGGCCTCTCAGTCCTCGGCATTCAGGCCGATGGCGGGCAGCAGTTCGCCGTAGAAGCGGAAGTCGTTGTCTACCCCGCGCATCAGTTCGGCCGGCGAGCCCCAGGCGGGCATGGCGCTGATGCGCTGCATGCGTGCCTGCGTGTCCGGCTCGGCCAGGGCGCGCTCCAGCGCCTTTGCCAGCTTGTCGGCAATGGCCTTGGGTGTGCCGGCGGGGGCAAACAGCCCCCACGACGCGCCGGTGGGCCGCTTCACCTGCAGCCCGGTCTCGGGCAGGCTGGGCACGTTGGGCAGCTCGGGATGGCGCTTGTCGGAGAAAGCAAACAGCGCCACGGCCCGCGCGCCCTTGGCCAGTTGCACGGTGGTGCCGTCGATCAGGAAGTCGATCTGCCCGCCCGTCAGCGCCGCCGCCGCGTCGGCTGAGCCCTTGAAGGGAACGTGCAGCATGTCGATGCCGGCATCGCGCTTGATGATTTCACCAGCGATATGCCCGAAGGACGAAAGGCCGGCCGATCCATACGTCAGCTTGCCCGGGTTGGCCTTGGCGACGCGGACCAGATCCGCCAGCGTGGCCACGCCCAGGTCCTTTCGCGCAGCCGCCACCGCCACGTAGTCGGCAATCGCGCCCAGCGGTTCGAAGCTGCGCTTAGGATCAAAAGGCAACTTCTTGCGCAGGTGCGGCAGCACGGTGAAGGCCGTGATCGCGCCGAGTAGCAGCGTGTAGCCATCAGGGGCGGCGCGTGCCACCAGTTCGGTGCCGATCTGGGTCGTGCCGCCGGGTTTGTTGTCCACGATGATGGTGGCGTTGAGCTGGGCAGCGATCCGCTCGGCCACGATGCGGCCAAGGTTGTCGCTGTTGCCGCCCGGTGGGTAAGGCACCACCAGCTTGATCGGCCGGCTGGGCCAGTTGTCCTGCGCGAAGGCCAGGCGTGTTGCGGGCAGGGCCAGCAGCAGGGCGGTGGCGTGGCGGCGTGAAATGGAAAGGGTCATGGTGCGGGTTCTTTCTTTCAGGTGGAGGTTCATCGGCCCTGGAAACTGGGGCGGCGCTTTTCCTTGAAGGCCCGCAGCGATTCCTCGGCGTCGGCGCTGTCGCGCACGATGGCGAGGTCGCGGTTGGCCCGGGCCATGCGCTCGGACGGGCCCTGCGGCAACACGCCCTCGTTCACAAAACGCTTGAGCGTCCTGAGCACCAGGGGCGAGAAGGTGGCAATCTCGCGCGCCATGGCCAGCGCACGCTCCACCTGCTGCCCGGTGGGAACGATTTCGTTAGCCAGGCCCACGTGGTAGGCACGCTGTGCGTCCAGCGTCTTGCACAGCAGGATCATCTCCATGGCCACCTTGTGCGGGATGCGCGCGGCCAGACCGGCGATCATCCCGCCGGTGAACCCCACGGCCGCCTCGGGGTAGGAGAACTTCGCGTTGTCGGCGGCGACCAGCAGGTCGCACATCATCACCAGCACCAGGGCCCCGCCGACGCAGTGCCCGCCCACGGCGGCAATCACGGGCTTTTCAGTGGTGATGCCCACCGTGGGAATGCAGCGCCAGAGCTCGGGAATGTTGGTGAGGTCAGCGCCACCGGAAAAAGCAGCGTCACCGGTGCCCGTGACGACGGCCACACGCTGGCTGTCGGTGGCGTCAAAGGCGGCGAAGGCCTGTTGCAGTTCGATGGCCGTGGTGGCGCAGATGGCGTTGCGCTTTTCCGGGCGGTTGATGGCGATCAGCGTGGTGCCGTCGGGGAAATCGGTGACGGAGACTTTTTCCATGAAGGATTCCTTGCGTCGTGAATGGGCAGTGGAAGGGTGAAGGTTCAGACGACGCCGACCTGGTGCAGGCGGGCCACCTCGGCCTCGGGGTAACCGAGTTCGGACAGGATCTCGTCGGTGTTGGCGCCCGGCAGCACGGCCGGCCGGTCGATGCCGCCGCTGCCATGCGCCAGGGTGAAGGCGGGCCCGACCAGTTGCACCGGGCCGTGGGGGGTTGCGGTCTCGCGCAGCAGGCCGCGATGCACCACCTGCGGATGCGCCAGGATCTCCGGCAGGGTGTACACGGTGGCGCAGGGCACGTCGGCGGCGGTCAGGCGTTGTTCCCAGACCTTGGGGTCGCCGCCATCCATCGCGCTTTCGATGATCTCGCGCAACACCTGGGCGTTCTCGGTACGGGTGAACCAGTCGGCAAAGCGCGCGTCGTCCAGCAGGTCGGCACGCCCCAGGGCTTCCAGCATCTTGTTGAACTGCTTGTCGGTCAGCACCGCTAGCACGATGAAGCCATCGCCGCAGCGGAAGCGGTCCGCGGTAGGCTTGCGGCTCACCGAGCGGTTGCCGAACTGGGTGTGCCGGAAACCATCCACCGTGTACTCGGCCACAGGCAGGCTGAGAAAGTTCAGCATCGAGTCCAGCATGGACACGTCAACGAACTGCCCTTCGCCGGTGTGCGTGCGCTGGTAGAGCGCCGTGGCCACGGCGAACGCGGCCATCATGCCGGCCGTCACGTCGGCGGCGGCAAAGCCAGCGCGCATGGGACCGCCCTCGGGGTCTCCCGTAAGCGACATCAGCCCGGACATGGCCTGGATCTTGCCGTCGAAGCTGGCCGTGCCCCGCTCGGGCCCGGTGCTGCCGAAGCCGGAGATGGCGCAGTAGATCAGGCGCGGGTTGAGTGCGCTGAGCTGCTGGTAGCCCATGCCCAGGCGCTCCAGCACGCCGGGGCGGAAGTTCTCGCAGACCACGTCGGCCTCGGCCGCCAGTTTGTGGATGATCTCCACGGCCTCGGGCTTGGACAGGTCCAGCACCATGCTGCGCTTGTTGGCATTGACGGCCATCCAGCCGGGTGACAGACCGCGATCCGACCAGGTCTTGGACACCGGTGACAGGCGCATGCCGTCCCCGCCCTGCGGCTCGATCTTGATCACATCGGCGCCCTGCAGCGCGAGCTGGAACGTGCCAAAGGGGCCGGCCAGGTAGTGGGTGAAGTCCAGGATGCGGACGTTGGAGAAGGCTTTGGCGTTGTTCATGGGTCGGGCTTTCAGGCGCGCAGTGCGGCCAAGTAATCGGTCATGCGTTGTTTCAGTCCGGGCCGCGCAGCGGAGGCCACCAGTTCGTCCATGTCACGCCCGGCGGCATCGGCCCGGGTGAGTCGCCGGATGGCGCCGGCGGTGGTGCGGTCGATGGGTCCGGGCAGGTGCTCGCGCCATGCCTCGGCGAGGTGCTCCGCCTCCACGAGGTCCGTGGCCAGCCCCGCCGCGCAGGCGGCCCCGGCATCGACGTGGGCGCTGTCGAGCACCCAGCGGCGCGCGGCGTCGCCACCGACTCGCTCGGCCAGCCGCCGCGTGCCCAGCACGATGCCGAAGCGCGCGCCGGGAAAACGGAAGCTGGCTCCTGGCGTGGCCAGGCGCAGCTCGCAGGCGGCAAACAGGTCGGCGCCCGCGCCCCAAGTGCGACCCTGCGCCAGCGCGATGGTGCGGATGGGCGCCTGCCAGACGGCCTGCAGCAGTTGCTCCACCCGCACGAAGCGCTGCAGCAGGTCGGCCTCGCTGCTGGTGGCCAGGTCGGAGAGATCGAAGCCGGTGCAGAAATGCGCGCCGCTGGCCTGGAACACCAGGCTGTCGACGCCGGGGTCGCTGCTGAGTTGCAGCACCTGTTCCAGCAACGCGTCCACCAGCTCGACCGACAGCGCGTTGCCTCGCGCGGGACGGTCCAGCGTCAGCACCGCCGTGCGGTCATGCCGTTCGTGCCGCAGCATCAGGACACCGCCTTGCGGGCTTCGGCCGAACGGTCCCACAGGTTGGGCACCACGGTGGACGAGTAGCCCGAGACGAAAGGCCGTTCCACGCCATCGGCGTCGAGCAGGCTGCGGTGGATCGCGCCAATGTTGCCGCCATAGACGTGGATGCTGATCGAGGACTGGCCCTCCAGCGCATTGCCCACGCGGTGCCAGTCGCCCACCGTGGGCGAGACGGCCTCGATGGCCCCGGCCTTCAGCGCGTGGGTCAGGCCCGTGGAGCGCACGCCGTCGGCCGTGGGCTCGAACTCGTCGCAGGTCTCCTGCCCGCGCAGCACGCCGACCACGCCCCAGACGGTGTGGTTGTGGACCGGCGTGCGCTGCCCCGGCCCCCAGACAAAGCTCACCACGGAGAAACGCTCCAGCGGATCGCAATGCAGCAGGTGCTGGGCGTAGGTGCCCTGGCCGGGCTGGGCAAAGGCCTCGGGCAGCCAGCGGTCACTGGCGATCAGTTGGGCCATCAGCGTTCGGACCTGCGGCAGCAGCGCGCCCTCGGGCAGGTCCTGCCCGACCAGCGCGGTCATGCCAGCCACGAACTCGCGCAGCGGGCGGATGGTGTCGGTCTCGGTGTCCGTCGGGTTCGTCGGGTTCGTCATGGCTCAGTCTTTCCGGAGCAAGGCCTTGAGGGCCTCGGTGTCTTCGCCCAGGGCGGGCGGACGGGTTTCGTGCGGGATGGGTTCGCCGTTGATGCGGATCGGCGAACCCACGGTACGCGTGGCGCGGCCATTGGGCAGCGTCATGTCGCGCACCAGCTGCAGGTGCACGGTCTGCGGATCGGCCAGGGCCTCGGCATAACCGTTGATCGGCGCGCTGGGCACGCCGGCCGCGGCGAAGTGTTCGAGCCAGTGGGCCACGGGCCGCGCCGCGAAGGGACCGTCGAGCAGCGCCTTCAGGGCCGCCTGGTTGGCGGCGCGCAGCGTGGGGGTGGTGAAGCGCGGGTCGTCGAGCAGTTCGGCCGTGCCGACGACATCGCACACCGAACGCCACAGCTTGTTGTTGCCCGCGGCGATCGCGAACCAGCCGTCGCTGGCCTGGTAGGCCTGGTAAGGCGCGTTGCGCGGATGGGCCGACCCCAGCTTGCGGGGGTTCTGGCCGGTGCCGAAATACTCGCTGGTCTGCAACGCCGAGATGGCGATGGTCGCGCCGACCATCGGCACGTCGATCCAGCCGCCCGGACCACCGGCGCGCACCCGGCTGAGCATGGCGCTGATCGCATAGGCCGCATACAGCCCGGAAGCAAAGTCGGCGATCGGCACGCCAGCCTTGACCGGTGCGCCGTCGGGCTCGCCCGTGACGCTCATGACGCCGGCACCGGCCTGGATGGTCAGGTCGAACCCGCCTTCGGCTCCGCGCGGGCCGTCCTGCCCGTAGGCCGAGATCGAGCAGTAGATCAGTGACGGCTTGCGCGAAGCAAACCAGTCCCAGTCCAGCCCCAGGCGCCGCATCACGCCGGGGCGCGTGTTCTCGACCAGCACGTCGGACCGCAGCACCAGGTCGCGCGCCAGGTCGCGGTCCACGGGATTCTTCAGGTCCAGCACCACCGATTTCTTCCCCCGGTTGATGGAGGCGAAGTTCTCGCTGTAGCCCTGGGTCAGCGGTGGCCACTGGCGCATGGCATCGCCCTCGGGCGGCTCGACCTTGGTGACCGAGGCGCCGAAGTCGGCCAGCAACATGCCGCAGAAGGGCCCCGCGGCAACCTGGCAGAACTCGACCACCTGGACACCTTGCAGAAGTGGGAGTGCACCGGTCATCGGGACACCTGCCTGCGCGCCACATCGGGTTGGCGCATCCGGATTGAGATTGGAGGATTCATGCCGAAAATTTACGGCGTTCCCAAATAAGGGACAAATGTTCCGTTTTGTAGAACTTCATAGAATTTGCATATGCACCGAACATCTGAACGAACCACCGGATCTGCCACCGGGAGGGTGGGGCCATGAACAACACGCTGATCAAGGGCCTGGCACTGCTGGAGGTCGTGGCCCGCGCGCAAAGGCCCCTGGGCGTCACGGAGCTGGCAGCACAGCTGGGCATCGCCAAGAGCCATGCGCACCGCCTGCTGCAGGGGCTGGTCGAGCTGAAATACGTACAGCACGACCCGGCCACCCGGGGTTACGCCGCGTCGGTGCGGCTGTGGGAACTGGGCAGCTCGGTGCTGGAGGGGCTGGACCTGCGGCGGATTGCTCAGCCGTACATGGAGGCCCTGCTGGAGCAGACGCGTGAGACCGTCCACCTGTCGGTGCTGGATGGCGCCGAAGTCGTGTACGTGCACAAGATCGAGAGCCACGAACCGGTGCGCGCCTACAGCCAGATCGGCGGCCGCGCGCCAGCGCATTGCGTGGCCACGGGCAAGGCCCTGCTCGCCTGGCTGGGCGCGGCGCGCTTGGCCGATCTGGCGAGCGGCATCGAGCGCTACACGCCCCGCACCATCGTTGAAGAAGCGGCCTTCCTGCGCGAGATGGATCGGGTGCGCAAGCAGGGCTACGCCGTCAACCGCGGCGAGTGGCGCGAGAGCGTGGGCGGAATTGGCGCACCGATCCGCGACATCCAGGGCCATGTGATCGCCGCCGTCGGCATCTCGGGCCCCATCGCGCGCATCAAGCCGTCCATGTTCAAGGCCCTCGCAGGCCCGGTGGTGGCGGCGGCACAGTGCATTTCCGTGGGCCTGGGGGCCAACCCCCTGGCCAACCAGCAGCTCTGGAACACCTGAGCATGTGGCGCGCCCCCTGGAACCGTGCCCGGCGCCTCGCCCCGGGCCTGCTGCTGTGCGCCGTGGTGGCGCTGTCGGCCACCTTCGTGGCCGAGCACTACGGTGGCCCTCAGCTGCTCTATGCCCTGCTCATCGGCCTGGCCTTTCACTTCCTCTCGCGCGACCCCAAAATCCGGCCTGGCATCGATTTCTGCGGGCGCACCCTGTTGCGCGCCGGCGTCGCCCTGCTGGGCCTGCGCATCACGTTCACCCAGATCTCCGCCCTGGGCTGGGGCACCGGCGCACTCACCGCCCTGGGTGTGGTCTCCACCATCGCCCTGGGCCTGTTGCTGGCCCACCTGCTGCGCCGCCCGGTGGCCGAGGGTCTGGTCTCAGGCTGCGCCGTGGGCATCTGCGGCGCCTCCGCCGCGCTGGCCGTCTCCTCCGTGCTGCCCCAGACCCGCGAGAACGAGCGCTTCACGCTGCTGGCCGTGGTCGGCGTGACGCTGTTGTCCACCCTTGCCATGGTGCTGTACCCCCTGGCTTCCTCCCTGATGGGCCTGACACCCGCACAAGCCGGCGTGTTCTTCGGCGCCACCATCCATGACGTGGCCCAGGTGGTGGCCGCCGGCATGATGCTGTCGAATGCGGGCGACACGGCCGCAGCCGACAGTGCCACCGTGATCAAGGTGTTCCGCGTGATGCTGCTGATGCCCGTGGTGCTGCTCGTGGCCATGGCGATGCGCCCGCCCGCCAGCGCCGCCGGTGCCGTCGACAAGGCGTCCGAAGACCTGTCGGTACCGCTGGTACCGGGTTTTCTGCTGGCGTTCATCGTGTGCATGCTGCTCGCCACTTCGGGTCTGGTACCTGCGGCGGTTTCCAGCACGGCCAGCCAGGCTTCACGCTGGCTGCTGGTGGTGGCGATTGCCGCGGCCGGGGTGAAGACCAGTTTCGAGGACCTGTTCCGGCTTGGCTGGATGCCCGTGGCCATGCTGGTCACCGAGACCCTGTGGATCGCGCTCTTCGCCGGTGCCGGGCTGTTGTTGATGGCGCGCCTGGGCTGAGCGCCGACAGCTCGCGGGACCGGTGTCAGCGAAGCGCAGGTCGACCGCACCGCCACCCCCCGCAGAGACATTGCCTTCGATGTTCACGCCCTCTGGCAGGACAACGTGTTCGACTTCCGCCCCCCGACCTCGCCGAAACATCCGCTCGACACGCCCAGCACCCATGCCAGCACAAGGCCACCCACCATGACCATCGAACTCTCCAAAGAAGCCCGCCAGCAGGCGATCAGCTCCATCGAACGCTATTTCCGCGAACACATGGACGAGCCCATCGGCAACGTGGCCGCGGGTGGCTTGCTGAACTTCTTCCTGAAAGAGATTGGCCCCTGCGTCTACAACCGGGCGGTGGCCGATGCCCAGGAGCGCATGCTGGCCCGGACGCAAGAGCTGGACATTGACGTGCACGAGGACGAGTTCGGTTATTGGAAGGCCGCCGTCCGCCCCACGGGCCGCCGCACCTGAGGCGGCACCGGCCCCGCCCGCTACAGTCGGGGCCATGGACGCACCCGACACCGCCCTTCTCGACACCCTGAACGCCCGCCACGGGCTGCCCGGCCAGCTGCGGTTTGCCGCAGGGCCTGGTGGCCTGCCTTTCGTGCAGATCCACAACGGGCACGCCGAGGCGCAGGTGTCGGTCTATGGCGGCCAGGTGTTGCGGTTCCGGCAGCGCGGTGCCGTCAGCGACCTGCTGTTCGTGAGCCCACAGGCCACGTACCAGACCGGCAAGGCGATCCGGGGCGGCGTGCCGGTGTGCTGGCCCTGGTTCGGCGCCGACCCGCAAGCGCTGGGTCGGCCCAACCACGGCCTGGCGCGCACGCGCCTGTGGTCGGTGGCCAGCACGGCGACCCTGCCGGATGGCGCCACCCGCCTCACCCTGGCGCTGACGGACACACCCGACACACGCGCCGTCTGGCCCCACGCCTTTGAGCTGACACTGGAGATCACGGTGGGCGCCGCGCTGCGGCTATCGCTGAGCACGCGCAACACGGGCGGGGCACCCTTCGCCATCACGCAGGCGCTGCACACCTACCTCGCCGTGAGCGATGTGGCGCAAACCACCGTGAACGGGCTCGACGGCTGCCGCTACCTGGACAAGGCCGCCGGCGCCCACGGCGCGATCACACAGCAGCAAGGCGCGGTGCGCTTCGCGGGCGAAGTGGACCGCATCTACACCGGGGCACCCGCCGAACTGGACATCGTGGATGGCGCTTCAGGCCATACGCTGCGCATCAGCGCCGAGGGCAGCCGCACCGCCGTGGTGTGGAACCCGGGGGCGGCGCTGGCGGCCGGCATGGCCGACCTGGCGGACGGCGACTACCGGCGCTTTGTCTGCGTGGAAACCGCCAACGCGGCGGACGAGGTGGTGACGCTGCCACCCGGCGGCGAGCACCGGCTGGTGGCCCAGATGTTCACTGTGCCGACGCGCTTCGGCGGTCCTCTTCCATCTCACGGAACCTGACGCAGGTCGGGTCACGGGCAAACGACGCTTTGCCGCACTCGCGCAGGCGACACAGGTCCCGGGTGAAAAAGTTGCTGCTGCTGGCGCAGGCGAGTTCCACCGTGGCGGCCGGCGCCGCGGGCGGCGCGGCGGCTCCGGTTGTTGCCACCGCTGGCGTCGCCGCCGAGGGCTGTGGCGGCGATGCCGCTGTGGGTGCCGCCGGGGCGGCAGAAGCCGCTGCCGTGGCCGCCGCTGTGGCTTCGGCGCGGCGCCTGGCCAGCTCGGCGCGCCGGTGCTGCTCCGCCGCCGCGGCCGCGCGCTGTTGCTCCAGCGCTGCGGTGTGTGCCCGGTCCTCGCGCTCCAGGCGTTCCAGCGACAGCCGCAGGCGCTCGGCCTCCGAGAGGTGCGCCGCGTCGCCGGGCGCCGGTAAGGTGTCGGCGAGGTCCACCGTGACGAACCCTCCGGGGGCTGCCTGGGTCTGCGCCGGGGCCAGCGCCGCAGGTCCTTTCGCTGGCGCCGGTGCGGTGGCCTCGGGCGTGGCGGCCCGCGATGCCGACCCGCTGGTGTGGCTCAGCTTCCACCAGGTGCCGACGCCCGCGAGCACCAGCACCAGCCCCCAGAGCACCACCTTCCGTTTCGCGGCACCCGCGGCCGGCAACGCCGGCATCGAACGGTGCGACGCAGAAGCGGGCAAGAGGGGCACACCGCAAGCCTGACAAAACCGGGCGGTGGCCGGGTTGTTCGTCTGACAGGCCGGGCAGACGGGCTTCGATGGCAGGGGGCGCGTGTGAGCCGCATGGGGCACGGCAACCGGTGCCAGGGGCGCAGTGCATCCCCGGCAAAACCTTGCCCTGTCCCGGTTCTCCGCACCGCACGCCTGACACACCACCATGGTTCATCCACCCGCTGAAGCTCAGGGCGCTTTCTAGCACGGCGTGCGACAGGTGCACAACCGCCGGCGTGCCAGCGGGTGAATCACTGGCGCGGGCGGTTGGTCGGCGCCCGGAACGGACGTCCGGTCGGGGTGCTCAGAGGTTGGTGCCGAGCCAGCGCTTGAGCTCACCCTCGGCCACGCCGCTGCGCTGCGCCAGGTCCTGCACCTGGTCATCGCCCAGCTTGCCGACGTTGAAGTAGGTGCTGTCGGGGTGGCTCAGGTAGAAGCCGCTGACGCTGGCGGCGGGCGTCATGGCGAGGCTTTCGGTCAGGGCCATGCCGATCTCGTCGGCCTGCAGCAGCGCGAACATCGCGCGCTTGACCGAGTGGTCCGGGCAGGCCGGGTAGCCGGGCGCGGGGCGGATGCCCTGGTACTTCTCCTTGATCAGGTCTTCGCTACCGAGCGCTTCATCGGCCGCGTAGCCCCAGAGGTCGGTGCGCACGCGGTGGTGCAGGCACTCGGCGAAGGACTCGGCCAGGCGGTCGGCCAGCGCCTTGAACAGGATGGCGTTGTAGTCGTCGTGCGCATCGAGGAACTGCTGCTCTTTCTTCTCGGCGCCCAGGCCGGCGGTGACGGCGAACAGGCCCACGTAGTCGTCGGCCACGCCCTTGGGCGCCACGAAGTCGGCCAGGCAGCGGCTCGGGCGCATGACGCCGTCCACGTCCTGCTTCTCGGTCTGCTGGCGCAGGCCGTGCCAGGTGAGCGCGACCTGGCTGCGGGTTTCGTCGGTGTAGAGCTGGATGTCGTCGTCGTTCACCGTGTTGGCCGGGTAGAGGCCGATCACGCCGTTGGCGCTGAGCCAGCGGCCTTCGATGATCTTCTTCAGCATGGCCTGCGCGTCGGCAAACACCTTGCGCGCCTGCTCGCCCACCACTTCATCTTGCAGGATGGCGGGGTACGGGCCGGCCAAATCCCAGGTCTGGAAGAACGGCGCCCAGTCGATGTATTTCGCGATCTCGGCGAGGTCGAAGTTCTTGAACTGGCGCTTGCCGATGAACTTGGGTTGGGTGGGTTTGAAGCTGGCCCAGTCGATCGGTGTCTTGTTGGCGCGCGCCTTGTCCAGCGGCCACAGCGTGACCTGCTTCTTGTTGGCGTGTTGTGTGCGCACCTTGTTGTAGTCGGCGTTGAGCTCGGCGATGTAGGTCGCAGCCTGGTCGCTCAGCAGGCCCTGCGCCACGCTCACGCTGCGCGACGCGTCCGGCACGTACACCACAGGGCCGCTGTAGTGCGGCGCGATCTTCACGGCGGTGTGCACGCGGCTGCAGGTGGCGCCGCCGATCAGCAGCGGGATCTGCTTCTCGCGGAAGTGCGCGTCCTTCTCCATCTCGCTGGCCACGTACTGCATCTCTTCGAGGCTGGGCGTGATCAGGCCCGAGAGGCCCACGATGTCCGCGCCCTCTTCCCTGGCCTTGGCCAGGATCTCGTGGCAGGGCACCATCACGCCCATGTTCACGACCTCGAAGTTGTTGCACTGGAGCACGACGGTGACGATGTTCTTGCCGATGTCGTGCACGTCGCCCTTGACGGTGGCGATGACGATCTTGCCCTTGGTCTTCACGTCCTGGCCGGCGGCGGCCTGGGCCAGCTTTTCGGCTTCGATGTAGGGCAGCAGGTGGGCCACGGCCTGCTTCATCACGCGCGCGCTTTTCACCACCTGCGGCAGGAACATCTTGCCCTGGCCGAACAGGTCGCCGACCACGTTCATGCCGTCCATCAGCGGGCCTTCGATCACGTTCAGCGGGCGGCCGCCGTCGCGCTCGATCTCGCGCCACATTTCCTCGGTGTCTTCGCTGATGAACTCGTTCATGCCGCGCACCAGCGCGTGGCTCAGGCGCTCGCGGATCGGCAGCGCGCGCCACTCGTTCTTCTTGCTGTCGTCCTTGGCCGCACCCTTGGCGTTTTCGGCCACTTCAACGAGCCGCTCGCCGGCGTCGGGCCGGCGGTTCAAGACCACGTCTTCCACCCGCTCGCGCAGTTCGGGCTCCAGCTCGTCGTACACGCCCACCATGCCGGCGTTGACGATGCCCATGTCCATGCCGGCTTTGATGGCGTGGTACAGGAACACGGTGTGGATGGCCTCGCGCACCGGGTCGTTGCCGCGGAAGCTGAACGACACGTTGGACACGCCGCCGCTCACCTTGGCACCCGGCAGGTGTTGCTTGATCCAGCGCGTGGCGTTGATGAAATCGACCGCGTAGTTGTTGTGCTCTTCGATGCCGGTGGCAATCGCAAAAATGTTGGGGTCGAAGATGATGTCTTCGGGCGGAAAGCCGACCTCGTCCACCAGGATGCGGTAGGCGCGCTCGCAGATCTCGATCTTGCGTTGATAGGTATCGGCCTGGCCCTTTTCGTCGAAGGCCATCACCACCGCGGCGGCGCCGTAGCGCTTGACCAGCCCGGCCTGGCGCTTGAACTCGTCCACGCCCTCTTTCATGCTGATCGAGTTGACGACGCCCTTGCCCTGCACGCAGCGCAGACCGGCCTCGATCACCTCCCACTTCGAGCTGTCCACCATCACCGGCACGCGCGCGATGTCGGGCTCGCCAGCGATCAGGTTCAGGAACTTCACCATCGCGGCCTTGCTGTCGAGCATGGCCTCGTCCATGTTGATGTCGATCACCTGCGCGCCGTTTTCCACCTGCTGGCGCGCCACGGCCAGCGCCTGCTCGTACTCGCCGTTCAGGATCATGCGGGCGAAGGCCTTGGAGCCGGTGACGTTGGTGCGCTCGCCCACGTTGACGAACAGGCTGCCTTCGCCGATGCGCAGCGGCTCCAGGCCGGACAGCAGCATGGGGGGAACGGGTACGGAAGAAATCACGTCGGACATGGGGCTCACCAGAAAGGGTTCTGAAACTGGTGAGCGCCGTTGGGGCCGGTCTGGCCGGCAGGGCGATGAAAGCCCGGACTCTCAAGCCTGACACCGGCCCCGACACAAGCGCGTCGGGGTGGCGCTGCAGCGCTCCTTGAGAGGCCATGATTTTAGCCGCCAACCGCCAGCGCACGCATCTGGTGCGATGTTTGCTAGCTCCCCGGGCATGCCCCCCCACCGCACCGACCCCGACACCCCCGCCACCGACTGGCACGCCCAGGAGCTGCTGCTCATGCGCGAGGTGATGAAGCTGGTGGGCCGCAGCCTGGCGCCGGCTTTCGTGCTGCGCGAGATGCTGCACCTCATGAGCGAGCTGCTGGGCCTGAACCGGGGCCGCATGGTGCTGGCCGACGAACCGGTGCCGGGGCAGGAGCGCACGGCCTCCGTCCGCCACGCCTACGGCCTCACCGCCCTTGAGGCGGCGCGCGGCGTGTTCCGCTGGGGCGAAGGCATCACCGGGCGGGTGCTGGCCAGCGGGTTGCCGGCCATCGTGCAGGATGTGGACGCCGAGCCGCTGTTCCTCTTTCGCACCGTCACTCGCACCGAGATGCCGCCGCAGACCGTGGCCTTCATCGCGCTGCCGATCGAGGTGAACGGCGCCACCGTCGGCGTGCTGGCCTGCCACCGCATCCGCAGCCGCCAGCGCCACCTGAACGACGACCTGGCGCTGCTGCGCATCCTGGCCACGCTGGCCGGCCAGCTGCTGCAGCTGGAGCAGCTGGTGGCCGAAGAGCGGCGCCAACTGGCCGCGCGCAACGAAGCGCTGGAGCACGCGCTCGACGTGGGCAGCGCGCGCTACGGACTGATCGGCCGCTCGCCCGCGCTGCTGCAGGCGCTGGGCGAGCTGGAGCGCGTCTCGCAGTCGCAGGCCACGGTGCTGCTGCTGGGCGAATCGGGCACCGGCAAGGAGCTGTTTGCCCGCGCGGTGCACCTGGCCAGCGGCCGGCGCGACCAGCCTTTCATCAAGGTCAACTGTTCGGCCATTCCGGACACGCTGTTTGAATCGGAACTGTTCGGCTACGAGCGCGGTGCCTTCACCGGCGCGAGCACGGCGCGCGCGGGCTGGTTCGAGCAGGCCAACAGCGGCACCATCTTCCTGGACGAGATCGGCGAACTGCCACTGGCCATGCAGAGCAAGCTGCTGCGCACCCTGCAGGAAGGCACGCTGGTGCGCCTGGGCGGCACGCGCGAGATCCGCATCGACGTGCGGCTGGTCGCGGCCACCAACCGCGACCTGGCGCGCGAGGTGCAGGCCGGCGGCTTCCGGCAGGACCTGTATTACCGCCTCAACGTGATCCCGATCCGCCTGCCCAGCCTGCGCGAGCGGCGCGAAGACGTGCGCGCGCTGGCGCTGCATTTCGTGAGCCGCGCCAACCAGGCGCACCAGCGCAACGTCAACCTCGCGCCCGACGCGCTGGCGCGGCTGGAAGCGCACGACTGGCCCGGCAACATCCGCGAGCTGGGCAATTTGATCGAGCGCCTGGTGCTGCTGGCCGACCACACGCTGGTGACGGCCGCGGCGCTGGAGCGCTTCATGCCCGAGGCGCTGGCCGACGCGGCGCCCGCCTCGGCCCCGATCGCGCCCGCCCAGCCCGCCGGCGCCGGGCTGGTGCGCGACTACCAAAGCGCGGGCTCACACAACGCGCAGACCCTGCAAGAAGCGCTGACCCGCCACCAGGGCAACCAGTCGCGCGCGGCGCAAAGCCTGGGGCTCACGCTGCGGCAGTTTGGCTACCGGCTGAGGAAGGCGGGTTTGCGGTGAAGGGCCGGGGTGAAGGCCTGGAGTGAAAGCCCGCGCCAGCGATCTGTGACAGCATCTGTGCCATTCCCCAAGACCCCCAAGACCGATCCGAAGCCGCCATGAAAACAATCGACGAGATGCTGCACCTGGCATTGCTGACGCCCGACGAGCACCAACAGATCAGCCGCTGGATCGCTCAGGCCGACACGCCCGACGAGATTTTGAAGATGCCGCCCTTGCTGTGGCGGGCCGTCGAACGGGCCAGCGCTGTGATGGGCATCGACGAAGACCTGATGCGCCCGCCTGCGCTGGATGCTGACGACCTGGTTTGCCGATAGACGACGGGCTGAACGGATTGCGTGCCGATTCATCTGCAAAGACGGTCGGGGTGAGCATGTCACTCACGGCCCAGAGCAAACAACAGTTGATGAACGTAAAAAAGTGTGAAGTACATCGGCCGTGAGGAGTACTGTGCTTTACCTGTACCGCCCTTACCCGAATTTCCAATTCCATCAAGCTATAGCGCAATGAGATTACGTAAAAATCCCTTTGCATAGTCTATGTCAATCTCAGCCCGGGGCTTTCGGATAATAGATTCGATGGTCCTGCCTTCAAACTGCGATACGCCTCGCGAGTTCCGACCACTCCAGTGCTTTAGCAAGATCGTTGACGCGAGCAAATCAGCCTGGAACATGGACACCAGTACTGTGTTCGCGATCCTCGCCGGATCGACACCTACGAAATAGAACATGAATACGGTCTTTTCGGTGGCCAGAAATTCCAATATTTTATCAAGGTTGTAGGCCTTTGGATTCGATGATAGCACCATGATTTTGGTCTTCACGTCAGTCTCGGTGACGTATTCTTCGAAGATTCGTTGATAGTCGCCGAGGGTATTATTGGTTTTGAAAGCCGGGATGCCTTTCGATGTTTCCCGATTTTGCAAAGTTGTAATGAGCTGCTGACGCAAGGCATCATCCTCGCCCGCAATAAGATACTCGATAATACGACCTCGCACGTTCACGTTCTCGATCATTGAGGCGACGAGGATTTCGTTCTTGAATCGCTCGACTCGCTCGTCGAGTTCTCGTTTCAACGCCACCGCATCTGCCGAGGCGACGAATCGTGCCGCTCGTTCCGGGGCTTCTAAGATGCGAAATTCAGCATCAGGTGAGACAATGAATTTGCGTCCTGTGGGGATAATGTTGTTTGTCGCTTCCACCAAGCGTGGAAGATTGTCCTCGAAACCAATTTCTCGGTGAACATCGAACAGCCTCTGGATGTTCTCGGGCACATTGTAAATGCCTTCCAACTCTCGAATGATATCGGAACCATTGAAACTACCCCTGATATTATCTACTCGGAGTTGTTGGCTTGAATGGCTGATCTTGCGCAAGAAGGTCGAGTTGGCGACAAGTACGTGGTTTTCTGTGGGAGTGACCAAGCACACGAGGAAGGGGATATGATCCACCTTCTTCAAGTTTGACAACGATAGAATCGTGTTTGAAAAGCTAGGGCCAGCACCGGACGAAAACCGGATGGCGAAGTCGTTGCAGTAATAGACTGATCGATCTTGGGTGAGGCCAAACTTCTCCACGATTAACTTCGTGAGTTTGGTTTTGTCATTGATGCCACGGTGCGTCGCTACAAATTGGAGAAGTGCAGGGAGTTTGCTCATCTAGAAAAGATTCAGAGTTTCTTCGGTGGACTCAGGCTGGACCATGCGCGGTCGCCCCCGTCGCCTCGCGGCCTCAGCCGGTTTTTCGGGCGTATCTGCTTTTGTCAAAAGGGAATCGGAAGCCTTTGGTGAAGCTGTTAGAGCTGCTTTAGTTGCTTCCGTCTTTTGATTGGCAAGCGAGTTACGCTCCCAAAAAACTCCGTCCGCGTAACCTTGGATAGTGGGATCAAGACCAGCGAGAGCGAGCCGTTTCATCGTCCAGCAGCAATACTCGGTGTTTTGCTCTACACCCACGAACCGGCGCGACAGTTTTTTGCAGACTACCGCCGTAGTGCCGCTACCGAGGAAAGGATCAAAAACAACGCTTCCCACGTTAGTGCTCGCCAGCACGAGTTTAGCAATCAGTTTTTCTGGTTTTTGGGTTGGATGATCCGTGTTCTCTGGCATCGACCAAAATGGAATCGTGATGTCCGTCCAGATGTTCGATGGGTGTGTGAGACGGTAGTTGCCATCTTGATCTTCGTCCCAATCTTTTGGTCTTCCTTCGGCATCACGGTAAGGCGCAATTACCTTCCGTTTGAGCTTGACGGCATCTACATTAAAGATGTAGTCGTCGCCTTTCGATTTTGTGCAAAACCAAATGTCCTCGGTATTGTTCTTCCAATTGGTCTTCGCCCCGCGACCCTTTTCGCGCTCCCAGGTGATCCGGTTCCGGACGCAAAGGCGATCTTCCAAAATTGGGGCAATGTGCATTGACGTCCTCCAGTCCGAGCAAACGTAAACTGTGCCATTCGGTTTGAGGGCAGGTAATACGGCGTCAAGGATCACACCGAAATACTCAGCATACTCATCCTTTTCTTTCCCCTTGAAGACGTGGCCATGGAAATTTTTGGAAAGGTTGTATGGTGGGTCGAGGACTATGAGATCGGCAAATGCCTCAGGAAGAAACTTCGCCACCTCGAAAAGGTCTTGATTGATTACTTTACCGTCCAGAGCGCTTGGCGCTGCTGGGAGGTCGAATACGGCAAGTTCTTTCGACAAGCTTTCAATCTCCTCTGCTGAGCAGATGAGCGTCCGATTTCTGGGTGCGCGTTGTTTATCAGGCATAAAGATATTTGCAAACTGGCTATAAGATGTAACCGTAACGAGCTGCGAAACAGTGCTCTTTGGTTGTTTGCGAAATTTGAGTTAAACGACAATACAAAGGATTAACACATCGCCGCTGTTATGCAAAGTCGCGGAATTTCATAATTTGGTCGAATGATTTACGTAGTACATCATGATGCACTTCTATAGGAGTTGGCATAAACACCTTGCTGACTGCGCTGCTTCGACACCTGCGTAGATCATAGGCCGAAAATGCTTGACCAGTCACACAGCTGAACGTCTGCTCAGGGTCAAAACCCGGCATTGCCCTCCCGCACCCCAAACAGCAAATCCTGGCGCCCAACCGAAAGCACCTCCATTGTGTCGACAGTGTGTCAACACAGTGGCGATTCTCAGCAGCGACAGCACCCGGCGCATTCGGTCGCCAAATCCCCATAAACCCAAATAAATCAACGGCTTGAACACGTTGACTTAGCCGCGCGCCGCCCTGGCACGACCGTTGCAAAAGAGCACCCAGGCCATCCTGCCTTTGCCCTTTTTCAGAGGTCCCCATGAGCATTGAAGCCACCCTGATCGCACCCGATCAACTCGCCGCCATGCAAGCCGCCGAACCGGTGGTGATCATCGACACCCGCGACGCCGACACCTTTGCGGCCGGCCACATTCCCGGCGCGGTGAACCTGCGCGAGGTGTTCACGTTTCTCGCCACCTCCACGCCCGAAGGCCTGCAGGCCCTCAAGGCCACCTTTGCCGACGCGCTGGGCAAGGCCGGCCTCTCGGGCGCCGAGACGGCCGTGTTTTACGAAGACGCGATGAACGGCGGCTACGGCCAGTCGTGCCGGGGCTACTACCTGCTCACCTGGCTGGGCTACCCCAAGATCAAGGTGCTCAACGGCGGCTTCAGCGCCTGGAAGGCGGCCGGCCTGCCGGTGTCGACCGAAGCGGCCACGCCCACGCCCGCCACCTTCCCCGAGCTGCCGATGAGCGACGTGATGCTCACGCAGGCCGATGTGATGGCCGCGCTGGGCACCGACACGGTGTTGCTCGACGTGCGCGATGTGGACGAGTGGATCGGCGACAGCTCTTCGCCCTACGGCAAAGATTTCGCGCCGCGCAAGGGCCGCCTGCCCGGCGCCAAGTGGGTGGAGTGGTACCGCTTCATGAAGCCCTCGGCCCAGGGCCCGGTGTTCAAGACGCCGGACGAGGTGAAGGCCGAGTGCGCCACCGCCGGCATCGCGCCCGACGACACGGTCTACCTCTATTGCTTCAAGGGCGCGCGCGCGTCCAACACCTTCCTTGCGCTCAAGCAGGCCGGGTTCTCGGACGTGCGCATGTACTTCGGCTCGTGGAACGAGTGGTCGCGTGACGACACCCTGCCCATCGAGACCGGCCTGCCAGTCGCCCCGTCCAGCAAGACCGCCAGCCTGGCGATGGCAGCCTGAACCGCTTTCCTCCACCCCCTTCTCTTCTCAACCTTCAGGAAATTTCATGTCCTCCACCGACACCCTCGAACCCACCGCGCCCGTGACCACCGTCAAGACCTACCTGCGCCCGATCGACGGCAAAGGCCTGGCCGAATTCGCCGCCGGCGGCAAAGCCAACCCGGCCCGGCGCGGCACCAACAAGGTCCACACCGTGATGGAGGGCCAGTACCGCTCGCTGTCGCACGTGGGTGAGAAGCACGTGGTGGTGGTGGACGAGCCGCTGCACCTGTTCGGCGAAGACACGGCGCCCGCGCCGGGCGAGATCGTGCTCTCGGGCCTGGGCGGCTGTATTGCCGTGGGCGTGACGGCCGTCGCGACCTGGAAGGGCGTGAAGCTGAGCAAGCTGGAAGTGTTTCTGGAAGGCGACATCGGCAACCCGGCGGCCTGGGGCGCGGGCGGCGCGCTGGAGAAGACGGCGCCCGAGATGGGCTTTCAGGCGATCCGCGTGAAGGTGCTGGTCGAAGGCGACGCGAGCCGCGAGGTGCTGGACGAGATCGTGCAGCACGCGAACTTCTACTCGCCCGTGGCCAACACCATGCGCAACCCGATCCCGTTCGAGATCTCGATGGCTTGAGGACACTGTCATGAACCCCGCCGACCTGCCCCCCGAACTCGCTGCCCAACCCGCCAACCTCATCGATGCCGTGCGCGCCATCGCCCAGGGCCCGCTGGCCGAACAGGCTTACGCCATCGACCGCGGGGCCTACCCGGTGGACGTGATGAAACAGCTGGCGGCGGCCGGCGCCATGAGCGCGCACCTGCCGCAGGCCGACGGCACGCCGGGCGACTACGGCCAGGCGATCCTGGCGATGGCCGAGGCGTCCAAGGTCTGCGGCGCCACGGGCTTCATGATGTGGTGCCAGTGCGTGGCCGGGCTCTACATGCAGGCCTCGGGCAACCCGGCGCTGACGGGCGAGCGGCTGGCGCGCCACGTGCGCGGCGAGACGCTGGGCGGCACCGGCCTCTCCAACCCCATGAAGAGCTTCGCGCAGATCGAAAGCCTGCTGCTCAAGGCCACGCCGGTCGACGGCGGATACCTGGTGAACGGCACCCTGCCCTGGGTCAGCAACCTCGGGCCTGACCACTACTTTGGCGCCATCGCGTCGGTGCAGGTGGACGGCGCCTGCGCGGGCCGCGAGATGATGTTCATGCTGCGCTGCGACGCGCCGGGCGTCACGCTCAAGACCTGCCCCGAGTTCTCGGGCATGGAAGGCACGGGCACCTACAGCGTGCACTGCAAAGACCTGTTCGTCGGCACCGACGACGTGGTGGCCGACCCGGCCAAACCTTACATCGCGCGCATCCGTGGCGGCTTCGTGCTGCTGCAGTGCGGCATCGCGGCGGGCATCATCCAGGGCGCGATCGACAGCATGTGGGCGGTGGAAGTCCAGCTTGGCCACGTGAACCAGTACCTGGAAGACCGGCCCGCCGAGCTGCAGGCCGAATTCGACGCGCTGGTGGCCCGCATCATGAAGCTGGCCGAGACGCCCTTCGACACCTCGACCGACTACTTCATCGACGTGCTCGACGCACGCGCCCACGGCGCCGAGCTCTGCCTGCGCGCCGCCAACTCCGCGCTGATGCACCAGGGCGCGCGCGGCTACCTCATGAGCTCCGAGGTACAGCGCCGCGTGCGCGAGGCGCAGTTCGTCGCCATCGTCACGCCGGCCATCAAGCACCTGCGCAAAGAGATCGCGCGGCTGTCGGCCGAGGAGATGCCGGCATGACCCCCGCCATCCAACCCACCCCGGTGGCCCAGGTCGTCGCAGCCCTGGGGGCACCCGCCTTCAACAAGTACATCTGCCACGCCTGCGGCTACATCTACGACGAGGCCGAAGGCGACCCCGACAGCGGCCTGGCTGCAGGCACGCGCTTCGAAGACATTCCCGACGACTGGGCCTGCCCGCTCTGCGGCGTGACCAAGAGCGACTTCGAGCCCTACAGCGCACCGAGCCTCGACGAACTGCGCGCGCGCGCTGGCGGCGCAGCCCCGGTGGCGAAACGCGGCGGCACGCCGGGCGTGCTCATCGTCGGTGGCGGCCGCGCCGGCTGGCAGATGGCCGAAGCCCTGCGCGCGCTCGACGCCGCGCTGCCCATCACCCTGGTGAGCGCCTGCGCCGCCGACGTGTACGACAAGCCCCTGCTCTCGGTAGCCGTGGCGCGCCAGATGGATCCCGGCAAGCTCGTCAAGGAAACCGGCGCTGACGCCGCGAAGCGTCTGGGCGTGCGCCTGCTCGCGCACACCGACGCCGTGCGCATCTGCCCCGACACGCGAAGCCTGCGCACCACGCGCGGCACGCTGCGCTACGACCAGCTGGTGCTGGCCCACGGCGCGCAGGCCGCGCTGCCGCCCGCCCTGCCCGCCGCCCACTGCTGGCGCATCAACCACCTGGGCGCGTACCAGCGCCTGCGCGCGGCGCTCGGCACCGTGGAGCAGTCCGGGGCGAAAGACGTGGTCATCGTCGGCGCCGGCCTGATCGGCAGCGAACTCGCCAACGACCTCGCACTCGGCGGCCACCGCATCACCCTGCTCGACGTGATGGCCGAACCGCTCGCGCGCTGGCAGGCACAACAGGCCGGCGCGCAACTGCTCGGTGCCTGGCAAGACCTGCCCATCCGCTTCGTCGGCGGCGTGCAGGTGGCCAGCGTGGAGAAGCTGGGCGACCGCTACCGCATCACCACCGCCTGCGGTCAGCAGTTCGTCGCCAACCAGGTGATCGCCGCCGCCGGCCTGATGACCCCGCCGCGCCTGGCGCAAAGCGCCGCGCTGGACTGGAACAACGGCATCGCCGTGGACGCGGCCACGCTGCGCACCAGCGATCAGCGCATCCACGCCCTGGGCGACTGCATCAGCGTCAACGGCCAGACCAGCCGATACATCGAGCCCATTGCGCGGCAGGCGCGGGCGATTGCGGCGCACATCTGCGGGGGTGATCCGGTGCCCTACGAAGCGAAGCCTGCGGTGGTGCGGGTGAAGACCACCTCGCACCCGATGACGCTGCACTGAAGCGGCTCACCGCACGCTCAGCGGCTGAGCAGATCGATGTACGCCTGGTAGCTGAAGCTGCGGTTCTTCTTCTGCCCGGTGACTTCGGTCACGATGCCCATCTCCTGCAGCAGCTTGATGGCCGCGCTGGCGGTGGGGAAGGTGGTGCTCAAAGCTGCCCGAGCCCTTTCCACGCTGAAGCGCGGCATGGTGGGCAGCAGTTCGAACAGGCGGTAGCTGGCCGGGCCCGCCTTGGCGTGCTGCAGCAGGCGGCGGCGGTCGGCGGCCACCAGGCTGGCCAGCGCCACCACGTCCTTTTCAGCCTCGGCAGCGGCCACCTCGACCCCCTCCAGAAAGAAGCCGACCCAGCCCTCCCAGTCGCCCTCGGTGCGCACAGCCGACAGGTGCCGGTAGTAGGTGCTCTGGTGCCGTTTGAGGTACCCGCTCAAGTACATCAAGGGCTCGGGCAGCAGGCCCCAATGCTCCAGCAAGGCCGCAATCAGCAGACGGCCCATGCGCCCGTTGCCGTCCAGAAACGGGTGGATCGTCTCGAACTGCGCATGCACCAGGGCCACCTTGACCAAGGGCGGCAAATCGCCGTCGGGCGCGTGGATGAAACGCTCCAGATCGGCCAGCAGACGTGGCACCTGCTCGGCCGGCGGCGGCACGAACACCGCGTTGCCCGGTCGCGTGCTACCGATCCAGTTTTGCGAGCGGCGCAGCTCGCCCGGTTGTTTGCCGGTGCCGCGCACGCCGCTCCGCAGCAAGCGGTGCGCGTCGCACAGCAGGCGCACGCTGATGGGCAGGCCCGCCGCATCGCGCAGGTTGTCCTGCACCAGCCGGAAGGCCCGCAGATAGTTGGTGACCTCTTCCACATCGTCGGTGTTGCTCACGGCCAGACCGGCTTCTTCGTCGAACAGGTCGGTCAGCGTGGCCTGCGTGCCCTCGATCTGCGAGGTCATCAGGGCCTCCTTGCGGATGGCGCTGTAGAGCAGCCAGTCCACCGAAGGCACCAGCCCCGCCACGGCAGCCAGGCGCGCCAGCGCCATTTGCGCCGCGCGGTTGTGCTCAACCCAGGCAGATTCGGCCAGACCCGGTGCGGACGGCGGCAAGGGATGGGGAATGAAAGCCTTGACCGGCTCCCCAAGGGTGGTTGTGGTGGCGTAGGTGCCTGTGGTGCGCGCCATATGCAAGCCTTCTTGACACGAAGTCTTACATATTAAAGTAAGTTTTAATTTGAAGCCAGCGTTTTAAAGCGGGCTTTCACACAGACGCTCAAGACTCCGGCGCCGCATGCGCCTTCGCGAACGCCAGGATCACCTCGCGCACGATCTTGCGTTGCGGGGCCGGCAGCTTCAGGTAGGTATCGATGACTTCACGCTCGACAAAACCGACCCCTTCGTCCCAACGCTTCTGGTATTCCCGCACCTGACGCCGTACTGCATCACCAAACCGCAGAACCTCAGGTTCCAACTTGAGCCACTCGGCCAGCACCTGCAGCTTGTCCTGTGTAGGAATGGAACGGCTGTTGAGCCAGCCCCAAGCCGCCTGGTTACTGATGGAGCGGCCGTGCCAACGCAGATTGAATTCGTGCTCCAGCACCGACGGACTGACGACGTAGCCCATACGGGCCATCGCGTCTCGCAGGCGCTGGGAGAACTCCATCTTTTCGTTCATGCCCCCAAGCTACGGGGTGCTTGAAAAATTTCTCTATTTTCTGTTGTATAAGATACCAACAATTACTTGATTTTTGCTTCAACAACGATTGATGCTCACGCTGCCTTTGCCCTTCCCCACTCCATCTGCTCTGATCGCTGTCGCGCTGGCGCTGGCGCTGTTGGCAGGCTGCTCCACCACGCAAGAGATCACGCTGGGCGCCCAGGTGCCTACCAAGGTCATAGTTACAGTCGCGCAGGTCCAAAACGATGGCAACTCGTCGCAGATGACCAGCCTGTTGGAGGAAGCGCTGCTCAAAGAGAAACTGGCAGTCGTTGGAGCCCTTCCCTCGGGCACCCGAACCGCGCCCGGTCTCGACGCGCTTGTGAGCTATACGGACGTCTGGCGTTGGGACCTCATGATGTACCTCAAGCACCTCACTGTTCAGCTGTACGACGCCGAAACGGGGCAACTGGTCGCCTTGGGCCGATGGTCCGATTCGCCCTTACACGGCTTCAGGGACCCAAAGACCGTCATGGATGGCCTGATCTCGGATCTCGTCGCCCGGGTACGCGGGGCCAAACCCAGCGCCGCGATCTCCGTCAGCGCCCCTTAACGTCATTCACATGAACTCAACGGGAAACGTGGCCCGCCAACCACTTACTCAACTGGAGGAGCCTCGTCATGAAACACATCGCCAAAAAAATCTTCGCCGCCTCAGCCATCGCGCTACTGACCGCCTGCGGCGGTGGTAGCGATGAACCAAGCAAGGATCTGTTCAGCATCTGGACCCGGGATGGGACGGGCGCAACGATGGACATTCGCGGCGCCAGCTTTGGCTCCCCGCACTATCTGTATGCGTTTGCCCAAGACGGCACAAAGTGCATCTGTCAATTGACCGTTATCGGTGAACAGGACAAGGGTAGCTTTGCACTGTCCAGTTGCATCTCGACCCCGTACAACAGTGCCAAGAATCCCCAATGCGAAGCCATGAACGTGGCCGGCAACTACACGAACGTGAGCGCCATTCTCACGTTGAGCACACAAAGAGGAACCGCCACCTATCGGTGATCAACTTCCGGCCCTATGAAGCAATGTGGCCTCCTGCGTTCAGGGCCGCACCGAGATGGGTATCGTCTTGCGCGCCGGCCTCTCCGCTCGCGCCCTCAGCTGCCCACAGCCGCCGTCCACGTCCTGCCCGGCGGACTGGCGCAGTTTGGTCAGGATGCCGCGGCGGTGCAGGCGGCGGGCGATGTCGGCCGCCTTCTCCCAGCTCGGGCGCGTGAACGGCATGCCCTCGACGCTGTTGAACGGGATCATGTTCAGGATCGCGTACTTGCCCGTGAGCAGGCGCACGATGCCGTCGAGTTCTTCATCCGTATCGTTGATGCCGTCGAGCAGCGTCCACTGGTATTGGATCGGGTAGTCGGTGGCGCGGGCGTAGATCTCGCCCGCTTCCACCAGTTCTTCCGGCGACAGACGCGGCGCGCGCGGCAGCAGCTGCTCGCGCAGATCGGCCCGCGTGGTGTGCAGCGAGAGCGCGAGAGCCGGCTTCACGCGACCCCGCGGCAGCGCCTCGAACACGCGCGGGTCGCCGACGGTGGAGAACACCAGGTTCTTGTGGCCGATGTTGCCCTCCGTGCCCAACAGGTCGATGGCTTCGAGCACGTTGTCGAGGTTGTGCGCGGGCTCGCCCATGCCCATGAACACCACCTTCTTCACCGGCCGCATTGAGCGCGCCAGCACCACCTGCGCCACGATCTCGGCGCTGCCCACCTGGCGGATCAGGCCGGTGGTGCCGGTCATGCAGAACACACAGCCCACGGCGCAGCCGATCTGGGTGGAGACGCAGACCCCGTCGCGCGGCAGCAGCACGGTCTCGACCATCTGGCCGTCACCCAGCCTCACCAGCAGGCGCGCCGCGCCGTCTTCGCCCGGGTGTTGTGATTCGAGCGTGGCCAGCGCGGCCAGCTCGTCGGCGATGGCCGGCAGCTCGGCCACCAGGGCAGAGGGCAGAAAGTGCTCCACCTGGCGCCGGCCGCTGGTCTGCGGCAGGGCGAGGCTCCACAGGCGCAGAACGCGCTGCTGGTGACGGGAGTTGGCGCCGAGCGCGTGCAGGCGCTCGCGCAGTTGTTCGATGCGCATGGGGTGGATTGTCCCAGCAAGTACCACAAGCACCATGCCCACGTCGGTGGAAGAATCCGCCGCCGCGGCGGACAATGCGTTTCCTCAGGAGACCCCACGATGAAATCCGTGTCCCACATCCAGCGCAACCCGCACGGCCATTGGGTCGGCGACGGCTTTCCGGTGCGCAGCATCTTTTCGTATGACGACAACCCTGCGGCGTTCTCACCCTTCCTGCTGCTCGATTTCGGCGGCCCCACCACCTTCGACCCGACGACGAAACGCCGCGGCGTCGGCGCCCACCCGCACCGCGGTTTCGAGACCGTGACCATCGTCTACGACGGCGAGGTCTCGCACCGCGACTCCACCGGTGCGGGCGGCACCATCGGCCCCGGCGACGTGCAGTGGATGACGGCTGCCGCCGGCATCGTGCACGAGGAGTTCCACAGCGAAGCCTTCGGCCGCAGTGGCGGGCCGTTCCAGATGGTGCAGCTGTGGGTGAACCTGCCGGCGCGCGACAAGATGGCACCGCCCGGCTACCAGGGCATCACCGCCGCGATGACGCCCACGGTGGACCTGCCCGATGGCGCCGGCACGGCGCGCCTGATCGCGGGCTCGCTGCTCGGCGCACAAGGCCCGGCCAGGACCTTCACCCCCATGCAGGTGTGGGATGTGCAGATCAAGGCCGGCCACACCGTGACCCTGCCCGCACCCGAAGGCCACACCACCGTGCCGCTGGTGCTCAAAGGCCGGGTGAAGACGCAGGGCGGCGCCGAAGCCACCGACGCCGAGATGATCGTCTACGAGCGTGCGGGCGAGGGTGTGACGCTCACCGCGGTGACCGACACCACCCTGCTCTGGCTGGCGGGTGAACCGATCGACGAACCGGTGGTGGGTTATGGGCCGTTCGTGATGAACAGCGAGGCGGAGATCCACCAGGCGTTCGCTGATTTTCAGAGCGGCCGCATGGGACGGCTTTGAAACACCTGAACAAAAGGAGAACACGATGCTCGACATGGTGATCAACGCCCGCGCCGCCGACCTCGGCCACGGCCTGACGGTGCGGCGCGTGCTGCCCTTTGCGAAGCGCCGCAACGTCGGCCCCTTCGTGTTCCTGGACCACGCCGGCCCGGTGCCGCTGCCGCCGCAGTACGACCGCGCCGCCGACGTGCGCCCGCACCCGCACATCGGCCTGTCCACGGTGAGCTATTTGCTCAGCGGCCAGATCACGCACCGCGACAGCCTGGGCACGCTGCAGGTCATCCGCCCCGGCGAGGTGAACTGGATGACGGCCGGGCGCGGCATCTCGCACAGCGAACGCTTCACGTACCCCGATTCGTATGCCGACGGCGGACTGGAACTGATGCAGCTCTGGGTGGCGCTGCCCGAGGCCGACGAAGAGTGCGAACCCGCCTTCACCCACTACCCCGCCACCGACCTGCCGGTGATCGAATCGGACGGCGTTTGGATGCGCCTGGTGGCGGGCAGCGCCTACGGCGAGAGCAGCCCGGTGCGCACCCACTCTCCCCTGTTCTACCTGCACACCGAGTGGCAGGCCGGCGCCAGCAAGGCCCTGCCCGGTGGCCACAGCGAACAGGCGGTGTACGTGGCCAAAGGGGAAATCGAACACGCGGGCGAGGTCTACCAGCCCGGCCAGCTGCTGGTGTTCGGCGACGACGTGGACGCGGTGATCACCGCGCGCACGCCCGCCACGCTGATGCTCTTTGGCGGCGAGCCGCTGGGCGAGCGCCACATCTTCTGGAACTTCGTGTCCTCGCGCAAGGAGCGCATCGAACAGGCCAAAGCCGACTGGGCGGCCGGCCGCATTGCGCTGCCACCGGACGACAAGGACGAGTGGATTCCGCTGCCGGGCTGAGACCGCTCAGAGCCCCAGCTCGGTCAACCCGGGATGGTCATTGGGGCGGCGCCCCAGCGGCCAGTGAAACAGCCGCTCGCTTTCATGGATCGGGCGGTCGTTGATGCTGGCGTGGCGCTGCTCCATGTAGCCCAGTTCGTTGAACTGCCAGTTCTCGTTGCCGTGCGAACGGAACCACTGCCCCGAATCGTCGCGCCATTCGTAGACGAAGCGCACCGCGATGCGGTGGCCGTCAAACGCCCACAGCTCCTTGATGAGCCGGTAGTCCAGTTCCTTCGCCCACTTGCGCACCAGGAAGGCGTGCACCTCGGCCCGGCCCACCGGGAACTCCGCGCGGTTGCGCCAGCGCGTGTCCTCGGTGTAGACCTTGACCACCCGGTCCGGGTCGCGCGAATTCCACGCATCCTCGGCCCCGCGCACCTTCTGCGCGGCGGTCTCGGCGGTGAAAGGCGGCAGCGGTGGGCGCGGTTCCATCAGTACTGCTTGTAGGGGAGAAATTTGCCCGACATCACGATGTTCACGCGGTCGCCATTCGGGTCGGCCTGGCGCTGCATGTCCATCTTGAAATCGATCGCGCTCATGATGCCGTCGCCGAACTCTTCGTGGATCAGCTCCTTGAAGGTGGTGCCGTACACGCTCACCAGTTCGTAGAAGCGGTAGATCAGCGGATCGGTCGGCACGCTGGTGGGCAGCGAGCCCTTGTAGGGCACGACCATCAGCCACTTCTGCTCGTCGGCAGAGAGGCCGAAGATCTTGCCCAGCACCTTGGCCTGCGCCGGGGTGGCTGTCATCTGGCCCAGGCACAGGGCCGTGGTCCATTCCTTGGACTGGCCCACCTTCTTGGCCACGTCGGCCCAGCTCAGGCCTTTGCTGACTTTGGTGGAGATGATTTTTTCGGTGACGTCGAGTCGGCTCATGTGTTGCCTCTTGGTGGTTAAAACAGAAGGAAGAAGTAGGGGAAGAAAAGGTGTTTCGCCGAGGGCGCCGCGGAACTGGCTTTGCCAGGCCGCCAGCGCCGCCCCCTTGAGGGGGTCGCGCGCAGCGCGGCGGGGGTGGTCAATGAGCCCTTGCGCGGCTGACCAGAAAATCAACGATGTGATTTCTGAGGTCGTAGTAGCCATCGAGGTGGTGCAGCTGCGCACGCGTGCGGCTGCGTGGCAGCGGGTTGACCACCACCTCGGCCATGCCGCCGGGCCGGTAACCCTGGTCGGTCTCCTGGCCGTTGGTCATGAGCAGGATGCGGTCGGCCAGCAGGATGGCTTCGTCCACGTCGTGCGTGATCATGAAGACGGTCTGGTGCGTCTCGCGCACGATGCCCATCAGCTCGTCCTGGATGGTGCCACGGGTGAGCGCGTCGAGCGCGCCGAAGGGCTCGTCGAGCAGCAGCATCTTGGGGCTGATCGCAAACGCGCGCGCAATGCCCACGCGCTGCTTCATGCCGCCCGAAAGCTGGCTGGGCTTCTTGTCGATGGCGGGCAGCAGGCCGACCATGCCCACGTGTTTTTCGACCTGCTGGTGAATCTGCGCCTTGCTCCAGTCGGGCCAGCGCGATTTGACGGCGAACGCGATGTTCTGCCGCACCGTGAGCCAGGGCATGAGCGCGTGGCTCTGGAACACCACGCCGCGCTCCAGGCTGGGGCCGTTGATCTCACGACCGTCCATGAAACAGTGGCCGCTGGTCGCGGTGTCGAGCCCCGCGAGCACGTTGAGGATGGTGGTCTTGCCGCAGCCGCTGTGGCCGATGATGCAGACGAATTCGCCCTTGTCGATGGCGAACGAGACGTCGGCAAACACCGGCTTGTCGGCCTGGTAAGCCTTGGCGAGCTGTTCGACTTTGAGGAAACCGGACATCGGGGAGACCTTTTCGGTTGGGGTGGTCACCGGGACCACACGGGCTGCGCTTTCACGCACGCTGGACTCACTCCACATAGGTCACCGCCTTCTGCAGTTGGGCAAACATCAGGTCGAGCAGCATGCCGACCACGCCGATCACCAGCACGGCAAAGATCACGTTGGTGAGCGAGAGGTTGTTCCACTCGTTCCACACGAAGTAGCCGATGCCTGTGCCGCCCACCAGCATCTCGGCCGCCACGATCACCAGCCAGGCGATGCCCATGCTGATGCGCATGCCGGTCAGGATGGTGGGCGCCGCGGCCGGCAGGATCACCTGGAAGGCCTTGCGCAGCGGGCTCACCTCCAGCGTGCTGGCCACGTTGAGCCAGTCGCGCTTGACCCCGGCCACGCCGAACGCGGTGTTGATCAGCATCGGCCAGATCGAGCAGATGAAGATGACGAAGATGCCGCTCACGTCGGAGTCTTTCAGCGCGTAGAGCGCCAGCGGCATCCAGGCCAGCGGGCTGATGGGCTTCAACACCTGCACGAAGGGGTCGAGCGCCTTGCGCATCAGCGGCGACATGCCGATCAGGAAGCCCAGCGGGATCGCCACCACCATGGCCAGCAGGTAGCCCGCCGCCACGCGCGCCAGCGAATGCCCGAGCTGGATGCCGATGCCCTTGTCGTTCGGACCCTTGTCGTAGAACGGGTCCGACAGGTGCACCCAGCTCGCCTGCGCCACGGCCAGCGGCCCGGGCACGCCGGCTGTCTTTTCGGCACCCGGGTCCTTGCCCATCATCTGCTGGTATTCGATCTCTTCGGCCGTCAGGCCGGCCGACGAACCGCCGACCGACGCAGCATCGGTGGCGAGTTCCCAGATGCCGAGAAAGCAGACCAGCAGCAGCAGCGAGACCACCGCTGCGCGTGCGTTGAGGCTGATGCGTTTCATGTCAGGCTTTCGAGATGGCGAAGCTCTTGGCGTAGGCGGCGGCCTTGGCCGGATCGAACTCCTTGCCCATGATCTGGTGCTTGGTGTAGGTCGGGCCGGCCTTGAACTCCTGCCCCAGGTCCTTCATGTGCTTGCGCGCGTCGGTGATCAGGAACACCTTCTCGGCGATCGCCTTGTAGTCGACATCGCCTTTCACATAGCCCCAGCGCTGCATCTGCGTGAGCATCCACACCGCCATGCTCTGCCAGGGCATGGGGTCGAAATCGGCGCGGTCGGGCACTTTCTGGATCTTGCCCAGGCCGTCGGCGTAGGTGCCGGTGAGCACCTGCCTGACCACGATCTCGGGCTGGTTCAGGTACTGCGACGGCGCGATCACCTTGGCAATGAGTTCGCGGTTTTTCGGCTGGCGCGCCATGGCCGCGGCCGTGAGCACGGCGCGGTAGAGCGCGGCGAACGTGTTCGGGTTCTTCTGGATGAACTCGGTGGTGGTGCCGAAGGCGCAGCAGGGGTGGCCGTGCCACAGGTCTTTGGTGAGCGTGTGCAGGTAGCCCACCTCTTCGTAGACCGCGCGCTGGTTGAACGGATCCGGACCGAGGAAGCCGTCGATGTTGCCGGCGCGCAGGTTGGCCACCATCTCGGGCGGCGCGATCACGCGCAGCTGCACGTCGGTGTCGGGGTTGATGCCGTGCTCGGCCAGGAAGTAGCGCAGCAGGAAGTTGTGCATCGAGTAGTCGAACGGGATGCCGAACTTCATGCCCTTCCAGTTCTTCGGATCGCGGTTGTCCTTGTGGCGGATCGACATCGTGATGGCCTGGCCATTGATGTTCTGGATCGTCGCCACGTTGGTGGGCACGGCGTTGGAGCCCAGGCCCATGCTCATGGCCAGCGGCATGGGGCTGAGGAAGTGCGAAGCGTCGTATTCCTTGTTGATCACCTTGTCGCGGATCAGCGCCCAGCCGGCCGTCTTGGTGACTTCGACCTTGAGGCCCTGCTTCTCGTAGAAGCCCAGCGGGTGCGCCATGATCAGCGGCGTGGCGCAGGTGATCGGGATGAAGCCGATCTTGAGGTTGGTTTTTTCCAGCGCGCCCTTGTCCTGCGCCATGGCCTGCATGGTGCCCACCGGCAGCACGCTGGCGATGGCCGCCATGGCGGTGCCCTTGCCGACCGCGCGCAGGAACAGGCGGCGCTGCTCGTCGTGCGGGAACAGCGCTTTCACGAGCGTGGCTTCGATGAACTCGTTGCTGTAGGCCTCGAACTCGCTGCTCTCGCTGCGGCGGCGCAGCTCGATGGCCGCGCTGTCGGCCGACACCTCGGCGTGGTGGTCGGCCACGGTGTGGTCGCGCCCACAGCTGCACTTCATCATGAGCGGACGGTCGGCGTTGTAGGGATCGAAGAATTCGGACATGGCACACCTCGTGAGTTGATGACGGGGTGTGCATTGCAAGCGACGGGCCAGCAGCGGGCCTGATCAGCAGATTTCGGGGCGCTGGCCGCATTTCGCAGACACCCCACCGACCCGGTGTAGGGCTGGCCCTACACGGGCGGCCGTTTCAGGGCGTTTTGGGCGCGCGCGCGTGGCGCTCGGCGTACAGCGCGAGCTCCACGTCGTTCTTGGTGCCGGTCTTTTCCAGGATGCGCGCACGGTAGGTGCTCACCGTGTTGGGGGCCAGCCCGAGTTGCGCACCAATTTCGCTCACGGTTCGGCCCTGCGTGAGCAGGCGGTAGACCTGGTGCTCGCGGTGCGAGAGCGCTTCGGGCCCGGCCTGCGCACCGCTCTGGCCCACCGCGGCGGCCAGCGCTTCGGCCGTGGTCGGTGTGAGGAACACCCCGCCCGCCGCCACCTTGCGCACCGCGGCGAGCATGTCGTCCGGGTCGGCGCTCTTGTTCAGGTAGCCGCTGGCGCCGAGCTTGATGCAGCGCACGGCGTACTGCTTCTCGGGGTAGGTGCTGAGCATGAGCACCGGCAGCTTCGGGTGCTCGCGCTTGAGCGCCTGCAGCACGTCGAGCCCGTCGATGCCGGGCAGCGCGATGTCGAGCAGCACCAGGTCCAGCCCGGTGCGGCCCTGCAACGCAGCCACCTGCTCCAGCACCTCGGGACCGCTCTGCGCCTCGGCCACCACCACCACGTCGGGCGCATCGGCCAGGATCTGCTTGAGCCCTTCGCGCACGATGCGGTGGTCGTCGCCGATCAGCACGCGGAGGGTGTCGGTGGTGACAGCGGCGTTCATGTGCCTCCCCGCGGCAAGGCGATGGTGAGGCACATGCGCGTGCCCTCGCCCGGTGCGCTGGTGATGTCGATGCGGCCACCGAAGTGGCGCGCGCGCTCGCGCATGCCCATCACACCGTAGGCGTCCGCCGCCTCGAAGGCCTGGGCCGCCGCGCCCACGCCGTCGTCCTGCACCTGCAGCGAGAGTTCGCCACCGGTCACCTGGATCGCCACCCGCAGGTGCTGCGCGCGCGCATGCCGGCCCACGTTGCTGAGCATCTCCTGGAAGATGCGGAACACCGCCATGGCCAGCGGCTCGGGCGGGTCGGGTGCGTCGTCCACGTCCATGCACCATTCCAGTGCGAGCTCGGCCGAGGCCACGAACTCCTGCGCCTGCCACTCCAGCGCGGCCCACAGGCCCTGGTGGTCCAGGATGCTGGGGCGCAGGTCGGTGATGATGCGGCCCACGTTGTCGACCGCGTTCTCGATCAGACGGCTCATGTTCTGACACTTGCAGCGCATGCGCGTGCGCATGTCTTCGGCCGCGTCGGCGCTGCGCTGCGCCTGCTCGGCCAGGCGCTTGTCCATCCAGTTGACGTCCATCTTCAGCGCCACCAGCAGGCTGCCGAGCTCGTCGTGCACCTCGCGGGCGATGCGCGTGCGCTCGTCCTCGCGCACGGATTCCGACCAGGCGGCCAGCTCGCGCACCTGTTTCAAAGCGGTAGCCAACGCGAGCGTGCGTTCACTTACTTTTTCTTCCAGCTGGTCTTTGGCGCGCTGCAGCGCGTCGGCGGCGCGGCGGCGCTCGGTGATGTCCACGAAGGTGATCACCGCGCCGAGCACCTGGCCGTGTTCCACGATGGGGTGGCTCGAGTACTCGACCGGAAAGGCCGTGCCGTCGCGGCGCCAGAACACCTCGCTGTCGATCCGGCAGGGCAGGCCCTGGCGGAAAGCGTTGAAGATCGGGCACTCCGCCTCCGGGTAGGCGCTGCCGTCGGGGCGGGAGTGGTGCGTGAGATCGTGCATGTTGAGCCCGATCAGCTCTTCGGGCTCGAAGCCGATCAGGCGCGCACCGGCCGGGTTGATGAAGACACAAGCCCCGTCGAGGTCGACGCCGTAGATGCCTTCGCCCGTGGATCCGAGCAACAGCGCCAGCGGGTCGCGCCAGGCCTCGGCCGGCGGGGCCTGCGGGTGGCGGAACTGCGCATGGGTGTCGACGTGCATGCCCAACACAAGCAATCGATGTGCCAAAGCAGCCATGAAAGTCCATCCTCGGCGCCTCCCACGACAACACCCGCTTATCCCCCGGTGTGCTGCACACGGCACCGGACACGCTTGACTGCACCGGGCGGCACCCAGGATCCGCCCACGCCCGGAAGCTTCAGGTGTTCGGCGCCGTCTTCGCACTCCAGACCATGGTGATCGCCAGGATGCCGATCACCACACCCAGTGACACCGCCACCGGGATCTTGAAGATGTCGATCAGCACCATCTTGCTGCCGATGAACACCAGGATCACGGCCAGGCCGTAGTTCAGCAGGTGGAAGCGGCTGGCCGCGGCCTGCAGCAGGAAGAACATGGCGCGCAGGCCCAGGATGGCGAACACGTTGCTGGTCAGCACGATGAACGGGTCCTTGGTGATGGCGAAGATGGCGGGGATCGAGTCCACGGCAAAAATCACGTCCGTCAGGCCCACCATGGCGATCACCATCAGCAGCGGGGTGGCGATCTTCTTGCCGTTCTCCATCGTCCAGAACTTCTCACCGTCGTAGTGCTTGCTGACGGGCAGCAGCCTGCGCAGCAGCTTCAGGGCCGGGTTGTCGTTCAGCGCCGGCTCATCGCCCGCCCCGCGCCACATCTTCACGCCGGTGAGGATCAGGAAGGCGCCGAACACATACAGGATCCAGTGGAACTGGGCCAGCAGCCAGCCGCCCACCAGGATCATCACCGTGCGCAGCACGATGGCGCCGATGATGCCGATCATCAGCACCCGCTTCTGGTAGGTCGGCGGCACCGCGAAGTAGCTGAAGATCAGCAGGAAGACAAAGATGTTGTCCACCGCCAGGCTCTTCTCGATCAGGTAGCCGGTCAGGAACTCCAGCGACTTCTGGTTCGCCAGATCGGTGGAGCCCGTGCTGTCCTTCACCGCCCACCACAGCAGGCCGTTGAACAGAAAACTCAGACCCACCCAGATCAGCGACCAGTTGACCGCCTCCTTCACGCCCACCGCGTGGGCGCCCTGCTTCTTGAGCACGACGAAATCGACAAACAGCGCCGCCAGCACGAAGCCGACGAACACCAGCCAGAGCCACAGGGGCGCGATGGTTTCCATGAATGACAAGACCTTTTCTGAACGGACGGTGTTGATGGACAAACACCCTCCAAGGTCTGGCCGGAACCGGGCATGGCGCCCGACCCGGGGTTTCCGGCGGCCTTTTCCTGAAGGATCGGGCCGCGTACTGACGGAAACCCCACCCGCCGGAGGCCGGCAATGTGGCCGGTGGCGGGATGGTTACTCCCCTTGATGGGAGCCGCGATTGTCGGGGAGGACGCCCAGCCCCACAAACTGAAAGACCTTCAGGATTTTCCTGAAGATCGTGCTCAGGCCGCTTCCCTGTAGAACACCCCGCGCTGGAGACCACGCGGCGCCTGGCTCGCCACCGCGTCGTGAATCGCCCCGATGTGCTGCGGCGTCGTGCCACAGCAGCCACCCACGATGTTCACCAGCCCCTCGGCGGCGAACTCGCGCAGCAGGCGGCTGGTGACGTCGGGCGTTTCGTCGAAGCCGGTGTCGCTCATGGGGTTGGGCAGGCCGGCGTTGGGGTAGCAGCTGATGAAGGTGTCGCCCGCGACCTTGGCCAGTTCCTGGATGTAGGGGCGCATGAGCGTGGCGCCGAGTGCGCAGTTCAGGCCCACGGCCAGCGGCTGGATGTGGCGCACGCTGGCCCAGAAGGCGGTGACGGTCTGGCCACTCAGGATGCGGCCCGAGGCGTCGGTCACGGTGCCGCTGATGATGACGGGCAGGCGCTCGCCGCTGGCCTCGAAATACTCGTCGATGGCGAACAGCGCGGCCTTGGCGTTGAGGGTGTCGAAGATGGTTTCGACCAGCAGCACGTCGGCCCCGCCCTCGACCAGCGCTTCCACCTGTTCGTAGTAGGCGGCGCGCAACTGCTCGAAGGTCACGTTGCGGGCACCGGCGTCGTTCACGTCGGGGCTGATGCTGGCGGTCTTGGGCGTCGGGCCCAGGGCGCCGGCCACGAAGCGCGGTTTGTCGGGCGTGCTGAACTTGTCGCAGGCGGCACGGGCGAGGCGGGCCGAGGCGAGGTTCATCTCGCGCGCGAGGTGGGCCATGTCGTAGTCCTCCTGCGCGATCGAGGTGGCGCCGAAGGTGTTGGTCTCGATCAGGTCGGCACCGGCGGCGAGGTAGCTCTCGTGGATGTCGGTGATCACGTCCGGCCGCGTGAGGCTCAGCAACTCGTTGTTGCCCTTGACATCCTTGTGGAAGTCCTTGAACCGCTCGCCCCGGTACTGCGCCTCGTCGAGTTTGAAGCGCTGGATCATGGTGCCCATGGCGCCATCGAGGATGGCGATGCGTTGCGAGAGGATGGCGGGCAGCGCCTGGGCGCGGGTGTAGGCGGTCGATTTCATGCCCCGATTGTAGGAAGCCCCCTCGCCACAAGCCGCCCGCCCGCCGGGAGCCCCGCCCGTATCCCCGACAATAGCCGCCATGAAACACCTGCTCCCAAAGGAAGCCTGGGCCTGGCTGCAGGCCGAAACCGAGCGCCGCGCGGCGCTGGGCCAGGACGCACCCTTGTTTGTCGACGTTCGCATGGAGATCGAATCGCTCTATGTCGGCCGTCCGCCCGGCGTGGAGAACATCCCCTGGTACGAATACCCCGACCTCACGCCCGACCCGGACCGCTTTGCTTCGGTCGTGGCCACGGAAGCGGGCGCGAAAGACCGCCCGGTGCTGCTGATCTGCCGCAGTGGCAAGCGCACGCTGGACGCCGGAGCGGCGCTGGAGGCGGCCGGTTTCGCCGAAGTGGCGCACGTGGTGCACGGCTTTGAGGGCGACCTGAACGAGGCGTTCAAGCGCTCCAGCCTGAACGGCTGGCGGCATGACGGTTTGCCGTGGGAGCAGATGTAGCTTGATGAGCAACGCCATCGACATCTCCAGCGCGGGAGAAACCCTGGAAGCCTGCGCCGGTGTTCTGCAGGAAGTGTTCGGCTACGACGCCTTCCGCGGCCCGCAGGCCGACATCGTGCGCCACGTGAGCGAAGGCGGCGACGCGCTGGTGCTGATGCCCACGGGCGGCGGCAAGTCGCTCTGTTTCCAGATCCCGGCCATCGTGCGCGAGCGCGCCGGCCACGGGCTGACCGTGGTGGTCTCGCCGCTGATCGCGCTGATGCACGACCAGGTGGGCGCGTTGCTCGAAGCGGGTGTGGCGGCGGCCTTCCTGAACTCCAGCCTCAGCAGCGAGGAAGCGCAGGCGATCGAGAAGCAGATGCTGCGCGGCGAGATCACCCTGCTCTACGCGGCGCCCGAGCGCCTGACCACGCCGCGTTTCCTGGCGCTGCTGGACGCGCTGCACGAGCGCGGCAAGCTCTCGATGTTTGCGATCGACGAAGCGCACTGCGTGAGCCAGTGGGGCCACGACTTCCGGCCCGAGTACCGCGCACTGGTGGTGTTGCATGAGCGCTTTGCCGGCGTGCCGCGCGTGGCGCTCACCGCCACCGCCGACGACCTGACGCGCGAAGACATCGTGACGCACCTGCAGCTGCAGGACGCACGCCGCTTCATCAGCAGTTTCGACCGGCCGAACATCCGCTACACCATCGTCGAGAAGAAGGACGGCTCGACCCAGTTGCTGCGCTTCATCCGCGACGAGCACATGGGCGCCAGTGGCCACGACGCCGGCATCGTCTACTGCCAGTCGCGCAAGCGGGTGGAAGAAGTGGCGAGCATGCTGTGCGACACCGGCCTGAATGCCCTGCCTTACCACGCCGGCCTGGACGCGGCCGTGCGGCAGCGACACCAGGACCGCTTCCTGCGCGAAGAAGGCTTGATCATGGTGGCCACGATCGCTTTCGGCATGGGCATCGACAAGCCCGACGTGCGCTTCGTGGCGCATCTGGACATGCCCAAGAACATCGAAGGCTACTACCAGGAAACCGGCCGCGCCGGGCGCGACGGCGAGCCCGCCACTGCGTGGATGGTCTACGGCCTGCAGGACGTGGTGAACCAGCGCCGCATGATCGACGAGAGCCCCGCGGCCGACGAGTTCAAGCAGGTGCTGCGCGGCAAGCTCGACGCCCTGCTCACACTGGCCGAAGCGAGCGACTGCCGGCGTGTGCGCCTGCTCGCCTACTTTGGCGAAACCAGCACGCCCTGCGGCAATTGCGACAACTGCATCAGCCCGCCCGCGCTGGACGACGGCACCGAGTCCGCGCGCAAACTGCTCTCCTGCATCTACCGCGTGCAGCAGTCCAGCGGCATGGCGTTCGGCGCTGGCCACATCATGGACATCCTGCGCGGCAAGGTGACCGAGAAGGTGACGCAGTACGGCCACGACAAGCTCAGCACCTTCGGCATCGGCGCCGACCTGGGCGAGACGCAGTGGCGCGCGCTGATGCGCCAGCTGGTCGCGCGCGAAGCGATTCACGTCGATTCGGCCCACTTCAACACCCTGCACCTGGCCGACGCAGCGCGTGCCATCCTCAAGGGCGAAGCCCAGGTCTGGCTGCGGCCACTGAGCGAGAAAAAGAAAGTGTCGTCGCGCAGCAAGAGCGGCCGCAGCAGCCAGGCGGCGCTGGCGCCCGACGGCCAGCCGCTCTCGCTGGCCGAACGCGAATGCCTGGACGCGCTCAAGGCCTGGCGCGCCGAGGTGGCGCGCGAACACAACCTGCCGGCGTTCGTGATCTTTCACGACGCCACCCTGCGCGCGATCGCCGCTCAGAAACCACGCTCAATGGCCGATCTGGATGGTGTGGCCGGCATCGGCCAGAAAAAGCGCGAGGCCTATGGCGCCGAGGTGCTGCGGGTTGTGGGTGCTTTTTCCGGGTAAGCCCGGGCACACCCCTTCTGCGACCGGCCTGCGCGATGGCGGCGATCAAAAACCGATTTTTCTCGCCTCGCGCACGCCCGGTTTGATGCGGTGCTCGGCCTCCAGCTGGGCCAGGAATTCGGTCGGCTCGATGGACTCGCCCAGGATCTCCACCTGGCGCTTCACCGCCGCAAAGTCACCCGGACACAGCTGATCGAGCTTGCCCAGCCGCTCGCGCAGCGCGGGTTCCAGCGCCGCCGCGTCGCCGCCCAGCGCCTCCACGACAAACATGGTTTCTCGCTGCGGGGCGGTCAGCGGCTTGAAGTGGATCTTGAAGGTGAAGCGCCTCAGCGCCGCCTGGTCGATGCTGTCCATCAGGTTGGTGGTGCAGATGAAGATGCCGTCGTAGCGCTCCATGCCTTGCAGCATCTCGTTGACCTCGGTCACCTCGTAGGTGCGCTGGGCACCACGCCGGTCCTGCAGAAAGCTGTCGGCTTCGTCGAGCAGCAAGACCGCTTTTTCGGCCTGCGCCTCTCGGAACATGGCGGCCATCTGCTGCTCGGTTTCACCCACGAACTTGCTCACCAGATCGCTGGCACGTCGGATCATGAGCGGGCGCTCCAGCTGCTGGGCGATGTGCTCGGCCAGCGCGGTCTTGCCGGTGCCGGGCGCACCGTGAAAACACAGGCAGCCATGCCCGCGCGCCTTGAGCGCGGTGACGATGCGCGGCAGCTCGTAACGCGATTCGACGTTGAGCATGTCCAGGCTGTACTGCGTCACGCTCGGGCGCAACGCGAGGTCGGGCTGCCGCCCGAGGGCCTGGTCGGCGTTCTTCAGCTGGCGTTCGATCAGGTCGTCGAGCATCGGGGCATCGGCCGCTCGCTTTTTGGCGCCCCGGCGTGCCGCGGGTTTGGCCGGATGGGCCGCGAGCTGCGCAAAGCGCAGGGCGGTGCGGATCTGGGCCGGCGTGAGCCCCTTGCGCTCGGTGAGGCGCGCGACCAGGGCGTCGGACACCGCAGCGCCTTCGAGTGTCTTGCGCACCAGTTGCTCGCGCGCGCCGGGCGGCGGGCTCTTGAGTTCGAGGTGGTAGGCAAAACGGCGGCGGAAGGCCGGGTCGATCTGTTCGATGCGGTTGGTGACCCACAGCGTGGGCACGGCGTTGGATTCGAGGATCTGGTTGACCCAGGCCTTGCCACTGACGCTGCCCGTGTGGGGCGCGGCGACGTGTTCGGCGCGCGCAATGATCTGCGCCGCTTCGCTGGAGATGGGCGGGAAGACGTCTTCCACCTCGTCGAACAGCAGCGCGGACTGCGCCGTGCCCTTGAGGAACACCTGCGCGATCTGCAGCGAGCGGTAGCGGTCACGACCGCTGAGCGCGTTGCCATCGCGGTCGGCGTATTCCACCTCGAACAGCTCCAGCCCCGCCGCCTGCGCCACCACGCGCGCGAGCTCGGTCTTGCCGGTGCCGGGCGGGCCGTAGAGCAGCACGTTGACGCCGGGTTCCTTGCGCGCCACCGCTTCGCGCAACAGAGCGCAGAGCAGGCGCACGTCTTCGCCCACGTATTCAAAGTCCTTGCTGGTGAGCGCGGAGCGCGCGGCCGGGCGGGTGAACACCGCCATCAGCTCGCTCTGGTTGCGGTACTCGCGCATCAGCACAGGCGGCAGTTTTTCGCTGACCTTCATGAGGTCGGCGAGGTCGGTGATGTTGTGCTCGGAGATCAGGTTCTCCACCATGCCGATGCGCTCCAGCCGCGAGCCGGCGCGCAGCGCCTCGCCCACCTCGCTGGCCTTGACGCCGGCCACGTCGGCGATCGCCGCATAGGCCTCGGGTGCGTTGTTGACCTTGAACTCCACCAGGATGGAGCGCAGGTCGCGCTGGTAGCGCGCCAGCGTGCCGTAGAGCAGCAGGGCGCGTTCGGCGCGGTTGAGCTGCAGCAGGCCGGCCAGGGCGTCGATGTTCTTCTCCACCAGGGTGGACTGCTTCTTGAGCGACTGGCTCAGCCAGTCACCGGTCACGGCGAGCACGGCGAGCAGGTCCTTCGGCGACTCCTTGGCGTATTCGTCAAGGTAGAAGAACAGCGTGCCTTCCTCATAGGGTCCACGCCAGACGCCGTAGCGCTCCATGAACGCCGCGGTGGACAGTTTCTCGAAACCGCTCCAGAGTTCGTTGCCTTTGCAGCGGCGCTCCAGGAAGTCCCGCAGGCGGTGCAACACCGTCAGCGGCCAGATGAGGTGGCGCCCGGCCAGCGCGAGCAGGGTGTTGAGGTCGCGCCGCACATTGAAACGCGGCCCCTGGCGCGCCGCCAGGCTGAGCACGAAGTGCGAACACATGAGGTCCAGCACCGGCGCCTGGCGCAGCCCGTGCGGCACGAACACGCGAGCATCCGGCGACACCGCGTGGCGCGGCTCGGCACCCGCGCGCGGCTCGGACACCGTGCGTGTCACAGGCCCGACAGGCTGCAACAGGCGTTTGCTCATTCGGACTTCCTCCAGTCGTGACAACAGGGGACGGCGGACCAGATGCCGGCTTTGAAGCGGACCATAACCCAGCTTGATCCATCATGGAAGTGAATGATGGAGCATGTGTGACGAATTTGTGGGGCTATTCCCGGGGGCCGATTCCGGGCTTGCCGGTCCACAATCGCGCCATGCTGGAACTCAAAGACATTGAAGCCGCCGCGTTGCGGATCGCGGGCCAGGTGCTCGACACACCCTGCGTGGAATCGCGCACCCTCTCCCAGCTGCTCGGCTGCCAGGTGTACCTGAAGTTCGAGAACCTGCAGTACACCGCCTCGTTCAAGGAGCGCGGCGCCTGCAACAAGCTCTCGCAGCTCGGCGCCGACGAACGGGCCCGTGGCGTGGTGGCCATGAGCGCCGGCAACCATGCCCAGGGCGTGGCGTACCACGCCCAGCGCCTGGGCATTCGCGCGTTGATCGTCATGCCGCGCTTCACGCCGGGCGTGAAGGTTGAACGCACACGCGGCTTTGGCGCCGAAGTGGTGCTGCACGGCGACACGCTGGACGAGGCGCGGACCCACGCGCGCGAGCTGTCGGCGCGCGACGGCCTGGTGTTTGTGCACCCTTACGACGACGAAGCCATCGTGGCCGGGCAAGGCACGGTGGCGCTGGAGATGCTGCGCGTCCAGCCCGATCTGGACACGCTGGTGGTCGCGGTCGGCGGCGGCGGCCTGATCGCTGGCATGGCCACCGCAGCGCGTGCGATCCGGCCAGACATTGAAATCGTGGGCGTGCAGACCGAGCGCTTCCCGGCCATGTACAACGCCATCAAGGGCACGCACCTGCCCCAGGGCAACAGCACCATTGCCGAAGGCATCGCCGTCGGCACACCCGGCACGATCACCGAAGCCATCATCCGGGACAAGGTGGACGACCTGGTGCTGGTCGATGAGGGCGACGTCGAGCAGGCCATCGTGATGCTGCTGGAGATCGAGAAGACCCTGGTGGAAGGCGCAGGCGCGGCGGGGCTCGCGGCCCTGATCAAACACCCGCAGCGCTTTGCCGGCAAGAAGGTCGGGCTGGTGCTCTGCGGCGGCAACATCGACCCGCTGCTGCTGGCCTCCATCATCGAGCGCGGCATGGTGCGCGCCGGGCGGCTGGCGCGCATCCTCGTCAACGCGCGCGATGTGCCGGGCAACCTGGCCCGCATCACGGCCATCGTGGCCGACGCCGGCGCCAACGTCGACGAGGTGCACCACCAGCGTGCCTTCACACTGCTGGCGGCGCAGAACGTGGCGATCGAACTGGTGCTGCAGACGCGCGGCCGGGAACACCTGGCGCTGGTGATCAAGCACCTGCAAGACGCTGGCTTCGACGCGGCCGTGGTCTGAACAGCTGCGCGTCTTTCGTCCGGGCCGAATCACGCTCGGCCACTGAAACACCCAGCTTCGCTGACGCCGGAACGCCCGGTGCTCGGCACATCTGCCGACTACGGCTGACATCTTCTCGCGTTCCGGCTTCAACCCCGGAGAAAACCACCGGCATGCCAATCAAAGGTTGACGTGTCATTCCCCTGCTTGCATCATGGTCCGGTGTTTGACCCGTTCACAGGAGAAAGACCATGAACATGAACGCCTTGTGGGAGTCCTTGCAGAACAGCCTGGGCGGCCACATTCCCCAGTTGCTCGGCGCCATGGCCATTTTCGTGCTGGGCTGGTTTGTCGCCGTGCTGGTGCGCGCCGCCGTGCGCAAGAGCCTGGGCTTCGCCGGCGTCAACCAGCGTTTCAGCCGCCTCACCGGCAACGGCGTGGACATCGAGGGCGCAGTGGCCCTGGGCCTGTTCTGGGCGGTGATCCTGGTCACGCTGATGGCGGTCTTCAATTCGCTCGACCTGGCGATGGTGTCCGGCCCCTTCAGCGCGCTGATCACCAAGGTGTTCGAATACGCGCCGCGCCTGCTCGCGGGCCTGGTGCTGGCGCTGGTCGCCTGGCTGGTGGCCAGCCTGGTGCGCACGATGACGCAGAAGCTGCTGGACCGCACCTCACTCGACGAAAAGCTGTCTGAACACGCCGACATGTCACCCATCAGCGAAAGCCTGTCCGGTGCCCTGTTCTGGCTGGTCATCCTGCTGTTTGTGCCCGCCATCCTGGGCGCGCTGGAGATGCAGGGCCTGCTGGATCCGCTGCGCGACATGGTGGCCAAGACACTGGACATGCTGCCCAACGCGGTGGCCGCTTTCGTGATCGGCGGTGTGGGCTGGATCGTGGCCACCGTGCTGCGCAACCTCACCACCAACCTCACGCGCACCGCGGGCATCGACAAGGTTGGCAGCCGGGCCGGACTGGCCAGCTCGGTGCAACTCTCGGGCGTGATCGGCCTGCTGGTGTTCGTCGCGGTGTTCCTGCCGTCGCTGATTGCCGCACTGGACGCGCTCAAGATCGAAGCCATCTCGCAGCCTGCCACGCAGATGCTGGCCATGATCCTGGCCGCCGTGCCGCACATCATTGCCGCCGCGCTGATCCTGGTGATCACCTGGCTGGTGGCGTCGTTCGCCAGCAAGCTGCTCGCCAGCCTGCTGGCCACCGTGGGCTTCGACACCCTGCCCGCGCGCATCGGCATGGCCCACGCCTTCGAGAAGACCAGCGCCTCCAGCTTCGTCGGCCATGTCGCGCTGTTTTTCGCCATGTTGTTCGCCACCGTCGAAGCCGCCGGCCAGCTGGGCTTCAGCCAGGTCAGTGGCGTCGTCACCACCTTCATCACCTTTGGCGGTGACGTGCTGCTCGGATCGGCCATCCTGGTCATCGGCTTCTGGCTCGCCAACGTGGCCTATACCGCCATCGACCGCGCCAGCGGCCCGAACACCAAGGGGCTGGCCCGCATCGCGCGCTTCGCCATCCTGGCGCTGGTGCTGGCGATGGGCCTGCGCGCCATGGGCATCGCCGACGACATCGTCAACCTGGCCTTTGGTCTCACGCTCGGTGCCGTGGCGGTGGCCGTGGCCCTGTCCTTCGGCCTGGGTGGGCGCGAGGCGGCTGGCCAGCTGATGGCGCACTGGCTGGCCCGGTTCCGCAAGGAGGATGAGGCATGAGCGCCGCTCGGCCGTTCCGAAGGCGCTCAGCCCCGCAGTGCGCAGCACGGAGGGTAGTCCAGTGAGCACGCTGGCACCCGACATCGGCGTCGACACGCTGCACCTGGCGCTGGGTGACTGGTTTGCTCCCTGGGTGCAGGCCCTGGGCCTGCGCGTCGAGTCTTTTGCCGCCGGTGAGGTCACCCTGCGCCTGCCGCAGAACCCCGAACTCAGCCGCATCGGCGGCATGGTGTGTGGCCAGGCGCTGATGGCGGCGGCCGACACCGCCATGGTGCTGGCCATCGTGACGCAGCTGGGCAACCAGCGCCCCATGACCACCGTGCAGCTCAACACCAGCTTCCTGAAACCGCTGGTCAACCAGGACGCGCTGGTCACGGCCCGCGTGGTCCGTGCGGGCAAGAACCTGGTGTTCGGCGAGATCGACATCGTGGCCGCGAGCGACAACAAGAGTGTCTGCCGGGCGAGCACCACCTATGCGCTGCTGTAGTCAGGGTATGTCACAAGTCCCGGGTCTGTACCCCGTCGGCACGCTGCCCTTAAAATCAAATTGATATTTGTCAAATACCCTGGAGAAACCATGTCCCACCACGAACACGACAGCCACAGCGACCAGCCTCAGGACGTGGTGGAGTCCATCGTTCCGCTCATGCCCATCGTGCTGCCTGTGGCCGGTGCCGTGCTGATTTTCTTGCTGGCCTTCATCGCCGTCTTCATGGCCTGAACCCTCGGCAGCCCCCCAAGGCCGAACGCCCGGCAGGGCCATCGGCCTTTTTTCTTGCCTGCAGCGTTGGGGTCACGGCTCTTCCGGAACCGCCACGGATCAATTGGCGCATCAGGTTATGCATGTTTTGCATGTAACTTGCCGGTAACTGACCGTCGACTTTCATAAAATTGGTGTTTTGGCCGACACACGGAGCAAAACCCGGGTCCATCCACCCGCCTTTTGCCCATCTGGCTGCACCTGCCATCCGCACCGCAGCACCGAGCGCCGACCGCCCTTATTTGCCCAGGGGATCTCGACCAGCCGCCCGCCCACCTGTTTGTGGCCAGCGGCTGTTGGTGTCTCTTGGGCTTGCCGCTTTACAAACTTCTGGAGCCATTTCCATGAATTCACCCGTGATGCAGGGCCTCAACCTCAACACACCCGTCTACGTGAAAAATGCCCGGCTGATCGCCTGGGTGGCCGACATGGTTGCCCTGTGCAAGCCGGCCGACGTGGTCTGGTGCGATGGCAGCGAGCAGGAATACAACCGCCTGTGCCAGCAGCTGGTGGACGCCGGTACCTTCAAGAAACTCAACCCCGCCAAGCGCCCGGGCAGCTTCCTGGCCTGCTCCGACCCGTCGGACGTGGCGCGCGTGGAAGACCGCACCTTCATCTGCTCCGAGAAGAAGGAAAACGCCGGCCCGACCAACAACTGGATGGACCCGGCCGAGATGCGCCAGACCCTGCAGCCGCTGTTTGACGGCTGCATGAAGGGCCGCACGATGTACGTGGTGCCCTTCTCCATGGGCCCGCTGGGTTCGCACATTGCCCACATCGGCATCGAGCTGACCGACAGCGCCTACGTGGCCGTGAACCAGAAACTGATGACCCGCATGGGCAAGGCCGTGTACGACGTGCTCGGCACCGACGGCGCCTTCGTGCCCTGCATGCACACCGTCGGCGCACCGCTGGCCGAAGGCCAGAAGGACAGCAGCACCTGGCCCTGCAACCCGACCACCAAGTACATCGTGCACTTCCCCGAGACGCGCGAAATCTGGAGCTACGGTTCGGGCTACGGCGGCAACGCCCTGCTGGGCAAGAAGTGTTTTGCACTGCGCATCGCCTCCAACATGGGCCGCGACCAGGGCTGGCTGGCCGAACACATGCTGATCCTCGGCGTGACCAATCCCGAAGGCAAGAAGTACCACGTCGCCGCTGCGTTCCCCAGCGCCTGCGGCAAGACCAACTTCTCCATGCTGGTGCCGCCGGAAGCCGGTTTCGCCGGCTGGAAGGTCACCACCATCGGCGACGACATCGCCTGGATCAAGCCGCACGCCGACGGCAAGCTCTACGCCATCAACCCCGAAGCGGGTTACTTCGGCGTCGCCCCCGGCACCAACATGCACACCAACCCGAACTGCATGCGCTCGCTGGACAAGAACGTGATCTTCACCAACGTGGCGCTGACCGATGACGGCGACGTGTGGTGGGAAGGCATGGAGAAAGACGGTGGCGGCGTGCCCGCGCACCTGATCGACTGGCAAGGCAAGGACTGGACGCCCGAGATCGCCAAGGCCACCGGCGCCAAGGCCGCGCACCCGAACTCGCGCTTCACCGTGGCCGCCACCAACAACCCCGCACTCGATCCGCAGTGGGACGACGCCAACGGCGTGGCCATCGACGCCTTCATGTTCGGCGGCCGCCGCAGCACCACCGTGCCGCTGGTGACCGAAGCCCGCAGCTGGACCGAAGGCGTGTACATGGCCGCGACCATGGGCAGCGAAACCACCGCCGCCGCCTTTGGCGCCCAGGGTGTGGTGCGCCGCGACCCGTTCGCCATGCTGCCCTTCTGCGGCTACAACATGAGCGACTACTTCCAGCACTGGCTCGACATGGGCAACCAGCTGCAGACCCAGGGCCATGCGCTGCCCAGGATGTTCTGCGTGAACTGGTTCCGCAAGGGTGCCGATGGCAAGTTCGTCTGGCCCGGCTACGGCGACAACATGCGCGTGCTCAAGTGGATGATCGACCGCATCGAAGGCCAGGCCCAGGGCGAAACCACGATGTTCGGCACCGCCCCGACCTACGCCGAAATCAACTGGACCGGCCTGGACTTCAGCGCCGAACAGTTCAAGACCGTGACCAGCATCGACAAGGCCGCCTGGGTGGACGAACTCAAGCTGCACGACGCCCACTTCGAGCAACTGGCGTACCACCTGCCCCAGGAGCTGGTGGCCACCAAGGCCGAGCTGGAAAAGCGTCTGGCGGCCTGCTGACTGCGCCCCACACCGTCTGTGATTCGCTGGACGGCACGATCTGCCGGCCAGCGCCACGCCCCCGGATGAACGGTCCGGGCCAAAAAAAAGCCACCTGACCCGGTGGCTTTTTTGCTGTGGCGCCGATGGCGTCAGATGTAATAGAGGTGGATGTTGCGGGCACGGCTTTCGGCGAGCCGCTCCGGGAAACGACCCCAGCCGCTGACCGGCTTCTGCACCGCACCGGATTCCAGCCCCATGGGCGCCAGCGCGGTTTCAAAGTCGCCGTCGTCCGTGTCACGCATGCGGGCCTGCATCAGCTCCGCCATGAGGCGCGGGTCGCGGCGGGCCAGTTCCCACAGGCGCATCTCGGCACGGGCTTCAGCCAGCGTGGCCGACCAGCTGTCCAGCGAACGCAGGGTGCGCTGCGCCAGGTTGCGGGCGGTGCCGGCGAACAGGGCCGAGCCGGCAAAAATCACCACCCAGAGGATCACCCAGCCCAGGAACAGGTGGCTGTCGGCCCAGGTGCTCACCAACTGGTCGGCCAGCACCACCAGCACCACCAGCGCGGCCACAGCGGCGGCCAGCAACATCGCGGCCAGCCCGCGGGAACCGTCCAGGCTGCTGCGCGGGTTGTCGGAACCCTGAGACGCGTTGGCCGTGGCGGTGTTCAGGCCCAACGAGGCGGGAGAAGGTGAAAAGGCGGTGCTCATGGCGGACTCCTTGGAAAACAAATGTCTTTTGGACAGGCGAATACTAGGGTTAACCCGCATGTCACGCCAATTTATTTTTGTGATGAATTACATTCACAAAACGCATGAATGAATTGAACTTTCGCACCCTCGACCTGAACCTGCTGCGCGTCTTCGACGAAGTCATGGTCGAACGCAACCTCACACGCGCGGCCCACAACCTGGCCATGACCCAGCCGGCCGTGAGCAATGCCCTCAAGCGGCTGCGCGAGAAGCTGGGCGACGAGCTGGTGCGGCGCTCGGGCTACGGCGTGGAACCCACGCCCATGGCGCTGACGCTGTGGCCCACGGTGCGCGACGCGCTGCAGCAGCTGCGCGAGTCGCTGGCGCCAGGCGGTTTTGACCCGGCCAAGGCCCACAACGCCTTCGTGCTCGCCATGGCCGATGCCACCGCCGCCAAGCTGGTGCCGGGCATGATGGACATCCTGGAGAACGAGGCCCCCGGAGTGAACCTGCGGGTGCTGCCGCTGACCACGCGCGACCCGCGCGACCTGCTCGAATCCGGATTGGCGGATCTGGCGATTGGCCATTTCCCCGGCGTGCTGGCCGAACTCGGCGCCTCCCACCTGCAGGAGCACAGCCCCCGCTTCCTGAACCAGCGCCTGTACGACGGCGAGTACGTGGTCGTGATGCGCCGAGGCCACCCGCTGGCCGGGCGCCCCATGGATCTGGACAGCTATTGCGACGCACGCCACCTGCTGGTGAGTTTCTCCGGCCGACCGTTCGGCTTTGTGGACGAGGCGCTGGCCGCCCTCTCGCGCCAGCGGCGCGTGGTGCTGACCGTGAACCAGTTTTTCACCGCCGGGCGCGTCGTCGCCACCACCGACCTGCTGACGGTGCTGCCGCGCCATTTCGTGGGCGCCACGGGCATGGAAGATGAACTGGCCCTAAGCGATCTGCCCCTGCCGGTGCCGGCGGTGCATGTGGACACGCTGTGGCACCGCCAGACCTCCCACAGCAGTGCCCACAGCTGGTTGAGGCACACGGTGGTGCGGGCTTCAGTCCAGGGGTTTCGTGCCGGCAAGGGATGAAAACGGGACGGCGTGGTGGCCAGGCAGTTCCAGCGCCACCTGCCCGCCATGGGCTGCCGCGACCCATCGGCGATCGCAAGCATCAGGATGGGCCCGGTCACCGCCGAGGTGCTGGCCCGCTCACGCGTCCCGTGTGCTGATCGTGCGCTGCAAACCCCGTCCCGTTGTTGGGTCGACAATCCGGGCATGAACATCCAGCTTCTGAGCGATCTCCACCTCGAAGCCAACCCCGACTTTGCCGCCATCCCTGCCCCGGGTGCCGACCTGCTGGTGCTCGCTGGCGACATCGGCTCCTACCAGACCCGGCGCGACGGCAGCGTGATGGCCGAGCCCGACTGGTGCCTGCAGCGCTTCTCGCCCCTGCCGCAGTACGCGGCCTGGCCGGTGCCGGTGGTCTATGTGCCCGGCAACCACGAATACGATGCGCTGGATGTGGACGAGGCGCACGCGGGCTTGCGCGCCAGTTGCGACCGGCTGGGCATCCAGTGGCTGGAGCGCGAAACACAAGTGTTCGACGGGGTGCGGCTGATCGGCACCACGCTGTGGAGCGACTACGACGCCCTGGCCACGCAGGCACCGGCCAAGGGCCCCCTCCGCGATCCGCTCGCCCACCGCCTGCACCAGCGCCAGAAAGCCTGCCGCGCGGCCAACTTCTACCTGAGCAAGATGAACGGGCAGCGCCACGGGCGCCTGTTCGATGCCGCGGCCATGCGCGAGCTCGGGCTGGAATGCCAGCACTGGCTGCGGCAGGCGCTGGCCCAGCCGTTCGAGGGCCCCACGGTGGTGGTCACCCACTTTGCCCCGACCCTGCACAGTGCCGACCCGCGCTACGGCCTGAGCCCGGGCACCGCCGGGTTCTGCAATGCGCTGGACGACCTGCTGCCGCTGGCCGATCTGTGGCTGCACGGTCATCTGCACTGCCCCACCGATCAGCGGGTGGGCCGTTGCCGCATCGTGGCCAATCCGCTCGGCTACGCCAGCAAGGGCGAGCAGGCGTTGTTCAGGCCCACGCTGACGATCGATGTGGAAAACCGGTAGAGACATTGCAGGGCCACGGCGTACACTGCCACGTTGACCCGTCAATCAGGAGATGAACCGTGAAAATCTTGCTCGCAGTGGATGGCAGCACCTACACCAAAAAAATGCTCGCCTACGTGACCACCCACGAAGAGGTGTTCGGCACACACAACGACCTCACCCTGTTCACCGTGCAACTCCCCTTGCCGGCACGTGCGCGCGCTGCGGTGGGCGCCGAGGTGGCCAACGGCTATTACGCCGATGAAGCCGAGAAGGTCACGGCCCCCGTGGTCAAGTTTTTCAAGCGCCACGGCATCGAACCCAAGGTGGTGCACAAGGTCGGGCAGCCCGGCGAACAGATCGCCAAGGCCGCCAACGCCGGCAAGTTCGACATGGTGGTGATGGGCTCACACGGCCACAGCGCCCTGGGCAATCTCGTCATGGGGTCGGTGGCCACCCAGGTGCTGGCGCACTGCGAAGTGCCGGTGCTGCTGGTGAGGTAAAGAGCCCCCTGCGCCGCAGGATTTGACTCCCCCCGCGCCGCCTGCGGCGCGGGGGGAGTCACCGTTTCCGCAATCCGTCGAAGCAGGTGCTGAGCACCATCTCGATGATCTGCTCGTTGCTGTAGAGCTCCGCCCCCTTGAGGAACCCCAGCACCGGATCGCAGGCGCGCGCATACAGGGTGTAGAGCACCGCGATCGGCGGCAGCGCGGTGTTCAGGCTGCCATTGGCCTGGGCTGCGGTGATCCACGCGCCCAGGCGATCACTCACATCCATCAGGCCATCGACGTAGGCCTTGTTGGTGGTCAGCGCCGCGCGCAGGCTGGAGTTTTCGCTCGGCAGCGAAGGCATTTCGCCCGCCAGTTGCACCGCCATCGTCCAGCGGGCCACCTCGCGCAGCAGCTCCAGCGGCGGGCGCTGGGTATCCAGCGTGTCCAGGAACGCACGCGCCCGGTCCATCACACGCACCATGGCCGCGGCCGCCAGGTCTTCCTTGCTCGGGAAGTGCTTGTACAGGCTGGCCTTGGCGATGCCGACTTCGGCCGCCACTTCGTCCACCGTCATCGCCTCAAAGCCCTTTTCGGCCAGCAACCGGTTCACGGCCGACACGATCGCGTCCTCGCGCGCGATGTGCATCTGTTCCCGGAAGCTGCGCTTGGGCGGGACGGGCGGAGACGACTTGAGGGCAACACTGACCATGGACAACCTTTGAATACGAGCCCGGATTCTGCCTGAAATTGACGACAAGGTCGACAACAACACCAATAAGTCTTGTTACATACTGATCAGTATCTTTTTATCCGAATCAGTGTAATATCCAGCCTGACGGCCGACTTTGCCGGGGTGAGCCAGCTTGGCAAGCCACCCGGTGACGCTGTTGTTCCGAAGCCTGGTCAGCGCGAAAGCGTCAGCGGCAACCCCGCTGCCCCGCTCTGCCGGCCACCATCCCTGTTGTTCAACCTCACTGGAGTTCCGTATGAAAAAGACCCTCATCGCCGCCACGCTCGCCTTCGGCGCCTTCACCGCGCAAGCCGCCGACATCGTGGACACGGCCGTCGCAGCCGGTTCGTTCAAAACCCTGGCCACGGCACTGCAGGCCGCCGGCCTGGTGGACACGCTCAAGGGCAAGGGCCCGTTCACCGTGTTCGCCCCCACCGATGAAGCCTTCGCCAAGGTGCCCAAGGCGGATCTGGACGCCTTGCTGAAAGACAAGGCCAAGCTCACCGCTGTGCTGACCTACCACGTGGTCGCGGGCAAGGTGATGGCGGCCGACGTGAAGGCCGGCAAAGTGAAAACGGTGCAGGGCAGCGAGCTGACCGTGAGCACCATGGGCGGCGTCAAGGTGGACGCGGCCAACGTGGTGAAGACCGACATCGTGGCCGACAACGGTGTGATCCACGTGATCGACAGCGTGGTCATGCCCAAGTAACCCCGCGGGCGCGCAGGGAAGCCCCGCCCGGCGGGGCTTTTTTACGCCTGCGCTTTACCCAGGTTCTGCGCCGCGGCGCTGCGCAGCGCGCTGCTCAGCGCATCCAGCACATCCGAACTCAGGTTCCAGCAGTGCCAATACAGGGCCACCGACAGCCGGTGCCGCGGTGCGAGGTTGACCAGCTCGCCGCTGGCAATGAACTCGCGCACGCTCAGCTCGGGCAACACGCTCACGCCCCAGCCCGCCCGCACCGCGCGCACCTGGCCTTCGCTGGAGGGCACGAAGAGCTGTTTGAGCATGACGCGCGGCAGCTCGAAGGCCTGCTCCACGAAGCCGTGCTGGAGGTGGTCTTTGCGGTTGAAGGCGATGAAGGGCAGTTTGTGGAAATTGTGTGCGTTCAGGCCCTTGGGGCAGTGCGCTGCGGCGTAGGCCGCCTGCGCCACCACCACGTAGTCCATGGTGCCCAGCGCTTCCATCTTGCAGCCGCGCAACGCCTGGCCGAGCGAGGTGACACAGCCCAGCACCTGGCCTTCGCGCAGCCACTCGTGGGTGAACTCCTGGTCGTCGGTGATGATCTCGATCGGCAGGCCGCCCTGGGCCAGCGCGTTGAGCGCGGGCAGGGCCCAGGTGGCGATGCTGTCGGCGTTGATGGCCACCGAGATGCGTTCTTCTTCGCGGCCGTTGCCGGTGGAACTCGGCGCGAGTTCCTTGAGGTCCTTCTCCAGGTCGGCGCGCAACAGCCGCTGCATCTTGGCGTGCTTGAGCATGAGCTGTCCGGCCGGCGTGGGCTTGAGCGGCCGGCTGCGCACGATCAGCACCGTGCCCACCTGGGCTTCCAGCGCGCGCAGGCGCTGCGAGACGGCCGACTGGGTGATGGACAGGCGCTGCGCGGCGCGCTCGAAACCGCCCTCTTCAATGATGGCCGCCAGGCATTCCAGGGCGTCGGGATCGAAAGTGCTCATGGCTTGTTGGAAAAAAAAGAAGCGACCAGACTTCATTAGCTAATCTGATGCCAAAAATTTTAAGTTAATTTCACTTCACTTGTAGGCGGGTTTTTCCCATACTCGCGCCCGGTTGTCTCATTTTTTGCTGGAGCGGATCATGCAAGTCGTCGTACTGGGTGCCGGGATCATCGGGGTGAGCACGGCGTGGCATCTGCTGCAGCGGGGTCACGAGGTCACGCTGGTCGACCGGCAGGCAGACGCCGCGCTGGAGACCAGTTTCGGCAACGCGGCGCAGATTTCGGTCAGCTACTGCGAGCCCTGGGCCAACCGCGAGGCGCCGCTGAAGGCGCTGAAGTGGCTGTTCGACCCGGAAGGCCCGCTCAAATTCCGCCCCCAGCTCGACCCGGCCCAGTGGCTATGGGGCGTGCAATTCCTGGGCCAGTGCAACGACGCCGCCTTCGAGCGCAACGTCGCGCAACTCGTCGCGCTGGGCAGCTACAGCCACGCCGCACTCAAGGACGTGGTGGCCAGCACCGGCCTGCAATACAACCGGCTCACCAAAGGCATCGCGCACTACTACACCAGCCAGAAGTCGTTCGACGAAGCGGGCAGCGCGGCCGAACTGATGCGCCGCCACGGCGTGAACCGCAAGGTGGTGAGCAAGGACGAACTGCTGAAGATCGAACCGGCCCTGCGCAGTTTTGCCGACCGCATCGTGGGTGGCACCTACACCGAGAGCGACGAGTCGGGCGACTGCCTGGCCTTCACCCAGAAGCTCGCCCAGCTGTGCCGCGACAAGGGCATGTTGTCCCTGATGGGCCACGACATCCAGCGCATCCGGTCCAGCGGCGGTCAGGTGGCATCGGTCAGCGTGCGCGACCGCGCCACCGGCCAGACGCGGGAACTCCAGGCTGACGCCTTCGTGGTCGCCGCCGGCTCCTACTCCACCGCGCTGCTGCGACAGGTGGGTGTGCGCGTGCCGATCTACCCCGGCAAGGGCTACAGCGCCACGCTCAAATTGCTCAAGCCGGAAGCCGCGTCGCAGGTCAGCCTGCTGGACGACCAGCTCAAGATTGCGATCTCGCGCCTGGGCGACCAGCTGCGCGTGGCCGGCACCATCGAGCTCGGCGGCTTCGACCTCTCGCTGGACACGCCGCTGGCGCGCACCCGCGCGCAGATGCTGGTGCGCCGCATCGAGCAGGTGTTCCCCGGCGTGGCCGACACCCGCACGCCCGAAGAAGGCGGCGACCCGCAGTTCTGGTGTGGCCTGCGCCCGGCCACGCCGACCAACATCCCGCTGATCGGCCGCACCAAGGTGGGCAAGCTCTGGATCAACGCCGGCCACGGCACCCTGGGCTGGACGCACGGCGCCGGCTCGGGCAAGGCCCTGGCCGAGCTCATCAGCGGCGAGGTACCGGCGATGAACTTCGGCTTCCATGGCCAGCCCCTGGCGCCACGCGCCACCTCAGCCGGAAAGAGCCGGCTGCGCCACGCCGCACCACCGCAGCAAGTCTGAGAGGCTTCCCCCAACAGCCGGGAGCGAATGCACTCGGCTGGTGGCTTTCCTGGCCTTCACCGGCACCACCAGCGGGTCCGGCTGCTCGGGCACGATGCGTTCGCTCATCCAGCGCAGCAGGTCGAGCCACATCTGGCGCATCTCGGCGTCCAGCGGCGTGCGAAAAGCACTCGGCAATTCGATGGTGACCACTGGCATGCCCTTGTGCACGCCGCCGAAATTGCCCAGGCTGCCGGGGAAGATGCCGACCTGGTCGAGGTAGAGGCGCCCGAGGCGGGCCGGCGGCACGCTCGGGCCGTCGAAATCCAGCACGCCATAGGGCGCGTGGATGCTGACGATCAGGTCGGGCTGGAAGCGCTCCATCTCGTCGTACAGGTACTGCGACTCGGGTTCGGACAGCGGCCTGGGACCTGGCCAGCGGCGCGGGTCCTTCCTAGTGCGGTCCTCCCAGTAGACCTTGGCATCGCGTCTCCAGTTGGGTGTGGGGAAGTTGCGGTTCAGGTCCACGCCGTTGGCGTTCACGCGCTTGGCCGGACGCACCATCAGACCGTCCGGGTTGAGTGCGGGAATGAAGCGCCAGTGCGCGTTGGAGGGGGTTTGCAGGGCGAGCTGGATCCAGTGCAGGGCCACCGAGGCCGACGACAGTTCGTCACCGTGCATGGCCCCGACCACCAGCACCCGGATGCGGGCTTCGGGTGCGACCACGTCGCGCTGGTACAGGGTGCGCCCCTGGACCGAACGGCCCACCGTGGGTTTGAGCCGGGCCGCCGCGCACACCGGCGCTTTGACGTTGGGCAGGCGCGCCACGAATTCCCGGCAAGGATCGCTGCCCTGGATGTCGGCCAGCGGATGGCCGGGGCCACGGGCCTTGCTGGCCGGGCTGGCGCTGTTGGCGTGTGCCACAGGCCACAGCAGGCTCGCCGCAAAGAGCAGGGGCAGGGTCGGGAGCAGGGCAGGAAATCGGCGCATCACGGCATTCTAGGGACCCGGCCCCCGCGGCGAATGACCGACCGCGTGAGCACCGTGAACGGCGGCACGGCCGCGCGGTGCTCAGGCGTCCTTCTCGCCCGGCTCGTACAACGTCTCGCGGCCCATGCGGTCGAGGATCAGTTCGGCCGTCCAGGGCAGCATGAGCGCGCCGCAGCGGCTGTCGCGGTACAGGCGCTCCAGCGGCAGGTGTTTGAGCATGCTCTGGCCGCCGCAGGTGCGGATCGCCAGGCGCGCGACGTCGTTGGCGCCTTCCATCACGCTGTAGTGCGCGGCGTAGAGGCGCATCCTCTCGTCCTTGCTCGGGTTGGGTTTGGCCTCGGCGATGGCGCGCGCAAAGAGGCTCTTCATGTTCTCCAGCTGGATGCGCATCTGCGCCACCGCGATCTGCTTCGTTGGGAACTGGCGGCGCTTGATGGGGGGTTCTCCCGGCACCTCGCCGCGCAGGTACTGAACCGTGAAGTCGTAGGCCGCGTTGGCCACGCCCAGGTAGGTGGGCGAGAGCGTGAAGAACATGGCCGGCCAGGTCTGCGCGCCTTTGAAGTAGATGCCGCGCGGCATGAGCTGCTCGGCGTCGCTCACGAACACGTCCTTGAACGCGAGGTTGCGGCTCACCGTGCCGCGCATGCCCAGCGGGTCCCAGTCACCGCTGATGCTGAAGCCGGCCGACGTGGCGGGCACGCTGATGTAGAGCGTGTCGCGCGCGTCGGGGTGCTGGTCGCCCTTGTCTTCGGTGCAGAGCACGCCGTAGTAGTCGGCCGCGCCGGAGAGGCTGGCCCAGATCTTCCGGCCGTTGATGAGCCAGCCGCCCTCGACCTTCTTCGCCGTGGTGCCGAAGGGCGCGCGCCCGGCGGCCGCCGCCGTGCCTTCGCTGAAGGGCTGGGCGTAGAGCGCGCCGTCGTTGACGATGCGGCCGAAGTGCAGCTCGCGCCGCGCCGCGTGTTCGCGGCGCTCGTCGTCGCTCATCGGAATGCCGTCGGCCAGCACGCCGGTCCACATGGTGCTGCAGATGTGCATGTTCCAGGTGAGCGCGGTGGCGCCGCAGAAACGCCCGATCTCGGCCGCGGCCATCATGTAGGTGGTGTAGTCCGCGCCCAGGCCGCCGTGCGACGTGGGCACGCAGAGCTTGAGGAACCCGGCCTCGCGCAGGTCGTCGTAGTTGGCGAACGGGAAGCTGGCTTCGGTGTCCCACTGCTGGGCTCGCGCAGCGAACTTGTCGCGGCCCAGCGCGTGGGCTTTGGCCAGCAGTTCGCGCTGCAGCGGCGTGAAGGCCATGTCGCCGACAGCGGGGGTGAAGTCGAGCCCGGTGTGGGGGTTGACGGGGTTGTTCATGGGTCTTGTCTCCGGCTGTTTTTCGGTTCGGGTCAGTGGGTATCGGGCAAAGGCTTGGGCTCGGGCTCGCGCAGGAAAGCGAGCAGCAACGCATCGAATTCGTCGGGTGCTTCGAGGTTCATGAGGTGGCCGATGCCGGCGAGTTCGGCGTATCGGGCGCGCGGAATGGCGCCCGCCATCTGCTTCATCACCGCCGGCGCGGCCACGCGGTCGAACTCGCCGCCGAGCAGCAGCGTGGGCACGCGGATGTCCGCCAGCGCGGCCTGTCGGTCAAACGTCACCAGGCATTCGAGCGCGCGCCGGTAGGTGGCGGCGGGCACGCCGGCCATGCAGTGTTCGGCCAGTCGCGCGCCTTCGGGCAAGGCGCCCGGGCCGACCATCTGCGGCACCAGCGTGGCCGCCATGTCGGCCATGGTCTTGCCGGCGTCGAGCGGTGCGGTGCGCTGGCCGATGAACTGCTGCGCCCAGGCTTCGGCCGAGCGGCCGTCGGTGCGTTTGCCGAAGGCGGCCGAGGTGCCGCAGAGGATGAGCTTTTTCACTTTGTCGGGCCGGCGCGCGATCACCTCCTGCGCCACCATGCCGCCCATGCTGTGACCCAGCAACACCACGCTCTCACACCGCAGCGCGTCGATCAGGTCGATGCAGCTCTGCGCCAGCGCCTTGAAGGTATAGGGCTCGATGGGTGCGCTGCGGCCGTAACCCGGCATGTCCCAGGCCACCGCGCGGTAACCGGCCTGCGCCAGGGTTTCCACCTGCGGCGCGAACGCGAGGTGACCGCCACCGATGCCGTGCAGCATCAAGACCGTCGGGCCACTGCCCAAAGTGGTGAATTGCGGAAGCGGCATCAGTCGTTCACCTTTCCAGCGCTGACCACCACCGAGTCGTCCAGGGCCACGGTGCAGTTGCGCATCGGCCAGTCGAAATGGCCCCGCGTGTAGCGCCCGGCGGTTTCGTTGGCGCCGGTGCTGTAGAGGAAGTTGCCGGCGAAAGCGCGCAGCTCGGTGCCGTTGAAATCGCGCTTGTCGTAGAGCGCCATGCTGTCCCAGCGCGCGGCATCGTTCAGGCCATAGCCCACGTGGCTCACGGCGTACGCCTCTTTCTCCTGCCAGGCTTCAAAGTACGAACGCAACAGCTCGGCATCGACCCCCGTGCCTTCGATGCGGATCACGTAGTCGTTCTCGATCGTCAGCGCGATCGGCCGCTCGATGTAGCGCTTGAAGGTCAGGTTCACGTCGCCCTCGGCCAGCACCAGCGTGCCGTTGACGCTGCCCGCGGCGGGAAACGCCAGCACCAGACCACCGGGCCAGTGGGTCAGCGTGCCGGGGCGGGTGGTGGTGCCCCAGTTGCCGCCGGCCACCGCGCCCTGCAGCGCGATGCTGAGGTCGGTGCCCGCGGGCGAGGTCACGCGCATGGCCTTCGCGCCACGCAGGCGTTTCACATGGTTTTTCACGCGCGCTTCGGTCGCGTCGTCGGGTAGCAGGCGCGCCAGCGCTTCGGGGTGCTCGTTGCTCACGTAGACGATGCGCGGCTGCGTCGTGCCGTTGCCCTGCAGGATGGCCGGCAGTTCGGGCGCGTGCATCAGGCCCTCGACCGTACAGTCCACCACCAGGGTGCAGGCCTGCAGCGCCGCGATCACCGGGCCCAGCTGCTGGATGGCCGGTGTGGCGCCGGTGGAGCGCGTGACCGGCTCGCCGCGCGCGAACACCGACGGCAGGGTGAGCGTGAAGGCATCGGCCCCGACGCGCGCGACCGCGAGCCGCGCGAGCTCCATGAGCACCGGGCGGCTCTGGGTTTCACCGAGAATGGCAACCGTATCGCCCGGCTGCAGCGCACAGCGCTTCAAGACCAACTCAAAGGCGTCGATCCAGACGGGTTCGATCCGCTCCTGCAACATCGCTTGTCTCCTGTTTTGGGTCGGCTGCCATCAGGGGAATGGCACCAGCGGACACATTATTCATGAATTTTCATATAAATTGCAGCCATGTCCCCAGCCCGTAACGCCGGCCACCAGGCCCGCCCCCCCGATTTCTCACCGCGCGAATTCCGTGCCTCGCTGGGCATGTTCGCCACCGGCGTGACCATCGTCACCGCGCGCACCGCGTCCGGTGAACTGGCGGGCTTGACGGCCAGCTCGTTCAACTCGGTATCGCTCGACCCACCACTGGTGCTCTGGAGCCTGGCCCAGGCGGCCGGCTCGATGGCGGCGTTTGCCAACGGCCAGCACTACGCCATCAACGTGCTCGCGGCCGACCAGCAGGCCCTGGCCGAACGCTTTGCCGCGCGCGATGTGGACCGCTGGCAGGGGGTGGAATTTGTGGAAGGTGTCAGCGGTGCACCGCTGCTCACCGGCTGCGTTGCCACGTTCGAGTGCTTCAACCGCAGCCAGTACACCGAAGGCGATCACGTGATCTTCGTCGGCGAGGTCGAGCGCTGCAGCCGCCGCGCCGCCACCTCGCCCCTGCTCTACCACGGCGGCCGCTTCTACACCGAGCACCCCTTGCAGGGCTCACAGGCCGACCCGAGCGCGCCGCAGGCACCCGACGACCGCTTCGTCGGCAGCTACCTGGGCTACCTGCTCGGGCAGGCCAACCACGCCGTGTACCGCGACTTTGAAAACGCCATCACGGCGCAGGGCCTGACCCATATCGCCTGGCGCGTGCTCGCCGTGCTGCACGACGCGGCGCTGTCCCCCGACGAGCCGGCCGGCGTCGCCATCGGCCAGCTCGCCCACGACGTGCTCGCCAAACAGCCCACCGTGACCAAGCTGGTGCAGCGCATGGCCGAAGAAGGCCTGGTGGCGCTGCACGCCGACGCGGCGGACCAGCGGCGCACGCTGGTGCTCGCCACCGACACCGGACAGCGCATCGCCGCCGCGCTGATCGCCCAGGCGCGCGAGCAGGAAACCACCCTGCTCGCGCGCTGGTCGCCCCGCGAAGCCGAGACACTCAAGCGGCACCTTCAGCGCCTGGCCCAAGGGCGCTGAGCGCCCCTTTCCTTGGCGACAGCGCCGGCACGGCGCGCGCCCTACCATCCCTTTCCATGACCGCCGTCCAACGCAAAGACCACCTCGACACCCTGGCCATCACCCTGCTCGTGGCCTGCTGCGCCTTCTGGGGTTTCCAGCAGATCCTGATCAAGTTCGCCAGCCGGGAGATCCCGCCGCTGTGGCAGGCCTCGATCCGCATGGCCGGCGCCACCGCGCTGCTCTGGCTGTGGTGCCAGGTCCGCGGCGTCAAGCTGTTCCAGCGCGACGGTTCGCTGCACGGCGGGCTGATGGTGGGCCTGCTGTTCGCGGCCGAGTTCTGCCTGATCTACCTCGGTCTGCAACACACCAGCGCCTCGCGCCTGACCGTGTTCCTCTACACCAGCCCGTTCTGGGTGGCGGTGCTGCTGCCGCGTTTCGTGCCGGCAGAGTCGCTGCGCAGAACCCAGTGGATCGGCCTGGTGATCGCCTTCAGCGCGGTCGGCATCGCGTTCAGCGAAGCCTTCACGCACAGTTCGATGCCCGGCCAGTGGAAAGGCGACGCCATGGGCCTGGCCGCCGGCATGTTCTGGGGCCTGACCACCATCGCCATCCGCACCACGAAAGTGGCCACCGTGCAGGCCGAGAAGTCGCTGTTCTACCAGCTGGGGGTCACCGCCGTGGTCTGCCCGCTGATGTCGCTGGCGCTTGGCGAAACCTGGAGCTTCGACTACTCCACGCTGGCCTGGGGCTCGGTGTTCCTGCAGACCGCCGTGGGCGCCTTCGCCAGCTACCTGGCCTGGATGTGGATGCTGCGCCACTACCCCGCCACGCAGATGTCCACCTTCACCTTCCTCACGCCGCTGTTCGCGCTGGTCTTCGGCGTGGTGTTGCTGGGCGAGCCGCTGACGCTGCAGCTGGTGCTGGCGCTGGTGGGCGTGGCGGCCGGGATCGTGCTGGTCAGTCGCAAGGGCTGACCAGCACATCCGGGTGGATTTCAGCGCAGGTGGTGCACCGCCGCCTGCCCGTAGACCGGCGTGTCCAGCCCTTCGTAGCGCGCCTTCAGCTGCAGCGACAGGAACTGCGAGTAGTGGCGGCTCTGGTGCAGGTTGCCGCCGTGGATCCAGAGCTGCTTCTGGTTGGTGGGCTTCCACATGTTGCGCAGCTCGCCTTCCCACGGCCCCGGGTCTTTCGTCGTGCTCGATCCGAGACCCCAGACCTTGCCCACGCGGTCGGCCACCTCGGGTGACACGAGATCGGCGAGCCAGTGGTTCATCGAGCCATAGCCGGTGGCGTAGACCAGCAGGTCGGCGGGCAGCTCGGTGCCGTCGGTGAGCGTCACGCTTTTCGGGTTGATGCGCTCGATGTTGTTGTGGCTCTTGAGCTTGATGCTGCCGTTGGCCACCAGCTCGCTCGCGCCCACGTCGATGTAGTAGCCCGAGCCGCGGCGCAGGTACTTCATGAACAGGCCCGAACCGTCGTCGCCGAAGTCGAGCATGAAGCCCGCCTTCTCCAGCCGGCCGTACAGGTCGGCGTCGCGCTTCTTCATCTCGTCGTACACGGGGATGTGGAAGGTGTGCATGATCTTGTAGGGCACGCTGGCGAACACGAGATCGGCCTTGTGGTGGTCGATGCCGTTCTTCAGCGCTTCCTCGCTGTACAGCCCGCCGAGCGCCAGCTCCATCAGCGAATCGGACGGCGCGATGTGCGTGCTGGTGCGCTGGACCATGGTCACGTCGGCGCCGTTTTCCCAGAGGGCCGCGCAGATGTCGTGGGCCGAGTTGTTCGAGCCGAGCACCACCGCCTTCTTGCCCTGGTACTGCTCGGGGCCGGTGTGCTTGCTGGAGTGGTGCTGGTCGCCCTCGAAGCTCTCGGCGCCGGGGATCTTGGGCACGTTGGCGTAGCCCGACACACCGAGCGCGAACACCAGCTGCTTGGGCCGCAGCGTCACCTCTTCGCCGTCGCGGTCCACCACCACTTCCCACTCGCCCTTGGCCTCGTTGAAGGTGGCCTTCTTCGCGGTGGTCGAGCCCCAGTAGTTGATCTCCATGACCTTGGTGTACATCTCCAGCCAGTCGCCCACCTTGTCTTTCGGCGCGAACACCGGCCAGTCGTCGGGGAAGGGCATGTAGGGCAGGTGGTCGTACCAGACCGGGTCGTGCAGGCACAGCGTCTTGTAGCGGTTGCGCCAGCTGTCGCCGGCCCGCGGGTTCTTCTCGATCACGATGGTCGGCACGCCCAGCCGGCGCAGCCGCGCGGCGAGGATGATGCCGCCCTGGCCGCCGCCGATGATCACCGTGTACGGCTGCTCGTCGTAGCCCAGGCGCGCCTCTTCTTCGTGGCGCCGCTCCAGCCAACTCTTGCGGCCCTGCTGCGCGCCGTGCTCCGCGCCCTTGATGCGGCGCGTGCCCTTCTTTTCTTCAAAGCCCTTGAGCTCGACCATGGTGGTCAGCAGCGTCCAGGCCTTGTCGTTTTTCAAGCGCAGGTGGCCGCGCCCGCGCGAGACCCTGGTCTCGAAGGTGAACCAGGCGTCGGTCACGCCGTCGGCCTCGGTGGCCTCGCCGTCGAGCTGGAAGTTGGACGCGCCGGTTTCGGCCTGGCGCGCCGCGAGCATGTCGCGCACGGCCTCGTGGCCTTCCTGCGTGCGGATGTTCCAGGTGAATGCCACCAGGTCGCGCCAGTAGCAATCGGCGTCGAACAGCGGCAATACGGACTCGGGTTGGCCGGATGCCAGGGCGGCGCCGAAGGCGTCCAGCCAGCGTTGAGCCCGCTGGGAGGGCGTGGTGTCGGTCATGGGTCTTGTCTCCTGTGGATGCCGGCCTCGATGCGGACCGGTACCCTTCCCTTCTCAAGACCCGTGCCATGTGGTGGACACGCGCAAGTGCTTGATTTGCCGAGACTTCCAGAAGCGGTGCGGGTGTCACACCCCGTGCACCTGTCACCCATCGAAGTGACAGGTGTCACAGCCCTTCGAGCAGGCGTTCAGTGGAGCGAGGGATCGTCCTGCCTGTTCGGAGGAACGATGCCGCCGCGCTTCATCCGCCGGTACAGCGTCATGCGAGAAAGCCCCATGTCCCGCGCCACCGCGCTCACGTTCCAGTGCGCCGCGCGCAGCGCCTGCAACAGCGCCTCAGGTCCGTCGTCGTGCGCCGCTTCAACGGCGGCGTTGGCACGCAGCTCCAGCCGACCCGCCTGCAACTCAGGCAGATCGTCCAGGTCGATCGCTCCATCCGCGCACAAGCTCCCCGCGTAGTCCAGCACGTTGCGCAGCTCGCGCAGGTTGCCCGGCCAAGGGTGGCTCATCAGCCGCTGCAGCGCGGCGGGCGTGAGCGAGCGCCCGCCCAGCAGGCGCGTGATCATGGCGCCCAGGTCGCTGCGCTCGCGCAGCGGCGGCAGCTGGATGTGCGCGCCCTTGAGGCGGTAGTACAGGTCGTCGCGGAAGCGGCCTGCGAGCACCAGCGATTCCAGCGGCGCGTGCGTCGCCGCGATCACGCGGATGTTCACCGGCACCGGCCGCGTCGCGCCCACCGGCAGCACCTCGCGCTCCGACAGCACGCGCAGCAGCCGCGCCTGCAGCGCCAGCGGCATGTCGCCGATCTCGTCGAGGAACAGCGTGCCGCCATCGGCCTCGGCGATCAGGCCGCGCTTGCCCTTGGGCGAGGCGCCCGAGAAGCTGCCCGGCAGGTGGCCGAACAGCTCGCTCTCGATCAGGTGCTCGGGGATGGCCGCGCAGTTCACCGCCACGAAAGGCCGCGCGCGCCGCTCGCTGCTGGCGTGGACCGCCTTGGCAAAAAACTCCTTGCCCGACCCCGTCTCGCCCGTGATCAGCAGGCTGATCGGCGTGTTCACCAGCCGCGCCACGCGCTCCACCTGCCGGTCCAGCGTGGCGTCGCCCGCCGAGAGCGCGGCCAGCGGCACCGGCACCGCGCGTTCGCGCTGCGCGGCGGCCACCGGGCGCGGCGGTGGCGGCACGGCCGAGAGAAACAGCAGCTGCCGCCCGCCCGCGAGCATCACCGCGCGCTGGTCAGACGGCTGCGTCAAGACGAAGCGGCCGATCTGGCTGAACGGCAGCTCGAACAGCGCTTCAAAACTGCGCCCCACCAGCGGCATAGCGTGCACCGCCCGGCCCTGCAACGCCAGCTGCGCGCGCCGGTTGTGGCCCACCACGCGGCCGTTCGCGTCCAGCGCCAGCAGGTACTCGGGCTGCACGTCCAGGAACTGCGGCGCCGCCGAGAGCCGCAAGATCCAGTCGTGCCGGTGACGGTGCAGAAAGGCCGCGTGCTCGATGTCGTGCGCCGTCATCTTCACCAGCTGCAGCGCCAGGTGCTGGCTGCTCTTGGGCTGGCTGGAACTGAGCTGCGAAATGTCCAGCACCGCGCTCAGCTCGCCCGCGCTGTCGTATACCGGCGCGGTGGTGCAGGTGAGCGGGATGTGGGTGGCGTCAAAGTGGTCGTCCAGGTGCACGGTGAGCGCCTCGCCGGTGCTGATGCAGGTGCCCACGCCGCAGGTGCCCGCGTGGTGCTCGCTCCAGTCCGCGCCGAGGTAGAGGCCCGCCTTGCGCAGGCTGGGCTCGAACACCAGGTCGCCCAGAAAGTCCACCGTCACGCCGCGCGCGTCCGTCAGCAGCACCACATAACCCAGCCCCGCCACCTTGCTGTAAAGCGCCTCCAGCCCGTGGCGCGCGATCTGCAGCAGCGCCTCCATCTGGTCCTGGTGCTCGCGCAGCCGCGCCTGCGGCAGGATGACGGCCTCCTGCATGCGCGTCGGGTCCAGCCGGTGCTGCTGCACACAGCGCAGCCACGAATCGCGGATCACCTGCTCATGCCCCGCCGCGGCCTGCGCGTCTGCGCCGTCGGTGGCCACCTGCATCACGGTGGCGATGTGCTGGTGCTGGGTGGTGGACATGGCGCGACTCCGGGTGAAAGGCTGGCGGGCGAGCCTTGCACCTTGGGGGGAGCGCGGGGTGGTGTCAATGGTGGGTTTACCCGGGGTGGGGTGGACTGGGCTTTGTCGGCCAGTAGTAGTCCGTCCTCATGCGGTAAAAAAGGCGCTCAACCGGCTTGACCGAAGGGTTGAGCGTCACACGGCAGTGTCTTGCTCATTGTTCGGGTAAGCGGCGTTGGCGTTAAGCCGCTGAGGGTCCGCTTGACCGGTCACCGAGTTTCCAGACGCGCACTTGGTCGTGCACAGAATTGAAGAAGTACGTTCTGTCAAATGCACTTCCGAGACGGCCAATATCCGGAAGACTGTTGGGATCGAAAAACTGAGATGGTTGGTTGCCCTCCACGGCTAGAAGAAGCCAAACCTCATCCAGTTTCGAGCGATATATTGGAAGCTTGTGGTTCTTTGCCGCAATGGCTTCTGCGAGGAGTTCCTCTGACAGGGATGCTCGCCAACCCGCGCGGGCTACGAACCAATGGGCCATGCTTGCCTGTGGCACAGAGATAACGGTAACAAACGCTATTGCGTCCAAGTCGGGATCTTCGTAGTCGTTTCGCCATTGCGTGTGGACTCCGGGAATCAGCGACATCTGAAGGACGAGTTTGCAGAGGCTTCTTGCTGTGGCATCCCTGTCGAGGGTTCTGATATTGATTCCCTCGAAGAAGGCGACGTTGACGTGTACGAAGCTCTTGGCCTCCGCTTCGTAGATGCGCCTTGCAGCCCAGACAATTCGGTCGGTCAGATTCTCTTGTGCTCTCGAGGGAACGCTGCTACCGACTGCGGGGCGGTAGAGCTCAGTGAGTTCAATTCCTACCCTCCTGCCATCGAGTTCAAGAATGAAATCCGGCGACTCTGAGTCCTCAACAGCTTTGACTGGAAGGCTCGCGACGTCAAGGAATAATGACAGAAGGTGTCGCTCGCGTTGCTTCCGAATGGCTGCGCGGTGCATTTTGTGATGCCTAACGTGTAACTAGGGACACGCCGAAGGCGCGTCACAGCGACCCGAGGGAGCGAACTTGAGCGAGAGGCCGCGCTCGGCGCTACCCGGGCAGGGGATTGCTCGCACTACTTCTGCCTACCCTTGAAGTAGCTTTGTCGAGCCTGAGCGCTCGCCTCAAAGTCGCGAAAAGGCGACTCGGTTATGGACTCGTCTACGACGAAGTTGCGATCAAAGACGACGAAACCACCAAACAGACCAGCCACTGCGCCAATCAACCCGAGCGCCATCAAGACCAACTCGCTGTGAACTGAAAAGTGAAACGAGGCGATATAGATGGCGAGCAATCCGCCAAAAGTGGCACCGTAGATACCGAAGGATGTGCTTTTTGAGGCTGCGCCGGGAGACAGCATTCCTTTACCTTGTTCACGTGCTTCGCGTAGTGCGACTTCGTGTGCTTGGACTTTCAGTTTCGAACGATCGGCCTCCTCGGATTCCGTTGCTTCGCGCCGATTGGCAGCATCTATGTACTCGAAAACGTCAACGGGGATCATTCGAGTCCACTCGGCCAACCTTTGCTCGGTTGCATGTAGGTCGCGTTGCAACGCAGCGATCTCCTTTTCGCTCTCGGCAATGCGCTCAGCCTTGAATTGCTTCGCTGCTTGCAGCTTGGCTCGGAGTTCCTCTTCAGTCATGGCAGATTATGTGGTGGTCCGAAGATGTCGTGTGTAAGCCCGGCCTAACTTTGTCGCCTACGCCGATTTCTGCACAGGCGCCATTCCTTCGCCACGCACTGGCTCCGATATACGCAGGGTGCAGAAACTGCTGGGACCTTCTGGCCGCTTCCTCCACCATGATCTGCTCACATGCTGGATGCCATTGAACTTGTGCCTTGAGGAACCGCCTTGCGAGCTATGGGTGAGTGTCTGCTCGGATCGAAAAGAGCGAACTGACGCCAAGCCTTCTCACTCAAGGCAACGCCCCCGCCCAACCGCTCGTTCGGATATTGGCCCAGCGCCAGCGCCTGCAACCCGCACCAGCCAATCAACCAGCCAACGGTCTGAATGCAGAAGTCCCAGGCCAGCCACCAGAGCGCTCACAGCCCACCGAGCACGAGGCCTCTGGGCGCGTCCAGCCAGTCGGTGGGGTCGATCAATCAGGCTTCCCGGTTTGGGCGGTCCGTTCCAGCTTCGAAAGATCAAACCCCTTCGCCTGCAACCGCCCCAGCAAGGCCTGATACGCCCCCGCCTCCACCGTCGGCGTGCGCGACAGAACCCACAGGTATTCGCGCTTCGGTTCGCTCACGGCGACCAGCTGGTAGTCCGCATCGAGGTCGATCACCCAGTAGTTGCCCCAGACCATGGGCAGCCACGACAGCCAGGCGGGGGCGAAGCGCACTTCGAGTTTGGGCGAATCGGCGGGGCCGTCCTGGCGCGCGCGGCCCACGGCTTCGGCCACTTCGCCGTTGGCCTGGCGGCAGCGGTTGATGACGTCGAGCTGGCCGTCGTCGCGCAGCCGGTACAACGCACTCGTGTCGGCCACGCACTGGCGCTGGAAGCGGTTGGGGTATTTCGCGATTTCGTACCAGGTGCCCAGGTAGCGGCCGACGTCGAGCCGGCCTATGGTCTGGAGCGGCTCGGGTGGCGCGGAGGTCTGCGCCGGTGCGGCGAGTGGCGACAGCAGGGCCAGCGCGAGGGCCAGCTGCAGCAGCGTGGGCGATGGGGTGAACGAAGGGGCGGTGGTGGGCGAGGTCATGGCATCGGGTGGGTTGGGCTCAGTGTGCCCGGTTCCCACACGGCGCGATGTCTGCCACCGCACCCAGGCCGCCTCAGCTTTTCTTCGCCAGCCCCAGCCGCTCGATGGTCGCCTTCTCGGTCTTGAAGGTGCGCTCGCCGTAGGCCGTGTAGTCGGCCGTGCTCATGTAGACCGTGGGCATGAAAAACTTGTCCAGCGTCTCCTGCACCTTGGCGTCGTCCAGGGTCTTCTTGAACGCGTCGTGCAGCACCTTGACCACGGCCGGGTCCATGCCCTTGGGGCCGCCAATGCCAAAGGGCGATTCGGTGATGGTGTCCCAACCGCTTTCCTTGACCGTGGGCACGTCGGGGAAGGCCTTGTTGCGGTTGCTGCCCAGCGTGGCGAGCAGGCGCAGTTTGCCGCTCTGCACGTGTGGCGCGAATTCGGTGGTGCCGCTCATCATGCGGATGTGGCCGCCCAGGATGGCCTGCATGATTTCGGCCGAACCCTTGAACGGGATCGGGTTGAGCTGGATGCCGGCTTTCTCGCTGAACTCTTCGATCGCGAGGTGCGGCGTGGTGCCCGTTCCCGTGTGGCCGTATTCGAGTTTGCCGGGGTTGGCCTTGGCGTAGGCCACCATCTCCTTGAGGGTCTTGAACGGTGCGTCCGCCGTGCAGGCGATGCCGAAGGTGTAGCCGGTGAGGCAGACGATGTGGCTGATGTCCTGCACCGGGTCGAACGGCATCTTCTGCATGTGCGGCAGGCGGTAGATGCCCAGCGGCAGCTGCGTGAGCGTGTAGCCGTCGGGAGCGGCGCCAACCATGGCGGCCGCGCCCAGCGTGCCGCCCACACCGGGTTTGTTCTCGATGATCACGGGCACGCCCAGCGTCTTGCTGGCGCTGTCCGCGAAGGCGCGCATGACCCCGTCGCTGCTGCCACCGGCGGGCCAGGGCGCGATCAGCTTGATGGGGCGGCTGGGGAACTTGTCCTGTGCGAACGCGTGTGCCGGCAGGAGGGCCGGAGCAGCCACGGCGGCAGCGGCCGACAGGATCTGGCGGCGGTTGAAGTGGGCGGGGCGGCTGGACGGGTGGCTCATGCGGTGTCTCCTGTTGCAATGAAGTGAGACACGCAACATAGAACCAGCGGGCCCAACCGTGAATGGGGTAGGCCCGGTGCTGCCTCCGGAATCCGTCACCCGCGCGACGCAGGCTCAGGTCTTCAAGCCTTCAAGCGGCGGTCTTCTCGCCCAGCAGGTCGTCGGCCTTGCCGAGCGGCTCGCCGTCGTCCAGGGTCTGCCAGTCGCTGGTGAGCAGCTCCATCAGCGCCTGGTCCAGGGTGTCGATATCAATGTCCAGAGGCTCGACCAAGCCCTCAGGCTGCAAACGGGAAGGTCCGCGGTTCATCTGGGTCCTCCGATCTGATCGACAGCTCGCGCCGGACACGGCGAACGACGGTGCGATCACCACCCGAGTGTTCTGCAAAGCGGGCGCCTTGACCAGTATCAAACCGTTTCAACATGTGAAGGGCCCGACCGGCCTTGCACGCTGAGGACTTCAGATGCGGGTGGCATCGGCCCGCCGGTGCGCGAATTCCACGTACCAGTCCAGACAGCCGGGGTTGGCCATGGCCTCCTTGTTGATCACCTTGTCCAGCGGCTGGCCGAGCAGCAGTTTCTTGATCGGCAGTTCCTGCTTCTTGCCCGAGAGCGTGCGCGGGATTTCGGCCACCTGCAGGACTTCGTTGGGCAGGAAGCGCGGTGACAGCGCGGTGCGGATGGCGCCGTTGATCCTGGCCGTCATCGGATCGTCCAGCGTGAGCCCCGGGCGCAGCACCACGAACAGCGGCATGTAGCTTTCGCGGCCGAGGTATTCGAGGTCCACGACCATCGAGTCCAGCACCTCGGGCAGCGCTTCGACGGCGCTGTAGAGCTCGCTCGTGCCCATGCGCAGGCCGTGGCGGTTGATGGTGGCGTCGGAGCGGCCGTAGATGACGCAGGAGCCGTCGGGGTGGATGCGCAGCCAGTCGCCGTGGCGCCAGACGGCGCCGGCGTCTGCGGCGAGATCACCACCACCCGGTTTGCGACCGTGCCCTGGCGGGTACATGTCGAAGTAGCTGCCGAGCAGGCGCTGGTTGTCCTTGTCGCCGACGAAGTACAGCGGCATGGACGGGATGGGTTGCGCGCAGACCAGTTCGCCCACTTCGTCGATGACGGGCTGGCCCTGTTCGTTCCACGACTCGACCGCGCAGCCCATCAGACGGCACTGCATGCGGCCTGGCGTTTGCGGCAGTTCGCGGTGGCCGCCGATGAAGGCGCCGGCGAAGTCGGTGCCGCCGGAGATGTTGCACCACCAGATGTCGCGCTGCGCATCGTTTGCAGCGATGGCCGCGAACTGCGCAGTGCCCCAGTTCTGCGCATCCTCCGACAGCGGCGAACCGGTCGTGCCCAGTGCCCTCACCTGCGACAGATCACCGCAGGTCGACAGGTCCACGCCCGCCTTCAGACAGTTCGCAAAAAACGCCGCGCCGGCGCCGAAGAAGGTCACGCCGAGTTCGGACGCAAAGCGCCAGAGCGTGGTCCAGTCGGGACTCTCTTTCGCCCCGCCGGGGTTGCCGTCGTAGAGCACGCAGGTGGTGCCGTTGAGCAGGCCGCTGGTCTGTGCGTTCCACATCACCCAGCCGGTCGAGCTGTACCAGTGGTAACGCTCGCCCCAGCTGTTGGGCGCGTAGCTGCAGCCCACGTCGTTGTGGATGATCTTCAGTGCCATCGCCACGATGACCGTGCCGCCGTGGCCGTGCACGATGGGCTTGGGCAGGCCGGTGGTGCCGCTGCTGTAGACGATCCACAGCGGGTGGTCGAACGGCAGCCACAGCGGCTCGAAAGCGGCGGTGGCCGCGTCGTAGCGCGCGGTGGCGGTGCTGAAGGCGGTGCAGGGTTGGGCGGCTTCGAGCGCGCGGTCCACCGCGGCCGGGTCGTCGGCCAGGTTGGTGTGCAGGATCACGTGGCGCACCGTGGGCAGCGCCGTGCGCAGTTCGGCCACCACGGACAGGCGGTCGAAATCCTTCATGCCGTAGGTCACGCCGTCGCAGGCGATCAACACCACCGGCTCGATCTGTTTGAAGCGGTCGAGCACGGCGTTGGTGCCCATGTCGGGTGCGCACACGCTCCACACCGCGCCGATGCTCACCACCGCGAGAAAGGCGACCATGGTCTCGGGGATGTTGGGCAGGTAGGCGGCCACGCGGTCGCCGGGCTGTACGCCCTGGGCCTGCAGGTGCAGCGCGAGCGACGCGACCTGGCGGCGCAGCTGGGGCCAGCTCAGTTCGACATGGCGCCCCTTTTCGTTGCGGCTGACGATGGCCGGGAAGCCCGCGGCATGGGCCGGCATCACATGGCGCAAGACCTGCTGCGCGTAGTTGAACTGCGCGCCCGGGAACCACTTCGCCCCCGGCATCACGTTGCGCTCCAGCACCGCCGTGTGCGGCGTGGGCGACTGCATCTCGAAGTAGTCCCAGATGCTTTGCCAGAAGGCGTCGAGATCGGTGGTGGACCAGCGCCAGAGCGCGTCGTAGTCGTCGAACCGCAGGCCGCGGTGTTCCGCGAGCCATTGCTGGTAGAGGCGTATCTGGGGAATGTGGGGCGCGGGGGTGCCCGGCGTGGTGCTCATGGTGGCTCGCTCTTGGTTCGGGCCCTGGGGGCCTGTTGTCTCCGTCTGCCGCGAGGGTAGCAGCGCACCCCTGACCGCGCCACTGCCGAGGTGACAGGGCCCCCTGCGGTATAACCCGCGCATGCTTCTGCCCACCCCCACACTCGAACCCGCTCTGGACCTGACCGTCTTCGTCGCCGCGCCCATCGAGGCGGGCGAGATCACGGGGCTCAACAGCCGCGGCAAGCGCCGCATCATCCCCATCATAGGGGGCTCGGTCAGCGGTGCCATCCACGGCCGCGTGCTGCCCGGCGGCGCCGATTTCCAGCTCGTGGTGAGCGACACCTGCGCCGACCTTGACGCGCGTTACCTGCTGCAGCTGGACGACCCCGACTGGGCAGGCGCCCATGTGTTCGTGCAGAACCGCGCGCTGCGCCGCGGCTCGCCGGAAGACATCGCCAAGCTGGTGCGCGGCGAGCCGGTGGACCCGGCCGCCATCTACTTCCGCTGCGCGCCGACCTTCGAGGTCTCGCACCCGGCGCTGGCCTGGATGACACAGAGCCTCTTCATCGGCACCGGTGCGCGTTTCCCCGATCGGGTCGAGATGCGATTCTTCCGCGTGGCCTGACGCGTATCAAGGCGCGTGCACCGGCCGCGACGCCAAGATTGCAGCGGCCCTGTCCCGCCCGCGTCGCGCCTGTTGCAACGCAGCATGCGTGCCCTCAGACCACCCGGCAGAATCGCCGCCACCCGACACCCGCTTTCCACAACCACAACAAGGAGTTTTCATGGGCATGTTCAGCTGGACAGAAAAGTCATCGGCCACGCTCGACGGCGGTGGCGTCATCGCCCCCGACGAGCGCCTGCCATGGCCGCAGACCATGGTCATGGGTGTGCAGCATGTCATTGCCATGTTCGGCGCCACCGTGCTCGCGCCCCTCCTGATGGGCTTCGATCCCAACGTCGCCATCCTCATGAGCGGCATCGGCACGCTCATCTTCTTCTTGATCACCGGCGGCAAGGTGCCGAGCTACCTGGGGTCGAGCTTCGCCTTCATCGGCGTGGTGATCGCGGCCAGCGGCTACGCCGGCCCCGGCCCCAACGCCAACCTGGGCGTGGCGCTGGGCGGTATCGTCATCTGCGGTCTGGTGTACACCGTCATTGGCTTCATCGTGCACGCCACCAATGTCCGTCACACCAGGTCCACGCCCATGGCCGGCATGGAAGTGGAAGAAGTGGAAGAAGGCGTGGCCGTGCACTGGATCGAGCGCCTCATGCCGCCGGTGGTGACCGGCACGGTGGTGGCCGTCATCGGCCTGAACCTCGCCGCCATCCCGATCAAGAACATGGCTCCCACCGGCTTCGACGCCTGGATGCAGGCCGTCACCTTCATCAGTGTCGGCCTGGTGGCCGTGTACACGCGCGGCATGACGCAGCGCCTGCTGGTCCTGGTCGGTCTGATCGTGGCCAGCGTGATCTACGCCGTGCTGACCAACGGCCTGGGCCTGGGCAAGGCGATCGACCTCTCGGGCATTGCCAGCGCGGCCTGGTTCGGTTTGCCGACGTTTGCCGCGCCGGTGTTCGAGGCCCAGGCGATCCTGCTGATCGCACCGGTGGCGCTGATCCTGGTGGCCGAGAACCTGGGCCACATCAAGGCCGTGAGCGCCATGACCGGGCGCGACCTCAACCCCTACCTGGGCAAGGCCTTCATCGGCGACGGCGTGGCCACCATGGTCAGCGGCGCCTCGGGTGGCACCGGGGTGACCACCTACGCCGAGAACATCGGCGTCATGGCCGCGACCAAGATCTACTCCACCGCCATCTTTTTCGTCGCCGGCATCATGGCCATCGTGCTCGGTTTCAGCCCCAAGTTCGGCGCGCTGATCCAGGCCATTCCGCTGGCCGTGATGGGCGGCGTGTCCATCGTGGTGTTCGGCCTGATCGCCATCGCAGGCGCCAAGATCTGGGTCGACAACAAGGTTGATTTCTCCAACAACAAGAACCTGCTGGTGGCGGCGATCCCCCTGGTGCTGGGCACCGGCGACTACACGCTGCGTTTCGGCGAATTTGCGCTCGGCGGCATCGGTACCGCCACCTTCGGCGCAATCGGGCTCTACGCCCTGCTCAACCGCAAGGGCTGAGCGGCAGAGCACGGAGCACCACCCCGGGGCATGGAACGGTGCCGCCCGCTGGAGCGGGCACCGGCGCCACCACCAGCTGGCCATTCACCACGCGCGCGACGTCGTAGGTGGCGTCCTGCCGTTCGTGGTCGTCACCGGTGAGTCTGGCTTCGTTGAAGCGGCCCTTCAGGCCCGACGAGAACGACTCGGCGGCGTTGCTGGAGATCCCGGAGCCAAACAGGTCGCGCGTCACGCCCATGTGGAAACTGGCCTTGCGCAGCAGCTGGCGGTCGCTGGACAGGTCCACGTTGTTGGGGATGTTCAGATCGCCGCCTGGCCCCCCGGCGCCGATCAGGGCAAACCCCCATGCCTGCAGCAGCGGGCTGTTACCTCCGCCACCGGCCGCGCTCCAACAATCGTCTCCACCCCCAACCACCAGGAGACGAGCATGGGCAAAAAACTGTTGATGATCTGCGGCGACTACTGCGAAGACTACGAAACCATGGTGCCGTTCCAGGCGCTGCAGGCGGTGGGCCACACGGTGCACGCCGTCGCACCCGACAAGAAGGCCGGCGACTTCATCCACACCGCCATCCACGATTTCGAGGGCGCGCAGACCTACAGCGAAAAGCCCGGCCACCGCTTCACGCTCAACGCCACGTTCGCCGACGTGAAGCCCGAGAGCTACGACGGCCTGGTGATTCCCGGCGGGCGCGGCCCCGAGTACCTGCGCATGCACGCCAGCGTGATGGCGCTGGTCAAACACTTCACCGGCAGCGGCAAACCGGTGGCCGCCGTCTGCCACGGCGCGCAGCTGCTGGCGGCCACGGGCGACATCCAGGGCCGCACCATCTCGGCCTACCCGGCCTGCCAGGTGGAGGTGGAACTCGCGGGCGCCACCTACGCCCACATCGCGGTGGACGAAGCCGTGACCGACGGCCCCTTCGTCACCGCGCCCGCCTGGCCGGCGCACCCGGCGTGGATCGCGCAGTTCCTGGTGGTGCTGGGCACGAAGATCACGCATTGATGTGAATCACCCGCGCCTGAAGCCGCCGACAATGCGGCTTCGTCCGCCCACGCAGGAGTGCTGCCATGTGTGAAGTCTTCATCAGCGCCGACCCCGAGAGCTACGCCAGCCGCACCCGCTCGGTGCGGCTGCACGGCGTGGTGACCAGCATCCGGCTGGAGAACCTCTACTGGGACGTGCTCAGCGAGATTGGCGAGCGCGACGGCATGGCGGTGGTCGCGCTGATCGAGAAGCTCTACGACGAGCTGGTGGCCGCGCGCGGCGAGGTCGGCAACTTCGCGTCCTTCCTGCGCGTGAGCGCGCTGCGCTACATGGCCTTGCAGGCCCACGACCGCATCCCCATGGACAACGCGGTGCCGATCCGCTCGCTCGACGCGCGCGCCGTGCTGCACGCGCTGCCGGCGCACTGGGCGCTGCCGTCCCCGGCGGTGTCGGGCACGGTGGTGGCGCTGCGCCGCAAGGGTTGAGCGGCGGGCACAGGTGACACCCGGCGCTGTGCGCGCCGGTGGTGGGCCGCTACAGTGTGGCGATTCCTCCCCCAAACCGCAGCCTGTTCAGCCCCATGACCCTCTGGAAAAAACCGATCTCCGTCGAAGAACTCACCGCCATCCACGTGGGCACCGCCGTGCAGCACCTGGGCATCGAATTCCTGGCCGTCGGCGACGACTTCATCCGCGCCCGGGTGCCGGTGGACACCCGCACGAAACAGCCCTACGGCCTGCTGCACGGCGGCGTGAGCGTGGTGCTGGCCGAAACCCTGGGCTCGTGCGGCGCGGCCTACAGCTGCCCCGAAGGCCACCGCGCCGTGGGCCTGGACATCAACGCCAACCACCTCAAGGGCGCCACCAGCGGCTGGGTCACCGGCGTCACGCGGCCGGTGCACATCGGCCGCACCACCCAGGTCTGGCAGATCGACCTCACGAACGAGGCCGGCGAGCTGACCTGCGTCTCGCGCATCACCATGGCGGTGCTGGCGCCGCGTTAGGGACGGATTGCAGGGGTTGACGTTTTTTGTTACAAAACCGATAGGCAAGGCGTACAGTCCAGTTCACTCCTCTGACACCACCATGGACTCCATCCTGCCTTCCAACGACGACATCGGCCACTACCTTTCGCTGATGGTCGCGCATGGAGCATCGGACTTGTTTCTCTCCAGTGGCAGCTCGGCGGCGCTCAAGGTCCAGGGCGTGGTCCGGCGCTTGCCAGAGCCTCCGCTGGACCCGGCGCGCACACAGCGCCTGGCCTATTCGGTGATGCGCGAATCACAGATCCGCGACTTTGAAGCCACGCTGGAAAGCGACCTGGCCATCGCCCTGCCCGGCCTGGGTCGTTTCCGTGTCAACGTCTACCGCCAGCGCGGCGACGTGGCGGTGGTGGTGCGCCACATCAACGCCAAGATTCCCTCGCTGGACGCGCTCAAGCTGCCACCGGTGCTGAAAAAGCTGGCCCAGCTCAAGCGCGGTCTGGTGCTGGTGGTGGGCGCAGCGGGCTCGGGCAAGTCGACCACGCTGGCGGCCATGCTGGACCACCGCAACCGCAACCTGAGCGGGCACATCCTCACCGTCGAAGACCCGATGGAGTTCGAGCACAGCCACGGCCTGTCCATCGTGGACCAGCGTGAGGTGGGTCTGGACACGCAGTCGTTCGACGAGGCCCTTCGCCACGCCATGCGAGAGGCGCCCGACGTGATCATGATCGGCGAGATCCGCGACCGCGAAACCATGCAGCACGCCATGGCCTACGCCGAAACCGGCCACCTGTGCGTCTCGACACTGCACGCGAACAACGCCAACCAGGCGATCCAGCGCATCCTGAACTTCTTCCCCGAGACTGCGCACAGGCAGATCCTGATGGACCTGTCGCTCAACCTCAAGGGCGTCGTGGGCCAGCGGCTGATCCGCGGCGCGGAGGGCAATCTGGTGCCAGCGGTGGAGGTGATGCTGCTTTCGCCCTACATCGCCGACCTGATCCAGAAGGGCCAGACAGACGACATCAAGGAGGTGATGGCCAAGAGCAATGATCTGGGCATGGCCACGTTTGACCAGTCGCTCTACGAGCTCTACGAGCGCGGCGAACTCACGGCCGAGCAGGCGGTGGACAACGCCGACTCGCGCACCGACCTCTCGCTGCGCATCCGGCTGCACCACGGGCAACGGCCGCAAGCCGGCGGCCTGCGCATGGTCCCGAAATGAGCCGGCCGGCCCCGGCGCTCAACCGGTTGACGCGGCGCCAGCGACGGGCCTGGGCTGGCCACGTTCGCAGCGCCCGTGTGCACTGGCCACACCGCGGAAATCGCTGCTCCAGGACTGGGCGGCGGTATTGATCTGGATGCGCTCGTTGTCCAGCGACGTGAGGATCACCGTGCCACGGATCGCAAAGGTGTACACCGGCACACCATCGATCAGCACCGAGCGCACACGCTGCTGGTCGTATTCAATCGCGACCGTGCGCGTCCAGACGGTGCGGGCTGGCAGGTAGGCGGCCTCGCACACCAGCACCACCTGGCTCGTTGCTGGCGGTGTCTGGCTGTGGGCGACCGCGCTGAACGTCAGCGCCAGCACCGCGGCCATCCGCACAGGTTTCATTCGGCGCCGCCCTGCGCCATGCGTTCGCTCTTCCAGTAGACGTCGTCGCCACCGTTCATGCGGTTGAGCACGCGCGCGAGCACGAACATCAGGTCCGAGAGACGGTTCAGGTACTGGCGTGGGGCTTCCTTGATCGCTTCTTCGTTGCCCAGTGCCACCACGACGCGCTCGGCACGCCGCGCCACCGTGCGGCACACGTGTGCCTGGGCCGCAGCGCGGTTGCCCGCGGGCAGGATGAATTCCTGCAGGCGCGGCAGCTGTTCGTTGTAGGTGGCCAGGGCCTCGTCGAGCGCGAGCACGGCCTCGGGCTTGAGCAGCTCGAAACCCGGGATGGACAGTTCGCCGCCCAGGTTGAACAGCTGGTGCTGGATCTCCACCAGCAGCGTGCGCACATCGGTGGCCATGTCTTCGCACAGCAGCACGCCGATGTGCGAGTTGAGTTCGTCCACGTCGCCCATGGCGTGCACGCGCAGGCTGTTCTTGGAGACGCGGGTGTTGTCGCCGAGGCCGGTGGTGCCGGCGTCGCCGGTGCGGGTGGCGATCTGGGTGAGTCGGTTGCCCATGGCGGATTCCTTGGTGTCGGCTGTGCGGGGAAGCTTGCATTGTGCGGGATTCGGCGCGCGTTACACCGGGCAGGGAAATGTGTCTGCGGCAAGCGGAATGTCATGCAGGCAACAGCCGGCAAAACCATTGGCGCTGCTCGGTGTGCTGCTATGAAATAACAGAACCCCGCGCTTCAGGGCACGGGGTTCTGTTCAATCTCAAGGAGCCAAGAACCATGTTTGATCGACAACACCACACTCTGTTCGAAGTCCGCAGCGTCCTGCTGTTCGCCGCCCTGACCATGGGCTCGACCAGCGCCCTGATGGCCCAAAGCACCGCCCTGCCCGCGTTGGCTTCCAGCGACCAGGCCATCAGCGCCGCCTTCACCAGGGCCGACAAGAACGGTGACCAGGCCCTGAGTGCCGAAGAGGCCAAGACCTTGCCCGCGGTGTCGCAGCAGTTCACCCAGATCGACGCCAACGGCGACGGCGCCCTTTCGCTGGCGGAGTTCAGGGCGGCCATGAAGGATCCCAAGTCCTGATCGCCTGAACAAAGCGTGAACCCGACAGGGGCATTGCGCAACGCTTCTCCCGGCGGGGGGCTGGCAGTAAACTGGGCCGTTTTTCGCTCGGCCCAGTTTGGAGACTGCCATGAACGCCCCCGCCCAACTCGCCCATCTGGTGCCCGACATCCAGCAGCGCCCCGTGCCTGCGGAACTGTTGGCGGCGCTGCAATCCCGTTTTGGCGCACAGTGTTCCACCGCGCTGGCGGTGCGCGAGCAACACGGCCGCGACGAGTCGGTGTACGACGTGCCGCCGCCCGCCGCCGTGGTGTTTGCGCTGAACACACAGGACGTGTCGGACGCGGTGAAACTCGCGGCGTTGTACAAGGTCCCCGTGATCCCGTTCGGTGTCGGCTCCTCGCTCGAAGGCCACCTGCTGGCCGTGCAGGGCGGCATCAGCATCGACGTCAGCCGCATGGACCAGGTCTTGTCGATCAACGCCGAAGACCTGACCGTGACGGTGCAGCCCGGCGTCACGCGCAAGGCCGTGAACGAAGCGGTGAAAAGCGAAGGCCTGTTCTTCCCCATCGACCCGGGTGCCGACGCCTCCATCGGCGGCATGGTGGCCACGCGCGCCAGCGGCACCAACGCCGTGCGCTACGGCACCATGCGCGAGAACGTGCTGGCACTGGAGGTGGTGACCGCGCAAGGCGAGGTGATCCGCACCGGCACCCGCGCCAAGAAGAGCAGCGCCGGCTACGACCTCACGCGCCTGATGGTGGGCAGCGAAGGCACGCTGGGCGTGATCACCGAAGTCACGCTCAAGCTCTACCCGCTGCCCGAAGCGATCTCGGCCGCGACCTGCTCCTTCCCCACCATCGAAGCCGCGGTGCGCACCGTGATCCAGGTGATCCAGCTCGGCGTGCCGATCGCGCGCTGCGAGCTGATCGACGCCAACACCGTGCGCATGGTCAACGCCCACAGCAAGCTGGGCCTGCGCGAAGAACACATGCTGCTCATGGAGTTCCACGGCTCGCCCGCGAGCGTGAAGGAACAGGCCGAGACGGTGCAGGAGATTGCCAGCGAATTCGAGGGCAACGCCTTCCAGTGGGCCACCACGCCCGAAGAGCGCACCCGCCTGTGGACCGCGCGGCACAACGCCTACTTCGCCGCGATCCAGAGCAAGCCCGGCTGCCGCGCCATTTCCACCGACACCTGCGTGCCCATCAGCCGCCTGGCCGACTGCCTGCTCGATTCCGTGGCCGAGGCCGACGCCAGCGGCATCCCCTACTTCCTGGTCGGCCACGTCGGTGACGGCAATTTTCACTTCGGTTACCTGATTGACCCGGCGATCCCGGAAGAGCGCGAACGCGCCGAGGTGCTGAACAACCAGCTGGTGGCCCGCGCGCTGCGCCTCGAAGGCACCTGCACCGGCGAACACGGTGTGGGCCTGCACAAGATGGACTTCCTGCTCACCGAAGCCGGCACGGGCGCGGTGGACATGATGCGCAGCATCAAGCGCGCGCTCGACCCCGACAACATCCTGAACCCCGGCAAGATCTTTGCGCTCTGAGCCACCGCCTGGCGGTACGCTGTGAAAGCCCTGCCCTGCACCGAGACTCCCCAAAAAGAGGGACGGCTGGCGACCCTGCGTGCGCGGTGGTGACCGCTGGGTGTGACCGAATGCCGTTGAAGATGTAAACTTTACGACTCAAAATTACCCGGTTGTGGAGGTGTCACATGAACAGACTGCTGCTCCCCCTGCTGTTGGCGTCGTCCGCCGTGTTCGCACAGGACGCCGTGCCCACCGTCCGCATCTGCGACAGCAGCGGGTGCTCGGATCGCCCACGCGACAGTGCCACCTTCCAGCCCGAAGCCACCGACCCGGTGGCCGAGCAGCGCCTGCTGCAGCTGACCGAAGTCGCCCGTGACGACCCCCGTGCCGCCTACGACCTGGGCCTGCGCTACTTCCGTGGCGACGGGGTTCCCAAAGACAGCTACCTGGCGATCAAGTGGATGCGCGAAGCCGGCGAACGCGGCGTGGTGCCTGCCCAGTTGGCGCTCGGGCGCTTCTACCTGATGGGTCTGGAGGAAATGGGACCGGATCCTGCCGAGGCCGAAAACTGGCTGTCCATGGCCGCCGCCAAGGGCAACAAGGAAGCTCAAAAATGGCTGCCCCAGGCCCGGGCCGCGAAGAAGGACGAAAAGAGCGCCTACGAATGGCGCGAGTCCCAGCGCAAGACCTGGTATGGCGGGTGGAATGCTGCCTATCCTTATTACGGATACTGGGGTCCGAACGGCTGGAAATACCGTTAAACACCCCCCAGCTGTTCTTTTTTTCTGATCACTTTTTTCCTACATCAACAGAGAGTTCATCCATGAGCAAAACCACCTCCTCCCTCCGCTGGGCCGCTTTGGCTGCCTCCCTCGCACTGGCCGGCTGCGGCGGCGGTGGCGGCGGCCTCCTCACCACCGGTACCAGCAACACCGCCACCACCGGTGCGGCCGCTGGTGGCACCAGCATGAACGCCAGCAGCGGCCTGCAGCGCTGCGATTCGCCGCTGGGCACTCTGGCCGTGGACGACGGCCGCGGCAAGGAGTGGTATGCCAGCTTCGGACGAGAAACCCAGGTCACCACCATCGAACCGCTGATCCGCCTGGCGGTGCAGCAGTCCAACTGTTTTGTCATCACCGCGATCGGCAACACCCGCACCGAAAGCAAGATTTCCGCGATCACCGACAAGCAGCGCAACTCGGGCGAGTTCCGTGCCGGCTCCAAACAGCAAAAGGGCCAGCGTGTGGCTGCCGACTACTACCTGGAGCCCGCCGTGATCATCGACAACGAATCCACCGGCCAGATCGCCGGCGCGCTCGGCGGCCTGTTGGGCGGGCGTAACCGCAACCTGGGTGTGCTCGCCGGCTCGCTGGAAAGCAAGGCATCCGTGGTCACCATGACCCTGCTGGACATCCGCTCGGGCGTGCAGATCGCCATCTCCGAAGGCAACGCCACGGCCACCAACTACGGTGCCGCGCTCGGTGCCTTCGGCCCCAGCGCCGGCGGTGCCCTCAGCGGCTTCTCGCGCACCCCGGCCGGCAAAGCCACCGTGGCTGCGTTCACCGACGCCTACAACAACATGGTCATCTCGCTGCGCAACTACAAGGCGCAGGAAGTCAAGGGCGGCCTGGGCCGCGGTGGTCAGCTCAAAGTCGGCAATTAAAGTACCCCCCTGCGCCGCTGCGCGGCGTCCCCCCCCGGGGGGACGATGCCTTTGGGCCGGCGGAGCCGGACCTTCGGCATCTGCTGGTGGGGCTTCCCTCCTTCGAACAAGGCCTACTTCGGGAGGCCTTTTCTATTGGGCGTGCGCTTTGAACTGAATTGGGTCTGCGCATCTTGGCCCGATGACAGGCCGTGCAACCGGCGCGCCAATGCCCCCAACCCAGGGGCGCCGACGATCCGGCTCCGCCGGTCAAAGGGCGCCGTCCCCCTGGGGGGAAGCCGCGAAGCGGCGCAGGGGGTTACTACTTCCTCAACTTATCGATCAGCCCATTGAGCTCGTCCAGCGAACCGAACTGGATCGCCAGTTCGCCCAGCTCCTCCACCCGACCATGGCGCTTCACGCGCTTTTTCACCCGGACCTCCACCTCGGCGGTCAGCAGGTCCGACAGCTCTTCTTCGACGCGCTTGATGTCGCGCGACTTCTCCTTCTTGAGCTTCTGCGGCGCCAGCGTGAACTCCGCCGTCAGTTTTTTCACCAGGCTCTCGGCCTCGCGCACCGACATTTTTTTGGCCGCGATCTGGTTGCCGGCCGTGATCTGGGTCGCCTTGTCCAGGGTCAGCAGCGCACGCGCATGGCCCATGTCCAGGTCGCCCGCCATCAGCATGGTCTGCACCGGCTCGGCCAGCTGCAGCAGGCGCAACAGGTTGCTGGCCGCACTGCGCGAGCGGCCCACGGCCTGTGCCGCCTGTTCGTGCGTAAGCCCAAACTCCTTCACCAGACGTTGCAAACCCTGGGCTTCTTCCAGCGGGTTCAGGTCTTCGCGCTGGATGTTCTCGATCAGCGCCATGGCGGCGGCCGATTCGTTGGGCACATCGCGCACCAGCACCGGCACGCTGTCCAGACCCGCCAGCCGGGAAGCGCGGAAGCGCCGCTCGCCCGCGATGATTTCGTACTTGCCGGCGTTCGGCCCATCGGCGAGCTTGCGCACCAGGATCGGCTGCATGATGCCCTGCGCCTTGATCGACTCGGCCAGCTCGTAGAGCGCGCCCTCGTCCATGCGCGTGCGCGGCTGGTAGACACCCGGCACCAGCTCGGTCAGCGGCAGGCTGCTCGGCGTCTGGTTGCGCGCGTTGTCCTGCGCGTCGGGCGAAGCGGCTTCCGCCACTTTGGGGCCCAGCAGGGCTTCGAGTCCGCGGCCCAGGCCTTTGGGTTTTTTGGTGACCATGTCAGATGTCTCTTTCGGTGTAGCCAGACTGGCGCTGATGGCGAAGGCGCAGCACGCGCACAGCCTCCAAGTGGGACAGATAACGGTATTTGACGAGGTAGCCGCTTTTGCCCCGGTGGAGGATCAGTTCGCGCAGGCCGTCTTCCATCGGTCGTCCGATACCGGGTTGATGGGTCAGCACCTGCAAGCCGTCCAGCACAAACGCCAGCAGCTCGGGGGCCGTCGGGTCATCTTGGGCCAGCAGGAAGTCCACCAGTTCTTCAAGATCGATCCAGGCATCTTCGGCCAGCTGTACGGTGATGGGCATCAGCGAACCACCGGGCGCAGCGGCGGCCGCTCAGGGCGTTCGCCTCGCGCACGCGCTTCAAAATAGGCCTTCACGTCTGCCAGGTCATAACCACCGCGTGCCAGCATGTGCTGTTCGGCCGCCAGTGCGTCCTGCGTGAACTGCTCGCGCAACCGTGCCCGTTCGGACGCATCGGCCAGGGTCCGCACCATGTAGGCGTGGCTGGAGAGGCCTTGCTTGCGCGCGTCCTCGTCGATGGCCGCCTTGAGTTCGGCGGGCAATTTCAAACTGGTGGCGATGGTGGGGGGCATGGCGAATCTCCAACAAGTAGTCAGACTTGACTACTTGTGCAGTCTAGCAGCAGCCGATGCCCTTCGGGCCAGTCGCCCAGACCCGATTCGGCGTTGATGTGGCCGCGTTCGCCGAGGTCGACGAAGCGCGAGCCCCAGCTCTCGGCCAGGCCCTGCGCGCGCTCGAAGCTGCAATACGGGTCGTTGCGGCTGCCCACCAGCATGCTGGGGAACGGCAGGCGCTCGCGCACGATGGGTGACCAGCTGGGCAGCACCGGGCGCATTTCTTCGCGCTCGGCGTCACCGGGTGCGACCAGCAGCGCGCCCTGTACGCGGTGCGTGCTGCGCGACACCTGGGCCCAGGCAGCGGTGAGGATGCAACCCAGGCTGTGGGCAACCAGAACCACCGGGCCTTCACAGCCGAGGATGACGTCTTCCAGCCGCGCGATCCAGTCGCCGCGGCGCGGGGTCATCCAGTCGTGCTGGTCCACGCGGCGGTAGCCGTACAGGGCTTCCCAGCGGCTTTGCCAGTGGTCCGGCCCGCTGTTCTGCCAGCCGGGCAGGATGAGCACGTTGTGGGGTTTCACGTGAAACACAGCCGCGCTCACATCTTGTCGATGCGTGCCACCATTTCGGTGGCGAAGGTCACAAAGGCCTGGCTGCCCTTGGCCCCCGGATCGAACACCACGCCCGGCAGGCCGTAGCTGGGCGCTTCGGCCAGGCGCACGTTGCGCGGGATCACGGTGTCGAACACCTTGTCGCCAAAGTGCGCCTTGAGCTGGTCGCTCACCTGCTGCTGCAACGTGATGCGCGGGTCGAACATGACGCGCAGCAGACCGATGATCTGCAGATCCTTGTTGAGGTTGGCGTGCACCTGCTTGATGGTGTTGACCAGATCGGTCAGGCCTTCGAGCGCGAAGTACTCACACTGCATGGGCACGATCACGCCGTGCGCCGCGCACAGGCCGTTGAGCGTGAGCATGCTCAAGCTCGGCGGGCAGTCGATCAGCACGAAGTCGTAGTCGGCTTCCGCCGCGGCCAGCGCGGTCTTGAGGCGCTTTTCACGCCGCTCCACGTCCACCAGCTCCACCTCGGCGCCGGCCAGTTCCCGGTTGGCACCGAGCACGTGGTAACCGCACTTCTCCGAAAAGATGGCGGCCTCCTTGACGGTGACCGACTCCAGCAGCACGTCGTAGACGGACAGCTCCATGCTGCGCTTGTCCACGCCCGAGCCCATGGTGGCATTGCCCTGCGGGTCGAGGTCGACCATGAGCACCCGCTGCCCCACCTTGGCCAGGCCGGCGGCCAGGTTGACGGTGGTGGTGGTCTTGCCGACACCACCCTTCTGGTTGGCCACACAAAAGATCTTCGCCATCTGGTGTTCCGGTGCTTATTTGGAGATGGCCAGCTTGATGCCGAAGCCGATGAGGAAGACGCCCGCGAGCTTTTCCAGCGTGCGGGCAATGACCGGGTTGGCGCGCATGCGCTCGGCCAGAAAGTGCGTGAGCAGCACGGCGGTCAGGCCATAGAAAAAGGTCAGCACCGCGACGGTGGCGGCCATGGCACCGAAGGTGATCAGGCCCTGGTGCTTCGCAGGGTCCACAAACAGCGGGAAGAAGGCCATGTAGAAGACGATGGCCTTGGGGTTGAGCAGGGTGATGGTGAGCGCCTGCTGGAAATACTGGCGCGGGCGGATATTGAGCACGGGTTTGGCGCCGGGCTTGGCGGTGAGCATCTTCCAGCCCAGCCAGGCGAGGTAGGCAGCGCCCAGCCACTGCACCGCGGCGAAGGCCGCCGGGTACGCCGCGAGCAGCGCCGCCACCCCTGCCACGGCCATCCACATCAGCACCTGGTCGCCTGCGATCACGCCGAGGGTGGCGGCCAGTCCGCCGCGCATGCCCCCCTTGCTGGTCGAGGTGATCAGCGCGAGGTTGCCCGGGCCCGGAATGGCCAGAAACAGGACGATGGCGGCGACGAACGCGCCGTAATCAGCGATGCCGAACATGTGAAAACCCCGGGAGTTGAGGGACTGAGTTTACGTGACCCTCCCTCTTCGTTTGGCGTTGCTTTGGGTTGTGTTGCGTTTTGCGTTCGTAGCGTGCGTTCAAAGGACGTCCACATCCGCCACTCCCCGGACGGAGGCGGCATGCGCTGGCGCGAGGTCTTCGCGATGAGCGGGGATGCGAGAAAGCTCAGACCGAAGGCGACGGGCGCAACCAGACGATGCAACGCTCCGCATCCAGCCCCGGCACCACCAACTGTTCCACGTGAAACACCGACACCGAAGCAGGCAGCGCAGCGATCTCGTCCGCCGGGTGTTTGCCCTTCATCGCCATCCATACCGCACCCGGCTTCAAGGCCGATGAAGACCAGGTCGTGAAATCCACCAATGAGGCAAATGCCCGCGAGCAGATCACATCAAAGCCGGCGCCCTCTTCCGCTTTCAGCGCCTCCACCCGGGCGTGCACGCCGCGCAGGTTCGGCAACTTCAGCGAGGCGGCCGCCTGCTGGATGAAAGCCGCCTTCTTGCCCACCGTGTCCACACAGCTCACCTGAATCTGCGGACAGGTGATGGCGATCACCACGCCCGGCAACCCGCCACCCGAACCGACGTCCAGCAGCTTGATGGGCTGGCCGCCGGTCTGGCCCAGCAGCGGGCCGATGGCCGCCAGGCTGTCCAGCAGGTGGTGCGTCATCATCTCCGCCGGATCGCGCACGGCGGTCAGGTTGTAGACCTTGTTCCACTTCTGCAGCAGCGCCAGGTAGTCCAGCAGCAGACTCACCTGTTCGTCGCTCAGTTGCAAGCCCAAAGCTTGAAGACCAGAAGTCAGCACATCCCGGCTCATGCCTCGGCGCCTTCCACCGCCACAGTGGCAAAACCCTTGAAGCCGCCCTTCTTCAGGTGGATCAGCAGCAGCGAGATGCTGGCCGGCGTGATGCCCGAGATGCGCGAGGCCTGACCGAGCGTTTCGGGCCGGTGCTTGGCCAGCTTCTGCCGCGCCTCGAACGAGAGCGCGGCCACCTGCAGGTAGTCCAGATCGGCGGGCAGCTTCAGCCCCTCGTAGTGCGACGCCCGCTCCACCTCGTTCTTCTGGCGGTCGATGTAGCCCGAGTATTTCGCGGCGATCTCCACCTGCTCGACCACCGGCTCCAGCAAGTCACCCAGCGTTTCACGTGAAACATCGGGGTTCACATACTTGCCAGCCTCCATGCCCACCAGATCGGCGTAGCCCACGGCCGGTCGGCGCAGCAGGTCGAACAGGTTGTGCTCGTGTTCGATGGCCTTGCCCAGCACCCGTTCGCTTTCGGCCGCCGGCAGGTTGCGCGGGTTCACCCAGGTGGATTTGAGGCGCTCGGTTTCCCGCGCCACCGCGTCGCGTTTGCGGCTGAAGGCATCCCAACGCGCGTCATCCACCAGGCCCAGCTGGCGGCCAGCTTCGGTCAGGCGCATGTCCGCGTTGTCCTCGCGCAACTGCAGGCGGAACTCGGCGCGGCTGGTGAACATGCGGTAGGGCTCGGTCACGCCCTGGGTCACCAGGTCGTCCACCAGCACCCCCAGGTAGGCCTCGTCGCGGCGCGGCAGCCAGGCGTCTTTGCCCTGGCACTGCAGCGCTGCGTTGAGCCCGGCGAACAGGCCCTGGGCCGCGGCCTCTTCGTAGCCGGTGGTGCCGTTGATCTGGCCAGCGAAGAACAAGCCCTGGATCTGCTTCGTTTCGAAGCTGTTCTTGAGCGAGCGAGGGTCGAAGTAGTCGTATTCGATGGCGTAGCCCGGGCGCAGGATGTGGGCGTTTTCCAGCCCCGGCATGCTGCGCACCAGCGCGTACTGGATGTCGAACGGCAGGCTGGTCGAGATGCCATTGGGATAGACCTCGTGCGTGCTCAGCCCCTCGGGCTCCAGGAAGATCTGGTGGCTGTCCTTGTCGGCGAAGCGGTTGATCTTGTCTTCCACACTCGGGCAGTAGCGCGGGCCCACGCCCTCGATCTTGCCGGTGAACATGGGGCTGCGGTCGAAACCGCTGCGGATGATCTCGTGCGTGCGCAGGTTGGTGTGGGTGATCCAGCACGGCACCTGCTTGGGGTGCGGCACCGATTGCCCCATGAAGCTGAACACCGGCACAGGCTGGTCGGGGTTCATGCCGCCGGGCACGCCGTCGCCGGGCTGTTCCTGGCACTTGGAATAGTCGATGCTGCGGCCGTCCAGGCGCGGCGGCGTGCCGGTTTTCAGGCGCGCCTGGGGCAGTTTCAGCTCCTTGAGCCGGGCCGAGAGGCTGATCGCCGGCGGATCGCCCGCGCGGCCAGCGGCGTAGTTGTTCAGGCCGACATGGATCTTGCCGTCGAGAAACGTGCCCGCCGTCAGCACCACGGTGCGGCTGCGGAAACGGATGCCCACCTGTGTGACGGCGCCGACCACCCGGTCGCCCTCCACCATCAGGTCGTCCACCGCCTGCTGGAACAGCCACAGGTTGGGCTGGTTTTCCAGCATGCGGCGGATCGCGGCCTTGTACAAAATGCGGTCAGCCTGGGCGCGGGTGGCGCGAACCGCCGGGCCTTTGGAACTGTTGAGGATGCGGAACTGGATGCCGCCCTCGTCCGTTGCCAGCGCCATCGCCCCGCCCAGCGCGTCCACCTCTTTCACCAGGTGGCCCTTGCCGATGCCGCCGATGCTGGGGTTGCAGCTCATCTGCCCCAGCGTCTCGATGTTGTGCGTGAGCAGCAGCGTGGTGCAGCCCATGCGCGCGGCGGCGAGCGCGGCCTCGGTGCCGGCGTGGCCACCGCCGACGACGATGACATCAAACTCTTGTGGGTACAACATGGTGAAAGCTCCAGGGCACGGCGGCTGGCGCGCTGCCCGACAATGCGGATGCGGTGTGTTTCACGTGAAACACCCGCCGCCCGGCCGGCGTCTGGCTCGGGCAACCCGCAATTGTCCCATCAATGCCCCTTCGCCGCCCACCCGTGCCCGGCACCACCCCACGCGCAACCGGCGAACCGGCCCTGGCCGCCCTGCCCGGCCTCGGCCCCAAATCGCAGGCGATGCTGGCAGCGGCCGGCATTCCCGATCTGGCCACGCTGCGGCGGCTGGGCTCCGTGGCCGCCTACGCCCGGGTGAAGCGCAACGACCCACGCGCCAGCCTCAACCTGCTCTGGGGGCTCGAAGCGGCGCTCACCGGCCTGCCCTGGCAGACCGTGGCACGCGAACACCGCACCAGCCTGCTGCTGGCGCTGGACGCGCTCAGCGATCCGAAGTCCCCATGTCAATGAGGTTGGCAGCGCCAGCCTCACAATCAAAGGCCACCACACCAAGGCCCGCATGACCGCACCCATCCCCCTCCTCGTTTTCGCCGGCAGCAGCCGCGCCCAGTCCTGGAACCGCAAGCTCGCCAGCGTCGCGGCCGACACCGCTCGCGCCGCTGGCGCCCAGGTCACCCACCTGGAGCTGGGCGACTTCGACCTGCCGCTCTACAACGGCGACCTGGAAGCGCGTGGCATCCCGAGCGACGTGCTCCGGCTGAAGGAGATCTTCCACGCCCACCCGGCCTGGCTGGTGGTTTCGCCCGAGTACAACGGCAGCTACACCGGCCTGCTGAAAAACACCATCGACTGGGTCTCGCGCCCCGTCAAAGACGATCCGCTGTGGGCGAATGGCGGCAAGCCCTTTGCAGGCAAGGTGGTGGGCATGCTCTCGGCTTCGCCCGGCGCGCTCGGCGGCCTGCGCAGCCTGAGCCACCTGGCACCGTTGCTGATGAACCTGCAGTGCTGGGTCTCGCCCAAGCAGTTCGCGCTGTCCAGGGCGGCCGATGCCTTCGATGCGGAAGGCGGCCTCACCACCGACGCCAGCCGCGCCGGCGTGCAGGCGGTGATCGACCAGGTGCTCTGGGCCGCCGGCAAATTCCAGGCATGAACTGCCGCCCCGGCTGCGCCGCCTGCTGCATCGCGCCTTCGATCAGCAGCCCGATGCCGGGCCTGCCCCATGGCAAGCCCGCGGGCGTGCCCTGCCCGCATCTGGACGAGGCCCTGCGTTGCCGGTTGTTTGGTCTGCCGGAACGACCCGCCGTGTGCGGGTCGCTGCCCCCGGGCGCCGAGATGTGCGGCAACTCACGCGAACAAGCGCTGCATTTTTTAGAGCAACTGGAACTGGCTACCCAACCTGCGGTGCGCCCATGAACGCCGCCACCTGAGCACCAGCCGGGGCGGCCAGGGACTCCGGCAGCAGGTGCCCCATGTCCAGCACGGTCAACCGCGCACCGGGGATGAGGCGAGCAAGCGCCTGTCCGTGTGGCAAAGGAAGACACGGATCTTCGGCACCGTGCAGCACCAGGGTGGGCACCGTGAGGGAAGGCAACCAGTCGGTTCGCGGTGGTGCGAGATCCACGGCCAGGCCATGGCGCATCGCGGCCAGTGGCTGGTGGCCAGACGCCAGCGCCGCCCGCACCTGGGCCCGCACCATGTCGGCCGGAAACGGATGCGAACCCGCATGAAAGGCGCTCCAGCCTTGCACCGCCACATCCTCCGGCGAGCCATTGCGCTCGGCCGCCATGCGCAGCAAGGCCTGCAGAAAAGCAGGTGTCGGCCCCGGCAGGCCCACGGCGGGCACTGCCCGCCCCAGCGTGGCGGCCATGTAGGGCCGGTGGTCGGGCGATGTCGCCAGCAGCACCAGATGGCTCACACGATCCGGGTGTTCGTGGGCCAGGCACTGCGCGATGTAACCGCCCATGGACCACCCCACCACCGCCACGCGAGGCAGCGCCCAGGCATCCAGCACCCGCAACGCATCGCCCACCAGATCACCCAGCGCATACGGCGGTGCGGTCGATGGCATGACGAAGGAGCGACCGGTGTCGCGGTGGTCGTAGCGCAGCACCCGGCAGCCCGCGCGCACCAGCGCCCCCACAAAGGCCGGCGGCCAGAACAGGCCGGGGTTCATCGCGCCCATCACCAGCAGCACCGGAGGGCCGTCCACCGGGCCACAGGCCTCGCTCCAGAGCTCACCCAGCCCCGGCACCGCTACGGGCCGCCCCACCCAGTTGATGGTGTCCATGGGACCTTTGTACCGCACGCACGCCAGGACTTCCACCCCCCAAACAACAAAGGCCCGCACAAGCGGGCCTTTGGGAACAAGCAAACAACTCCGGAGCGCGTGCATGCATCCAGCACACGCCGAGGATCCGGCTTTGCCGGTCCAAGGGCGTGGTCCCCCCTTCCAGGGGGAAGCCGCGAAGCCGGCGCAGGGGGTTTACTGTTTCACGCCTTCGACCTGGATCACCAGGCGCACGTTCTTCGGGAAACCCCAGTCCACGCCGTAGTTCACGCCGAACGCCGTGCGGTCGATGGTGGTTTCGAAGTCGCCGCCGCAGACCTCGCGCTTGAGCATGGGGCTCTCGTAGCAGGCGAACTGGTTGGCCTTGAGCGTCACGGGCTGGGTCTTGCCCAGCAGCGTCAGGTTGCCGTCGACCGCGCTGACCTTGTCACCGCTGAACTGGAACTTGGTCGACACGAAGCGGGCCTTGGGGTGCTTGGCGGCGTCCAGGATGTCGGGACTCTGCAGGTGCTTGTCGAAGTTCGCCGTGCCGGTGTTGACCGAGGCCACGTCGAAGCTGATGTCCACGCTGCCGGTCTTGGCGGCCTTGTCGAAGCTGATCGTGCCTTCCTTCTTGTCGAAACGGCCGCGGTTCACGCTGGCGCCGAAGTGGCCGATCTCGAAGGTGGCGAAGGTGTGCGTCGGGTCGATCGCGTAGTCGGCGGCGAAAGCGCCGGTGGACAGGGTGGCGGCCGCGGCCAGCAAGGTCAGGGATGTGCGCATGGTGTGTGTGACTCCAGTTAAAAAATCAAGGTATCGAAAAACGAACGTGAAAAAGAGAAAACGGACGATCAGAGCTTGCCGACGCCGGTCAGGGCGAGCTTGAACTTGACCTGCACCTCGTCGGCGACCGTCGAGGTGTCGGCCCACTCCTTCTCGCCAATGCGGAAAGACAGGCGCTTGATCGGAAAGGCGCCGGTGGCCGTGGTGGTGGCGCCGCTCTGGGCCAGCGTGACGGGCACGACCACGTCGCTGCTCACGCCCTTGATGCTCAGCTTGCCGGCGACTTCGAATTTGTTGGCGTCGATGCGCTTGATCGCGCTGGACTGGAACGTGGCCCTGGGAAAGGCCGCCACGTTGAACCACAGGGGTTTGACCAGCTCCGAGTTGGCTTCGCGGCTGATGTCGGCGCTGCCGGTGTCGACCGTGAAGGCGATCTTGCTGGTGGCCAGCTTGGCCGGGTCGAACGCCACCTGGGCACTGAAGGTCTTGAACCTGCCCTCCACCGGTACGCCCATCTGGCGGCTCACAAACAGGACCTCGCTCTGCGCCGGCACGAGCTGCTGCTGGGCCTGGGCGGCCAGGGGCAACAGGCTGGTCAGGGCCAGGGCGAACGCAACGGGTGTCAGGCGGAAGGTCATGTCGGCAACTTTCGGAACAGGAACAAGGGTGGGGAGATCAGCGCGCTCAGCGGCCGGCCAGGGCCATGCGGCGCAGCAGGCCGTCACGGTCCACAAAATGGTGTTTCAGTGCGCCGGCCACGTGCAGCAGCACCAGCGCGGCCATGGCCAGGGCCGAGAACTTGTGCAGCGGCTTGAGCACGTCGGCCAGGCCTTCGCTCACCGGCACAAAGTCCGGCAGCGGCAGCACGCCAAACAGCACCAGAGGGAAGCCGGCGGCCGAGCTGTAGGCCCAGCCCAGCAAGGGCACCGCGAAAAACAGCGCGTACAGACCGGCGTGCGTGGCCTGGTGCGCCAGTCGCTGCCAGGCCGGCATGGCGGCCTCGACGGCCACCGGCAAGGCAGGCGGACGGGCCAGCCAGCGAGTCAGCAGGCGAGCCAGGGAGAATGTGAGCACCAGCACACCAGCCCACTTGTGCCAGCTGTAGTACTGCAGACGGGCGGGCGAAAACGGCAGGTCGGCCATGTACAGGCCGAGGGCAAAGTTGCCGATCAGGGCCAGGCCCAGCAGCCAGTGCAGGGCCACGGCCACGGGGTGGTAGCGGACGACGGTCGGTTCGGTCATGGGGGCAGTTTAGGTAACCGATGACGCGTCCGGTGTGAAACCGCTTGAAGCTTACATTCAAAAAATTCGAATGAACTACAGCGGCCGATTCGAATCACGCAAGGCCTGCGTCGCTCCTACAATGCGCCCATGCCCGACACCGATGCCCAGAACCTGCTGACGCTCTACCCCGCCATGGGCTCGCTCAAGGAGATGCTGCCGCGGTTGCAGACGATGCAGGTGCCGGCGGGCACACAACTGTTCCGGGAACTCGAAACCTGCCAGGGTTTCCCCATGGTGCTCAGCGGCGAGGTGCGCGTTTCGCGCAGCGCCGCCAACGGCCGGGAGCTCGAACTCTACCGGGTGCTGCCCGGCGAAATGTGCCTGGTTTCGTCCGCCAGCCTGTTTGCCGGCCAGCCGCTCACGGCGCATGGCGTGACCACCTGCGAAACCACGCTCACCCTGCTCTCGCCACCCGACTTCCAGCGCGCCCTGACCGACGAAGCTTTCCGGTCTTTCGTGCTCGGCCTGTTCGCCTCGCGCATGGCCGACCTGACCGCGCTGATCGAAGCCATCGCGTTCCAGCGCCTCGACAGCCGGCTCGCCAGCACCCTGCTCGGCCACGGTCAGCAGGTGCGCGCCACCCACCAGGCGCTCGCCGACGAGCTGGGCACGGTGCGCGAAATCATCACGCGCCTGCTGCACCGCTTCGAGCGCGACGGTCTGGTGGAGCTTTCGCGCGAATGCATCACCATCCGCGACAGCGCCGCCCTGCGCGCCATCGCCGCCATGTCGACGAAGTGAGCCGCCACGGCGCCGCTGACGCTTTGTGACACAGGTCACATACCCTGCCCCGACGCTTCGATTCAATACGCTCCACGTTCCGTCGCAAGGCGAACCCCCGCAGGGTTCACGGCAGCGGCTCAACCACCGTCAACAGGAGTATTCACATGACCAAGAACGTCGGCGGCATCGACCGCATCCTTCGCATCGTCGTGGGCATCGCCCTCATCGCCGCTGCCGCCATGGGCAGCATCGGCGTCTGGGGCTACATCGGCGTGGTGCCGCTGCTGACCGGCCTGATGGGCTGGTGCCCGCCCTACGCCCTGCTGGGCTTCAACACCTGTAAAAGGTAACCCCCCCGCGCCGCGAAGTTCACTCTCCCCCCGCGCCGCCTGCGGCGTCACCCCCCGGGGGGGCATCACGAGCGGCCCGGCGGAGCCGGTTCCGCCGTGATCCGGGTTCAGGCACCCGCTCCGGAGAGGTCGCTTGTCCCCTTCTGCATCTCCAGTTTGTCCGACCTGCGACAGCCCGCATCCCCTCTCCGCGCGACCATGTCGCCCACAGCCGCGCACCCCGACGCGGCGCAGGAGACACGGCATGCTCAACATCCCCTCGCTCAAAGAATCCGTCAGCGCCGAAGAATGGGCGCTGCGCTGCGACCTCGCGGCCTGCTACCGCCTCGTGGCCGCCTACGGTTGGTCAGACCTCGTGTTCACCCACATCAGCGCCAAGCTGCCCGACAGCGTCACCGGCGGTGAACACCAGTTCCTCATCAACCCCTACGGCCTGATGTTCGACGAGATCACGGCGAGCAGCCTGGTCAAGGTCGACATGGCCTGCAACAAGCTGATCGATTCGCCCTTCCCGGTCAACCCCGCCGGCTTCGTGATCCACAGCGCGGTGCACGAGGCGCGGCCCGAAGTGCAGTGCGTGCTGCACACCCACACGCGCGCCGGCGTGGGCGTGAGCGCTCAGAAGGCCGGCATCCTGCCCATCAGCCAGCAAAGCACCTTTGTGCTGGCGTCGCTGGCGTACCACGACTACGAAGGCGTGGCCTTCCGGCCCGACGAGAAGCCGCGCCTGCAGGCCGACCTGGGCCGGGCGAACTTCCTCATGCTGCGCAACCACGGCCTGCTCACCGTGGGCAGCAGCATCGCAGACGCCTTTTTGTCGATGTACACCTTCGAGAACACCTGCCGCATCCAGATCGATGCGCTGGCCGGTAGCGGTGAGCTCACGCAGGTGGACCCGCGCATCCTCGCCGGCATGGCGGAGGTGATGAAGATCGCGACCGCCGGCCAGGGCGCACAGCTCGCCTGGCCGGCTCTGCTGCGCAAGGTCGAGCGGCTGGACCCGGGCTACAGGACCTGATCAGAACCCGTCGGCGTAGCGGGCCAGCTCCCAGTCGCTCACCTGCTGCGCGTAGGTATCCCACTCCGCCTGCTTGAGTGCGAGGAACTGTTCGCAGAAAGCCTCACCGAGGTCGTCACGCAGGATCGCGTCGCTGCGCAGCGCCGCCAGGGCATCGTGCAGATCGCGCGGCAGGCGGGGTGGCATGGGCTGGCCGCTGGCCTGGCGCTGGTACAGGTCTTCGTCGCAGGCGTCGGGCACGGGCAGTTCGCGGTGAATGCCGTCCAGCCCGGCGGCCAACGTGGCCGCGAGGGCTGCGTACACGTTGCACGACGGGTCGGGCAGGCGCCACTCGATGCGCCCGGCCACGGTGCGCACGAGGCAGGTGCGGTTGTTGTCGCCCACCGTCTTCCACACCGGCGACCAGGTCGTGCCCGAGGCGCTTGCGCTGCTGGCGAGGCGCTTGTAGCTGTTGACCGTGGGCGCGCAGAGCGCGGCCAGCGCGTCGGCGTGGTGGATCAGGCCGGCGGCGAACCGGTGGCCCGCCGTGCTCAGGCCGAGCGCGCCCGCCGGGTCTGCCATCACCGCCCTGCTCTGTGCATCCGTGAGGCTGACGTGGAAATGCAGGCCACTGCCCGGCGCGCCCGCCAGCGGCTTGGGCATGCAGCTGAAGGTGGCACCGTGCTGCTGCGCCACCGCGTGCGCGGTGAGCTTGAACAGCTGGTAGCGGTCGGCCGCGGCCAGGGCCTCGTCGTGCCGGTAGTTGATCTCGTACTGGCCGATGGCGTCTTCGTGGTCCATCTGCTGCAGCTCGAAACCCAGCGCCGTGAGGTGGCGGCGCATGTCGTCGAGGAAGCCGAAGTTGCGGTGGATCGCCTTCAGGTCGTAGGACGGCTTGTCGAGCCGATCTTCGCCATCGGCCACGCCCCAGCGGCCCTGGGCGTCCTGCTTCAACAGAAAGAACTCGGGCTCGATGCCGACGTGCAAGGTCCAGCCGCGTTCGCTCAGGCGCGCGAGCTGGTGCTTCAAGACCTGCCGCGAGCAGGTGTCCAGCGGCTCGCCACCCGCAAAGCCGTCGCACACCGCGTGCGCCACACCGGACATGAAGGGCAATGGCCGCAGCGACTCGGGCACCACACGACCGTAGTACTCACCGCGTGTGCCCATGCGTGGCTGGCCCGTGCCCCAGATGCTGGGGCCGGCGAACCCGGCCCCGGTGGCCACCGCGTCGGGCAGCGCCTCCAGCGGCACCAGCTTGCCCTTGGACACGCCGTGCAGGTCGGTGAAGGTGGTCATCACCGAGTGGATGCCCTGCTCGCGCAGGCTGTTGATGCGTTGATCGAGGCTGGGCTGACCCATGCGGATTCCAGACACAAAAAAGCCGGGCAAGCCCGGCGGGTGAATGAGCGGGGTCAGGCCAGCATTTCGGCCATGGCGGCGTCCAGCACGCCCAGCGCTTCGGCGAACACGCTGTCTTCAATCGTCAACGGGAACAGGTAGCGGATCACGTTGCCGTAGACGCCGCAGGTCAGCAGCAGCAGGCCGCGCTTCAAGGCGGCGGCCTGCACCTTCTTGGTCGTATCGGCGTCGGGCTCCCCGGCCGCGTTCACGAACTCGTTGGCCACCATCGCGCCCAGGCCGCGCACGTCGCCCATGCGCGGGTACTTGGCCTTGGCCGCGTTCAGGTGCTTGACCAAACGCTCGCCCAAGAGCTGCGCGCGCTCGGGCAGCTTCTCTTCCGCCATCACGTCCAGCACCGCGTGCGACGCCGCAATCGCGAGCGGGTTGCCCGCGTACGTGCCACCCAGGCCGCCCGGCGCCGGGCCGTCCATGATCGCGGCCTTGCCGCTCACGGCCGACAGCGTGGTGCCGCCGGCCATGCTTTTTGCCATCGTCATCAGGTCGGGCGACACGCCGTAGTGCTCCATCGCAAACATCTTGCCGGTGCGCGCGAAACCGGTCTGCACCTCGTCGGCGATCAGCAAAATGCCGTGCTGGTCGCACAGCTCGCGCAGCCACTTCACGGCAGCCGGCTGGATGGGGTTGAAACCGCCCTCGCCCTGCACCGGCTCGAACACGATGGCCGCCACGCGGCTGGGTTCGATGTCGCACTTGAACACCTGCTCCATCGCCTTCTGCGTGTCGGCCAGCGAGCTGCAGTGGCAGGGGAAGGGCACGTGGTAAATCTCGGGCGGGAACGGGCCGAAGCCCGCCTTGTAGGGCTGGACCTTGCCGGTGAGCGCCACAGAGAACATGCTGCGGCCGTGGAACGCGCCGCCAAACGCGATCACGCCGCTGCGCCCGGTGGACGAGCGCGCGATCTTCACCGCGTTTTCAATCGCCTCCGCGCCGGTGGAGAAAAACGCGGTCTTGACCTTGCCTTCAATCGGCACGATGGCGTTGATGCGCTCGGCCAGCGCCACATATTCAGCGTAAGGCACGACCTGGTAACAGCTGTGCGTGAAGCGCTGCAGCTGCGCCGCGATGGCCGCCTGCACCTTGGGGTGCACGTGGCCGGTGTTGAGCACCGCAATGCCGCCGGCGAAATCGATGAAACGCCGCCCTTCGATGTCCCAGAATTCGGCGTTCTTCGCGCGGTCAATGAAGAAGTCGCCCATCACCCCCACGCCACGTGGCGTGGCATCGAGTCGGCGCTGGTGCCAGGCGGCGTTGGTGTGGTCGGTCTTGAGGTCGTTCATGGCGTTCATTGCAATCTCCAGAAATGTTGGCGAGAAGGGCTTTGTCCAGCACGTATCGCAGAGCGAAATGTCTTTTCCAAGGGCACCGCGGAACGGGCTTTGCCCGGCCGCCAGTGCCGTCCCCCCTCCGGGGGGAAACCGCGTCAGCGGTGCAGGGGGGAGTCGATGCGTATCCAGGTCGTCTTGGTTTCCGTGTACTTGTCAAACGCGTGCAGCGACTTGTCGCGCCCCACGCCACTCTGCTTGAAGCCGCCAAAGGGCACGGTGATGTCGTCTTCGTCATAAGAGTTCACGTGCACCGTGCCGGCACGCAGCGCGCGCGCCACGCCGTGCGCCTTGTTGATGTCACGCGTCCACACGCCCGCCTGCAGGCCGTACACGCTGTTGTTCGCGGCGCGCACCACGTCGGCCGCATCGGTGAAGCTCTGCACCGCGAGCACCGGGCCGAAGATCTCTTCGCGCGCGATCGTCATCTGCGGCGTCACGCCGTCGAAGATGGTCGGCATCACATAACAACCGCCCGCCACCGGCGACGCCAGCGCACCGCCTGCGATCAACTGCGCGCCCTCGCTCTGGCCCAGGCCGATGTAACGCATCACGTTGTCGAGCTGCACCTGGTCGACGATGGCGCCCATCACCGTGCCCTTGTCCAGCGGGTTGCCCGGCTGGTAGTTCGGCACCAGCTTCAAAGCCTTCTCCAGGAACGCGTCCTTGATCGAGGCCTCGACGAACAGGCGCGAGGGCGCGTTGCAGCTCTCGCCCTGGTTGAAGAAGATGCTGCCCACGGCAGCCTCCACCGCGCGGTCGAGGTCCGGGCAGTCGGCGAACACGATGTTGGGCGACTTGCCGCCCAGCTCCGTCCACGCGCGTTTCAGGTTGCTCTGCCCGGCCATCACGTGGATCTGCTTGCCCACGCGCGTGCTGCCGGTGAAGGCGATGCAGTCCACGTCCATGTGAAGCGCCAGCGGCGAGCCGGCCTCGGTGCCGAAGCCCGGCACCACGTTGAACACGCCGGGCGGGATGCCGGCGGCCAGCGCCAGCTCGGCCAGTCGCAGGGCGGTCAGCGGGCTTTTCTCCGAGGGTTTCAACACCACCGAGTTGCCCGCGGCCAGCGCCGGCGCGATCTTCCAGGCCGCCATGATCATGGGGTAGTTCCAGGGCACGATGATGCCCACCACCCCCACCGGCTCGCGCGTGATCAGCGCCAGCGAGTTGCTCGGTGTGGGCGCGATCTCGTCGTACACCTTGTCCACCGCCTCGCCGTACCAGCGGATGCAGTTGGCAGCGCTGTTCACGTCCACGCCCTTGGCGTACTTGATGGGCTTGCCCATGTCCAGCGTTTCCATCAGCGCCAGCTCGTCGGCGTGCGCCAGCAGCTGGTCGGCAAACTTGATCATGATGCGCTTGCGCTGCGCGGGCGCCATGCCGCTCCAGCGGCGGTCTTCAAAAGCGGCACGGCCGGCGGCTACGGCCGCGTCGATGTCGGCCTGGCCACCGCGTGCCACCTGCGTGAGCACGCGGCCATCCACCGGGGAGATGCAGTCAAAAGTCTGGCCATCGCGGGCGGCCATCCGCTCGCCGTTGATGACGGCGCGGCCGTCGAACTGGGGGGTTGTGGAGGTGTCGGTCATGGGCTCGGGTCCTGCGGATCGGGGAAAACAATTGGCACCATGCTACGCCGAACAAGGCACGTTTGTGCCATCCACTTCCGAGCGGCCGCAACCATCCAGTGGTCCTGGAAAAGCCAGCGGCCCCGGCATCCAGAGACACCGGGGCCGCGACGAGGACCGGAAACAGATCAGGTCGTCGTGACGAGGGCCGCAACCTCCGCGCGGGTCGCGGCCGCAATCTCGCGCTCGCGCTTGCGCGTCTGCCTGGCCACCCAGACCGAGTAGCTCACGATCACGATCGTCACGGTGGTGATCAGCAGCGTGGCCGCGGCGTAGATGGTCGGGTTGATGCCGCGCCGCGCGTAACCGAAGATCACCTGCGGCAGCGTGTTCACACCCGGGCCGGAGAGGAATTCGGCGATCACCACATCGTCGAACGAGAGCGTGAACGCCAGCAGGAAGGCGGCCAGGATGCCCTGGAAGATGTTGGGCAGGGTGATCAGGAAGAACACCTGGAACGGCCGCGCGCCGAGGTCCATGGCGGCCTCTTCGATGCTGCGGTTCACCTCCAGCAGACGGCTCTGGATCACCACCATGCCGTAGGCCATGCCCAGCAGGGTGTGGCCCAGGATGATGGTCAGCATGCCGCGTTGCGGCCAGCCAAAGGCGTTCTGCGCGCCCACCATCAGCAGCAGCAGCGACAGGCCGATCACCACCTCGGGCATCACCAGCGGCGCGTTGACCATGCCCGAGAAGATGGTGCGGCCGAGGAAGCGCCGGTAGCGCACCAGCACAAAGGCGGCGAAGGTGGCCAGCACGGCCGACAGCACACCCGTGACCAGCGCCACCTTGAGCGAGAGCCAGAAGCCTTCGACGATCTTGGTGTCGCGCGTGAGCGCCTCGTACCAGCGCAGCGAGAAGCCAGTGAAATTGGCGTCCTGGCGTGTGCTGTTGAAGCTGAACACGATCATGAAGAACAGCGGCACGTACAGGAACAGGTACACCGCCGCCAGCCAGAACTTGCCGAAGTGTTTTTCGAGGAACTGTTTCATGGAGAGTGCCCCTTCATTTCTTCCCATCGGCGGGATCACCGGTGAAGTGGTAGTAGATCGCCAAGGGCACGATGATCAGCGCGATCATCACCACCGCCAGCGCCGTGGCGCGTGGCCAGTTGTTGCTGGTGAACATCTCGTCCCAGACCACGCGGCCGATCATGATGTTTTCCGGCCCGCCCAGCAGCGAGGGAATCACGAACTCGCCCACCGCAGGGATGAACACCAGCATGAAGCCCGCGACGATGCCGGCCTTGGACAGCGGCACCGTCACCAGCCAGAACGCCTTGAACGGCGAGGTGCCCAGGTCGTAGGCGGCTTCGAGCAGGCGGAAGTCCATCTTCACCAGGTTGGCGTAGAGCGGCAGGATCATGAAGGGCAAATACACATAGGTCATGCCGACCAGCATGGACACGTCGGTGTAGAGCATCTGGATCGGCTCGTCGATGATGCCCACACCCATCAGCAACTGGTTGATGACGCCCTGGTCGGCCAGGATGCCTTTCCACGCGTACACCCGCAGCAGGAACGAGGTCCAGAACGGCAGCATCACCATCATCAGCAGCGCAGGCCGCACGCTGGGCGCCGAGCGCGCGATGAAGTAGGCAAACGGGTAGCCGATCAGCAGACACAGCACCGCCGTCATCAGGGCGTACCAGATCGATCGCAGGTAGGCCTCGATGTAGATCGTCTTGAACAGCTCGCCACTCTCGGCATCGCGAAAGATGGTCTCGTAGTTCTCGTACTTCAGGCTCAGGATGCCCGTCACCGGGTCCCAGATCGGCTTGAACGGATGGATGCTCTCGCCCATGTCCACGAAGCTGATGTACAGCAGGATCAGGAAGGGCAGCAGGAAAAAGACAAACAGCCAGACATACGGCACGCCGATGACGAAGCGCTTGCCGGGCATGGGGAGCGATGAAGTGGCCATCCAGAACCTCCAGAAACGTACAACCTAAGAGCGCAGCAGCAACCTAAACCCAGAACGCCGCGGAACCGGCTTCGCCGGGCCGCCAGCGTTGCCCCCTCCGGGGGTGACGCGAAGCGGCGCGGGGGGAGACTGACCCGTGTCAGTCCCTCAAGACCACGGCGGCGTTGTCGTCCCACCAAAAGTAGACGTCGTCTTCCCAGGTGATGTCCGTCAGGTCCTGGCGCGTGGTGTTGGCCTCGGTGACCCGCACCTTGGAGCCATCACCGGCCTGCAGGATGTAGGTGGTGTACGAGCCCAGGTAACCGATTTCCTTGACCTTGCCCTGGAACAGGTTGAACGATGCGTGCTCGGGCCGGGTCTTGCTGATCTCGATCTTCTCGGGCCTCACGGCGATGGACACGGGCATGTTCAGCGTGCCGCTCACCCCGTGACCCACGTGGACTTCGCCGATGGCGGTGGTGGCCGCGCAGCGGTCGGGCTCGTCCACCGTGAGCTTGCCGGCGAACAGGTTCACGTTGCCGATGAAGTCGGCCACGAACTTGTTGCGCGGGTGTTCGTAGATCTCTTCCGGCGTGCCCACCTGCAGTACACGGCCCTTGCTCATGATGGCGATGCGGCTGGCCATGGTCATGGCCTCTTCCTGGTCGTGCGTCACCATCACCACGGTCACACCCACGCTTTCGATGATGTTGACCAGCTCGAACTGCGTCTGTTCGCGCAACTTCTTGTCCAGCGCGCCCAGCGGCTCGTCGAGCAGCAGCAGCTTGGGCTTCTTGGCCAGGCTGCGCGCGAGCGCCACGCGCTGCTGCTGCCCGCCCGAGAGCTGGTGCGGCTTGCGCTGGGCGTAGGGCGTGAGCTGCACCAGGCTGAGCATCTCGTCGGTGCGTTGCTTCACCTCGGCCTTGGGCAGGCCTTCTCGCTTCAGGCCGAAGGCCACGTTTTCCCAGATGTTCAGGTGCGGGAACAGCGCGTAGCTCTGGAACATCATGTTCACCGGCCGGTCGTAGGGTGGCATGTTGGCCACATCCTGGCCGCCCAGCATGATGCGGCCCGAGGTCGGCTTCTCGAAGCCGGCCAGCATGCGCAGCAGGGTGGACTTGCCGCAGCCGGAGCTGCCGAGCAGGGCGAAGATTTCACCCTTGCCGATGGAGAGCGACACCTCGTCCACGGCCACCGCTTCGTCGAAGCGCTTGACCAGTTTCTCTGTGACCAGGTAACCCGCTTGTGTGCCCGCATCTGCCATGGGTGAACCTCACTGTGCTGTTGTGTGGGGGAGTGGACAAGAAAAAGGGCTGTTCATACGGTGCGTACAAACAGCCCTGGTGTCAGGCGCGAAGCAAAATGCTTACTTGCCTTTTTTGAAGCCGTTGTAGACGTTGGCCATGGCTTCGCGGGCTTCGTTGGTGAAGCTGCTCGGCGGGATCATCTTGGCGAAGTAGTCGGCCTCGACAAAGATGGTCTTGTTGCTGGCGATCTCGGGCTTGACCTGGGCCAGACCCGCCTTGTTGCCCGTGGGGTAACCCATTTCGTTGGCCATCGCGGCGGCGTTTTCGGGGCGCAGGAAGAAGTCGATGAAGGCCGCGGCGTTGTTCGGGTGCTTGGCGTCCTTGGTCACGGCCATGGTGTCGGCAAACAGCAGCGCGCCCGAGATCGGCAGCAGGGCTTCGATCTCGTCCTTGGAGCCGTTTTCCTTGGCGCGGCCGGCAGCGATGTTGATGTCACCCGACCAGCCGATCACCGCGCAGGCCTTGCCGCCGGCGATGTCGTCGATCATGGTCGAGCTGAACAGGCGCACGTCCTTGCGCACCTGGCCCAGCATCTCGCCCGCGGCCTTGTAGTCGGCCGGATCGTTGGAATACGCGTCCTTGCCGATGTAGTGCAGCGCCACCGGGATGATCTCGGTCGGCGAGTCCAGGTAGGCGATGCCACAGGACTTCAGCTTGCTCGTGTACTCGGGCTTGAACACCAGGTCCCAGGCGTTTTCCGGCATGGCCATGCCGCCCAGTGCCTTCTCGACCTTGGTCTTGTTGATGCCCACGGTGGTGAAGCCCCAGCCCCACGGCACGAGGTGGTTGTTGCCCGGGTCGGCCGTGACCAGGGTTTGCATGAACCCGGGGTCGAGGTTGGCCAGGTTGGGCATCTGTTCCTTCTTCAGCGGCTGCAGCAGCCCGCCTTCGATCTGGCCCTTGGCGAACACGGTGCCCGGCACCACGATGTCGTAGCCGGTGTTGCCCGCCACCAGTTTGGCGTGCAGGGCTTCGTTGGTCTCGAAGGTGTCGTAGTTGACCTTGATGCCGGACTCTTTCTCGAAGGCGGCGATCATGCCCTCGGGCACGTAGTCGGGCCAGTTGTAGATGTTGAGGACCTTCTCGTCGTCGTACACCGGGCCGGCAGGTGCGGCCGGGGCAGCGGGCGCGGCCGCCACGGGAGCGGGTTCCGCGGGGGCGGCCACCGGCTCTTCTTTTTTACCGCAAGCGGCCAGCAGCATGGCCGAGATGGCCAGAACCAGAACGTGCTTTTTCATGGTGAGGGACACTCCAGAGTGATGAAACGAAAATCGACGGGTGACACGGCACAGGCCGGTCGGCATCGCAATGCCCTGCGGGCATGCAATTTACAGACCAGCTTTGTCCCCGGTTTGGGGCACGAAACACTGTAACAAAGAATCCCTCAGGCGAGCTGTCCGGCGGCGCGCAAATCGTCCAGCGTGGCGTCCAGGCAGCGCACGATCAGCGCCATCATTTCGTCGATCTGGGCGCGCGTCATCACCAGCGGCGGCGCGATGATCATGCGGTCGCCCACAGCGCGCATGATCAGCCCGTTTTTGAAGCAATGGCCGCGGCAGATCATGCCCACGCCGAGGTCCGCGTCGAACATCTGCCGGGTCGTCTTGTTTTTCACCAGCACCAGACCGGCCACGAAGCCGCAGGTCTCGGCATCACCCACCAGCGGGTGATCCTTGAGCTCGGCGAAGCGCTGCGCCAGGTAGGGGCCGGTGTCGTTCTTGACGCGATCCACCAGGCCCTCACGCTCCATCAGCTCCAGGTTGGCCAGCGCCACCGCGCAGGCCACCGGGTGACCACTGTAGGTGTAGCCGTGGTTGAACTCGCCGCCCTGCTCGATCAGCACCTGGGCCACGCGGTCGCCCACCATCACGCCACCGAGCGGGATGTAGCCGCTCGTCACGCCCTTGGCGAAGGTCACCAGGTCGGGCCGGTAGCCGAACTTTTCGTACGCGAACCAGTGGCCCAGGCGGCCGAAGGCGCAGATCACCTCGTCGGAGATCAGCAGGATGCCGTACTGGTCGACGATGCGCTGGATCTCGGGCCAGTAGGTCTCGGGCGGGATGATCACGCCGCCCGCGCCCTGCACCGGCTCGGCGATGAAGGCAGCCACCTTGTGTGCGCCAATGGCCAGGATCTCGGCCTCCAGCCAGCCCGCGGCGCGACGGCCGAAATCGGCCCGGCTTTCACCCGGCAACGCGTTTTCCCAGAAGTGCGGCTGCTCGATGTGCGTGATGTTCGGGATCGGCAGGTCGCCCTGCGCATGCATGCCGCTCATGCCGCCGAGCGATGCGCCGGCCATGGTGCTGCCGTGGTAGGCGTTGTGGCGGCTGATGATCACCTTGCGCTGCGGCTGGCCCAGCAGGTCCCAGTAGCGGCGCACCATGCGCACGTTGGTGTCGTTGCTTTCGCTGCCGCTGCTGCTGAAGAACACGTGCTCGAACTTGCGGCCACCCACCACCGGCGCCAGCGCCGCCAGCTTGGTGGCCAGCTGCACCGCCGGCACGTTGGTGGTGTTGAAGAAGCTGTTGTAGAACGGCAGCGTCATCATCTGCTGGTACGCCGCGTCGGCCAGCTCCTTGCGGCCGTAACCCGCGTTGACGCACCACAGGCCGCTCATCGCGTCCAGGATCTTGGCGCCTTCGGAGTCCCACACGTAGATGTTGTCGGCCTGCGTGATCACCCGCGCGCCGCGCGAGGCCAGGCCGGCGTGGTCGGTGAAGGGGTGGATGAAGTGCGCACTGTCCAGCGCCTGGATGGCTTTCGTGTCCTGCTGCTCGGCGCGGCGTACCAGGGCGGGCGGGGCGATGAGGGTTGAGGGGTTCATACGGATCTCACTTTCTTGCAGTGCATTCATCGGGAACGCCGCGGAACCGGCTTCGCCGGGCCGCCAGCGTTGCCCCCTTGAGGGGGTGACGCACCGCAGGTGCGGCGCGGGGGTGGGTCATCAACTGCGGCGCGGGGGGTCAAACATGAAGCAACAAATGTTCGCGTTCCCACGGCGAAATCACCTTCATGAACTCGTCGAACTCCAGCTCCTTGATCTCGGTGTAGATGGTGATGAATTCCTTGCCCAGCACCTCGTGCAGGTCGGGTTCGCGGCGCAGCCAGTCCAGCGCTTCGCCCAGCGAGCGCGGCAGCGAGTACGGCGCCAGGTAGGCGTCGCCCTTCATCTCGGGCTTGGGCTTGATCTTGTTTTTCATGCCCAGGTAGCCGCAGGCCAGCGTCATGGCCATCGCCACATACGGGTTGGCGTCGGCGCCGATGACGCGGTTTTCCACCCGGCGCGCGGCCGGACTGGAAATCGGTGAGCGGATGCCCACCGTGCGGTTGTCGTGGCCCCACTCGATGTTGATCGGCGCGGCCGTGTGGCGCGAGAGGCGGCGGTAGCTGTTCACGTAGGGCGCCACCAGCACCATGGCGGCCGGGATGTAGCGCTGCAGGCCACCGATGTAGTGAAAGAAGGCGTCGGAGGCCGTGCCGTCTTCGTTGCTGAAGATGTTCTGGCCGGTGGCCTTGTCCAGGATGCTCTGGTGCACGTGCATGGCGCTGCCGGGCTCGCCGGCGATGGGCTTGGCCATGAAGGTGGCGTACATGTCGTGGCGCAGCGCGGCCTCGCGCACCGTGCGCTTGAAGAAGAACACCTCGTCGGCCAGGCCCAGCGGGTGGGCGTGGAAGAAGTTGATCTCCATCTGCCCCGCGCCCACCTCGTGGATCAGCGTGTCCACGTTGAGCTCCATCTTGTCGCAGTAGTCGTAGATCTCCTCGAACAGCGGGTCGAACTCGTTCACCGCGTCGATGCTGTAGGCCTGGCGCGAGGTCTCGGCGCGGCCGCTGCGGCCGATCGGCGGCTTCAGCAGCGTGTTCGGGTCGGTGTTGCGCGCGGTCAGGTAGAACTCCAGCTCGGGCGCCACCACCGGCTCCCAGCCCTCGGCGGCGTAGAGGTCGCAGATGCGGCGCAGCACACTGCGCGGCGCAAACGGCACCAGCTTGCCTTCGTGGTCAAAACAGTCGTGGATCACCTGCGCGGTCGGGTCGGTGGCCCAGGGCACGATGCGCACCGTAGAAGGATCCGGGCGCAGCTGCATGTCCTTGTCGGTCGGGTCCACCACGTCGTAGTACGGCCCGCTCTCGGGGAACTCGCCCGTCACCCCCATGCCCACGATGGCCTGCGGCAGGCGCATGCCGCGGTCTTCGGTGAACTTGCCGCGCGGCAGGATCTTGCCGCGCGCCACACCGGTCAGGTCGGGCACCAGGCATTCCACCTCGGTGACGCGGCGCTCGTTGAGCCAGTTCTCCAGGTCGTTGAAGGTGGTTACGGTCTTGGGGGCTGTCATGGGCCGGTTCCTTGTCTGTCGTTGTGTGCGGTGGTGTCGGGTCGGAAAACTCAGGAGTTGATCGTGACACGGCTGCGGTTCAGGTCAGCGGCCTGCATGCGCAAGCTCATGCGCTGGCGGCAGGCCTTGCCGAAGGCCTCGAAGATCGCGGCATAAAACGGTGTTTCCCAGCAGCGCCATTCGGGGTGGAACTGCACGGCGTAGGCAAAGGTGTGGGCGCCCTTGACGCCGAACGCCTCCACCAGGCCATCGGGCGCATGGCCCAGCGCCTCCAGCCCGGGTGCGAGCTGGTTGATGCCCTGGCCGTGCAGCGAATTCACCATCGCCTCCGCGCCACCGGCCCAGGTCTCGAACACGCTGCCCGGCGCCAGGCGGATCGGGTGGCTGGGCGCGTACTGCTCTTCAAACGGGGCGGTTTTGGGTTCGCGGTGGTCCGTCAGGCCCGGCACTTCGTGCACCCGCTGGTGCAGCGTGCCGCCCAGCGCCACGTTGATCTCCTGAAAGCCCCGGCACACGCCCAGCAGCGGCACGCCTTCGTGCACGCAGGCCTTCACCAGCGCCAGCGTCAGCAAGTCGCGCGCGGGGTCCAGCGGCAGGCTGGGGTCGGCCACGTCTTCAGCGAAATGCGAGGGGTGCACGTTGGAGGGTGATCCGGTCAGCATCACGCCATCCACCATCGACAGCAGATCGCTGATGTCACCCGTCTCGGCCAGCGGAAACATCACCGGCTGGGCCTGGGCGCCCACCTTGACGGCGCGGGCGTATTTGTCACCCAGCAGCAGAAACGGCATCAGATGCCCGTGGTCGCCCATGAGGCGGTGGTCGGCGGGCAGCCAAACCATGCATGGCGGCGGCTTGTTCATGACATCTCCAAACAGGTGGTTGATTCTGACGGGTCAATTGGATCACAATCAGAGCCAGTTGAAGCCACTCCATGGTGCCATTTGACGGTCATCATGGTCACCGATCGCTCCCTTTCTCCCGCCTGTCCACCCATGCTGTCCGAGTTCCTGCTCAGTGAAATGAACCGCCTGGGTGCGCAAGACGCCCTGCCCTTGCACCGCCAGCTCTACGAGGCACTGCGCCGCGCCATGCTCGACGGCAAGCTCGGCGCTGGCGAGCGCCTGTCCTCCAGCCGCGACCTGGCGTTGGACCTGGGTCTCTCGCGCAACACCGTGGTCGCGGCCCTCAACCAGCTCAGCGTCGAAGGTTATCTGGTCAGCCGTGTGGGCAGCGGCACCTTCGTCAACGACAACGTGCCACGGGTCAACCCGGCCTCCGCCGCCCGGCCCCACCAGCGCGGCGCCCCGACGGTGGCGCCCGCGCGCCTGTCGGCCCGCGGTCTGGCCCTGTCGACCACCTTCTGCGCCACCGAACTCGAAGTCCAGCCCTTCACGCCCGGCATCGCCGACTTCAGCGCCTTCCCGCTCACGCTCTGGCAGCGGCTGCAGAACAAACACTGGCGCATGACCTACCCGGACATGCTGGACTACAACGACTCCGGCGGCTACGCGCCGCTGCGCCGGGCCATCGCCGACTACCTGCGCGTCTTCCGCAGCGTGCAGCTCGACGCCGACCAGGTCATCGTCACCACCGGCACCCAGCAGTCGCTCGAACTCTGCGCCCGCCTGCTGGCCGACCACGGCGACACCGTGTGGGTGGAAGATCCGGCCTACTGGGGCGCGGTCAAGGCCTTCATGGCCACCGGTCTGGCGATCCATCCGGTGCGGGTGGACGACGAAGGCATCTGCCCCGGCGCCGCCGACAACGCCCGGCCACCGCGCCTGATCTACGTCACGCCCTCGCACCAGTACCCCACCGGTGCGGTGATGTCGCTGCCGCGGCGCCACCAGCTGCTCTCCACCGCGCGTGCCCACGGCGCCTGGGTGCTGGAAGACGACTACGACAGCGAATACCGCTTCAGCGGCCCGCCGATCTCCAGCCTCGAAGGCCTGGACACCGATGGCCGCGTGCTCTACATGGGCACCTTCTCCAAGGTGCTCTACCCCGGCATCAAGCTCGGCTACCTGGTCGTTCCCAAGCCGCTCGTCACCGCCTTCAAGCAAGCGCATTACGACCTCAACCGCCCGGGCCAGATGCCGCTGCAGGCCGCGCTCGCCGAGTTCATCGAGATGGGCCATTTCAGCAGCGCGCTGCGCCGCGCGCGCCAGAGTTACGGCGAACGGCGCGCTGCCCTGCTCGAAGCACTCAAACCCGTGCTCGCGGCCGACACCGATGGTCCGTTCATCAGCGGCGCCGAACAGGGCCTGCACCTGTGCCTGCGCCTGCCCTCGCACGCGGACGACAAGGCCCTCGCCCAGCGCCTCGCGCAACAAGGGCTCACCGTGCGCCCGCTCTCGGCCTATTGCCTCGCCCTCAACGACCTCAAAGGTCTGGTGATCGGTTACGGCTATGCGCCGCTGACCGACATCCAGCGCTGCGGTCCTGTGCTCAGTGCAGCCGTCAAGAGCCTGATGAGCACCTGAAACGGCAGCGCTGGTCCAGCCGCCGGCGCGGCAGGTGTGCGCCAACGCACAGACACGGGCAGCCCCGGAGGTCATCCTGACCAGCGATACCCATTCAGGAGACACCCACATGACTTCCCTCTCAAGAACCCTGCTGGCCGTGGCCGGCATCGTCTTCAGTGCCCAGGTGGCCGCCCAGGCCACCTTCTACGAAAACCCGGACTTTGGCGGCCGGACCGTGCGTGCCAACCAGGAAATCCCCCGGTTCGACCGCTACAGCTTCAACGACCGCACCTCGTCCGTGGTGATCGTCGGCAACCGCTGGGAGGTTTGTGAGCACAGCGGCTTCCAGGGCCGCTGCGTGGTGTTGCGCCCAGGCAAATACCCCTCGCTCGCCGACATGGGCCTGAACGACGAGGTCTCCTCGGCGCGCGCCATCGCCCGCAACGCTCGCGTGGACGACGACCGCTATGCGCCGGGTCCGGTCGTGGTCGCGCCCCAGGTCACGTTCTATGAGCGCGAACGCTTCGACGGCCGTTCCTTCACCACGACCGGCGCCATCCCCAACTTCCGCCGCTACGGCTTCAACGACCGCGCCTCGTCGGCGGTCGTGGTCGGTGAACGCTGGGAGGTCTGCGACGACAACCGCTACCGCGGGCGCTGCGTCGTGCTGCGCCCCGGACGTTACCCGTCGCTGGAAGCGATGGGCCTGGACAACGAGGTCACCTCGGTCCGCACCGTCGCGGGCAACGCGCGCATCGCCGACAACCGCTACGCCCCCGCCCCCGGAGCTGCCCGGGCGGACGGTCAGGTCACCTTCTTCGAGCGCGCAGGCTTCCAGGGCCGCTCCTTCACCACCGAAGAAAACATTGCCAACCTCGAACGGGCCGGTTTCAACGACCGCGCCACCTCGGCGGTGGTGATCGGCGAGCGCTGGGAGGTCTGCAACGACACCCGGTTCAATGGCCGCTGCGTCGTGCTGCGCCCCGGCCGCTATCCGTCACTGGAAGCGATGGGCATGAACGACCGCATCTCGTCCGTGCGCACCGTCGAAGGCAACGGCCGCATCGACAACAACCGCTACGCGCCACAACCGGTGGCGGTCTATGACAGCCGCCGCCGCAACAACGAACGGCTCTTCGAAGCCCCGGTCACGTCCGTGCGGGCCGTGCTCGCCACTTCCGGACAACGTTGCTGGGTCGAGCGTGAACAGGTCCAGGGTCAGGGCGGCAACGCCAACGTGCCCGGTGCGCTGGCCGGCGCCCTGATCGGCGGCATCCTGGGTCACCAGGTGGGCGGCGGCAGTGGCAAGGACATCGCCACCGTGGGTGGCGTGATCGCCGGTGCCGCGCTCGGCGCCAACGTCGGCCGCGACGGGCAGGCCGCCACGCAGGATGTGCGGCGCTGCGAAAACACCCCCGGCGGCGCGCAGCCCGCGTTCTGGGACGTGTCCTACAGCTTCCGCGGTCAGGACCACCGCGTCCAGATGGCAGCGGACCCGGGCAGGACCATCACGGTGAACGAACAGGGCGAGCCGCGCCAGCAACAGTGATGTGGCTGGGGGCACCGGCCCTCAGAACGCGTCGCGCAAGCGGTACCAGAGCATGCCCAGCGCCAGGCTGGGCGTGCGCAGCAGGGAGCCGCCGGGAAACGGGCGGTGCTGCAGGCGGCTGAAGACATCAAAACGGCCCGCCTGCCCGGCCACCGCCTCGGCCACGAGCTGGCCCGCCAGCCCGGTGAGCGCCACGCCGTGGCCGCTGAAGCCCTGCAGGTAATACAGGTTGTCGCCGAGTCGGCCGAAGTCGGGCGCACGGTTCATGCTGATGTCCACGAAGCCGCCCCAGACGTATTCGATCGGGACGCCCTTCAAGGCCGGGAACACGGCGCACAGGCGCCGCGCCATCACGCCCTTCAGGTCGTGCGGCGTCATGGTCGTGTAGCTCACGCGCCCGCCGAACAGCAGTCGGTGGTCGGCGCTGAAGCGGAAATAGTCGAGCACGAAGTTGTTGTCGCAGACCGCCGCTTTGTGCGCGATCAGGCGCTCGCACAGGGCCGGGTCCAGCGGCGCGGTGCCCACCATGTAGGTGCCCACCGGCATCACGCGCGGCGTGATCTCGGGCGCCACCTGCGGGCCGTACTCGGGCAGCATGCAGTTGCCCGCCAGCACACCAAAGCGCGCCGTCACCTGCCCGTGCGCGGTCGTGGCCACCAGCGCCGGGCCGCGGCGCAGGGCGGTCACCGGCGTGTTCTCGAACAGGCGCACGCCCGCCGCCTGCGCCACCCGCGCCAGACCGAGCGCGTACTTCAGCGGGTGCAGATGACCGGAGCGCCGTTCGTACGCCGCGGCCACATAACGCGGGCTGTCGATGAGACGGCGCACATCGTCGCCGGTGGCCACATCACAGGCCACGCCGCGCCGCTGCAGATCGTCCACCTCGGCCTGCAGCGCGCGCGCCTTTCGGGCCGATTCGGCCACATAGGTGTAGCCGCGCTGCCAGTCGCAGTCGATGCCGAGTGCCAGGGACCGCTGCTCGATCAGGTCCACCGCCTCGACCGACATGTCCCAGGCACACTGCGCATCGGCCTCACCCAGCTGCGCTTCAAACGGCCCCTGCCCGCTGGCATAACCCACGATGGCCTGACCGCCGTTGCGCCCGCTCGCGCCGCTGCCCACGCGGTCGGCCTCCAGCACCACCACGCTCAGGCCCTGCTGCGCCAGCTCCAGCGCCGCGCTCAGGCCCGCAAAACCCGCGCCAACCACCACCACGTCGGCCTGCACCGCGCCGTACAGAGGCGCATTCGGCAAGGGCCGGACCACGCTGGCTTCGTAATAACTCTGCTGGTTGAGCTGGGTGTCGGAGCCCAGCAAGGAGCGCGAGAACATGGTTCAGCCCCCTTTCGACGCTTGGGCCACTTTGGCGATCTGGCCACACAGGTAGGTCCAGACAAAGTTCGCCGCGGCGTTGCTGGTGAGCTCGGCGTGGTCGTAGGCCGGGGCCACCTCCACGCAGTCCATGGCGATCCAGTTCAGCCCGGCCAGCTCCTCGATGAAGCTCAGCACCTGCGAACTGGTCAGCCCGCCGGGCTCGGGCGTGCCGGTGCCGGGCGCAAACGCCGGGTCCAGCACATCGATGTCCAGCGTCAGGTAACAGGGCCGCTGGCCGATGCGGGCGCGGATCGCGTCGATGGCGGGCCGCAACCCCGCACCGTCCAGACCGCGCAGCGCGCGCGCGGTGAAGATCTGCCCGCCCTGGTGTGCCACGTACTCGCGCGCGGCGCGCTCGCCGCTGGAGCGGATGCCAATCTGCACCGTGTGCGCCGGGCTGATCAGCCCCTCCTGCAGCGCTTCATAGGTCCAGGTGCCGTGGCCCGAGGGTTCGCCGAAGTGATCGCTCCAGGTGTCGCAGTGCGCGTCGAAATGCACACAGGCCAGCGGCTCGCCGCCGCCGTATTGCGCCTTCGCCGCGCGCAGCAGCGGGAGCGTGACCGAGTGGTCGCCGCCGAGGAACACGCTGTGGTGCTTCGCCATCAGCGCCGCGGCCTGCGCCTCGATGGCGCGGCGCACCTCGGGCAGCGGCGAGGCGTTCGGCAGGCGCATGTCCAGCGCATCGCCCAGCTGGCCCAGCGGCGACACGTCAAACACCGGGTGGATGCCGTCGCACAGCATCAGGCTCGCCGCGCGGATCGCCTGCGGGCCGAAACGCGCCCCCGGCCGGTTCGTCACCACGCCGTCGTACGGCACACCGGCCACGGCAAACGGCTGTGCGCCCAGTTCGGGCGCGGCCAGAAAGCGGTTGGTGTTGTTGGCGTAGGCAAACTGTCCCGTGGCCATGGCGGTCCTTGGTGTGGCAAAGCTCGAAATTGGAACCTCAAGATACCAACAACTTAACAGCCTCATGAGTCCAATTGACGCACCGACCCACCGTCCACCAGGCCACACAGCGCCAAAGCCCTCGCGCCCAGCAGAAAACCGGCCCGTCCGCTAGCATCCCGCCACCCGGTGCCCCGCTCCGGGCCGGCCACCACACCAGAAACACCCGAGGCAACCACCCCATGAAGCTCTATTACTCGCCCGGCGCCTGCTCGCTGTCGCCCCACATCGCCCTGCACGAAGCCGGCCTCGCCTTCGAAGCCGTTGCTGCGCCCACCAAGACCCACAAGCTGCCCGACGGCAGCGACTACTACCTCGTCAACCCGCTGGGCTACGTGCCCTTCCTCGCGCTCGACAGCGGCGAGACCCTGCGCGAAGGCCCGGCCATCGTGCAGTACATCGCCGACCAGGCGCCCGAGAAAAACCTCGCCCCCGCCAACGGCACCCTGGCCCGCTACCAGCTGCAGTCATGGCTCAACTTCATCGGCACCGAACTGCACAAAGGCGGCTTCAGCCCCCTGTTCAACCCCGCCCAGCCCGCCGAAGCCAAGCAGATATTCAAAGACCGCCTGCTGCAGCGCCTGACCTGGGTGGATGGCCAACTCGCCGGCCAGCAGTACCTGATGGGTGACCAGTTCACCGTGGCCGACGGCTACCTTTTCACCGTCACCAACTGGGCCAAGCCGCTGGGCCTGGACGTGAGCGGCCTGGCCAACCTCGCCGCCTACCGCGAGCGCGTGGCGGCCCGCCCGGCGGTGCAGGCCGCGATGAAGGCCGAGGGTTTGATCTGACGCCTGCAGCGTTCTGAATCACGACAAGGGGCTCTACGGAGCCCTTTTTCATGGGGACCCGATCGCAGCAAACCACTGGCGCATCCGGACGGTGTTTGCTAGAGTAAGGATTCCTTGTTTCCGGAAAATCCAGATGCTGGCAAAAATCACCGCCAAAAACCAGCTCACGCTGCCCAAGAGCGTGATGAAACAACTCGGCTCGCCCGATTACGTGGACGTGCAGACCCGCGACGGACAGATCGTGCTCACCCCCGTGCGCATCCAGCGCGCCGACGAAGTGAGGGCCAAGCTCGCCCAACTCGGCATCACCTCTGACGACGTGAGCGATGCCCTCGTCTGGGCGCGCACCCAGGCACCCGCCACCGCGGTGGCCGCTGAACCCAGCCCGCGGTACAAGGCCGCCCCCGCCAAACGCAGCAAAAAATCCGCATGAGCCCGACCGCGGGCGAAACCAGCCCCCTGCGCGTCGTGCTCGACACGAACGTCGTGCTGTCTGCGCTGGTGTTCAACAGCGCCACATCCCGGCAACTGCGGGCCGCCTGGCAAAGTGGCCAGCTGCTGCCCTTCGCCTGCACGGCCACCGTGCAAGAGCTGATGCGGGTGCTGGCCTACCCCAAGTTCAAACTGACGCCCACCGAACAGCGCGAACTGCTGGCGGACTACGTGCCGTTCGTGGCCGTGGTCCAGAGGCCCGACCCTCCACCCGGCGTGCCGGCTTGCCGTGACACGCAGGACGAGGTTTTCATGCAGCTGGCGCTGGTGGCAGGCGCTGAGGCCCTGGTTTCCGGTGATCAGGACCTGTTGGCGCTGGCGGGCACCATGGAGCGCGAACTGGGCTGTCCGATCTGGACCGTGCAGCAGATGCTCCAGCGCATCCCTGGCTGAGCATCAGCTCACAGCGCCCGCTGCCGCAGCGCCAGCGCCGCCCCCACCCACAGCGCCAGCGCTGAAAACACCAGCCCGCGCGCCAAGCCGCCCGGGCCGTCGGCGATGAGGCCGACCACCGTGGGGCCGACGATCTGCCCGGCGGCGAAGATGACGGTGAAGGCGCTGATGCCAGCGGCCCATTGCGCGGGTGGCAGGTTGTGCCGCACCAGCGCCGTGGTGGACGCGACCACCGAGAGGAACACGCCACCAAACAACACGCCCGAGGCGATCACGAGCGGCCAGGCGGTGGTGAGCGCGGGCAGGATGGCGGCCACGCCGAGCAGGGCGTTGAGCCGCGCCAGCGCCTGGCCGCTTTGGTGGCGGTCGAGCAGGCCGGCCCAGATGCGCGAAGAGGCGACGACCGCGACGCCGAGCAGCGCATAAAACAGGGTGATCGCGCCGGGGCTGCTGCCTTGCTCACGCAGCAGCGCGATCACGAAGGTCATGTAGCCGATGTAGCCGACGCCAAAACCGGCATAGCCCGCCAGCGCGAAGGCGAAGTCGCGCATGCGGAACACGCGGCTGGCGGGCGGGCCTGCGGCTTGCCCGGAGGACGCGGCCACGGCCGGGCGGGCGGCTTCGCTGGCCGCGAGCACGCGCGCGGGCCAGGCCAGCAGCGCCGTCGCCAGCGCGCACACCAACGACAGGCCCCACCACGCCCAGGCCCAGCCGTGGGGCTGGCCGGCCGCGCGCTCCAGCAGCCAGGGCACGCCGAGCGCGGAGACCACGATGCCCAGGCCGGTGCCGCCGTAATACAGCCCGAGCAGGAAACCACTCCGGTGCGGTTGGCGCGCGCCCAGCCGCGCGGCCAGCAGCCCACCGGTGCTGAACACCAGGGCGCTGGCCACGCCCGCCAGGCCACGCTGCAGCAGCAGCGCCGTGGCGCTGGTGAAAAACCCGCTGGCGGCCATGAACAGCGTGGCCAGCACCGAGCCCGCCAGCAGCACACGCATGGGCGACAGGCGTTTGAGCAGCCACGACATGGCCAGCGCACCGATGAGGTAGCCGACCGCGTTGGCGGTGTTCATGGCGCCAGCCAGGGTGTAGCTCCAGCCCAGGTCGTCGCGCATGGGCGGCAGCAGCAGGCCGTAGGCAAAACGCGTGATGCCCAGTGACACGGCCGCGCCGAGTGACAGCGCGAGCGCCAGGCGCAGATAGGGCGTGCGGTCGGGCGCGTCAGACGCCAGGGAAGCGGGCAAGGGGTGGCGGGACATGGCCGGCCATTGTGGGCCAAAGCCCGCCCACGCTGGCGGGTGGCCGACGCGCCGGTTCAGGCAGCGGGGGGCATGGCGGGTTCAGCGCCATCTGACCGCTGGTTCGGGTAGGCATCGGGCTCGTTGGCCGCAGCCCGGTGTTCCGCGCCAACCTGCCCCAGCCGCAGCGTCCAGAACCGGTTGAGTGGGTTGATATCGACCGCGGCGACTCGCTGGCTGCGCGCCGTTGCGACGGCCAGCACGGGCACATCCGACACCTGCCAGAACAGGCGCAGGTGCCGGTCCAACAGCCGCCGCAGCGTCGCCGTCAGCTGGGTGCGACGCTCGCCGTCCAGAAAGCCGTGGGCCCGCAACAATGGCAGCAGATCGGAGACCAGTGGATCGTTTTGCAGGGGCTGGCGCTCCAGTTGGGCAACGGCCAGCATGACCAAGGCATCGGCGCCCGGCCGCTGCTCGGGGATCGCGGCACAGACGTCGACCAGCCCCGCCCGCAGGACGTCGAAAAAAGCGGCGTGCCCACCCTGTCCCCGGGTGTCGGGCACCCGCTGAAACCATTGCACCAGGGTGTGCAACTGCCGTGAGAGCTCATGGGATGCGTCGAAGCGAGGAAGCAGGACAGGATGTGACATGGCGAGCCCGCATCTGGCGGGAACTGGTACTGGACAGTTCCCAGCATCCCCGATCGGACCGCGGCGGGCATTGACCCTGGTCACGCAAACACCACTCTGGTGTTCATCCTCAGCCGTCAAACCACCGCCCTCGCACACCACGTTACGCTGTTTCACCGGTGGCGGTACCGCCACCACGCCCCGGAGAACGGCGATCAGCCCTGACCCAGGCCCACCGGCGCGGGTGCACGCATCACGATGCGGGTGAACAGGCGGTCGAACTGCGGGTCGCGCGGTACGCGGCTGTTCAGGGGGTCCTGGTTGGTGGCGAACGCGGCGTTGAGCGCGTGCCAGTCGGCGTCGGTCAGGCTCTTTTCGGCTTCCGGCAGGATCACCGACTCTTCCAGCCGCATGTGCTCCAGGTAGAAATCCACATAGCGGGTCACCTCGTCCTCGAACGCCTGGCGCCGGGTTTCGCCCAGCAGTTCCCAGGCCATCAGCAAATGCATGAGTTCGCGCACACGCAATTCACCCTGCATGTGGTCGCGCTCGAGCTGGTCAATGGCGGCCATGGTGTGCGGCGCCACGCGCGCCACGCGGGGAAACAGCAGGTCCGATTCCTTGGGGTGGTGGTGCTTCTCGGGAAACTCGTCGATGTAGAACAGCATCGCCCGCAACACGTCAAAAAACAGCTCGGTCTGGCCGGTGCCTTCGGGATCGGGACCGCGCCGGACCATCTGCATCAGCGATTGCAGCATCGCCGCCAGCGAGGCGTGTTCGTCGCGGATGACCCGCAGGGCTTCGTGATTCATGGTGTTTGTCTCCTCAGGGATCAAAACCAACCCAGCGGTCGGTTAACTCGCCCCAAGACTATCACCGAACACGGCGCGAACCAGATTGACGCAAATCAACCCTGACCACCAAGTAGCAGCGCCCGGACGGCAGGCGACGCACAGCCGCCCACCCCACGGCGTTTCACCGCTGCACTGGCGGCTTCCAGCGCTTGAGCAACAGGGCGTTGCTGACCACGCTCACCGAACTCATCGCCATCGCCGCACCCGCCAGCACCGGGCTCAGGTAACCCAGCGCGGCCAGCGGAATGCCGGCGGCGTTGTAAGCGAAGGCCCAGAACAGGTTCTGCCGGATCTTGCTCACGGTGCGGCGCGAGATGTCGAGCGCGGCGGCCACCAGCATCGGGTCGCCGCGCATCAGCGTGATGCCCGCAGCGTGCATCGCCACGTCGGAACTGCCACCCTGGCTGTGGCTCATGGCCATGCCGACATCGGCCGCTGCGAGCGCCGGCGCGTCGTTCACGCCATCGCCGACCATCGCCACGGTGTGATGGCCCCCATGCGTCTGCCCGCCTGCGGCGTTCATCCGGGGCTCCACCGCTGGCGCGGGTCGCTGCCCCCCGAGGGGGCTGACCCCGCCTTGGGGCGGCCCGGCGGCGGGGTCACCGCTTTCCCTCGCCAACAATGCGGGCGGCGTGCCACCCTCCACCGCCGCCAGCGCCACCAGGCCCGGCGGCGGTTCGCGTTCGCCCAGCTTCAGGCGCTGAACCACCGCCGCCTTGTCGCCCGGCAGCACCTCGGCGATCACCTCGCCTTCGTCGGCCCGCAGGCCCAGCGTGTGGGCCATGGCCAGCGCGGCGCCGCGGTTGTCGCCCGAGACCATGAAGAGCCGCAGGCCCTGGGCCCGCAGCCCGGCCAGCGCAGCGGCCGCGCCGGGCTTGGCTTCGTCGGCGAAGGCCAGCAGGGCCAGCGGTGCCCATTGAATCAGCCGTTCGCCGGGCCGCCCCAAGTACGGCTGCACCCCCTCGGGGGGCCTGGCGGAGCCAGGGTCGGGGGCACTGCTCTCGCCCTGCGCCGCCAGCACCGACACCGTGGCGCCTTCGTCCTGCAGCGTCTGCGCGCGCGCCGCCAGCGGGCCCATCGCCGCGCCCAGCTCGTCCATCCAGCGCAGGCTGCCCAGCGCCAGCTTCGCGCCCTGCACCGTGCCCAGGCTGCCGCGGCCCGACACCGCCTGCACATCCTGCGCCGCATCGGCAGCCACCGTCAGTCCACGCGTGGCCGCGGCCTCCAGCACGGCGCGCGCCAGTGGGTGCGCGCTCTGCGCCTGCAGCGCGCTCGCCGCCTGCAACACCGCCACCTCGTCCACGCCGGCAGCGGCCTCGATCAGCCGCAGCCGCGGATGGCCAACGGTCAGCGTGCCGGTCTTGTCAAACGCCACGGTGTCCACGCGGTGCGCGATCTCCAGCGCCTGCGCGTCCTTGATCAAAATGCCGTGTTGCGCCGCCACGCCCGTGCCGGCCATGATCGCCGCGGGCGTGGCCAAGCCGAGCGCGCAGGGGCAAGCGATCACCAGCACCGACACCGCGTGCAGCAAAGCCTCTTCCACCGGCGCGCCCACGTACAACCAGCCGCCCAGCGTGAACAGCGCAATCACCAGCACCACCGGCACGAACACCGAAGCCACCTTGTCCACCAGACGCTGCACCGGCGCCTTGCCCGCCTGCGCGTCCTGTACCAGCGCGATGATGTGCGCCAGCACGCTCTGCGCGCCCACCGCGCGCACGCTGACCTGCACCGCGCCCTCGCCGTTGAGCGCACCGCCCGTCACGCCATCGCCCACCGCCTTGGCCACCGGCATGGCTTCACCGGTGAGCATGGATTCATCGGCCTGTGTGCTGCCCTGCGCCACCGTGCCGTCGGCCGGAAAACGCTCACCCGGCCGCACGGTGATCAGGTCGCCCGGCAGCAACTCGTCGACCGGCACGTCGGTCTCCTCGGTGCGCTTGATGTCATCGGGCAGCAGGTGCGCCCACTCGGGCCGCAGCGCATGCAGTGCGCGGATGGCGCTGGTGGTCTGGCGCTTGGCGCGCGCTTCCAGCCACTTGCCCAGCAGCACCAGCGTGATCACCACCGCAGAGCCTTCGTAATACAGGTGCACCATCTCGCCCGGCTCGGAGCGCCACCACAGCCAGGTGGACAGCATCCAGCCCGCCGTCGTGCCGATGGCCACCAGCAGCTCCATGTTGCCGGTGAGCGCCTTCAGCGCATGCCAGCCGGCCTTGTAAAAACGCGCGCCAAGCCAGAACTGCACCGGCGTGGCGAGCAGGAACTGCATCCACGAAGGCAGCATCCAGTGTTTGCCGAACAGGTCGCCCACCATGGGCAGGGCCAGCGGGGCCGAGAGCAGCAGGCCCGCGAGCACGGGCAGGAAGTCGGTGGGGATGCCGTGCCAGCGTTCGTTGCTGTCCTCGTCCATGGCGGCCATGGACCGTGGTTCGTAGCCGGCGTCGCGCACCGCGCGCTTGATGCGCGCCAGGGTTTCGGCGTCGTCGGGGCCGGAGAGCATGACGCGCGCCGACTCGGTGGCCAGGTTCACGCTCGCACCGCTCACGCCAGGCTGCTTCTTCAGCACCTTTTCCACGCGCGACACACACGACGCACAGGTCATGCCGCCGATGCCCAGGTCGATCTGGCACAGCTCGAGGGATTCGGGCACGACGCCGGAGTCGGCCACTGCGGTCAGGGTATTCATGGGTCAAGGATAAGCTTTACCCCCATGGGAAGGTCAAGCGACAAGGTGTATCGTTCATCGCCTGGGGACTTGACCTTGACAGCGTGTCAAGGCTGAAGATGCAAGCTTTCAACTTGAGGAACCACCATGAGCCAACAAACCTTCACTGTCCAGGGCATGACCTGCGGCCACTGCGAAAAAGCCGTCACCACCGCCATCAAGACCCTGGACCCGCAGGCCGAGGTGCGCATTGACCGCAGCCAGAACCTGGTGGAAGTCAAAACCGAACAGCCGCGCGAGGCGGTGGCCGCGGCCATCAGCGAAGAAGGCTACACCGTCGCTGCATGAGACACACCGGCGGTACCGCGCAGCCCAACGAAGCAGTCGAGGCCCCATTGGATGCCGCGGGCGCCTGGCCGGTCAACATCGGTACCGCCGCCAGCCTGAGCGGGATTTCGCCCAAGATGCTGCGCCACTACGAAGCGCTCGGCCTGCTGGGCACGGTGGCGCGCACCGACAGCAACTACCGGCAGTACAGTCTGGCCGACGTGCACACCCTGCGCTTCATCCGCCGTTCGCGCGACATGGGCTTCGGTCTCGACGCCATCACCGAACTCGTGAGCCTGTGGCACAACCGGCGCCGCAGCAGCGCCAGCGTCAAGCGCATCGCGCAGAAGCACCGCGACGAACTCGGCCAGCGCATCGAAGCGCTGCAGGCCATGCAGCGCACCCTGGACGAACTGCTGTGCCATTGCCCCGGCAACGACCGGCCCGACTGCCCGATCCTCGACGACCTGGGAAGTCTCTGACCCCCCACGCTCCACCGCTGCGCGGGTCGCTGCCCCCAGGGGGGCTGATCCACCTTGGGGCGGCCCGGCGGTGGATCCTTGATCTGCCGCAAGCGATCCAGGCGTTAGCGGAACAAATCTTTACAAACCGGCATCACTCCGGCACAGAGCAGATACAGCCGCTGCTCACACTGAAGCCATTCCAGAAACAGAAACCTCTGAGACATCTGGAAAGCTTTTCATCAACCGTTCAGGAGTGATTCATGAAACTGTTCAGCCAACGCACCCTCATCGCCGCTGCCCTCGCCACCGCCTTCGTCGGCGTTTCTGCCACCGCCATTGCCCAGGGCATGGGTCCAGGCGCCCTGTCGCAAGACATGCGGGCACAACACATGGCCCAGCGTGTTCAGGCCGGCACCGAAGCCGGTCCGGGCTCGGCAGAGATGTCGAAGAAGCAGGCCTGGCGCATGGAACGCATGCAAAAGCGCATGGCCGAGCGCCAGGCCCAACTCAAGGAAACCCTGAAAATCACACCGGCTCAGGAAGCCGCGTGGAACGCCTTCGTGGCCCGCACCGCACCCGAACCGCGCATGGCCCGCAGCCAGAGCCGGGAAGACTGGGCGAAGCTGACCACGCCGCAGCGTCTCGACAAGATGCAGGCCCTGAAAGCCGAGCGCAACGCCCGGATGGACAAGCGCATCGACGCCACCAAGAGCTTCTACGCCGCACTCACGCCCGAACAGCAGAAGGTGTTTGACACCCAGCGCCACGGCGGCTTCCAGCGCGCCGGCATGAAGGGTGAACGCGGCATGCACGGCGAGCGCGGCATGATGGGCAAACACGGTCATGGCGGCCATGGTGGTCACCACCGCATGGGCGGCATGGGTGGCGGTGCCGGCTGCGATGCCCCGGCGCAGCCCCGCAGCTGAGCCTGACTCGTACACTTTCCAAAGCCCCGCCTGTCGGGGCTTTTTCATGGGCTTGACCTGAGTCAAGCCCCGCCAGCCAGCCACCCGATAAGCTGCCCCGCCATGGACTTCGACCTCATCATCATCGGCGCCGGCCCCGCCGGCCTGAGCCTGGCCCGGGCGCTGCGCGGCTGCGGACTGCACATCGGCCTGATCGAACAGCAGACACGGGAGTCGTTGCAAAACCCCGCTTTCGACGGCCGCGAAATCGCCCTCACCCAGCACAGCGCCGAACGGCTGCGCCAGCTCGGCATCTGGCCCCTGCTGGGCGACGCCAACATCGCTCCGCTGCGCGATGCGCTCGTGCTCGACGGCGGCGCCGGCCCCGGCCAGCAGCGCATGCTCATCAGCCACCAGCTCAGCCACAAAACCGAGCTCGGCTTCCTCGTCGCCAACCACCATATCCGCCGCGCCGTCTTCGAAGCCGCCATGGCGCCTGACGACGCCAGCGGCACCGCCCCCAGCCTGGTTTGCGGCGAACAGGTGAGCCAGATCCACACCGACGCCAGCGGCGCCCACCTCACGCTCGCCAGCGGCCAGCGCCTGAGCGCCCAGCTCGTGGTGGCCGCCGACAGCCGCCATTCCAGCACCCGCCGCGCCATGGGCATCCCGGCGGATATGCACGACTACGGTCGCACCATGCTCGTTTGCAACATGACGCACGAGCAGCCGCACTTTGAAACCGCCTGGGAGTGGTTCGACCACGGCCAGACGCTCGCCCTGCTGCCCATGAACCCCTGTCCGCAGACCGGCCTGCCGCGCTCCTCGATCGTGCTCACCCTGCCCAGCCAGGAATTGCAGCCCCTGATGGACCTGCCGGAAGACGCGTTCAACGCCGCCATGGCGCAACGCTTCGGCCACCAGCTCGGCACCATGCGGCTCAGCAGCACACGCCACGCCTACCCATTGGTGGGCGTGTGGTCGCGCCGCCTGGTGGCGCAACGCTTCGCCGTGGTGGGCGATGCCGCCGTGGGCATGCACCCGGTCACAGCCCACGGCTTCAACCTCGGCCTGCGCAGCATCGACACGCTGTCCCAAGCGCTGATCCAGGCGCATCAAAAAGGGCAGGACATCGCCTCGCCCGTCCTGCTGCAGCGCTACCAGCGCACCCACCAGGGCGCCAGCCGCGGCCTCTACATGGCCACCCACGCCCTGGCCACGCTCTACACCCGCGAAGAGACGCCGGCCCGCCTGCTGCGCCAGGCCATGGTGGGCCTGGGTGAACGTTTCACGCCCTTCAAGCGCGCGGTGGCGGCGTCCCTGACGGGACTTCATTGAGGGTTCCCCCGCGCCGCTTCGCGTGCCTTGCAGGCCGCAGCTTCGTCAGAGCCGAAGCTTCTTCGGGCTGTCCGAGCCTGCGCAGGCAGGCTTGGAGCCGCAGCCCCCAACCCCCCAAGGGGCAACGCGAGTGGCCCGGCGAAGCCGGTTCCACCGCATCCTGGGTGGCAGGCACGCGCTCCGGTCGTGCCGCGTTCTGCGTCTGAGGTGTTCGCTCCGGCAAGGTCTTGTTGCGGTGCGTCAAGATGCTTGTCAGCATTCGGGTCTAGATTGATGCATGTCAATCCGCACGGGCACGCAGAGGCCCGGCCGATCACCACCGCCCGAGGAGACCCCAAAACCATGCTGTCCGCCTACATCACCCACGCCGACTGCGCCCGCCACGACATGGGCGAGCACCATCCGGAATGCCCCGAGCGCCTGGGCGCCATCAACGACCACCTGCTGGTCAAGGGTCTGCTGGATTACATGATCCCGTACGACGCCCCGCTGGCCACCGAAGAACAGCTCGGCCGCGCGCACGCCTCGCTCTACGTGCGCGAAATCTTCGAAGCCTCGCCCAAGGATGGCCTGCACGCGGTGGACCCGGACACCAACATGTGTCCCCACACCCTCAGCGCCGCGCTGCGCGCCGCGGGCGCAGCCGTGCAGGCGACCGACCTGGTGCTGGCGGGCAGCACCACCACCGCCTTCTGCAGCGTGCGCCCGCCCGGTCACCACGCCGAGCGTTCAGCCGCCATGGGCTTCTGCTTCTTCAACAACATCGCCGTGGGCATGCGCCACGCGCTCGACGTGCACGGTCTGGAGCGCGTGGCCCTGATCGACTTCGACGTGCACCACGGCAACGGCAGCGAAGACATCTTCCGCGGCGACGAGCGCGTGTTGATGTGCTCCATCTTCGAAAAGGGCCTCTACCCCTTCAACGGCGAAAACGCCGTCGGCCCGAACATGGTCAACGTGGGCCTGCCCAGCCGCAGCGGCAGCGACGCCTTCCGTGCCGCCGTCACCGACCACTGGCTGCCCGCGCTCGACGCCTTTGCACCGCAACTCATCTACATCTCGGCCGGCTTCGACGCCCACCGCGAAGACGACATGGGCAACCTCGGCCTCGTGGAGGCCGACTACGCCTGGGTCACCCAACAGCTCGTGAAGATGGCCGAAAAGCACTGCCAGGGCCGCATCGTTTCCTGCCTGGAGGGCGGCTACGTTTTGAGCCCCCTCGCCCGCAGCGTCGCGGCCCATGTGCGCGTGCTGATCGGCGCCGACTGAACACGAACAATCCCAATTTTCAGCAACCTGAGTCCCTCATGGACAAACATTACCTCACCCCGCTTTTCCTGCCCGAAACCATCGCCGTCTTTGCCGGCAGAACCGACGACCCCGACAGCCAGATACCGCAAGCCCGGGCGCTGGTCAACGCGCTGACCGCCCAGCGCTTCACCGGCAACCTGGTGTTCCTCGACATCCACACCACCGGCACCCTGGCCGACCTGGCCCAGACCCGGGCCGATCTGGCCATCATCGCCCTGCCACCGACCGAAGCCCTTGCGGCGCTCGAAGTCGCTGGTCGCATCAAGTGCAAGGCCGCGCTGGTGGTCGGCAGCGGCACCTCGGCGGACATGGCCGGCGACATGCACCGCGTCGCGCGCCGCCACGGCATGCACCTGCTCGGCCCCAACAGCCTGGGCTTCCAGCGTCCGCGTGCCGGCCTCAACGCCAGCGTGGTCGGTCCGCTCGCGGCCGTCGGTCCGCTCGCGCTGGTTTCGCAATCGGGTGCGCTCACCGCGTCCATCCTGGATTGGGCGAGCCAGAACGCCGTGGGCTTTTCCACCGTGGTTTCGCTCGGACCCAACACCTCGGTCGACATCGCCCAGGTGCTCGATTTCCTCGCTTCCGATGCCCAGACCCACAGCATCGTCGTCTACATGGAAGGCATCTCCAGCGCTCGCCGCTTCATGAGCGCGCTGCGCGCCGCCGCCAACGCCAAGCCGGTGGTCGTTCTCAAGGCCGGGCGCAAGACCGCGGGCAACATGGCCGCGCAGACGCACTCCGGCACCATCGTCGGCAGCGACGACGTGTTCGATGCCGCCCTGCGCCGCGCCGGCGCGGTGCGCGTGCGCTCTTTTGTCGAGCTGTTTTCAGCCGCCAAATGCCTGGCCTCACGCTACCGCCCGGTGGGCAAGCGCCTGTCCATCGTCACCAACGGTGGCGGCCCCGGCGTGCTGGCGGCCGACTGGGTGAGTGAAATCGGGCTCGAACTGGGCCAGATCTCTCCCGAAACCGCTGCCGGGCTCAAACCCCGGCTGCCTGCCCTGGCTTCGCTCACCGACCTGATCGATTTGTCCGAAGAAGCCACAGCCGAACACTACCGTGCCGCCATCGACGCCGCCGGCCATGAAAAAACGGTGGACGGCATCCTGGTGGTGCATTCGCCCAAGTCCGGCATCAACGCGGCCGACGTGGCGCGCGCCATGGCCGAGCTCAAACCCCGCCTGGGAAAACCGCTGCTCTGCTGCTGGATGGGCGATGCCTCGGTGGGTGAAGCGCGCGCTGTATTGGCCACGACCAACATCCCCAGCTTCCGCACGCCCGAAGCCGCCGTGGGCGCCTTCGGCAACATCGCCAGCTTCTACCAGAACCAGCAGCTCTTGCAGCAGACCCCGCCGCCGCTGTCCACACTGGCCAAGCCCGACATCGAGGGCGCGCGCCTGCTGATCGAAAACGTGCTCACCGAGCGGCGCAAGATCCTCACCGAAATGGAGTCCAAGGCCCTGCTGTCGGCCTTCCACATCCCGGTCACGCAGACCATCCTGGCGCGCAGCGCCAACGAGGCCATGCTGATCGCCACCCAGCTGGGCTACCCGGTGGCGCTGAAGATCGACTCGCCCGACATCAGCCACAAGAGCGACGTCAACGGCGTGGCGCTCAACGTGCTCAACGCGGTCGGCGTGCGCGATATCTACAACACCATGATCCAGGCGGTGGCAAAAGCCCAGCCCGGCGCACGCATCAACGGCGTCACGATCCAGAAGATGGCGCGCAACAAGCGTGGGCGCGAGCTCTACATCGGTCTCGTGACCGACGACCCCTTCGGCCCGGTGATCGCTTTCGGTGCCGGCGGCACCATGATCGAGCTCATCAACGACCGCGCGATGGAGCTGCCCCCGCTCAACCAGTTCCTGGCGCGACGGCTCATCGAGCGCTCGCGCGTCGCCGAAACCCTGGTCAAGTGGCGCGGCGCCAGCGCGGTCGACATGGACGCGCTGGAACACGTGCTGTTGCGCGTCTCGGAAATGGTCTGCGAGCTGCCGCAGCTGCGCGAGATGGACATCAACCCCATCATCGTGGACGAATCGGGCGCGGTGGCGGTCGACGCCCGCATCGTGATCGACAGCGCCCCCGCCACGGCCCGCAACTACGCTCACCTGGCCATCCTGCCCTACCCGGCGCGCTACGAGCAGATCTGGCCGTTGCGCGGCGGTGGTGAGTACACCATCCGCCCGATCCACCCCGACGACGCCCAGATGCTGCAGGACCTGGTGCAGAACCTCTCGCCCGAGAGCCGCTATTTCCGTTTCGTGTCGTCGCTCAAGGAACTGCCGCCGTCGATGCTGTCGCGCCTGACCCTGATCGACTACGACCGCGAAATGGCGCTGGTGGCGATCCACCGCACCCGCAAGACCGGTGCCGATGGCGAGATCGTGGAAACCGAGCGCATCGTGGGTGTGTCGCGCTACATCACCAACCCCGACAAGGCCAGTTGCGAGTTTTCGCTGGTAGTGGCCGACGACTTCAACGGCAAGGGCCTGGGCTCGCGTCTCATGCTCAGCATCATGGAAGAAGCGCGCGACAAGGGCCTGGCCGAGATCGAAGGCCTGGTGCTGGCCAACAACCCGGGCATGTTGCGCCTGATGAAGGGCCTGGGCTACAGCGTCAAACCGTTCCCGGAAGACCCGGACTTCAAACTCGTCACACACACGCTCTGAAACGCTGCGCGTCTTCAGCGCCGCGTTTTTTGCCACCACCGCCCGGTCCCCCGGGCGGTTTTTTTTTGGCTTTCTTATTCTTCTATATCTTTATTTCAAATTAGTAGGAGTAGTAGAGCGGGCGCTTTTGTGTGGACAAGCATTTTTTCCCCAATGCCATCAAGGACTTGATGACCGTACAAGCCTGTGAAGGCGCCCCTGTTGCCATCGGACAGAAAAGGGGATAACCCGGCACCTGACCACAGTTCTGTGGATAACATGAAACTTGTTAAAAAGTTATACACAGGATTGTGAGCAACAGGCGCCGACAGCCGATCTTCGGCCGCAGTTCCCGCGTGTTTCGCTGGTGGAACACCTTCTGGACCCAAAACAACCGGAACCTGTTTCCAACACCGACCGGTGTCACTTTTTTTGGACTTGTCCGTCCGGGCGCCGGACGGGATTTCCCCGGTTGTTCTTACTCTTCTATATCTTTATTTCAAATTAGTAGGAGTAGTAGAGCAGGCGCTTTTGTGTGGACAAGCGGCTTTTTTACTGGCCAATCAAGGACTTGGCGCCAGTACAAGCGTGTGAAGACGGCCCTGTTGCTGCTGAACCGAAACGGGGATAACCCCGCGCTGGAGCAGCATCCTGTGGATAAAGTGGTGTTTATTAAAAAGTTACGCACAGGGTTGTGCAAAACATCCCTGTGCAACCGCCAAAAACCGGGGGTTCAGTGCAGGCCCGCCATCTGGGCAAAGCCCCAGGCCATGCCCAGACCGTGCAACAGCGTGGCCGCCACGGTGAGGGCCAGGGCGGGCTTCAGCTGCTGTGGCTGGTGCAGATGGGTCAGCAGCCAGACCAGGGCCGCCAGCGAGAAGGGCAGCGAAACCAGTCCCCAGAGCGCCGGCATCGGCGGAATCAGCAGCCACACACTGGCCGCCAGCCACGCATGGGCACCCAGCACCAGCGCGCCGTACAGCGCGCCCGCGGCCACAGGACCCAGCCGCACCACCAGAGTGCGTTTGCCCACCCGGGCATCGGCCGCGGCGTCCGGAAAGCCGTTGATCAGCAGCAAGGCCCCCACCATCAGCGCAAAACCCGCCGCGGCGCTGGCCGGGATCACGAAGAACTGGCGCCGTTGCACATAGTCCGCGCCCACCACCACCAGGAACCAGACCAGCGCCACCGTCAGCTCGCCCAGCCCGCGGGACATCAGCTTGAGCGGTGGCGCCGAATATGCCCAGGCCAGCAGCAGTCCGGCCATGCCCAGCAGCAACACACCACCGCCGGCCTTCACCGCCAGCAACAGGCCGGCAGGCACCAGGAACACCAGCAGCGCCCTGGCCAGCTCGGCCGTCTGCTGCTCGCTCACCGCGCCGGTCTGGATCAGCCTCGAACCGCCGGTGAAGGGGGATATGGCGTCCGTGTTGGCGGCGTCGGCGCCGTTGCGGGCGTCGTGCAGGTCGTTCAACACATTGCCCGCCGCGTGCGCCAGCACCGCCAGCGCCATCGCGCCCAGCGCCAGCGGCAGATCCAGGCCACAGCCGCAGGCGGACGCCGTGGCGGTGCCCAGCACGCAGGCCACCACGGTCAGCAGCAGGAAAGCCGGCCGCGTCATGCGCCATACCAGCGACACACGGGTCCACGCAGAAACCGGCGTACCGGAGGCCGGTTTTTCAGGGGAAACGGGGGTGCTTTTCATACGGGTTTCAGTATGCCCAGACCTGCTGCATCCTGCATTGCCTCGCGCAAGCCGACGAACGGCGCGCCACGGGGCTTACAGCCCCTCACACCGCCACACACCTGGGCACAAACGCGCACCCCCCGGCTGGTAAGATGCGCGGCGCGCAGTGGGCCCGGGTCTTGCTGTGCGGCTTCGCCCTTTGCACATCCGCTGGGACCTCGTTTTTCCCTCCAGCCACCGAGCCTGCCCTTCATGTCCGTTGCCCTCGCTGCCAACGCGCCCGCCACTTTCGAGATCAAGAGCGCCAACCTGCCCCTGGTGGCCTTGCTGCTCAAGTCCGCCGACCTCGTCCGCCTGAGCGAAGAACTGGCCCAGCGATTCGGCGACATGCCCGATTTTTTTGACCAGGACCCACTGGTCATTGACCTCTCGCCCCTGCAGGGCGCCGAAGCGGCCGGTCTCGAGTCCGAGTCCGACTTCGCCGCACTCGCAGACCTCCTGCGCCAGTACCGGCTGCAGCCCATCGCCGTGCGCGGCGGCAGCGATGCCCAGACCGCCGCCGCCCTGGCCGCGGGCCTGATCCTCGCGGCCGACGCCACCGTCCAGCGCAGCCCTGCGCCCCAGCCCGCGCCGAGTCGTGCGCCGGCCCGGACCGAGGCACCCGCCCCGGTGGTCGCGGTGCCGCCCCCGGTGGCGCCGGGGGCGATGGTGGTCGACAAACCGCTGCGCTCCGGCCAGCAGGTCTACGCCCGCGGGCGCGATCTGGTCGTCATGGCCATGGTCAACCCCGGGGCCGAAGTCATCTCCGACGGCCACATCCACGTCTATGCACCGCTGCGCGGCAGAGCCATCGCCGGTGCCCGCGGCAACGCCGACGCGCGCATCTTCGCGCTCGTCATGGACCCCGAACTCATCTCCATCGCCGGCATCTACCGCACCAGAGAAACCGATCTGCCGCCCGAAGTGCGGGGCAAGGTCGCCCAGGTGCGGCTCATGCCCGGCCCGGATGGCGAAGACAAACTGGTTATCGATCCCCTGTCTGCCTGACGGCTGCCAGCAGCCCTTCAGCCATTTCCCACCTTCACAGGAACCTCCACATGACCCAAATCGTTGTCATCACTTCAGGCAAGGGCGGCGTGGGCAAGACCACCACCAGCGCCAGCTTCGCCTCCGGCCTCGCCCTGCGCGGCCACAAGACCGCCGTCATCGACTTCGACGTTGGCCTGCGCAACCTCGACCTGATCATGGGCTGCGAGCGGCGCGTGGTCTACGACCTGATCAACGTCATCCACGGTGAAGCCAACCTGAACCAGGCGCTCATCAAGGACAAGCAGTGCGACAACCTGTTCGTGCTCGCCGCCAGCCAGACGCGCGACAAGGACGCGCTCTCGCAGGACGGCGTGGAGAAGGTGCTGAACGATCTGTCGGCCATGGGTTTTGAATACATCGTCTGCGACTCGCCCGCCGGCATCGAAACCGGCGCGCTCATGGCCATGCACTTCGCCGACGAAGCGCTGATCGTGACCAACCCCGAAGTCTCCAGCGTGCGCGACTCCGACCGCATCCTGGGCATGCTCGGCAGCAAGACCAAACGCGCCATCGAAGGCAAGGACCCGATCAAGGAACACCTGCTGATCACGCGTTACAACCCCACGCGCGTGGCCGACGGCCAGATGCTCAGCCTGGAAGACATCCAGGACATCCTGCGCATCAAGCTCATCGGCGTGATCCCCGAGAGTGAAAACGTGCTCACCGCGTCCAACCAGGGCATGCCCGCGATCCACCTCAAGGGCACCGACGTGGCCGAGGCCTACAGCGACGTGATCGACCGTTTTCTCGGTGCCGAGAAACCGCTTCGTTTCGTCGAAGCCGAAAAGGCGGGTTTCTTCAAGCGCGTGTTCGGAAGGAAGTGAGCATGTCCTTTCTTTCCTTCTTTCTGGGCGAAAACAAGAAGACCGCCAGCGTCGCCAAGGAGCGGCTGCAGATCATCCTGGCGCACGAGCGCAGCGGCCGCAACGCCGCCGAACCCGACTACCTGCCCGCGCTGCAGCGCGAGCTGGTGGCCGTGATCGGCAAGTACATCAAGATCAATCCGGACGACATCAAGGTCATGCTGGAGCGCCAGGACAACCTGGAAGTGCTCGAAGTCAAGATCGAGCTGCCTGACCGCAAGTAAGGCATCGCCCCCCCTTTCAGGGGGGACGCGCGCAGCGCGGCGGCGGGTCTTTATGATCCACGCATGCTGATCGAAACCCTGGGCGCCGCCCGAGACATGGGCCGCCTGAACACCATTCTGGGCGTGCTCATCCGCCATGGCTTTGGCGACAGCGTGCGCCGCCTGGGCCTGGCCGACCGGCTGGAACGTGCGGGCCACGCTCTCAAATGGGACAACGCGGCCGAGCTGGCGCGGCTCGAACCCCCGGTCCAGCTGCGCCTCACGCTGGAAGAACTCGGCCCCACTTTCGTCAAGCTCGGTCAGATCCTGGCCGGCCGCGCCGACCTGTTCGGCCCCGACTACATCGCCGAGTTCGAGAAGCTGCACAGCCAAGTGCCTGCCGTGCCGCTGGAATCGCTGCGTTCGCAGCTGCGCGAAGACCTCGGCGGCGAGCCCGAAACCATTTTTGCCCGTTTCGATACCGAACCGCTCGCCGCCGCCTCCATCGCCCAGGTTCACCGCGCCCGGCTGCACGACGGCACCGAAGTGGTCGTCAAGATCCGCCGTCCCGGGATCACCGACACCATCGAAGCCGACCTGCGCCTGCTCGGCCGCCTGGCCGCCATCGCCGAGGCCGAAATCCCCGCCCTCAAACCCTACCGCCCGCAGCAGCTGGTGCGTGAGCTCGCGCGCTCGCTCAGGCGCGAACTCGACCTCGCCAGCGAATGCCGCAACGCCGAACGCATCGCCGCCAACCTGGTCAGCCTGCCCTGGATCGTGGTGCCGAAGGTGCACTGGATGCACACCAAGGAACGCGTCAATGTGCAGGACTTCGTGGATGGCATCGCCGGCAATCAACTCGACCAGCTTGACACCCAGGGTCTGGACCGCAGTCTGCTGGCGAAACGCGGCGCACAGGCCGTGCTCAAACAGATCGTCGAAGACGGGCTCTTCCACGCCGACCCGCACCCAGGCAACGTCATCTACCTTGAAGGCAACCGCATCGCCTTCATCGACTTCGGCATGGTCGGCCGCCTCTCGGTGCGTCGACGCGAAGAACTCCTGAACCTGTTGCTGGGCCTGGTGGAGCGCAATCCGCAGACCGTGGCCGACGTGCTGCTCGACTGGACCGGCGACGAGCACGGCGTCAACCTCGGTGCGCTCGAAACCGAGATCGAAACCTTCGTCGACCAGTACCACGGCACCCCGCTGGCCCAGCTCAACCTCGGCGAGATGCTCGCCGACGTCACCACCATCCTGCGCGAACACCACCTCGGCCTGCCGTCCGACATGGCCCTGCTCATCAAGGCCTTCATCACGCTCGAAGGCATGGGCCGCAGTCTCGATCCCGAGTTCCACATGACGACCGAGGCCCTGCCGCTGCTCAAGCAGGTGGTGCGCGCGCGCTACCAGCCCAAGGTGATGGCCAACCGGGCCTGGCAGACCCTGCGCCGCACGCTCGCCGTGGCCGAACAGCTGCCGCACGACGTCTCGCGCCTGCTGCGCAACGCGCGCCGCGGCAAGGTGCATGTGGGCATCGAGCTCGCGCACCTCAAGCGCGTGGGCGACCAGATCGACCGCGCCGCCAACCGCCTCACCATGGCGCTGGTGATCGCCGCGCTCATCATCGGCTCGTCCATCGTCATGACCGTCAAGGGCGGCCCCACCCTGTTTGGCCTGCCCGCCTTCGGTTTCCTCGGCTTTGCCAGCGCGTTCGTCGGTGGGCTGTGGCTGGTGCGCGCGATCTGGCGCAGCAGCAAGGGGCGGGATGTGGGGGAGGATTGAATGAGCAGTGACTGGATGCGCGAAGGTGTTCAAAGCGATGCCCCTTTCCGGCCACCGGAACCCGGAAAACTGGGGACTGTGCTGTCTGTCGCCGCCGCCATCGCCGTGCTGGTCGCTTTCTATGTGGGCTATGGCTGGTGGGATGCCCGTAGAGTCGTTGCATCCCGGTCTGACGGCGCTCAACCTTTCAGTGTTCAGTTGCCGACAGCCGCCCGCACCGTCGCAGCGCCCGGTTCTGCGCCAGCGCCTCCAACGCAGAGGACCAGTGTGGCACCGGTGGTCCCACCCAGAATGGCTTCGCCAGGCATGCACAAGTGCGTCGTGCAAGGCCAGGTGCTCTACACCGATGACCATTGCCCTCCAGGTGCCGAGGCCTCCACCGTGGCGCACGCGTCCGCTCCGTCGCGTCCCAGCACGATCACCCTCTACCTGTGCAAAGCGACCGACGGGGGCTTGTTCTGGACGCGTCAACACTGTCACCAGCGCAGCGCGTTGGTCGATCGAACGGTGACCGTGCCCGCAGACCGTTCGTTTGACGAACAAGTGGCCTGGGCGCGCGCACGTCGCGCCGAGTTGGCTGTTCCCGTCACCTCGAACCCTGCTCCGGTGTTTCAGGAACAACGTGACACCCGCGCTGCCTGGAACAAAGCCTCGCGATGCAAATACCTGAATGAACGGGTCGCGGTGCTGGATTCAGAGGCGCGACAACCCCTGTCCGCGTTGAGGCAAGACCGTATCCGGGTGGAGAAAAAAGAGGCCCGCGACGAGCAGTTCAGGCTGCGCTGCTGAAGTCGCACGGCTTGTTCGCTGGCGATGCTTCACCCGTGCATGTTTTTCCACATCGTGGTACATTAACTGGTTCGCCTTGGGCGACCAGCCGCGTCCGGGTTTTCCGACCCTGATGCACCGCCCCCGGCAGAGGGGCCGCCGGTCCAGCCCCTCCATCGCGAGCCGCGCCAGCCCCGCACCCTTTCCAGGTCGGCGCCGTCGCAATATTCTCCCTGCTGTTGCCGATGCCCCTGCCGTGGCGCGTGCACCGGTTCTGGCGTGGTGTTCCCGACACCGCGTCGGCGCCGGCTGATTCAGTCGGGCACCCCGGCGCCTGGGGCTGCCAATGTGTTTTTCGGGCGTTTTCCTGCTGTGCGGTCCATGAGACCGCAGCGTTTCGCCCTTTGATGTTTTTGATGATTCATACGATTTCCACGACCACAACAACGAAGAGACTGTCGCCTCTCACTCTGGACAAGTACCGCATCGCGGCTTGCCCCCGGCCGCTGCCGTGCGGCCGTTTTGCCGCGCAGGTGTCCATCGCCAGCGGCTCCGGCAGCGCCTGCACCGACCGTGTCATGCGCTTCCACGATGATTTCCCCACACACGACGCAGCGGCGCATTTCGCCGTGGCGCAAGGCATCGACTGGGTGAACGACGCGTTGCGCGCCCGCGTCCGCCCGGCCACCGTGGCAGCGACGGTGCCTTCTCCCCAGATTTGTATTTGAAGCAAAGGAGCCTCACATGGCCAAGGAAGAACTGATCGACATGATGGGCATCGTCAACGAGGTGCTGCCCGACACGCGCTTTCGCGTGACGCTGGACAACGGTCACCAGCTGATTGCCTACTCCGCCGGCAAGATGAAGAAGAACCACATCCGCATCCTCGCGGGTGACCGGGTTTCCCTGGAACTCTCGCCCTACGACCTGACCAAGGGCCGCATCAATTTCCGCCACATCGAGGGCCGCGGCCCGATGGTGCCGCGCAAGCCGCGCTGAGCACCTGAGAGCCACCGCGCGCTGACCAGCGCGCGGGGTTTGTCTTCTGGTGGAGGCGGACTCCGGGGGCGCTCAGGTGCCCATGCCACCGTCCACCGGCAGGCCCGCGCCGGTGATGAAGCGCGATGCGTCGGAGCACAGAAAGACCACTGCATCGGCCATGTCGCTGATGGTGCCGAGGCGCCCCAGCGGCGTCTGTTCCACGATGGCCATCACGGCCGCATCGGGCGAGGCGAACAGGCCCGCGCTCATCACGTCACTGGCGAGCTTCAAGCCCATGTCGGTGGGCACAAGCCCGGGATAGACGCAGTTCACCCGCACGCCATATCCGAGCTTGCCCGATTCCGCGGCTGCCACGCGCGTGAGCCGGTCCACGGCGGACTTGGTCGCCGAATACCCGGCGATCGCCGGAAATGCGATGGTCGCCGCCACCGACGAAATGTTGACCACGGCACCGCCCTGTCCGGCCAGTCCCCCCGGGCGCATGGCGCGAAAGGCGTGCTTGATGCCCAGCGCGGTGCCCACGATGTTGACGTCGAGCATGCGGCGCAGTTCGTCGGGGTCGATGTCGGTCACCAGTGCCGTGACTTCCACGCCGGCGTTGTTGATCAGGATGTCGAAGCCGCCCAGTGCGTAGTGGGTGGCGCTGATGGCGGCAAGCCAGTGGGCTTCGTCGGTCACGTCCATGTGCACAAACGCGGCACGGGCGCCGGTGGCGGCGAGTGCCCGCGCAGTTTCGCGGCCCTGCTCTTCAAGCACGTCACCAATCATCACCGCGGCCCCGGCGGCGGCCAGCGCCACGGCCATGCCGGCGCCCAGGCCCCGGGCGCCGCCGGTCACCAGGGCCTTGCGCCCGGTCAGATGGAATGGGGACATGGAAACCTCCTGAATGCTGTTTATGGGTGTAAGAGGCGCCAGCCAAAGCCAGCGACTGGCGCACTCTAGACACTCCGCGCAGGAGCGGGATCAAATCCCTGTAAAAGTTGACAGTGTCGTCAACGGCGAGCCAGTCTGGACGGGCCCGTTCGTCGGGCACCGGGGATCAGCGGCCGGTTTTCGAGCGCCGCGCCCGCACCGCTTCGGCCAGCCCCTGCAGCACCGGCACGGTCTGTTCGAAGCTGATGCAGGCGTCGGTCACGCTCACGCCGTGCTGCAGCGGCTGGCCGGGCACGATGTCCTGGCGGCCTTCGTTCAGGTGGCTTTCGATCATCACACCGGTGATGCGCGTGTCGCCCGCGGCGATCTGCTGCGCCACGTCGGCGGACACGTCGATCTGCCTGCGGTGCTGCTTGCTGCTGTTGGCGTGCGAGACGTCGATCATCACCTGCTCGCGCAGGCCCGCGGCTTTCAGCAGCGCGCAGGCGGCGTCCACATCGGCCGCGCTGTAGTTGGTTGCCTTGCCACCACGCAGGATGACGTGGCAATCCGCGTTGCCACGCGTTTCGAAGATCGCGGCCTGACCCATCTTGGTCATGCCCATGAAGGCGTGTGGCGCCTGCGCCGCCTGGATGGCGTCGCTAGCCACCTTGATGCCGCCGTCGGTGCCGTTCTTGAAGCCCACCGGGCAGGAGAGGCCGCTGGCGAGCTGGCGGTGGCTCTGGCTCTCCGTCGTGCGCGCGCCGATGGCGCCCCAGCTCACCAGGTCGCTGATGAACTGCGGGCTCAGCAGGTCCAGGAACTCGGTGCCTACCGGCAGGCCCAGCGCCAGCACGTCCAGCAGCAGCTGGCGCGCCAGTTCCAGCCCTTCGTTGATGGCGAAACTGCCGTCCAGGTGCGGGTCGTTGATGTAGCCCTTCCAGCCCACGGTGGTGCGCGGCTTCTCGAAGTACACCCGCATCACCACCAGCAGGTCTTGTGACAGCGCATCGGCCTGTTCCTTGAGCAGCCGCGCGTATTCCATGGCCTGCCCGTGGTCGTGGATGGAGCACGGCCCGACCACGACGATGAGGCGGTCGTCCTGACCGTGCAGCACGCGCGAGAGCGCGCCGCGGCTGCTCTCGACCAGCGCCAGCGCCTCGGGCGGCGTGGGCAGCCATTCCTGCAGCAGGGCGGGCGTGATGAGCGGGCGCACCGCGCCGATGCGCAGGTCGTCGATGCGGGTCGTGTCCTGGGTGGACAGCGGGGTGGATGTGCGGTGGGCGTGGGTCATAGCCCGGTATTGTCGCGCGGCCGCCATGGGCCGCCCTTCAGGGGCGGCGGAAGGCGGTGTGCTGGCGCGCCCAGTAGCGGTTGTCCAGCCGGTCCAGCCGCACCGTGCCGCCGGTGGACGGCGCGTGCACGAAGCGGCCTTCGCCGACGTAGATGCCGGCGTGGAACGGCCGTCCCGAACCAAAGATCACCAGGTCGCCGGTGCGCAGCTCGCGGGTGCCCACCGGCTGGCCGAAGCCCGACAGTTGGGCCACCGTGCGCGGCGGCGCCACACCGGCGCGGCTCTTGTACACGTAGCCGATCAGGCCGCTGCAGTCGAAGCCGCTCTCCGGCGTGTTGCCGCCGTAGCGGTAGGGCGTGCCCACCAGCCCCAGCGCGTGGATGGCGATATCGCTCGACTGCTCGGCCGACAACGCGCGGTACGCTGGCCCGTGCGACGGGGGCGTGCTGCCGCAGCCGGCGATCAGCAAGGGGATGGTCAGGGCAAGGAGGGGCAGGAAACGGCGCATGGGTGCAAAGCGTAACGGATGCGGCACCCAATCCGGCCCGGTTTCAGACCGTTACGGAAGGTCTGGCGACCGTGGCGCGCGCCAGAAAGAACTTCGGCAGCGCCGCGCGCGTGCAGGCCTGCAGCGCACAGAGGAAGGCGTGGTCCGGTTCGGCCACACCGTGGCGCGTGCGCAGGTCGTGCTGGATGCGCTGCAGCAGCTCGGCCGCCATCTCGGCGTCGGCCAGTGCGCGGTGGGCGCGGCCGGTGCGCGGCAGCTGGAACCAGTCCACCAGGTTGCCGAGCTTGTGGCTCGGCGCTTCGGGGTAGAGCCGGCGCGAGAGCAGCACGGTGCAGGCAAAAGGCTGCGGTGCCGGCACACCGGCGCGTGCGAGCTCGGCGATCCAGTAGCGGCGGTCGAAAGACGCGTTGTGCGCCACCATCGGCAGCTCGCCGACGAAGCGCGCGGCGTCGGCCATCACGGCCTCGGCCGGCGGCGCGCTGGCCACCATGGCGTTGGTGATGCCGGTGAGCTGGGTGATGAAGGCAGGAATATGCACGCCCGCGTTCATCAGGCTCTGGAAGCGGTCCACCACCTGGCCGCGCTCCAGCAGCACGATCGCCACCTCGGTGGCGCGGTCGCCCTGGCCGGGCGAGATACCAGTGGTTTCGAAGTCGATGACGGCGATACGGCTCATGCCTTCTTCAGGAACTCCGACTTCAGCAGCATGGGCCCCAGCTCGGTCTTGCAGTCCACGTTGTGGCCGTCGTTGCCATCGACCAGGTGGATGCCCTTGATCTTGCTGCCCTTCTTGAGCACGGTGGACGAACCCTTGACCTTCAGGTCCTTGATGAGGATCACCGAGTCGCCGTCGGCCAGCGGGTTGCCGTTGGCGTCTTTCACGCTGCCGTCGCCGGCGGCTTCGTCTTCGGCACCTGCGGCCGCTTGCGGCCACTCGAAGGCGCAGTCCGGGCAGACAAAGTGGTCGCCGTCGGGGTAGGTGTTTTCAAGGCCGCATTGCGGGCAGGCGGGGATGGTGTGGGGCATGGTGAGCGCGGGTATGCGGTGGTGCAGGGGATTCTAGGCCCCGGCCCATGCACCAATTTCAGCGTCGAGGCCGGTGCGTGGGGAGCGGCGTGCCGCGATTTGGTGCAAAAACGGGGCCACGGGGCTGGCACGATCCATGCTTCCGGGGGTATCAGCATGGAGAGCGGTCTGCACACAGGGGCAGCGGCTTGTGCGTAGGTCCACTAGGGTTCCGTCCGCTTCACCGCGGGGTCTGGTCCGAGAGTGGACCGGCCTCATCGCAGGCTCCACGGAGGGACAAAAGCCCGGGAGAACGACGTCAGATCGGTTCTCCTGCGCCCATCCCTCATCAAACGGAGCTTCATCATGAAACTGGCTGGTCTCTTCTCCTCTCCCGCAGGTTCCACCACATCCTCTTCCGTGCTCGGCAGGCTGTTCAAGCCGGCGCTGGGTGCCGCGCTCGCGCTGGCCACCGCCACGGCGATGGCCGCGCCCGCCAACATGAAACTGGCCACCGTGGTCTGGATCGGCTACGGGCCCTTCTATGTGGCCGAATCGCTGGACCTGTTCAAGAAATACAACCTCAAAGTCTCGCTGCAGGTCTTCAACGACCCGGCGCTGATCCCCGCGGCCATCGCCTCGGGTGCGGTCGACGGCGGCATGCTGACCTACGACCAGGTGGTCGGCCAGGTGGCGGCAGGCCGCGCCATGAAGGTGGTGATGCCCATCGACTACTCCAACGGCGGCGACGCCATCGTGGCCGACAGCAGCATCGCCAAGGTGGCGGACTTCAAGGGCAAGAAGATCGGCTACAACCCGCTCTCGCCGAGCGACTTTTTGCTCTCCTACGCCCTCAAGACGGTGAACCTGAGCGAGAAGGACATCAGCCCCGTGAGCATGACGCCCGAAGCGGTGCCCGCGGCCATGGCCTCGGGCGCACTGCCCATCGGCGTGACCTACGAGCCCAGCCTGTCGCAGATCCTGAGCCAGGGCGGCGGCAAGAAATTCAAGGTGATCTTCTCCTCCAAGGACGCGCCCGGCCTGATCGCTGACGTGCTGGTGTTCGACGAGAAGGTCATCAAGGCCAAGCCCACCGAGATCACCGGCGTCATGAAGGCCTACCTGGACGGCATGGCCTACATGAAAGCCAAGCCCGATGAGGCCGCCAAGATCATTGGCAAGTTCATGGGCGTCTCGGCCAAGGAAGCCAAGGAACAGATGAGCGGTGTCTACAACATCCCGCTGGCCGAAATGCCCAAGGCCTTCCTGCCCGCCAAGGAAACCACGTCCTACTACGCCAGCGGCGACATCATCGGCCAGCTGCTCAAGGCCAAGGGCCAGATCACCAAGATCCCGGCGACCGAAGCCACCTTCGACGCCTCGCTCGTCAAGGCGCTGGCCAAGTAAATCCGCTCAGAGATCTCCGCCGCCCGTGCCGATGGCACCGGCGTGCGGAGCGCTGGCCACCTCGCGTTTTCCGCATGGAGTTCCCGCCATGAAACAAGCCCTTTTCCGCCACGCCGACGGCGTCTGGCCCAACACCGCCGCCCTGGCGTTCACCGTGCTCGGCTGGCCGCTCGGCATCGCCCTGCTCGGTCAGACGCACTGGGCGCTCAACGCGCTGGGCGTGCTGCTGGTCGCGCTCACGCTCACCTGGTCGGCCTACTTCATCCACGAGTTCGCCCACCACGCCATCTTCCGCACGCCACAGGCCAACGAGCGCTGGGGCCAGTTCATGAGCTGGATCAACGGCAGCGCCTACGCCAGCTTCGCCGACCTGCGTCGCAAACACATGCGCCACCATGTCGAACGCGCTGACGTCATCACCTTCGACCTGCAGGGTTTCCTGCGCGCCCACCCGCTGGTGCGGCGGATGGTGCTGGCGCTCGAATGGCTGCACATCCCTGCGGTGGAGTTCGTCATGCGCGGCTTCGTGATCGCGCTGCCCTTCCTGGGTGACCGCAAAAAGCAAGCGCGTGGCCGTGTGATCGGTGTCGCCTTCGTCCGGCTTGCGGCCTGGGCGCTGCTGGCCTGGTGGTCGCTCAAGGCCGTGGCCCTCTACGCGCTGGCCTACCTGCTGTTCGTGCACCTGCTGCGTTTTGCCGACTGCTTCCAGCACACCTACGACGCCTACCCCATCCTCGACGAAACGCCGATCCCCAAAGACAAGCTTCGTGATCGCGCCTACGAACAGGCCAACACCTTCAGCGACGTGGTGGGCCTGGACGCTCCGTTGCTCAACCTGGTCTGGCTCAACTTCGGTTTCCACAACGCGCACCACGAGCGCCCGGTGGCACCCTGGTACCAGTTGCCCCGGCTGCATCGCGAACTGTACCCCGCGGGCAATGCCCAGGTGGTCACGGTGGGCGAACTGCTGCGCGCCTACCACCGCCACCGCGTGACCCGCGTGCTCGCCAGCGACTACGGCGCGGTGCTGCCACCCGGCGTGCCGCACCGCGCCGACGGGTTCATCGGGGCTGTCGGCGTCTCCTTTTTGACGGCGGTGTGACCGTGAACTACGGCCTGCAGGGAAAAACCGTGCTGATCACCGGCGCGGCCGGCGGCATCGGCAGCGCGCTGTCGCGCGCCTTTCTCGCACAGGGCGCGCGGCTGATGCTGCTGGACCGCGCGGCCGCGCCGCTGGACGCGCTGGTGGGATCGCTGCACAGCAGCCAGGTGCACAGCGCGGTGTGCGATCTCGGCAGCGATGCCCAGGTGACGGCGGTGGCGGCCCAAGTGCAGGAGCGCATTGGCCAACTCGACGTGTTGATCAACAACGCCGGCATCGAATACCCCACCCCGCTGGCCGATGCCGAAGCGGGTTTCATGGCGTGCTGGACCGGTCTGCTCGACAACAACGTGAGCAGCATGGTGCGGCTCACGCAGGCGCTGCTGCCACTGTTGCCGCGCGGCGCGAGCGTGATCAACCAGTCGTCCATCTGGGGCCGCATCGGCGTGGCCGGTTTCTCGGCCTACAGCGCGAGCAAACACGCAGTCGTCGGCCTTACCCGCTCGCTCGCGCTGGAGCTGGGGCCGCGCGGCATCCGCGTCAACGCGGTCTGCCCCGGCTGGGTGCGCACCGACGCGGCGATGCGTTCGCTGACCGCGATGGCCGCAGAGAGCGGTCGCAGCGAGGCCGAGGTCGAGCGTGAGATCCTCGCGCGCCAGGCCGTGCCGACGATGCTCACGCCCGATCAAGTCGCGGGCGTGTTCCTCTTCCTTGCCAGCGAAGGCGCCATGCCGCTCACCGGCCAGTGTCTGGTGGCCAGCCACGGTGAGGTGATGGCATGAGCTTCTCAGTGTCGTTGCAGGGCCAGACCGCGCTGATCACTGGCGCCGCCACCGGCATCGGCCGCGCCACCGCGCTGCTGTTCGCGCAGGCCGGCGCGCGCGTGGTGGTCAACCACCGGGGGCAGGACGCCGAAGCCGATTCGCTGGTGCAAGCCATCGAGGCCGCAGGCGGCCAGGCCACAGCCCTCGATGCCGACGTGAGCGATGCCACCGCCGTGCAGCGCCTGGTGGACGAGGCCATCGCCGCCTGCGGCGACCTCCACATCCTGGTCAACAACGCCGGCATCATCCAGGAGAAGGCCTTCCTCGACACCACCGAAGCCGACTGGGACCGCATGCTCGGCACCGACCTCAAGTCGGTCTTCCTGATGTGCCGCGCGGTGCTGCCCGGCATGGTGGCGCGCGGCAGCGGCGCCATCGTCAACATCGCCTCCGACCTCGGCATCCTCGGGCGCGAGCGCTACGCGCCCTACTGCACCGCCAAGGCCGGCGTGATCGGCCTCACACGCTCATTGGCGCGCGAGTTCGCGCCGCACCAGATCCGCGTCAACGCCATCGCGCCCGGGCCGGTGGCCACCGCCATGGTGTCGCTCGAACACATGAGCGCCGAGTGGGTGGAGAAAGAACTCGCGATCCCGCAGCACCGCCTGGGTGCGCCGGAAGAGATCGCCGCCACGGCACTGTTCCTCGCGTCCGACCTGTCGCGCTTCTACTGCGGCCAAATACTCAGCCCCAACGGCGGCTCGGTGATGCCATGAGGATGAAACACCCCTCCGATCGCACCGCCACCGGCGTGCTGCTGTTCTCTGCCTCGCTCTGGGGCTTGTCGTGGATGCCGCTGAAATGGTTCATCGCGCAGGGCCTGAGCGGGCCGGTGGTGTCGCTGCTGTCGTATGGGCTGGTGGGCCTGTGCGCGCTGCCCTTCATCTGGCACGACCGCGCGGCCTGGCGCTCGCAGTGGGGCTATGTGCTCGCGCTGGCGCTGGTGGGTGGCTGGGCCAACACCTCGTTCGTCAACGCGCTGATGATGGGCGACGTGGTGCGGGTGATGTTCCTGTTCTACCTCTCGCCCGTGTGGTCGGTACTGGGTGGCCGGCTTTTCCTGAAGGAGCGCATTCCGCCCCTGCGCTGGGCTGCGGTGGTGGCCGCCATCGTGGGCCTGTGGATGGTGCTCGGCGGGCCGGGCGCCGCGAACCTGTCGCTCAGCTTCGTGGACTTCCTCGCGCTTTCGGCCGGCTTTGCCTTCGCGGCCAACAACATCCTCGCGCGCGCCGCGCAGGCCGTGCCCATGCGCACCAAGACGCTGTCCGTGTTCGTCGGCTGCGGTGTGATTTCGCTCGCGGCCACCAGCGCACTGGGCCACAGCGTGCCGGCCATGGGCGCGGGCGTGTGGCTCGGCATCCTGGGCTACGGCTTCGGCTGGCTGCTGCTGGCCACCGCCACCTGGCAGTTCGGCGTGACGCACCTGGAGAGCAGCCGCGCCGGCGTGATCCTGCTGGCCGAACTGGTGGTGGCCGTGCTCACCGCGCTCTGGTTCGGTGGCGAAAGCCTCACGCCCATGGGCTGGGCGGGTGGTGCGCTCATTGCGACAGCGGCCCTGGTGGAAGCGCTGGGCAGCAGCGGCACCGATTCACCCGCGCCCGGCAACGACCCAAGCCATGCAACAACCGGAGTCTGAGATGACAAGCCCCAACACCGTTTGGATGAACCAGCTCTCATGGCTGGATTACCAGGCCCGCATCCAGCGCGAGCACCCGCCCGTGCTGCTGCCCGTGGGCGCGCTCGAACAGCACGGCCCGCACCTGCCGCTGGGCACCGACGGCCTGCTCGCCAGCGCCGTGGCCGCCGACACGGCGGCGCGGGTGGGCGGCCTGGTCGCGCCGACAATGAGCTACGGCTACAAGTCGCAGCCCAAGTGCGGTGGCGGCCAACACTTCTGCGGTACCACCAGCGTGGACGCCGCCACGCTCATCGGCCAGGTGCGCGACGCGGTGCGCGAATTCGCGCGCCACGGCCTGAACAAACTCGTGATCGTGAACGGCCACTACGAAAACCAGTGGTTCCTGATCGAAGGCATCGACCTCGGCCTGCGCGACGCCCGGGCCGCCGACCCGGCCTGCGCGCTGCAGGTGATGCGGCTGGAGTACTGGGACTTCATGACGCCCGAGACCCTGGGCGACGTGTTCCCCGACGGTTTCCCCGGCTTCGCGCTGGAGCACGCCGCGGTGCTGGAAACGTCCATGATGCTGCACCACCACCCCAACCTGGTGCGCATGGACCTGCTGCCCGATGACGGCCCGGCCGACTTCCCGCCCTACGACATGTACCCGCCACGCACCGACTGGGTGCCGCCCTCGGGCGTACTGTCTTCGGCCAAAGGCTCCGACGCCGCCAAGGGCAAGCTGCTGGCCGACGAGGTGGCGCGCCGCATGGCCGAAGCCATCACCACCGGGTTCACCCGCCCCGCGCCATGAACGCCCCGACCACCTTCGACCCCGCCACCACCGCGCTGCTCGTCATCGACATGCAGCGCGACTTCTGCAGCCCCGGTGGCTACGCCCACCAGGCCGGCATCGACATCGCGCCCATGCAGGCCGTGGTGCCGCAGGTGCAGCGCCTGCTGGCCGCCGCGCGCGCAGCGGGCCTGCTGGTGGTGCACACACGCGAAGGGCATCTGCCCGACCTCTCGGACTGCCCGGCGCCCAAGCTGGCGCGCAGCGTGGCGGCCGGCGCACCCATCGGCAGCCACGGCCCGCTGGGCCGCCTGCTGGTGCGCGGTGAACAGGGCCACGACTTCGTGCCCGCGCTGCGCCCGCTGGTCAGCGAGCATGTGATCGACAAACCGGGCTACGGCGCCTTCCACCAGACCACGCTGGGTTCACTGCTGGCCACCTTCGGCATCGGCCAGCTCATCCTCTGCGGCGTGACCACCGAGGTTTGCGTGCACTCCACGCTGCGCGAGGCGGTGGACCGCGGCTACACCTGCACCACCGTGGGCGACGCCACCGCCGCCAGCCAGCCCGAGCTGCAGGCGCCCGCGCTCGCCATGATCGGGGTCGAAGGCGGCATCTTCGGTTCGGTGATGGGCACCGATGATTGCGTGCTGGCGCTGCAAGCGCTGCACGTGCAAGCCACCGCATGAACACCCCCGACCACCCCGGTGTGCCCGCCACGTACCACGGCGTGTGGGCGCGCACCCTGCTCGAAACACCCGAAGGCCGCGACACCACCACCTGGGTGCGCTGGCTGCAGACCGGCCTGTGGCACGGCGATTTGCGCGTGCCGCCCGATGCGCCGCGCGACACGCCCGAAGGTCTGGCGCTGCAACAAGGCTTTGGCGGCACCACCGCCATCACCCGGCCCGACGCGGCATTGCCCGAGGTCTGCACCTGGCAGCGAACCATCGACTTCCAGCCCCCGCGCAGCACGCCCGACGCTGGCCACATGGTGTTCGAGACCCCGGCGCGCGTGGTCGAAACCGGCATCCACGGCCGTTACCTCGAAGTGTGGGAACGCCTGCCCGGCTCGCTCGGCCGGCGCATCGCACTCGCGCGGCTCGACGCCGGCGGCCAGCCCGGCGCCGAGCGCCTGCTGGTGGCCGGCCTGTACCTCATGCACCTGCGCCCGCGCGCTGCCGCCTGGCCGGCCGATCTTCGGCCCGACGAGACTCTGGCCAGCGTGGTGCAACGCCACCCAGCGAAAGCCTCCCCGCTGCTGGACTTCACCATCAGCTTTGGCACGCTGGCGCACGGCGTATGGACGCTGGAGCGCGCGGCCCAGCCCGCGCTGGAAGGCCAGGCCCTGCCCTGCGCGCTGCACCGGGTGGACGCCGCGCGCGCCCGTGTGGAACGCGGCCCGCTGGCGGGCGGGTGGCAGGTGCTGGAGTGGGTCGACGACACGCGGAATGAGGCCATCGCCGAAATGCACGAACGCCCATGACCACCCCACTCAAACCCATCGACGGCGACTGGTTCCAGTTCCGCAGCCTCGGCGAGGGCATCACCCTCATCACCGAGCCGCACGTCATCCCGCTGCTCCGCTGCAACATCTGGCACGTCCGCGGGCGCGGTCTCGACCTCATGGTCGACACCGGTCTGGGCGTCAGCAGCCTGCACGCCGCCTCGCGCCACCTCTTCGGCCAGCGCGTGGCCGCGCTCGCCACCCACGTGCACCTCGACCACGTGGGCGGCCACCACGAGTTCGCCGAATGCTGGTGCCACCGGCTCGAAGCCGATGCGCTGTCGAAGGCCGACCCCAACGGCACGCTGGCCGACTTCGATCTCAGCGAGGTGAACATCGAAGTTCCCGGCTATCAAACCGGCGGCCCCGCCCTCACCGCCCTGCCCACGCCCGACTACGACCTCTCGGCCTGGGAGATCAAACAGGCCACTGTCACGCGCCGGCTCGACGAAGGCGACGCCATCGACCTCGGCAACCGCCACTTCGAGGTGCTGCACCTGCCGGGCCACTCACCCGGCAGCATCGGCCTGTGGGAAGCGAAGAGCGGCACGCTGTTTTCAGGCGACGCGATCTACGACGGCCCGCTCATCGACGACCTGCACCACTCCGACCGCACGGCCTACGCACGCACCATGGAACGCCTGCTGACCCTGCCGGTGAACGTGGTGCACGCAGGCCACGACCCGAGCTTCGGGCGCGAGCGGCTGCGCGAGCTGGTGCGGGCGTATCTGGAGCGGGTGGGAGACCAGGCCGGTCGCTGAGGCCTTACAAACCCGCTTCTTTCACCCAACGCCTGATCCGGCTCTTCACCCGATCGATGTCTTGCGCGGAGCGCGGTAAATCGTTCGCTCGGGTCAGTGCCTCCGCTGGCGCCACCAGCCCGGCCCGCAGCAGAGCCTTGTTGAATGGGCCGTCCTTCTCGCGGTTGGCCACACCCTTGGCAAGGAACAGGTCGGTCGGGTCGATGCACCATGCCGCCCGCCCGTCGGTGCCCTCGTTCTGAAGCGCCGTCAGCCGCTTCTCCCATCCGGCGGGCAGCACCGCGGTGTGCGAATCGACCCCTTGCGCATAGACGCCGAACCGGACGTGAAAGGCAGAGCCTTCGCCGATGCTTGCGTCAATCTTGTCCAGCAGGTGCTGGATGTCACCATCGACGTTGTACGGGTAGATGTCGGCCTCCATCGACATCAGGCATTCCGCCGGCGGGTACCTCACCGCGCCCAGGATGGACTGGCTCCCGATGACGATGAAGTCGTACTGGTTCGTGATCACCCCAGCCGCACGAATGATGTGTTCAAGCTGCTCGCGCTGCATGCCCGTTTCCTTCGGTCGCGAGCTGCGCATGTTCATCCCGCAGCGCCCGGACCTGCTGCAGGATCTGCATGCGGTCCTCCGCGGCCAGCAGACCTGGCAGGGGCGACGCCTGGCGCAACTGGTTGGCCTTCTGCGACCGGCTCAGCGCCTTCTTCCAGTCGCTGTCCTGCAAGATCCTTTGCCATTCATCGAGCAGTGGCTGGGCGTTGAGGTCGTTGTGGGTGCGCCAGCTGTCGAGGATGCCCAGCGCGCGGGTCCGCTGCGCGGGGTCGTTCTTGATCAGCGACACGGCCTTTTCATGCATGAGCAGGCTCTGCAGATCCTGCAAGGCGTGGGGCTGCGGCTCACGGCGCGCCGGGCTGACAGCGTAGGTGGGCGTGTTCTGTCGGGCTTCAAGCGCCTGCGGCGCGGCGGGGTTGCCCAGCGAAGGCAGGTTGGCGCCCACGCCCAGCTCCGTCATGACCCGCAGGTATGAACCCATGGTCACCGATGGATCACCCAGCTCGATCGCATACAGCGTCGTGCGTGAAATGCCCGCATCGCGCGCCAGCGACTGGGCCGACACCCTGCGCGCCGTGCGGGTGGCGCGCAGGTTCTCCCCGAGGCGCATGAGCAGGTCGCGCTCGCCGGCGGTGGGGAGCTGGATATGGGCTGGCATGTCCAGCATTTTATACAGATGGACCGCGATTTGTCCAATATGCTGGACATCCATGATGGGGTACAGAGCCTTTCTGCACGCGCGCCATCACGGCACGCCCCATGCTTGTTCCCCCGCATGGACTCCGCCACCCCCATCGCATCCACCCCCAACGCCCACTCCTGGTTCGACGACACCCACGCGCTCATCGCTGGTTCGCTCTTCGTTGCACTCGGCATGACCATGTTCGGCCACGCCGGCCTGCTCACCGGCGGCGTGGCGGGCGTGGCTTTTCTGGCGGGCTACGCCACCGGTCTCCCCTTCGGCCTGTTCTTCTTCCTGTTCAGCCTGCCGTTTTTCGTGCTCTCCTGGTACCGGCTCGGCCCGGCGTTCACCTTCAAGAGCTTCGGCGCCGTCGCCCTCGTGTCCGCCTGCACCACACTGGCGCCCAAGGTGGTGCGCTTCGAACTGCTCAACCCCTGGGTCGCCTCCGTGCTCGGCGGCTTTCTGATCGGCTTCGGGCTGCTCGCCCTGCTGCGCCACCAGGCCAGCGTGGGCGGCGTCAACATCCTCGCGCAATGGCTGCAACAGGCCAAAGGCTTCAGCGCCGGCAAGGTGCAGATGTCTGTGGATCTGGTCGTCGTGCTCGCGGCGTTCGGGGTGCTGCCGCCCATCCAGGTGGCGCAATCGGTGGTGGGCGCCGTCGCCATCGGCGCCATCCTCGCGCTCAACCACCGGCCGGGGCGCTACCTGGGGGTTTGAGCGGCACCCTCAGGTGGCTGAGCACGGGCCGCCAAGTCCTGTGCTCGACACTGGCACCAAACCTGCTTATACCTACCCACAGAGAGGCGAGTGCACCAAAACGGTGATTCGCTGCCTTGAAGACCGCTAGGGTTCCGGGTTCAGACCACTTCACCAAAGAAGTCTGAGCCGTCTGGTCCGAGAGCAGTCGGCCACGATCGTGTGGCTCCACGGAGGGACAAAAGCCCGGGAGACGCTTCGCTGCTTGCGCACGAGCCTCTCTCGCCGTTTGTCCCCCGTCAGGAGCCCCGCATGTCCCGCCTTCCTCCGCCTGCATCGATTCCGCCACCGGCCCGCGCCGGTGCGCCCAGCGCCGTTGCGTCTGTGCGCCCGCCGCGGCGCAATGGCTTCTGGACGGTGCGCACCGGCATCTCGCGCCGCGCCTACTGGGTGTTTGCGCTCACCGGCCTGATCACCCCGCTGCTGATGTGGGCCGCGCTGGCCGCCTGGGGCGGCATGGACCCGACCTTCCTGCCTTCGCCCACGGCGGTGCTGGCCAAGACCTGGACCTGGGCCACCGAGACCGGCCTGCTCGAAGACATGGGCATCAGCATCTACCGCGTGGTGGCGGGCTTTGCGCTCTCGGCGGTGATCGCGCTGCCGCTGGGGTTGCTGATCGGTACGTTCCGCTCGGTGCAGGCGCTGCTGGAGCCGCTGACGGACCTGATCCGCTACATGCCGGCGGTGGCCTTCATTCCGCTGGTGATGCTGTGGGTGGGCATCGACGAGGGTTCCAAGATCGCGATCATCTTCATCGGCACCTTCTTCCAGATGGTTCTGATGGTGGCGGAAGACGTGCGCCGCGTGCCGGCCGCGCAGGTGGAGGCGGCGCAGACCATGGGCGCGAACCGCCGCGAGCTGCTTGAAAAAGTGATCCTGCCCAGCGCCAAGCCGGCGCTGCTCGACACGCTGCGCATCACCATGGGCTGGGCCTGGACCTACCTGGTCGTCGCCGAGCTGGTGGCCGCGAACTCGGGCCTGGGCTACGCGATCCTGCGCGCACAGCGCTTCCTGCAGACCGACACCATCTTCGCCGGGATCATCGTCATCGGGCTCATCGGCCTGGTGACCGACCAGCTGTTCCGCTGGCTGCACCGCCGTGCTTTCCCCTGGCTGTACCTGAAAGGCTGATGCGATGAACACCCTTCCCAAAATCTCCATCCGCGGCCTCACCAAACACTTTGACGGCGCGCCCACCCACGCGCTGGAGAACGTGAACCTGGACATCGGCGCCAACGAGTTCGTCACCTTCGTCGGCGCCTCGGGCTGCGGCAAGAGCACGCTGCTGCGCACCATCGGCGGGCTGGAGGTGCAGACCGCCGGCGAGCTGCTGGTGGACAACCGGCCTATCACCGGCCCGGGCATCGACCGCGCCATGGTGTTCCAGCACTACAGCCTCTACCCGTGGATGACGGTGATGGAGAACATCAAGTTCTGCCGCCAGCTCGCCGCGCACACGCAAGACCGCAGCTCCAGCGACGTGGAAGCCGCCTCGGGCCGGGCCGACGCGCTGCTGCGCCTGATGGGCCTGGAGGCCTCGACCGGCGCATGGCCCAACCAGCTCTCGGGCGGCATGCAGCAGCGCGTGGCGATCGCGCGCGCGCTCATGGGCCGGCCCGACATCGTGCTGATGGACGAGCCCTTCGGCGCGCTCGACGCGCAGACGCGCGAGGTGATGCACGACCTGATCCGCTACGTGCACCGGCTGGAGAAAGCCACCATCGTCTTCGTGACGCACGACGTGGAGGAAGCGCTCTACCTCGGCAGCCGCGTGGTGCTGATGGCGCCGCGCCCGGGGCGCATTGACACCATCTACGAGGTGCCCTTCGGCGACCAGCGCACGCAGGACTTGAAGTTCGCGCCCGAGTTCGTGCGCTTGAAGCGCGACATCCTGGAGCGCATCCGCGAGACCTCGGGCATGAAGACCGATCTGGAACAGCTGCAGCGCCTGAGCGGCGCGGTGAGCGAACCCGCCTGAACCCTGGAGACACCCATGAACCTCAATCACATCCCCGATCCGCTGACCACCGTCTTGCCCAACCCGCCACTGGCCGCGCCGGTGGACGCGCCCGCGTTCTGGCAACGCTTCCCTGCGCCCGCGCTGGCCGGCGTGGACACGAGCAAAGTGATGTGGAGCGAGGTGGTGCCCGGCGGCAGCCACTGGAGCTGGCGCATGCCGCGCGGCAGCGCCATCCGCTTCGTGGCGCTGGACGCGGGCGCCAACCTGAGCCTGGTGCTCTACAGCGCGCAAGAGAAGCTGGAGCGCTACAACATGCCCGACAGCCTGAAGGCGCAGCACACCGCGCACTACACCAAAGGCCATGTGCTGATGAGCGACATGGGCCGCAGCATGGCCAGCGTCACGGCCGACAGCCTGGGCTGGCACGACCCGCTGGGCGCCCTGCTCGACAACGAATTGATGCAGCAGAAGTACGGCGAGCAGCGCTACGAGCAGGCGCGCAACGCCATGTACCGGTCCGGCAAGGACGGCCTGCTGATCGAGATCGGCAAATACGGCCTGACGCGGCGCGACCTGATCGCGCCGGTGAACCTGTTCAGCAAGGTCAGCGTGGACGCGCAGGGCCGCTTCGGCTTTGCGGCGGACCACGCGAAGGCGGGCGATTTTGTGGAACTGCGCTTTGACATGGACGTGATCCTCGCCGTGTCCAGCGCACCGCATGCGCTGGACCCATCGCCTGTGTACGCGCCCAAGAAAGTGGGCCTGCTGGCCTGGCGCTGCGGTGCGGCGCCGGCCGACGATTTCTGCCGCGCCTTCCGCCCGGAAAACGCGCGTGCCCTGCACAACAGCGACATGTTGTACCTGTGAGGAGAACCGAGATGACCACCACCGCCACCGACATCCGCATCCTCGAAAGCACGCTCGACCCGGCCCACGCCGTGATGGACCAGCGCCACCCCGCGGGCGAGCCCATCCTGTTCGCCGTCAACAAGGGCCAGACCCTGCGCATCGTCGACCTCGAAGGCAACCAGGCCGCCGACGTGATCTTCTACAACCGCGACGATCTCGCCGAGCACTACAGCGCGACCGACACCATGGTCCACCAGGGCGGCATCTACCTGACCACCGGCTCCATCATCCGCAGCAACGACGGCCGGCCCATGCTCACCATCGTGGCCGACACCTGCGGCCGCCACGACACGCTGGGCGGCGCCTGCGCGGCCGAGAGCAACACCGTGCGCTACGCGCTGCAGAAGAAGTACATGCACAGCTGCCGCGACAACTATTTGATCGCCCTGCAGCGCGCCGACATGGGCCTCACCAAACGCGACCTGGTGCCCAACATCAACTTCTTCATGAACGTGCCGGTGACGGACAGCGGCGACCTGAAGTTCGACGATGGCGTGTCCGGCCCGGGCAAGTACGTGGAGATGCGCGCCGAGATGGACGTGTGGGTGCTGATCAGCAACTGCCCGCAGCTCAACAACCCCTGCAACGCGTACAACCCGACGCCCATCCAGCTGTTGGTCTGGAACCCGGCCTGACCGATCTTGTGTGAACCGCTGCTGCGGGACGGCCCGCAGCTTCCAGCCCCATTTGCAGGACGGCCTGCCCCGGAGACTCCATGTTCAGCAAGGTCCTGATTGCCAACCGCGGCGCCATCGCCTGCCGCATCATCCGCACACTCAAAGAATTGGGCGTGCAGAGCGTGGCCGTGTATTCCGAAGCCGACGCGCAGGCGCGCCATGTGCGCGAGGCCGACGAGGCCTACCTGCTCGGCCCGGCGCCCGCGGCTGAAAGCTACCTGCGCGCCGACCGCATCCTGCAGATCGCCCAGGACTGCGGCGCGCAGGCCATCCACCCCGGCTACGGCTTCCTCTCGGAAAACCCGGGCTTCGCCGAAGCCTGCGAGGCCGCGGGCATCGCCTTCATCGGCCCCACGCCGGCGCAGATGCGCGCCTTTGGCCTGAAACACACGGCGCGTGATCTGGCGCAGGCGCGCGGTGTGCCGCTGCTGCCGGGCTCGGGCCTGCTGAGCGATCTGGCGCAGGCGCAAACCGAGGCACAGCGCATCGGCTTCCCGGTGATGCTCAAGAGCACGGCGGGCGGTGGCGGCATCGGCATGCGGCTGGTGTGGAACGCGGCCGAACTCGCCGACGCGTTCGAGAACGTGGGCCGCCTCGCGCAGGCCAACTTCAAGGACGCCGGCCTGTTCATTGAGAAGTACGTGGAGCAGGCGCGCCACATCGAGGTGCAGGTGTTTGGCGACGGCGCGGGCGGCGTGATCGCGCTGGGCGAGCGAGACTGCTCGGTGCAGCGGCGCAACCAGAAGGTGATCGAAGAGACCCCGGCCCCGGGCCTGAGCGAAACGCAACGCAGCGAGCTGCACGCCACCGCCGTGCGGCTGGCGCAGGCGGTGGACTACCGCTCGGCCGGCACGGTGGAGTTCGTCTACGACGCGGCCACCGGCGCCTTCTACTTTCTGGAGGTGAACACGCGCCTGCAGGTGGAGCACGGCGTGACCGAGCAGGTAACCGGCGTGGACCTGGTGGCCTGGATGCTGCAGCTCGCCGCCGGCGACCTGCCGCCGCTGGCCACGCTGCAACCTACATTGCGCGGTGCGTCGATCCAGGTGCGGCTCTACGCCGAAGACCCGGCGCGCAATTTCCAGCCTTGTGCGGGCCTGCTCACCGAGGTGGTGTTCCCCACCGATGCCCGCGTGGACGGCTGGGTCGAGCGCGGCACCGAGGTGCCCGCCTGGTACGACCCGATGCTGGCCAAGCTCATCGTCACCGCCGACACCCGCGAGCAGGCGCTGACAAAAATGGAAGCCGCGCTCGACGCGACGCGCCTCGCCGGCATCGAAACCAACCTGGGCTACTTGCGCCAGGTGGTGCGCAGCGCGGTGTTCCGCGAAGGCCAGCAGGTCACACGTTTCCTCAACAGCTTCGAGTACCGGCCCGCGACCATCGAGGTGCTGGAGCCGGGCGTGCAGACCAGCGTGCAGGACTGGCCGGGCCGCACCGGCTACTGGGACGTGGGCGTGCCGCCCAGCGGCCCGATGGACGCCTACGCGCACCGCCTGGCGAACCAGCTGGTGGGCAATGCGCCCGATGCCGCGGCGCTGGAAATCACGCTCGCCGGCCCCACGCTGCGCTTCAACACCGACGCCGTGGTCGCCGTGACCGGCGCGCCCGTGAAGCTCATGCTGGATGGCCAGCCGGTGGCGATGTGGCAGGCGCTGCCAGTGAGCGCGGGCAGCACGCTGGCCGTGGGCCGCACCGAAGCGGGCGTGCGCCTCGCGCTGGCCGTGGCCGGCGGGCTGGACGTGCCGGCCTACCTCGGCAGCCGCAGCACCTTCACGCTCGGCCAGTTCGGCGGCCATGCAGGGCGGCACCTGCGCGCAGGCGATGTGCTGCACCTGGTGTCCTCCACCGCATCCGTTCGGGCTGAGCTTGTCGAAGCCCCTGCGTCACGCGATGCCCTTCGACAAGCTCAGGGCGTACGGTTGTTGGTCACACCGCCTGCCTTGATCCCCACCTACGGCCACCACTGGGACGTGGGCGTGCTCTACGGCCCGCACGGCGCACCCGATTTCTTCCAGCCCGACGACATCGCCACCTTCTTCGCCACCGACTGGAAGGTGCACCACAACAGCAGCCGCACGGGCGTGCGCCTGATCGGCCCCCGGCCGCAGTGGGCGCGGGCCGACGGCGGCGAGGCCGGGCTGCACCCGTCGAACATCCACGACAACGCCTACGCCATCGGCGCGATCGACTTCACCGGCGACATGCCCGTGATCCTCGGGCCCGACGGCCCCAGCCTCGGCGGCTTCGTCTGCCCCGCCGTGGTGGTGAACGCCGAGCTGTGGAAACTGGGCCAGCTGCGCCCGGGCGACACGGTGCGCTTCCACCGGCTCTCGCTGGCGCAGGCGGGTGAGCGCGAAGCGGCGGTGGAGGCTGCGCTGTCTTCACTGGCCGGCGCGCTGCCTGCGACGCCAAGCGACGAAGCAGAGGCCCACACCACACCGGTCATCTACGAAGACCCTGCGCGTGAAGACGTGCCCGCCATGCTGGTGCGCCAGGCCGGCGACCGCTACGTGCTGCTGGAGTTCGGCCCGCTGGTGCTGGACATCGAGCTGCGCCTGCGCGTGCACGTGCTGATGACGGCACTGAAGGACCTGCAGGCCCAAGGCCAGCTGCCGGGCATCATCGACATGACGCCCGGCATCCGCTCGCTGCAGGTCCACTTCGACCCGGCGCTGATCACCCGAGACGCGTTGCTGCAAGTGCTGATCGCCACCGAGGCCGCGCTGCCGCCGGTGGACGACATGGTGGTGCCCAGCCGCACCGTGCACCTGCCGCTGTCGTGGGACGACCCGCAGACCAGGCTGGCGATCGAGAAGTACATGCAGTCGGTGCGGCCCGACGCGCCCTGGTGCCCGAGCAACATCGAGTTCATCCGCCGCATCAACGGGCTGGACAGCATCGACGAGGTGTTCAAGATCGTGTTCGAGGCGCCCTACCTCGTGCTCGGCCTGGGCGATGTGTACCTGGGCGCGCCGGTGGCCACGCCGCTGGACCCGCGCCAGCGCCTCGTGACCACCAAGTACAACCCGGCGCGCACCTGGACGCCGGAGAACGCCGTGGGCATCGGCGGCGCCTACCTCTGTGTCTACGGCATGGAAGGCCCTGGCGGTTACCAGTTCGTGGGCCGCACGCTGCAGATGTGGAACCGCTGGCGGCATGGCGAGGCGGGCTCGGTGTTCGAGCAACCCTGGCTGCTGCGCTTCTTCGACCAGATCCGCTTTTATCCCGTGAGCCAGGAAGAACTGCTGCGCATCCGCGCCGATTTCCCGCACGGCGGTTATGCGCTGCGCACCGAAGAAGGCAGCTTCAGCCTCAAGGACTACCGCCGTTTCCTCGCCGACAACGCCACCAGCATCGCGGCCTTCAAGGCCACGCAGCAGGTGGCGTTTGAGGCCGAGCGCGAACGCTGGGCCGCCGCCGGCCTGGCCGAGGTGGCGAGCGAGGCCGACGTGGAAGCGGCCGGCCCCGACAGCGAGATCGACCTGCCCGAAGGCGGCCGCCTGATCGCCACCAGCGTGCCCGGCAACGTGTGGAAGGTTGCGGTGAGCGAGGGCCAGCAGGTGCAGGCCGGCGACGTGTTGATGGTGATCGAGTCCATGAAGATGGAGTTCAACCTGCTCGCCCCCGCCAGCGCCACCGTGCACCGGCTCATGTGCGCCCAGGGCGGCTCGGTGGCCGCGGGGCAGAACGTGCTCGTGCTGATCGACGAAGCCGTCTGACCTTCATTCAAAAAACATTCAAGGAGCCCAACATGGACCTGAGCACCCTTTCCTTCGACATCGCCAACCTGCAGGCCGCCTACGCCAGCGGCGTGACCGTGCGCGCGGTGGTCGCCGAAGCCCAGCGCCGCTGCGCCAGCGACACCCACCACGCCTTCATCCACCGCCTGAGCGATGCAGAGATCGAACCCTTCGTCGCGCGGCTCGACGGCGTGGACCCGGCGAGCCTGCCGCTCTACGGCGTGCCCTTTGCGATCAAGGACAACATCGACCTCGCGCACATCCCCACCACCGCGGGCTGCCCACAGTTTGCGTACACCCCCGGCGAGAGCGCGTTCCTGATCCAGCAGCTGGTGGCGGCGGGCGCGGTGCCGCTGGGCAAGACCAACCTCGACCAGTTCGCCACCGGCCTGAACGGCACACGTTCGCCCTACGGCGCGTGCCAGAACGCCTTCAACCCCGAGTTCGTTTCGGGCGGCTCCAGCTCGGGCTCGGCGGTGAGCGTGGCCAAGGGCTGGGTCAGCTTCTCGCTGGGCACCGACACGGCCGGCTCGGGCCGCGTGCCCGCGAGCTTCAACAACCTCGTCGGCCTGAAACCCAGCATCGGCCTGCTCTCGGGCACCGGCGTGGTGCCGGCCTGCCGTTCGGTGGACACGGTGTCGGTCTTCGCGCTCACCGCCGCCGACGCGCAGGCCGTGCTCGCCGTGGCTGCGGCCTACGACGAAGCCGATGCCTTCAGCCGCAAAGCCGAGCCCTTCGGCGTGGACTTCTCGGCCGGCCCGTTCCGCTTCGGCGTGCCGCGCGCGCAAGACCTGGCCTTCTTCGGCAACACCGCCGCGCCCGGATTGTTCGAAGCATCCATCGAACGCCTGAAGGCGCTGGGCGGCACATCGGTGGAAGTGGACCTCACCCTCTTCCTCGAAGCCGCGCGCCTGCTCTACGAAGGCCCCTGGGTCGCCGAGCGCTACGTCGCCATCAAGGACTTCATCGAAGCCCAACCCGAGGCCGTGTTCCCGCCGGTGCGCACCATCATCGAAGGCGGCAAGAGCAAGACTGCGGCCGATGCGTTCGCGGCCAGCTACAAGCTCAAGGCGCTCAAGCGCGTGTGCGACGCGGTGTGGAAAGACGTGGACTGCCTGCTCACGCCCACGGCCGGCACCATCTACCGCATCGCCGACATGCAGGCCGACCCGATCCGCCTGAACTCGAACCTGGGCTACTACACCAACTTCATGAACCTGCTGGACTACAGCGCCGTCGCCGTGCCCGCCGGCATGTTGACCAGCGGCGACGCAGCCGGCCTGCCCTGGGGCGTGACCCTCGGCGCGCCGGCCCACAAAGACGTGCCCCTGCTGCGCCTGGCCGACCGCTTCCATCGCGCGCAGGCGTTGTCATTGGGGGCGACCGCAACGCCGCTGGCCAACACACCCGCCATCGGCGAAGTGCCCAAGAGCGCGCTCGGCGCGGGCACGGTCAAGGTGGCGGTGTGCGGCGCGCACCTCAGTGGTTTGCCGCTCAACTGGCAGCTCACGCAGCGGGGTGCGCGGCTGTTGGGTGCGGTGAAGTCCGCGCCCGAATACAAGTTCTACGCGCTCGCCGGCGGCCCGGTGCAGCGGCTCGGCCCGGTGCAGCGGCCCGGCATGGTGCGTGTGGCCGAAGGCGGCGCGGCCATCGACATGGAAGTCTGGGAGATGCCGGCCCAACACTTCGGCAGCTTCGTCGACGGCATCCCCGCGCCGCTGGGCATTGGCAAGGTGAAGCTGGCCGACGGCAGCTGGGTCAGCGGCTTCGTGTGCGAAGTGCTGGGGGCTGAGGGCGGCACCGACATCACGGCGCTGGGCAACTGGCGGACCTGGCTGGCGCAGCAGGCCTGATCGTCCCCCTCCGGCTGGCGTCAGCTCAGCCCCGCCGGGCCGGGCCGCCGTTGCCCACGATGGCACTCCACAGGCGGCCCGTCTCGGCCTGGTCGTCGGTCGCCACCTGGAACAAAAAATGCCTCGCCGCGCCTGAACGCCGGATCGTGTTCTTGCTGGTCATCTGGGTTCTCCTGAAGGGGTGTAGACACGGAGGTTCAGGCTGCGCAGGCAGCTGGACCGATTTTGCAATCCATCTCGAACCGGTGGAACCGTTGATGCGAAATCGATCGACCTATGCCCGACGCGGGCTTTCTCGGACGCAATGACAGCGACCGGCCCGTTGCCGATGTCGGACGAGTGATGGGGCGACTGCAAGCACTTCGGCAACCCCATCACAAGGCGGGCGGTGTGGTCGCGCCAGGGCGTCTGACGGCGCCCGATCTGATGGGGTGCAACAATCGAGGCAATGTCACGCCGCTCTGTTCTCGCAACCGTGGTTCTAGCCGTCGCGCTTCTTGCCGCCCTCGCCACGTGGTGGACGACACGCGCCCCGTTGGTGCCGGCGGTCAGCGCCCGCATGGCGCCGCTGGTGCGCACCCTGCAGTTTTCCGCCCGCGTGGCCACCGCGTCGCGTGTCGAGCTGGGCAGCACCCTCACCGGGCGCGTGCTGGCGGTCGCCGTGGCCGAGGGCGCGCTGGTCAAGGCTGGCGACGTGCTCGTGCGGCTCGAGAGCGACGAGTTGCGGGCCTCGCTGGCGCAAAGCCAGGCCAGCGAACGCCAGGCCGCCGCGCGCCTGGCGGGCTTGCGCAGCACCGGGCGCAGCGCGGCGCAAGCTGCTGTGGCGCAGGCGGAGTCGGTGCGGGTGGCCGCGCAGGCCGATCTGCAGCGCACGCTGGACCTCGTGTCCAAGGGCTTTCTCAGCGAAGCGCGATTGGACGAGGTGCGCCGCGCGGCGGCGGTGGCGCAGGCGCAACTGGACGCCGCACGCGCGCAGAGCGCCGCCAACGCCGAGCCGGGTACCGACGTCGCACAGGCACAGGCGCAGCTGGCGCTGGCCCGCGCCGCCCGCGCCGCCGCCGAGGCGCGCCTGGCCCAGGTCGTGCTCACCGCACCGGCCGATGCGCGTGTGCTCTCGCGCCTGGTCGAACCTGGCCAGATCGTGCAGCCCGGTCGCGCCCTGCTCGGCCTGGCGCTGGCCGGTCCGCTGCGGCTCGTGGCGCAGGTGGATGAGCGCTACCTGGGGCAGCTCCAGCCCGGCCAGACGGCCGACGTGCTGGCCGACGCCTACCCGACGCAGCGGTTCACGGCCCGCGTGCTGTCCATCGCGCCGCTGGTCGATGCCCAGCGCGGCGCGATCGAGGTCAAGTTCGCGCTGCCGCAGCCCACGCCGGATTTCCTGCGCGAGGACATGACGTTGTCGGTGGAAGTGGAGACCGCACGTCGCGAGCGGGCGCTGGTGGTGCCGGCCGACGCACTGCGCGGTGACGAATCGACGGGCACCAGCGTCTGGCTCGCGCGCGACGGGCGCGTCGAGGCGCGCAAGGTGCGTCTGGGGTTGCGCACGCTCGACGCGGCCGAGATCCTTGAAGGCCTGAGTGAGGGCGAGCTGGTGCTGATCGGCACGGCACCGCTTCCCAGCCAGCGCGTGCGTGTCGGCACCAGTGCTGCGCCGCCGACCCGGGCCGGCAAGGGCACGAAGGAAGACGCCGGCGCCGCGATGAGCAACGCGATGGGCCGATGAAGGCGCGCCAGTGATGCTCGGATTCGAAAGCCGCGTCGCGACCCGCTTCCTGCGCGAAGGGCGCATGCAGACGATGCTGATCATCATCGGCGTGGCCGCGGGCGTGGCTGTCGTCGCCTACATCTCGGCGCTGATCACCGGGCTGCAGCGCAACACGATCGAGAAGACCCTGGGCGCCCAGGCGCACCTGGCGCTGAGCCCGCTCGACGACGTGGTGCTGGCCGCGCGTGCACCGGCCAGCGCCGGTACCGCCGAACTGGTGCAGACGCAGCCGCGCGCGCAGCGGCCGCGCTCCATTGGCAACTGGCAGCTGCTGGTTCCCCTGCTCGAAGCCATGCCGGAGGTGGCGGCGGTTTCGCCGATGGTCTCGGCCGCCGGCCTGGCGACGCGCGGCGAGGCGTCCAAGGCGATCGCGCTGATGGGCGTGGACCTCGACCGCTACGACCGGATCGTCAGCCTGCGCTCCAAGGTCGTCGACGGAACGGCACGGCTGGAGCCCGGCGAGGGCATCATCGGCCGCGAGCTCGCCGACGACCTGGGTGTGCGCGTCGGCGACCGTGTCGGCATCGTCACCGGCGGCGTCAGCGACTCGCTGCGCGTCACGGCACTGGTGGACCTGGGTGTGCGCGAACTGAACCGGCGCACGGTGATCGTGCCGCTGCGCACGGCGCAGAGCCTGGTCGGCCTGCCCGGCGGCGCGACCGGACTGGACCTGACGCTGGTCGACATCTGGTCGGCGCAGACGCTGGCGGACGACCTCGCCGCGCGCTGGCCTTACAAGGCCGAGAGCTGGCAACAGGCCAACGCGCAACTCGTGTCCGCGCTGAATGCGCAGTCGGTGAGCACGGCGGTGATCCGCGGCGTGGTGATGGTCGTCGTGGTGCTGGGCATCGCCAGTGTGCTGGTGGTGTCGGTCGTGCAGAAGCGGCGCGAGATCGGCATCCTGCGCGCGATGGGCGCCACCCAGGGCCAGGTGCTGCGCATCTTCCTGCTGCAGGGCGTGATCGTTGGTGCGCTGGGCTCGGCGCTGGGTGTGCTGCTCGCGGTGCTGCTGATCTGGGCCTTCACGCACTTCGTGCTCGGCTCCGATGGTCTGCCGCTCTTCAACATCACGCTGGAGCCGGCGCTGGCGCTGCGCGTGGCCGCCACCGCCACGGCGTGCGGCGTGCTCGCGGCGGTGGCGCCGGCCCGGCGCGCCGCCAGGCTCGACCCGGCGGAGGCGATCCGCCTATGAGCGCATCCGCCTTGGCGGCGCCGCCCGCCGTGCTGCTTGAGCTCGACGGCGTCCGCAAGAGTTACAACGTCGGCTTGCCGAACGAGGCCGAGGTGCTGCATGGTCTGTCGTTTCGCATCGGCCGCGGCGAGTTCTCGGCCCTGATCGGCCCGTCAGGCTCGGGCAAGAGCACGCTCCTGAACATCGTGGGCCTGCTCGAGCACATGACGGCCGGCAGCTACCGCATCGATGGCGAAGAGGTGAGCGACCTTGACGACGCCGCGCTCACGCTGCGCAGGCGCTCCACGCTGGGCTTCATCTTCCAGTTCCACCACCTGCTGCCCGCCTTCAGCGCGCTGGAGAACGTGACTTTGCCCGCCCTGATGCGCGAGGGCCGCATCACCCCGGCCCAGCGCGAACGGGCGCGTGCCGTGCTGGCCGCCGTCGGTCTGGGCGATGCGATGGGCAAGCGCCCGGGCGAGTTGTCCGGCGGCATGCAGCAGCGCGTGGCGATCGCGCGTGCACTGGTGCTCGAACCCCCGCTGGTGCTGGCCGACGAGCCCACCGGCAACCTGGACACGGTCTCGGCCGAAGAAGTCTTCGCATTGATGCGGCAGATGCATGCCGAGCTGAAGACGTCCTTTCTGGTGGTGACGCACGACCCGCGACTGGCCGCCCGCTGCGACCGCGTGCTCGAACTGGTGGACGGACGGTTTGTGCATGACGGCGCAGCAGCTGGTCCGGCGGGGTAGGGGCGCGCGCAGCAGCGCGCGGGCTCGAGGTCACGATTTCCGCCGCAGCGGGGAATGATGCGGCCCCAGGCCTCGGCGTAGCGGCGGAAGGCGTCGCGCTGGAAGGGGTCGGTCTGGTAGCGGATGAAGCAGGTGATGGGGGTGTTGGCCATGGGGTCGTGCACGGGTGTGGAACAGGTGTCCACTGTGCGGCCGGCCGGCCCCCGCATGCTTCGGTCTGCGCCGAAGTGTGCGGGGTGCTCAGCCCATGTCCCGGTACCCGTTACCTCAGCGCAGCACCCCAGCGAAAAACGCCGACAGTTCGTCAAACCCGTCCAGTGGCAACACATTCGCGATGTACTGGTCCGGACGCACGACGATCAGGCAACCGCGTTCGCGGTCAATCCCCCGCATGTCATAGATGTCGCCCGCGCCTTTGTGGTCGACGCAGAAGATCTTCTCGTGGTCCTGCAGGCCGAGCCGGCCGGTCCGGGGCTTGAGCAGTGAGGGCATGTGCTCGTAGGCGAGCTGGTGAAAGGTCTGCTGGAACACGGCGCGCACGTCGATCACCGCGTCGATGTCTTCGCCCGGGCGGGTGTGTTTCACCACCGGGGACTTCGGGTCGGTCTCCAGCCAGTCCGCGAGTTTGTGGATCGCCGAGCCCGGGTTGGAGTTGTCGGCCTTGCCCGCGAAGGCGTAGATGCGCCAGCGCGCGTCGGCTTCGGCGGCGTGGCCGAGCTGCATCTGTTTGGCGTCGGACAGGCGCACCACGGGAGCGGAGTGGAAGCGGCGGCCGATCTCTTCGCCTTGGGCGAGCGCCTGGTGCGTCGGCGGCGCGAACAGGGTGGAGGTGTCGTACTTCACCGCGGTGCCGCCAGTGAATTCGAGGTTGGCCTTGAACTGGCGGATGATGCGCGGCTCCTCGGTGCCGTCGCGCTCGGCCTGGGTGGTGGGCGCCGACATGATGCGTGACCACTCGTGGTCGGTCTCGACCAGGCGCTTGGCTTCGGTCAGGCGTTCTTTGGAGTAGCTGCGCAGCAGGCTGGCGTCGGCGCGGCCCTGCAGCACGTGCACCAGCTTCCAGCCCAGGTTGAAGGTGTCCTGCATCGAGACGTTCATGCCCTGCCCGGCCTTGGGCGAGTGGGTGTGGCAGGCGTCGCCGGCGGTGAACACGCGGGGGCAACGGTCCGAGCCTTCGGGCACGTCGTCGAACTTGTCGGTGAGGCTGTGGCCGATGTCGTAGATCGACCACCAGACCACTTCCTTCACGTCGATCGAGTAGGGTTGGATGATGCGGTTGGCCGCCGCGATCATGTCGTCCTGCGTGAACTTGCGGCTCGCGGCTTTCTCGCCGTCCTTGAGCTTGTCGAGCTCCACGTACATGCGGAACACGTAGCCACCCTCGCGCGGCAGGATCAGCACGTTGCCTTCGCTGGCCGACGAGATCAGGCACTTCTGGCGCACGTCGGGAAAGTCGGTGTTGGCCAGGATGTCCATCACGCCCCAGGCCTGGTGCGCGGCGTCGCCGTGCAGTTCGCCGCCGATGGCTTTGCGCACGGCGGAGTGGGCGCCGTCGCAGCCGACCACGTAGTTCGCCCGCACCGTGCGCGTGGCCCACCAGTTCACACCGCTGGCGTCCTTGAGCGTCACCGTCACCGGGTGGTCGTCGGTGGTCGGGTCCACCGTCAGGCTCACGATCTCCCAGCTGTAGTCGGGCGCCAGGCGCGAGGGCGAATTCGCCATCACTTCGAGGAACAGCTCGTGCAGCCGCGCCTGGTTGATCAGGATGTGCGGCATTTCCGAGCTGTCGTCGGCCACGTCCTGCACCCGGCAGACGCGCTTGATGTGCTGCGGGTTGACGGGGTCGGGCATCCAGAAGTTGGTCTGGTTCACCCAGTAGGTTTCGCGCTTGACCTTGTCGGCGAAACCGAAGGCCTGGAACATTTCCATGGTGCGCGTGTTGATGCCGTCGGCCTTGCCCTTGATGATGTTGGTGGGCATGCGCTCGACGATCATCGTCTCGATATCCGGGAACTGCGCGAGCTGGGCGGCGAGGCACAGGCCGGCCGGGCCGGTGCCGGCGATCAGCACGTCGACCTTTTCCGGGAGGGGTTCGTTGACGCCCCGGTTGCGGCGGTTGGGCGCGGCCTGCTTGACGTCGGGGTTGCCGCCGCGGAAGCCATCTTTGTAGAACTGCATGGGTTGTCTCCTGGGTTGAATCGCACCGTGAACGCTGGGTGTGTGGGTAAATGATATCTATGCTTACTATTATTTGTCAAGACGGTACGTATACTTATCAAAACGGCATCGCTGAGGCACGCCGGTGTGCACATGAACCTTGATATGGAGCGCGTGGATGGACTCACTCGACATGGCCGGGCATCTGATCCGCCGCTTGCACCAGCAGTCCACCCTGGTCTTCGTGCAGCGCACGCAGGCCGCGGGTTTTGATCTGACGCCGGTGCAGTTTGCGGCGCTCGACGCGATCCACAACCAGCCTGGCACGGACCAGGCGCGGGTGGCCGAAATGATCGCCTACGACCGCGCCACCATCGGCGGCGTCATCGAGCGCCTGGAACAGAAGGGCTGGGTGCGTCGCGTCGTCAGCGAGCGTGACCGCCGGGCGCGCGAACTGTCGCTGACCCCCGAAGGGCAACGCATCTTCAAGGCGCTGGTCCCGGTCGTGCGGAACCTGCAGGATCACATCCTGCCGTCGCTGGGTGACGCCGACCGCGCGCGTTTTCTCAAGCTGGCCCGGCAGGCCGTGGGGCAGTAGCCGTACCGGATCGGCCGCGACCGCCCTTTGCCCGCCGGGTGCGGTCGATGCTAGGCGGTTTTCAGGCGTGGCGCTTCGTCGGTGACGCGCACCATCGTGATCGCGTCGAACGGGCACTTCAGCACGCACTTCGCGCAACCGGTGCAGCCCGCCGCGTCGTGCAGCGTGCTCTTTTTCTGCCAGTTCGGGGCCGTCTCCAGCGAGAGCACATGCGGCGGGCACACGCCCACGCACCAGCCGCAGCCGGTGCAGCGCGTCGGGTTGATGACAGGCAGGGCCTTGCGTTCGGTCGCCATGCCGTTATTGTGTGTGCACCATGCAAGACGACATCCCCACCCTGCGCCGCATCCTCGCGCGCGACCGCACCATCGCCGTGGTCGGCCTCTCGGCCGAATGGCACCGCCCCAGCCACTTCGCCGCCAAATACCTGCAGGAGCACGGTTACCGCATCGTGCCGGTGAACCCGCGCTACCCCGAGATCCTCGGTGAAAAGAGCTATGCGCGGCTGGAAGACATTCCTTTCCCGGTCGATATGGTCGACGTGTTCCGCAAGGCCGAAGAAATCCCGGCCGTGGCACGCAGCGCCGTCGCCATCGGCGCCAAAACCTTGTGGCAACAACTCGGTCTGATGAGCGAAGAAGCCGACCGCATCGCCACCGAAGCGGGCATGGACTCGATCTGGGACCGCTGCGTCAAGATCGAACACGCGCGCCTGTTCGGCGGGCTCAACTGGGCCGGGGTGAACACCCAGGTCATCTCGGCCCACCGGCCGAAGCAGGGCTGACACCATGGCCGACCGCAGCTTCCAGCCCGAAACCCTGGCCATCCACGCCGGCCAGATTCCCGACGCCGCCACCGGCGCGCGCGCCCTGCCGATCTACCAGACGACCAGCTTCGTCTTCGACAGCGCCGAACACGCGGCCAGCCTGTTCAACCTGCAGACCTTCGGCAACGTCTACTCGCGCCTCTCCAACCCCACCGTCGCCGCGCTCGAAGAGCGTGTGGCGGCGCTGGAGGGCGGGCGCGCCGCCGTGGCCACCGCCAGCGGCATGGCGGCCGAAGCGCTGGCGCTCACCACGCTGCTGCAGGCCGGCGACCACGTCGTCGCGGCCGGTGCGTTGTATGGCGGCAGCGTCACCATGCTCGCGGTGAATCTCAAGAAGTTCGGCATCGACACCAGTTTCGTCGACGCCACCAGCCCCGACGCTTTCGCCGCCGCCATCCGCCCCAACACGCGCGCCGTGTTCGCCGAGACGCTGGGCAACCCCAGCATGGTGGTGCTCGACATCGCGGCCGTGGCCGACGTGGCGCACGCGCACGGCCTGCCGCTGATCGTGGACAACACGGTGCCCAGCCCCTTCCTCTGCAACCCGCTGAAACACGGCGCCGACATCGTCGTGCACAGCGCCACCAAATACCTCGCCGGCCACGGCACCACGCTCGGCGGCGTGGTGGTCGAGAGTGGCAAGTTCCCGTGGGACAACGGCAAGTTCCCCGGCATGACCGAGCCCAGCCCCGGCTACCACGGCGTGAAGTTCTACGAAACCTTTGGCGATTTCGGCTTCACCATGCGCTGCCGCATGGAAGGCCTGCGCGTCTTCGGCGCCGCACTCTCGCCCACCAGCGCCTGGCAGATCCTGCAGGGCGTGGAGACGCTGCCGCTGCGCATGGAGCGCCACTGCAGCAACGCGCTCGCCGTGGCGCAGTACCTGAAGGACGACCCGCGCGTGGGCTGGGTCAACTACCCCGGCTTGCCTGACCACCCGCAGCACGACCTCATGAAAAAGCAGATGCGCGGCGCCTCGGGCCTGCTCGCGTTCGGCGTGAGAGGTGGGCTCGAACAAGGCGTGAAGTTCATCGAAAGCGCGCAGTTCATGAGCCACCTCGTCAACATCGGCGACACGCGCACCCTCATCAGCCACCCCGCCAGCACCACCCACCGCCAGCTCGACGCGGCCCAGCAGCTCGCGGCCGGCGTGCCGCCCGACATGGTGCGCATCTCCGTCGGGCTGGAGCACATCGACGACATCCTGTGGGACATCGACCAGGCGCTGGAGCGGGCCGTGGCCTGACCGGCAAAAACAGCAGACGAAAAAAAACCGGCCCAAAGGCCGGTTTTCTGAACTGATGCGCGAGCGCTCAGTAGCCGCCGCGTCCACCGCGGTCACCACCGCCGTAGCCGCCGGTGCTCGGCTCTTTCGGGCGCGAGATGTTCACCACGATCGAGCGGCCGTCAACCGACATGCCGTTGAGGCTCTGGATCGCGGCATCGGCCTGTTCGCTGGTGGACATTTCCACAAAGCCGAAGCCCTTGGAACGACCGGTGTCGCGGTCCATCATGACCTTGGCCGACGTCACGCCACCAAACTCGGTGAAGTTGTTGCGCAGGATGGCGTCGTCGATGGAATAGGGCAGGTTGCCCACGTAAAGTTTCGTGCTCATGTCAGAGCCTTTCAGAGAAATTGCGCCACAGCCAGGCCGAGCCCGACAGCGCATGAAAAATGCAGCGTCCGATGGATACCGCAGGAACGGTTGTTTGCGAAGATGCACACGGCCTGAACCGAAGCGAATCTGCGCCAAGCTGAATAGGGGAGCGTGGTGTCTGCAGCTCAACAGAACATCAAGACCGAATGGCGTCGGAGCTGACCGGGGCTCGGGATGCCGCCGGCTGGGCCGCGTGGGTTGGCGGATGCCACCGAACTCGGCTCAAGTTGGTATTATATTTAATTTGAAATATAAATGCAAATTTATATTGCGACCAGTTAGAAAGTAGCACCCATGCCCGAAACCCGCTTCCACATCCCCGACCTGCTCACGCAGGAAGACGCCGACGCCGTCATGTTCGAGCTGCATGACCTTGCCCTCGTTTGGTGTAGCTCTTAGCCCGACGATTACGCGGCCTTTTTGCGCTGTGCCTCGTACCAGCGTTGCTCGAACTGCATCGGGCTGAGGTAGCCCAGCGAGGAATGAAGCCGGCGGTGATTGTAGAAAGCCATCCAGTCCATCACAGCCTGTTTGGCCTGCTCTCGCGTGGCGAACTTGTGCCCATGCACGCTGGCCGTTTTCAGGCGGCCCCAGAAGCTCTCGGTCGGCGCGTTGTCCCAGCAGTTGCCCTTCCTGCTCATCGAGGAACGCATCTTCCAGTCTTTCAAAGCATCCTGGAATTCGCCGCTGCAATACTGGCTGCCCCTGTCGCTGTGGAATATCAGACCAGTCGGCGGGCGCCGCCGCCACCACGCCATGGCCAGCGCGTCCTTGACCAGGCCCGCCTGCATGTGCGGCTGCAGGCTCCAGCCCACCACCTGACGGCTGAACAGGTCGATGACCGCAGCCAGGTACAGCCAGCCCTCGTCGGTGGCGATGTAGGTGATGTCTCCACTCCACAGCTGGTTGGGTGCCTCGGGGGTAAAGCGCCGCTGCACCAGGTCTGGTGCCACCGGCAGACTGTGGCGGCTGTCGGTGGTGACCACAAACTTGCGCTTGGTTCTGGCACGGATACCGTGCTGCTGCATCAACTTGCGCACCCTGTCCTTGCCCACCCGGATGCCCCTGGCCAGCAGTTCCTTGTGCATCCGAGGCCAGCCGTATTCCCCCTTGACCTCGGCGTGGATGGCGCGGATGTGTGCCAGCAGTGCTTCGTCGCTGTGGCGCCCGCCGGGCCTGCCAGCGATGTCCTGTGGGCGGCGCAGCCAGTTGAAGTAGCCGCTGGCGCTGACCTCCAGCACGCCGCAGGAGACGCTCACCGGGTACTGCTGCCTCATTTGGTGAATCCAGGCGTACCTCGCAGCGTGTCCTGCGCGAAGTACGCCGCGGCTTTTTTTGCGATGTCGCGCTCCATCCTCAGGCGCGCAACTTCCGCTCGCAAACGCGCTATCTCCATCTGCTCGGGCGAGACCCCCACGGCCTTGTTATCGCCCCCAGCGCCGCTCAACGCGCCTTTGGCTGCCTGGCGAACCCAATTGCCCAGACTGGCCTTGGGGATCCCCAACACCTTGGCCACCACAGCAATGGCCTGACCGGCGCTCACCTGACGGACCGCCTCCAACTTGAACTCCTGCGTGTACTGCGCACGCACCTGCTTTGCTGCTGTCATTCCTTGACTCCTTGTCGGTATTTTCAACAAGGACTAAGAACTCCACTTTTCAGGGGCAAG